>JAOTXT010000018.1 GCA_029862205.1 Paracoccaceae bacterium
CTTCCGATCTATGGTCATGTCCACCCAGGGCGAGAACCCGGCCAGGCAGGCGGGCGGCTCGAGCCCCAATTCCACCAGCTTGAGATAGAGCGCAAAGACCAGCCCGCCCCCAGCGGAATCCCCGGCCAGCGCGATCCGGTTCCCGGAATAACCCGAGGCCAGCAGATGCCGGTAGGCCGCCAGCGCGTCCTCCAGCCCCGCGGGAAATGGATGCTCGGGCGCCAGGCGGTAGTCGGGCAGCACCGCGCGGACCCCCGCAGCCCCCGCCAGCCAGGCACCCAGATGCCTATGGGTCCGGCTCGACCCAGCCAGATAGGCCCCGCCATGCAAGTAGAGGATCACCCGGTGCCGGTCGGGCCGCCCGCGGCTGGCCCAAAGCGCGTTGATCAGCCCCTCGCCGTTTCCGGGGGCGCGCCGGATCGTATCGGCGACGAAATTCGCGTCCTCGGGCGCCCGGCAAAACAAGCGCGCGTCCCGCTCGAACCGGGCGCGGAACCCTTGCGGGGTCTTCATCCAGGCGAGCGCGGTCTTGACCGTTAGCCTGAGGATCAGGTTGAGCGCCCGCAATCGGAACGAGCGGCGCATCAAGCCGTCCGGTTAGCCCCGCCGCGGCGCGCCTCGATCGCCTGCCAGATCAGGGCGGCGACATTGGTGCCGTCAAAGCGCTCGAGTTCCTGTATGCCGGTGGGCGAGGTCACATTGATCTCGGTCAGCCACCCGCCGATCACGTCGATCCCGGTGAAGATCAGTCCCTTCTCGCGCAGCGTGGGTCCGATGCGGGCGCAGATCTCGCGGTCGCGGTCATCAAGCGCGATCTTCTCGGGTTTGCCGCCGACATGCATGTTCGACCGGGTCTCGCCCGCCGCCGGTATGCGGTTGATGGCGCCGACCGGCTCGCCCTCGACCAAGATCACGCGCTTGTCGCCCTTCTCGATGTCAGGCAGGTATTTCTGCGCGATCAGCGGCTCGCGGTTGATGTTGATGAAGAGCTCGTGCAACGCGTTCAGATTACTGTCCCCGTGTTCAAGCTTGAACACGCCCGCGCCCCCATTGCCGTAGAGGGGTTTGAGGATCATGTCGCCGTGAAGCTCCTTGAAGGCGCGCAGCGCTTCGAGGCTGCGGGCGATCATGGTGGGCGGCATCAGGTCGATGAAGTCCAGGACCAGAAGCTTCTCTGGGCAGTTGCGCACCCAGAAGGGGTCGTTGACCACCAGCGTCTGGGGGTGAATCCGCTCCAGCAGATGCGTATTCGTGACATAAGCCATGTCGAAGGGCGGATCCTGGCGCAGCAGCACCACGTCCATATCGCCCAGATCGCGGGTCTCGCGCGGGCCCAGCAGAAAGTGATCGCCTTCTTCGGCCCTCACCTCCAGCGGCCAGCCGGTCGCCAGAACCCGTCCGGCGTCCCAGACCAGGTCCGGCACATGGTAGTAGAAGAGATCGTGCCCGCGCTCTTGTGCATCGAGCGCGATCCGGAAGGTCGAGTCGGCACGGATGTCGACCGCCTCGATCGGGTCCATCTGGATGGCAACGGAAAGCGGCATGGTCTCCCCCGCGGCACTGAGACGCCGCCACGAGAGCTAAGGCGGCCCGCCAATCTGCCCCGCGCGCGGCGTTCCGCGCACGGGGCGTTTTCGTATGCCGGCTTAGCCGGCGCTTTCGGTGCCGGTCACCTTGACCCGGCGGGGATCGTCGATCGTCAGCACATGGCTGACCACCCGCTCGACCCCTTTGATCTCCTGCGCGTAACGGATCACCCGATCCAGTTCCGAGTTGGATTTGGCCAAGCCCGTTATGTGCACGACCCGGTTGATCGTCTCTACATTATAGTTCTGCGAACTGACCTTGCTATTGCTGAGCAGCTTGAATCTCAGCGAATTCGAGATCCGCACGTCGGTGAAATAGGACTTAACGCTGCTATCCTCGGCTACGGTCAGCTCGTCCTGGACCGAGCTTACGCCCTCGACCGACCAGGCGACCTGGTTGGCCGTGACCTTGTCCTCGGGCTCGGGCACCGAGCCGGTCAAGAGCACGCGCCCTTCGACCACATCGACCGCGATATCGCGGTAGAGCTCGCCGGAACGCTTGCTCAGTTCGTGCGAGATCTTGATCTCGATCTCCTTGTCCTTGAGCGCGTCCATTGTTGTGCGCTCCTGCGCAACTGAACGGCCAATAACGGCACCACCGCCCACCAGGGCCGGTGCGCATGCGGTCAACGCAAGCCCGCAAAGGCATGCGGCCGCCAGGATCGTCTTCGATTTCATGTTCCTGCTCCGCCTCACTGCTCGTCGAAACTGCGGGCGTTCTCGATGATCTCGAAGCGGCCATCCGCGCCGATCAGAACGGCGTCGAAGCGGCAACCACGGATCGTGCCCGTCTGGTTCGCGAACCGCACCATATAGTGTGTTGCCGCCAATCCCAAGCGTTCCCATTGCCTTTCGGTAATAGATTCGTGCAATTCCGCCCGATTTTTTCGCCTTTTCACCTCGACGAAGATCAAAATGCCGTCCTGGCTGAAGATCAGGTCGATCTCGCCGGCCTCGTTCCGGTGCCGCCGGGCGAGCAGTTCGGCGCCTCGCCGCTGATAGGCACGGAGGGCCTGATCCTCGGCCGAGAGGCCGCTCAAATAGTTGGCCCGGCCCCGGCGGCGGCTCATCGTCCGGCCAGTTCAAGCGCCCGAGCATAGACCTCGCGGCGCGGCAAGCCGAGGCGTTCGGCGACCGCGCGGGCCGCGTCCTTTACCGACGCCTCGGCCATGGCGACGCTCAGCGCGGCATCGAGCGCCTCGGGATCCAGCGCGGCGTGCCGTTCCGGCGGGCCGACCACGATCACCACTTCGCCCTTCGGGGCGCCGGCCGCCTCGGCGGCCTCGGCGAGTTCCGCAAGCGTGCCACGCCGGGTCTCCTCGAACCGCTTGGTCAACTCGCGCGAGACGGCCGCCAATCGCACCCCGCCCAGCACCGCCGCCATATCCGCCAGCACCGCCGGGACACGCCGCGGGCTCTCATAGAAGACCAGCGTCGCGGGCACCGCCGCAAGCTCGGCCAGCGCCTTGCGCCGCGGGCCGGGCCTTGGGGGCAGGAATCCGGCAAAGAGGAATCGGTCGGTGGGCAGGCCCGCGACCGACAGCGCCGACAGGATGGCGGAGGCCCCTGGAACCGCGACAACGCAAAATTCCGCATCCAAGGCCGCCTCAACCAGGCGGAAGCCAGGATCCGCGATCATCGGCGTGCCCGCATCCGAGCAATAGGCAACGCTGAGACCCTGGCGAAGCCATTCCAGGATTTGCGGGCGGCGCTGCGGGCCATTCCCGTCGTGATAGGAGACGATCGGCCGCCCGGCCAAGGCGATACCATGTATCCCCATCAGCTTGCGGGTCTGGCGGGTATCCTCGGCGGCGATGGCATCGGCACGGGTTAGAATATCCAGCGCCCGCAGGGTGATATCCCGCGCATTGCCGATCGGTGTCGCCACCATGTAAAGGCCCGGATCGAGCATGGGCGCCAGCCCCTCGCCATCTGCGGCAGCGCCCCCTCTGCGTTTACTTTCTGCGCGCGCGCTCATAACGTCCGTCAAAATGCTGCCGCGTTCGAGGCCGACAAGGCCCGGTTTAGTGATCGGGTTTGACCAGTCAGCGGGTTTGGTGAATCTGTCTTAAAGACTGCGCCAGAAAAAGAGAATGAGAGGTTACCATGCTCAGCGCTCTCCGCGTCACGTCCCGAGCCCTGATCGCGGCCGCGGCCCTGGGCCTGCTGACCTCCTGCGGTCCCGGGGGCGGGGCGGGCCCCGGCACGGCAACGCTTCCGCCCGTCCAGCAGACCCAGCCAACGCTGCGCCCCGGCGAGGTCGATCCGTCGAAGCCGGTCACGGTCGCACTGCTTGTGCCGTTGAGCGGGCTGAACGAGGGCGCAGCGACCGCGGGCAACGCATTGGCCAACGCCGCGCGCATGGCGATGGTGGATCTGGCCGATCCGACGATGCAGCTCGAGATCTACGACACGCGCGGCGACGCCCAGACCGCGCGCGCCATGGCCGAGCGCGCGGCGGCCGACGGCGCGGCGTTGATCCTGGGTCCGCTATTCGGCACCAACACGGCCGGGGTCGGCGAGGTCGCCGCGCGCACCGGGCTGAGCGTAATCTCGTTCTCGACCGACAGTTCGGTGGCGGGCGGGCCGGTCTTCGTCAGCGGTTTTCTGCCCGAGTCAGAGGCGGAGCGGATCATCGGCTTCGCGGCTTCGCGCGGGGCGGGGCAGATCGCGGTCTTCTATCCGCAAACCGAATATGGCCAAGCGGCATTGGCCGGAGCAGAGCGCGCGGCCAATCGTCAAGGCGCCACGATCACGACCGCCTCGAGCTACTCGCGCACGTTCCAGGGAATCCAGAACGCATCCGAACCCTTTGCCAGCGATGCGCTGGGCTTCGGCGCCAACGCGGTTCTGTTGCCTGATAGCGGCCAGGGGCTGCGGTCGGTCGCGGCGTTCCTCGACTATAACGGGCTTGACCCGGCGGATGTCAGATATATCGGGCTTGGCCAGTGGAACGGGTCCGAGACCCTGAAGGAAGCTGCGCTGCAGGGCGGCTGGTTCCCGGCGCCGGATCCGGATCGGCTGGACCGGTTCTCGGGCTATTACGCGGCACGGCACGGCGGCAGCCCGCCTTTCATCGCGGTCTTGGGCTATGACTCGGTGCAGATTGCGGGGCAGCTTTTGTCCGATGCCAGGCAGGTCGGATCGCGGCAGCCGTTCGCCCGGAATGAAATTGCCCGGCCGCGCGGGTTCCAAGGGACACTGGGCCCCATCGTCTTCCTGCCAGATGGAACCAATCGCCGAGCGATGGCCGTGCTTCAGGTGGCGCCCGGGCGGTTCGAGGTCCTGGACCCGGCGCCCGGTTTCCTGGGCTCGGGGTCGTGACCATTGCAGTTGCCCGGCACGAGGACCAATGAGCGGCGCGGGAGCCGCACAACGGATGCGCCCACCTTTGCCGGGCTCTTCCACCTCATCGCGCCAGCAGCGAAGATTCTCGACCTCAATGAACTGACGACCGAGATCGATCGTGTCGCTGGTGCGGCTGCGGAACATCGTTCCTCCGAAATCGTGCCCGTTCTGACGGCAGCCTATGAGAGGGGCCGCCAGCGGGTGCGCGATGGCCTCTTGGAGCAGCCCCATGCGGGTCTGCGCGCCGCGCGCAGCTACGCCCATGTCAGCGACGTGGTCGTAGCCGCGACCTTCCACTATTGCAGCACCTGGCTGCACCCGGCGTCGATCCGCACCAAGGCCGAGCAATTGGCGGTGGCGGCGGTGGGTGGCACCGGCCGGGGCGAGATGGCACCCTTCTCGGATGTCGATCTGCTGTTCCTGACCCCCTACAAGCAGACCGCCTGGGGAGAGAGCGTGATCGAAAGCATGCTCTACATGCTCTGGGACATGAAACTGAAGGTCGGCCACTCGGTGCGCAGCATCGATGACTGCATGCGCTGGGCGACCGCCGACCTGACAGTGCGCACCGCACTGATGGAGACCCGTTTCCTGTGTGGAGACGTCGAGCCGTTCGAACAACTCTTGCCGCGGCTTTGGAACACGCTCTTCGCGCGGACCAAGCAGGATTTCGTCGAGGCGAAGCTGGCCGAGCGCGAAACCAGGCACCAGCGTCACGGAGGCTCGCGCTATCTGCTCGAGCCCAACATCAAGGAGGCCAAGGGGGGCCTGCGCGATCTGCAGTCGCTCCATTGGATCTCGCGCTATCTCTACCGCAGCGACAGCGCCTGGGACCTGGTCGAGATGGGGGTCTTCACCCAGGAGGAAGTTCAACGCTTCGCCGACGCGGCGAAGTTCCTGTGGGCCGTGCGATGCCATCTGCATGACCTGGCTGGCCGGGCACAGGAACAGCTCACCTTCGACCGCCAGATCGAGATCGCCGAGCGGATGGGCTTCGAGGACCATGACGGGCGCCGCGCGGTCGAGCATTTCATGCACACCTATTTCCGCCACGCCAAGAATGTGGGCGACCTGACCCGGATCTTCTCGGCGGCGCTGGAGGCACAGCACGCCAAGGCGCCGCCACGGCTTTCGACGCTGCTGCGCGCGCTGAGCTTCCGGGGGGTGACCGGGGCGTCTCAGGACGTCTTCGTGGTGCGCGACGGCCGGCTGACCGTGCGCGACGACAATGTCTTCGCCGAGGACCCGATCAACATCCTGCGGCTCTTCCGGGAGGGCGCGAGGCTCGACGCCCATATCCATCCCGCCGCCATGCGGTTAGTGACGCAGAACCTGCACCTGATTGACGACAAGCTGCGCCAAGACCCCAAAGCGATCGAATTATTCCTCGAGATGCTCATGGACGCGGAGAACGGCGAATGGCTGCTCCGGCGCATGAACGAGACCGAGGTGCTGGGCCGGTTCATTCCAGAATTCGGCCGCGTCGTGGCGATGATGCAGTTCAACATGTACCACCACTACACGGTGGACGAGCACACGATCCAGGTGATCGTCACGATGAACCGGATCGAGAACCTGGAGGCGGCCGAAGAGCATCCGGTCGCGACCGAGATCATCAAGGGCGGGATCAACCGCCGGGTCCTCTACATGGCGCTGCTGATCCACGATCTGGGCAAGGGCGACCCGCGCGATCATTCCAAAGTCGGCGCCGAGATCGCCGCGGATCTGTGCCCGCGCCTTGGCTTCGACCGGGCCGAGACCGAAATGGTCGCTTGGCTGGTGCGCCATCACCTGCTGATGTCGGACGTGGCTCAGAAGCGCGACACGTCCGACCCGCAGACGGTCAAGGACTTCGCCGAGATCGTGCAGAGCCCGACCCGGCTGCGCCTGCTGCTGGTCCTGACAGTCTGCGATATTCGCGGCGTGGGCCCGGGCGTCTGGAACAATTGGAAAGCGCAGCTTCTGCGCCGCCTCTACTGGGACACCCGCGACTACCTGACCGGCGGCGGCGACGAGTTGAGCCGCGCGAGCCGGGTCGAGGAAGCGCGCGAGACCCTGGCCGCGCGTCTTCCGGATTGGCCGGACGCCGACATTGCCGCCGAGTTCGAACGGCACTACCCGCCGTATTGGCTGGGACTCGATACCGACACCCAGGCGATCATGGCCGAGCTTGCCCAGGCTACCGCCAGGTCCGATGTGGGCGCCGATCTTATCGCCAGCCGGTTTCTGCCGGACGAGAGCCATGATGCCACCAAGGCCTGCCTCTACATGGCCGATCATCCGGGCATCTTCGCGCGCATGGCCGGTGCCTTCGCGATGGCCGGCGCCAGCGTGGTCGATGCGCGCACCTATACGACCGCCGACGGCATGGCCTGCTCGACCTTCTGGATCCAGGACCGCGAAGGCCACCCCTTCGAGCGAAGCCGGCTCGGGCGCCTACGCAAGACCATTGAGCGCACGCTCAAGGGCGAGGTCGTCACCCGCGACGTGCTGCGCGAGCGGTATCGCGTCAAGGCGCGTGAAGTAGGCTTTACCGTGCCGACGCGCATCGTATTCGACAATGACGGGTCCGAGCTGTTCACGGTGATCGAGGTCAATGCCCGGGACCGGCTGGGCCTGCTTTACCTGCTGACCCGAACGCTGACCTCGCTCAATATCAACATTTTCTCGGCGGTGATCGCGACCTATGGCGAACATGCGGTTGACGTTTTCTATGTGAAGGATCTGTTCGGCCACAAGATCCGCAGCCCGCAGAAGCTGAAGCTGATCGAGCGCCGGCTGATCGAGGCGATAGAGGGTCCGTTGGCGCCCGAGCCCGATAAACAAGCCGCGCTTCAGCGATGAGCACCGTGGCATGAGCCAATCCGCCGATCGGGAGCACGGCACCGTGGCCCCGTCCGCGCCGATCCGGCTGCTGCGCGGGTTCGCGACGGTCGGCGGCTGGACCCTGGCCAGCCGGGTGCTGGGCTTCATGCGCGATATCCTGATCGCGGCGTTCTTGGGGTCCGGCCCTGTGGCCGAGGCGTTCTTTGTCGCCTTCCGCCTGCCGAACATGTTCCGGCGCTTCTTCGCCGAAGGCGCCTTCAACATGGCGTTCATCCCGCTCTTCGCAAAAAAGCTGGAGGGCGAGGGCCGGGACGCCGCGCGGCGATTTGGCGAGGAGGCCATGTCGGTCCTTCTGACCGCCTTGATCGCGCTGACCGTCATCGCTCAGCTTGCCATGCCCTGGTTCGTTCTGGCGCTGGCCAGCGGGTTCGACGGCTCCGATGGCGGCGAGCGTTTTGACCTGGCGGTGGCGTTCTCGCGAGTGGTTTTTCCTTACATCGTCTTCATCTCGCTGGCAGCGCTCTTCTCCGGCATTCTCAATTCCTTCGGCCGGTTCGCCGCCGCCGCGGCGGCACCGGTTCTACTGAATGTGGTGCTCATCGCGGCGATGCTGCTGGCACATGCGGCGGGCTGGGAAGTGGGCCCGACGCTTTCCTGGGCGGTCTTCGTGGCCGGTATCGCGCAACTCGCCCTGGTCGCGCTCGCGGCAGGACGCGCCGGCATGAAACTCCGATTGCGGATGCCACGGCTGACGCGGGATGTGCGCCGCCTAATCGCGCTGGGCATCCCGGCGGCGCTGGCCGGCGGGGTCATGCAAATCAACCTCCTGGTCGGCACCCAGGTCGCCAGCTATTTCGACGGAGCGGTTAGCTGGCTGTGGTATGCGGACCGGCTCTACCAATTGCCGCTGGGCGTCGTCGGCGTCGCGATCGGCGTGGTGCTGTTGCCGGAGCTTTCGCGGCGGGTCCGCGCGGGCGATGCAGCGGCGTCGGCTGGGGCGATGAACCGGGCGGCCGAATTCTCGCTTCTGCTGACGCTGCCGGCGACCGTAGCGTTTATTGCCCTGCCGGTCCTGATCACTGGCGTGTTGTTTGAGCGCGGCGCCTTCACGGGCGCAGACACGGCGGCGACCGCGACGGCCCTGACCATCTATGCCCTCGGGCTGCCCGCCTTCGTCCTGCAGAAGGTCATCCAGCCGGCCTTCTTCGCGCGTGAGGATACGCGCACGCCGCTCAACTACGCGCTGGTCTCGATGGTCGTAAACATCGTCGTGGCGGTGGGCGGCGCGCCGGTGATCGGCTATCTGGCCGCGGCCTTGGGCACGACGCTGGCCGGTTGGGTCAACCTGGCGTTGCTTTGGCGCGGGGCGCAGCGGTTCGGGACAGGGGTCGCGGTGGATGAACGGCTGGCGCACCGCTGGCCCAGGATCCTGGGCGCTTCGCTGGTCATGGGGGCCATCATCCTGGGATTGGCCGAGGCCATCGCGGCCATCGCTCCCGACTGGCGCATTGCCGGGTTGATTGTGATCGTCGCCCTCGGTGCGCTCAGCTTCGCGGCGGCAGCGTGGACGCTGGGCGCGATGCGTCCGGGAGATCTTCGCGCGGCGCTTCGTCGAACGCCGCCCGATCGTCAGGTGCCCGATCGACAGGAACCTGACTGAACGGCCCAAAGCGTGGGCGGATCACGAGCGCCATCAGCCAGCCAGCGACCCAGCCGCCCAGATGCGCCTCCCAGGCGAGCATTCCCTCAAGCCCGATGGCAAGGAAGACGTTGAGCGCGACGAGCGCCGCGATACGCCGCCAGATCGGCGCCCGGCTGAGCCCCGCGCGGCGCAAGGCACGTTCCTGCCAGGCAGTGATCACCGCGATCATTCCAAAGAGCGCCCCGGACGCCCCGACCATCACGCCCTGAGCCTCGGCGATGAACCCGAAGGCCAGCGCCCCAGCGATCGCCGTGAGCGCGAAGATACCGAGAAAACGCGCGATCCCGATCGTCTGCACCAGCGCATGGCCGAGACCCAAAAAGGCGGCGCCATTGAGCGCCAAATGCAGCCAGCCCCCATGCAGGAACGCATGGGTCAGAAGGGTATGCGGCCGCAACGCATCCATCGGCGCGACCGGGAAGTCGAGCACTCGTGTTCCGAGCGCGTGATCGAACAGCGCATCGACAAAGGCAAATCGATAGTAGAAATGCGACCGTCCCAGCCAATCGGGCAGCCAGCCCGTATCGGCAGCGGCGAAGACCACCTCGAACCCGACCATGACCGCCACCATGATCCACAGGACGGGATGCACCGGCACCCGGTCTTCGGCCGGGATGGATTGCGACGACTGCTCGCTCATCCGCTCAGATGTAAGGCGATAGTGCCGTCAATGCCATGGCCGACTTGACGAAGTTGGGGCCGGTCCCCATAGAGGGCCGCTGAAATCGGCCCATGAGAGAGGCTTCCGCCATGAGCGATGCCCCAAAACACACGCCTCGCGTCTTCTCCGGCGTCCAACCGTCGGGGGAGCTAACGCTCGGCAATTATCTGGGCGCGGTGAAGCGCTTCGTCGAATTGCAGGACGGGGGCATGGAGACGATCTATTGCGTGGTCGATCTTCACGCGATCACCACCTGGCAGGAGCCGTCGGAGCTGGCCGATGCCACAAGGCAGGTCACCGCCGCCTTCCTGGCCTGCGGGCTCGATCCCAAACGCTCGATCCTGTTCAACCAGTCCCAGGTGCCGGCCCATGCGGAGCTTGCCTGGGTCTTCAACTGCGTGGCGCGGCTGGGTTGGCTGAACCGCATGACCCAGTTCAAGGACAAGGCCGGCAAGAACCGCGAGAATGCCTCGGCGGGGCTCTACGTCTATCCGAATCTGATGGCAGCCGACATCCTGGTCTATCGCGGCACCCATGTGCCGGTGGGCGAGGACCAGAAGCAGCATCTGGAACTGGCCCGCGACATTGCGCAGAAATTCAACAATGATTTCGGGCGCCCGGACTTCTTCCCGCTTTGCGAGCCGCTGATCGGCGGCCCAGCGCCCCGGGTCATGTCCTTGCGCGACGGTACCAAGAAGATGTCGAAGTCCGATCCCTCGGATATGAGCCGGATCAACCTGACCGATGATGCCGACGCCATTGCAAACAAGATCCGCAGGGCCCGGACTGACCCCGAGCCCCTGCCCGACACCCTCGAAGCCCTGGAGGCCCGGCCCGAGGCACGCAACCTGGTCGGCATCTATTCGGCGTTGGCCGGGACGGACCTGGAGGAGGTTCTGGCCGAGTTCGCAGGCCAGGGCTTCGGCGCCTTCAAGCCGAGGCTCGCCGAATTGGCGGTCAGCCACCTGACCCCAATCACGGCCGAGATGAACCGCTTGATGGCCGATCCGGCGGAGATCGACCGGATCTTGGGGGACGGCGCCAACCGTGCCGCCGAGATCGCCGAGCCGATCCTGGCCGAAACCTACGACGTGGTGGGCTTCCTGCGCTCACGCTAAGCGCCTTGTCACGGCCAGTGGCGCGACATTAGGGGCGCTTGCCGAAGACATCCGGCGGGCGCAGGCTCGCGCCGATCGGGTTGGATCGGGAATCGGCGCCATGACTCAGATACTACAGGATGCCCTCGACCAGGCGACGCCCGGCCTCTCGCCCCAGCTCAAGGCCGCGATCGCCGGGCGCAGCAGCCGGATCCATTGCGACGACGGGGCCCAGCTGTTCGGCCCGGGAGATTCCTCCGACGCTTTCCTGATTCCGCTCAAAGGCGCCGTCCGGGTCGAGCATATGGGGCCGACAGGCCGGTCGGTCGTGCTCTACCGGGTCGCGCCGGGCGACAGTTGCGTCATGACCACGTCCTGCCTGCTGTCGGGCGCGCCTTACGAGGCCTATGGCTATGCCGAGGGCGCGGTCGAGGCGATCGCCATGCCGGCGGCCGTGTTCCGCGACCTGATCGAGCAGGAGCCCGAGTTTCGCACCCACGCGCTGAGCGTTTTCTCCCGGCGCATGATCGAACTCGTCGAGGTGATCGACGAATTGCTGTTGCACCGGGTCGACCTCCGCCTTGCCGGCTGGCTGGCGGAGAAGGCGGCAGCGGGAGTTGCCGTCGCCGCGACCCATCAGGCGATCGCCTCGGAGCTTGGCACGGCGCGCGAGGTCGTCTCGCGGATCCTCAAGGATTTTGAGCGCCGCGGCTGGATTGGCCTGACCCGGGGCGAGATCCGCCTGGTGGACCCTGCGGCACTACGACGCTTCGCAAATGCCCGTTGAGGGTGACGATGTCACTGACCTCCGCGCGGCTCGGAGTCACGCTTGCGCCGCGACTCAAGAACAGAAAGGACACCACCATGAAATTCACCGCCAATCTCGGCAGCGCCGACCGGATAATCCGCATCATCCTCGGCGTCGCGCTGATCGGCCTGACGCTGACCGGCACGATCGGTGCCTGGGGCTTGATCGGCATCGTACCGGTAGTCACCGCATTTCTGAAATTCTGCCCGGCCTACGCGATCTTCGGGCTTCGGACCTGCGAGGAATGCTGAACCGCTTTGTCGCTAGAGAGAGGACCAAAGCCATGTTGAAAACGGTGCTCGCGATCGCCCTTGCCAGTGCGATCGCGCTGCCCGCGGCCGCCGGCGAGATCGCATCGAGCGTTGTCGGGACGGCGCTACCGAAATCCAAACAGACCCCGCTCGGGCTCTATCTGACGCCGCAGGACGCCCATTCGGCGCTGAGCGCGGATCCGGGGATCGTCTTCATCGATGTGCGCGACCCGATCGAGATCGCCTTCATCGGCCATGCGGCTGGGATGGATGCGAACGTTCCCGTCCGGATCGCAACCCACCGTTTCGACGCCGAACGCGGCCGGTATGCGATGGCCGAAAACCCGAATTTCCTGGCCTAGGTCGATGCCGCCGTGAAACGGGCCGGACGCACGCGATTTGACCCGGTCTTCGTGATCTGCCGGTCGGGCGGACGCTCGGCGATTGCCGCGCGCCAACTAGTCGATGCCGGCTACACGAATGTTTGGAACCTGGTCGAGGGTTTTGAGGGCGACAAGAACCCGGAAACCGGACAACGCGAACTGAACGGATGGCGCAATGCCGGCCTGCCCTGGGCCTACAAGCTGAGCAGCGACACCGCCTGGCAGCCAGCAACCGGAAATTGAGCAGGCGCCGCCGGGGCGCGAGGCGCGGCAGAGGGCTATCAGCGCCCAAGCTGCCCCTCGGCCAGGTGAAGACGCAGGTCTTCCAGCCCGCCGATGTGGACGCCGTCGACCAGGATCTGCGGGAGCGATTTGACACGCGGCAGGCGCGCGCGAAAATCTTTCAGATTGGCCGGATCGGCGTCGAGGTCGATCTCATCGAACGCGAGCCCGGTCTCGCGCAACAGCGCCTTGGCGCTTTCGCAATAGACGCAATTCGGGCCGGTGAAGATTTCGATCTTAGGCATGGTTCTCGCTGTGTCCCTGCCGCCCCTCGAGGCGCAATTCAGTGGCTGATCGTCAGCACCGGTTTCACCCCGTCGAACATCGGTTCCAGCTCGACGCCCAACGCGTCGCCGAACTTCGAGACCGCGATATAGGTGGTGATCACAAAAGCCGCATCGACAATTTGGGCCTCGGTCCAATGGGCATGCAGCCTGTCCCACAGCCCCTTCGGCACCCTGTTCGCATCGACGCCGATCTGGAGGCAGAAGTCCAGCAACGCCCGCTCGCCCTCGGTGAAATGTGGGCTGGTCTTGTATTTGTCGCCGTCAAGATCGGCGACCTTATCGGCGGGCATGCCCAGCATGTCGCACAGCCGCTCGTGCTGAACGACGCAATACTGGCAGTCGTTGCGCTGGGTCGCCTTGAGGATCAAAAGCTCCTTGGTCAGCCAATCCAGCTCACCATCCTTCAGGATCGCCATGATCGTCTCGGTGAAGACGTTGCCGTATTCCGGCACATGGCCGAAGACCTTGAAGATGTTGAGCAGGGCTTTGAAGCGGTCCTCGGCCTTGTCGTAGAAGGCCGTCGTCTCGGCATCGGCCTGGTCGCGTTCCACATAAGAGACAGTCATCTTTTCCTCCCTGTTTTGACTGATCGTTCCAAATCTCTAAAATTTTTTTCGATTTTATCGCAACATGTTATCCGCATGCCGGCAAACGGCGCAAAGCACCGCCGGGTCAGGCCGGCCGCGCGCCAAAACGCGCAGCCCGGCCATAAGGGCGAGCAGCGCGCCGGCGGTCTCGTCGGCGTCGATCTGTCCGCCGATTTCGCCCGCCTCCTGGCCCGCGCGGATCATCTGGCGGAAGAAGTCTTCCATCTGGGCAAGCGCCGCATCGACAGCCGCCGCGACCTCCGGATCGTGCGGCGACATCTCGAGCGCGGTGTTGACCAACAGGCAGCCCTTCCGCGTGCCGTCCATCGCCGCCTCGGCCACGTCGTCGAAGGCGGCGAGGATCGCCCCCCTGGGGCTCGGCCCCCCGGCCAGCCTGTCGGTCCATCGCTGGCGGTAATGCTCGTCATAGCGAGAAAGCGCCCGCAGGAAGAGAGACCGCTTGCCCCCGAAGGCCCCGTAGAGCGAACCGCGTCCGACCCCCATGCAGTCCACCAGGTCCTGCATCGAAGTCGCCTCATAGCCATTCGCCCAGAAGGCCTGCATGGCCTTCTCGAGCGCAGCGTCGCTGTCGAATTGCCTCTCAAAGGGCATGGCTGAACGGCATGAACCTCTCGCGTGGAACGGGCGTTCCACGCGAATTGACCACGTCCGCAAGCGTGCGTCAAGGGTCTGGCGGGTTAGGCCTTTTGCAGGCAGCGCCGTCCAACCAGCTCGGCGATCTGGACCGCGTTCAGCGCCGCGCCCTTCCTCAGATTGTCGCTGACACACCAGAACGAGATCGCGTTCTCGGCGGTGATGTCGTCGCGAATGCGGCTGATGAACGTGGCGTAATCGCCGACGCAGTCGACCGGGGTCGCATACCCCCCGTCCTCGCGCTTGTCGACGACCATGATGCCCGGCGCCTCGCGCAGGATCTCGCGCGCCTCGTCGGCCGAAAGCGGGTCCTCGAACTCCACGTTCACGGCCTCCGAGTGGCCGACAAACACCGGCACCCGCACGCAGGTTGCATGCACCTTGATCGAGGGATCGACGATCTTCTTGGTCTCGACCACCATCTTCCATTCTTCCTTGGTCGAGCCGTCATCCATGAAGACGTCGATCTGGGGAATGACATTGAAGGCGATCTGCTTTTGGAACTTGGCCGGATCGACCTCCTGGCCTGGCACGTAGAGCCCCTTGGTCTGGTCCCAAAGCTCGTCCATCCCGGCCTTGCCGGCGCCCGAGACGGATTGATAGGTCGAGACCACCACGCGCTTGATCCGGGCCCGGTCGTGCAAGGGCTTCAGCGCCACCACCATCTGCGCGGTCGAGCAGTTGGGGTTGGCGATGATGTTGCGCTTGCGCATCTGGTCGACGGCGCCGGGATTCACCTCGGGCACGATCAGAGGAATGTCAGGCTCGTAGCGGTACAAAGACGAGTTGTCGATCACCACGCAGCCCGCCTTGGCGGCCTTCGGCCCATAAATCTTGGTCGGCCCCGAACCGATTGCGAAAAGCGCGATATCGGTGCCGGCGAAGTCGTAGCTGTCCAGGTCCTTGGTCCTCAGGGTCTTGTCGCCATAGCTGCATTCCGTGCCCAGCGACTTGCGCGAGGCAAGCGCGACCACTTCATCCGCGGGGAACTGGCGTTCCGCCAGGATGTTCAGCATTTCGCGGCCCACATTGCCCGTGGCGCCCGCAACGGCGACCTTGTAGCCCATCTCCTTGGTCCTTGATTGGTGTTTCGGAAGGGTGGCGGTTTACATGGTTTTGGACGAGAGGGGAATAGCGTCCGGATGCCGCGTGGTGCAGGCCGGACCTTGAGCGGATCCAAGACTCGACGTGGGCCAGAGGTCCGGTATGCGGGACGAAGCTGCCGTTCGGGCAAAATTTCAAATGTCCGGTTCGACCCCGAAAGCTGCCTTTGAGGCTAGGTCAGAAAAGTTCCAGAAGAAGACATAGCGAATGGGCCGCGCTCAGTGTCCCGGCGCGACCGAGATTGCTTTGAAGGGGCAGGTTCACATGCGATTCCGGCAGGCTCGCCAGATGCGATCCGGCGTTGCTGGAGCCTCGATCTCATTCACTTTCGCGCCGGAGAGAGCATCATTCACAGCATTCATGATCGCCGGCATTGATGCGATGGTGCCCATCTCGCCCAGGCCGTTCAGCCCCGTTGACTTCTGATTTCTCTCGAAATGGACGTAAATACCGGCAACCTCCCCCAACCACGAGAAAGACGTCATGCCAGGCTGGGCAGTTCATCTCTGGCCTTGGATGTCAGGCTTCGATGTGAAGGCGACCACCTCAGAATTAGGGGGACGAGGCGATCACCTTCGCGGGCAAGTATCGTATTTTAGTTGGCGGAAGTTGGGACCTGATGTGGCGATAGCAGGACGGTTGCTGCCCGATGCCGCTAAGGCACAGTCTCTCGCATAAATGGGCGAGAAACACGCCAACAAGAACCGTCAAAGTTGCAAAATCGAAGAGAGAGGGAAATGTGAACTGAATGTGAAAGGTTTCGTTCCCTGATGGGTTGTTTGCATGACGAGCGCCGAAAGATTGGCGGTCGTTCGCGTAAGAGGGGAACTGCAAAATGCTTAGCGCGTGTGAACGCTTCGATTTCCATCCCGATCTCACCGTCGGCGTCCGGGTGCGGCACCGTCGGTGGATGCTCGGAATGTCTCGTCAGGCTCTCGCAACAGCGGTGGGGGCAAGCGAAGATCTGATTGAGGCCTATGAGCGCGGCGAACGCCAAATTGGAGGCACGCTGTTCGACAGCGTGTGTGGGGCTCTTAGCGTTTCGCCGCGCTCCATCATCTCAAAATCCTCAGAACCTGAAACTCCACACATGCCGTCACGCGCATCCTCGTGACGCTCGGGATCTCTGGATGAACGACGCCCGGCCGTGGAGGGACGGCCGGGCGTCTTTCTTCGGCACGATGCCGACGTTTCTAGCTGACGGCGCAAGCCTCTTTCACTGACCCATTTGAGACATGCGGACCCGCTCAACTAGCGAATAACCAATGACAGGTGATTTACGCGATAATAGATCAAGAATCTTGGGTTTACGGATTCTGGTTCTCGACCACGCCTACATTGGCGCCCGGGTCAGCGTCCGTCATCGTAGAGTTAACGTTTGAGACAAGCGAACTCACGCCGTTGTTATAGATGGCAGAGACGACCATGATCCCCACGAAGAGAACGGCGCCGGTTAAGGTGACCCAATCGATTGTTACAGCGCCATTGCAGTCTCGCAGAAACATTTTCATTTTTGTCATGATCTTTCACCGATCCATATGCGACGAGATATTTATGAATAGATACTGTAAAAATTCGTTTAGATTGTGAACGAATTTGGATATTTTCAAAAAAATGCGATCAACTCAACTTATATGATGTTTTTATATACATGTTGCACGCTAAATTTGTTTTATTTAAGCACCTTTGCAATTCAACGAAGCTTGCGCTGCCGAGTTGAATTCTCTCGCCGACATTGGCCTGCGGGCGGGCGGAGACATCGTCTAGGGCGGCTAAACCTCTTCGATCATGCCAATGCGAAGACGCCATTCCGTCGCTCTGCGACGCCTGCGGTGCAGGCGTCCCTTATTTCTAAAGAGCACGTCGACGCAGATATTTACGTCTTTGAATGGGCCGCTTGCTCTGCCGTGAGCTCGACGCGGCCACCGCAGTTCCATAAGAACGATGATTTAGGTTACTGTAACTTTGCCGATCTCCACTGCATGGAAATCGGCGGGGGGTCCTCGCTGTGGATGCACTGAACCCAAGAACAAATTGGGTCGAAGCGTTCTTCGACGTCTCGTAACCCTATCCATATATTCTCATTCTTTCACTGGTTCTGTTCGCGGTTGGCTATCGGCAAACGGCCGCGGTTTCTTTTCTTGGAGCTATGGCCGTCATCGGCGTTCTCAGCCTGGCTTAGGAGGTATGGCCGACTGACAATACAAGAATACATCCATCGCTCGCGGAAAGCTTAGAACATCTCGGCTAATCGATGACGTCACCTATGATGAGGGTTGCGCATATGGACACCCGCTAGGTCAAATGCGACGGCCAGCGCCGCTGAAACCAAGGCTCTTTTGCGGCCATCGAATTTAATATCCGCTCTTGCGACTTTTGATCGGCTCCAATCCGTTGAGAAATTCTCGCAAAACGGCGCAAAAAATCGTCGATCCGCTTAACTTCGCGAACCATTTCATCACGGCGCCGATGGAGGCTTTGACAGCTATTAGGCATTACTACGACTCACACTATGCTCCGGAGCCCCGCGCCTCGAAGCGGCCTGGACGTGAGAGGTCTCCTCGGCCAGTGGCGAGGCAGACGAGACGGCCGCGGATAGTATGCCCCTCACGTGCAATCCGGACCTTACACTCTCGCACAGGTTGAATAAATTACCAGTTTGCAACCGGTAGCACTTTGGAACGGGCGTCGTTTTCGAATCGGACCTCTGGTGGCAATGCAATTGGCTCTGCGGTGGCTGACGTCAATCCGAATGTCTGCATTTGGCACACAGCGGACTTCCAAATCCTGGACATCCATGTCCGCTAAGGGCTCAAAGCCGTCATCTGACGGTTTCGACAGGTTATCTCATCCCAACGCCCGCCTGTATCCCACCGCCTCGGCGACATGGACCTTTCGGACCGCGTCCGAACCCTCCAGGTCGGCCAGCGTCCGTGCCAGCCGCAGCACCCGGTGATAGCCGCGCGCGGTGAAGCGCAGTTTCTCCGCCGCTGCCCGCAGCACCTCCTGACCCGGGGCGTCGGGTGTGGCGACGCGGTCCAAGACCTCGCCCTCCAGTTCGCCATTGATCAGGCGCGCGCCGTTCATCCGGTCCGCCTGGGCGGCGCGGGCCTCGACGACACGGTGGCTGATCTTGGCCGAGTTTTCCCCATGAGGTGGCAGGCTGAGCATATCCGGCGTCACCGGCGGCACCTCGATGCGGATGTCGAAGCGGTCGATCAATGGGCCGGACAGCCGCGCGGCATAGTCGGCGCCACATTTAGGCGCCCGCGAGCAAGCGCGAGATGCATCGCCCAAGTAGCCGCAGCGGCAGGGGTTCATCGCCGCTGCCAGCAGGAAGCGGGCAGGGTATTTCACATGGGCCGTGGCCCGGCTTACAACGACCTCGCCAGTCTCAACCGGCTGGCGGAGGGATTCCAGAACGGGCCGCGAGAACTCGGGCAACTCATCGAGGAACAAGACCCCGCGATGGGCCAGCGAAATCTCGCCCGGCTTCGCGTCCCGCCCACCGCCGATCATCGCCGGCATCGATGCGGAGTGGTGCGGTGCCCGGTAGGGCCGCTCCTTGAAGATCGTGCCGTCGCCCGGCTGGGCGGCCAACGAGTAGATGGTCGAGACCTCAAGCGCCTCCTCGGGGCTGAGTGGCGGCATGATCCCGGTCAGGCGCGAGGCCAGCATCGACTTGCCCGATCCCGGCTCGCCCACCATCAGGATGTGGTGGCCCCCGGCGGCGGCCACCTCCAGCGCGCGCCGCGCGCTCTCCTGGCCCTTCACGTCGATCAGATCGGCGGCCGAGCGCCGGGCCGAGACCGGCCCCGGCTCGGGCGGGGTCAGCGCCTTCCTGCCCGCGAAGTGGTTCACCAGGTCGATCAGGGTCGGCGGCGCCAGCACCTCGGCCGCGCCCACCTAGGCGGCCTCGCGCCCGCAGGCCTCGGGACAGATCAGCCCCTTGCCCTGGCCGGCCGCGGCGATCGCCGAGGGCAGCGCCCCCTGCACCGCCCTGATCTCGCCATCGAGGCTGAGCTCGCCCAGCGCCACGTTGTTCTCGATCTCCTCGCCCGGCACCAGGTCGAGCGCCGCCATCAGCGCCAGCGCGATCGGCAGGTCATAGTGCGAGCCCACCTTCGGCAAGTCCGCGGGCGACAGGTTAACGGTGATCCGTTGCGGCGGCATGGCCAACCCGATGGCGGTCAGCGCCGCGCGTACGCGCTCGCGCGACTCGCTAACCGCCTTGTCGGGCAGGCCAACCAAGTTGAACGCGGTCAGGCCCGGGGTCAGGGCGCACTGCACCTCGACCGGCTTGGCCTCGACGCCCAGAAACGCCACGGTATGGGCCCGGCTGACCATCCGCTCCCTTCGTATTGATGAGAATTCGCAGCAACAAAGGGGCCGGTTCGGTTAATGTCTGGTAAACTTCAGTTTTGGAGGACGCTCATGCGCCTGATCGCCATCTTGACCGCGCTCGCCCTCGCAGCTTCCCCTGCCCTCGCCGGCAAGGCCGACGTGCTCGAGGTGAAGGCCCGCGCCTCGGGCGGGACCTTCAGCTTCGACGTCACCGTCCAGCATGCGGATACCGGGTGGGACCACTATGCGGATGCTTGGCGGGTGGTCGGGCCGGACGGCACGGTCTACGGGACCCGCACCCTCCTCCACCCGCATGTGGACGAGCAGCCCTTCACCCGCTCGCTCTCGGGCGTGGCGATCCCCGAGGACGTGCAATCGGTCACGCTCGAGAGCCATGACAGCGTACACGGGTGGGGCGGAGCCACTGTCGAAGTTGCCCTGCCTAGGTGAGCGCAAAGCCCCCTGCCCGGATCAGGCGCGGCGCCCGGTGAAGAACTTCCAGACTGCCCCCAACGCGATCAGGATCAGGATCCAACCCTTCTTCAGGAATATAAGAAGCGTCGCCAGCAGTCCGGTCTTCGCCAGCGCCTTGCCCGCGATCAGCCCGCCGATGCCGACAGCCGCCACTTCGTCGACCGAGGGATCGAAATCGGCATAGCGCGAGCCTTCCTTGAAGCTCGCCAACGCGAGCACATCAGGCAGCGCCGCCTCAACCGCCGGCAGCGCGTCGATATTGGCGATGAAGTTCATTACCAGCACGCCCTTCCGGCCGAGCACCCGCAGATTGTAGTTCAGCGTGTTGACCTCGCTGTCGCCGAATTTGAGCTCCTTGGCCCAATGCAGGCGGCGGCCGACCGGATCGTAGCGCGGCGGCGAGGCCCAGCCGATCAGTTCGATCCGCTCGTAGCCGTTCTCGTCGCGCCAGGCGTTCTCGGCTGCGGCATCGCTTTGCATTTCGGCGAGAAGCCCGTCGTAGTCGATCTCGTCCGCGTCCTCGTCCGAGACATATCCGATTTCGCTCCAAGTGATCTCGACCGCCCATCCGTCGCCGTGGAAGGGCGTATCGGTCTCCGGGAGGATCATGCCGAGCGGCGCGGGCTCGCTTGGCGGATTGCCCCAAGCCTCGCTCAAGACGCGTTCGGCGTCTTGAGCGCCGAGGTAATAGTATCCCTCTGGCACATCGAGCCGGGCAAATCCGCCCGGCAGGTCTATCTGACCTTGCCGGTAGTCCAAGCTCTCGAGGAAGGTGCGCGCTTCCCCGGGCTCCAGGTCGGCATATTGCGGGAACATCTCGGAAAACGGTTTCGCCTGCGCCTGAACCGTAAGCATCACGGTCAGAGCGGCCACGGCGATCGATCGCAGCAGCATAATGAAGCCTTCTCTGAAGTTATCTCACCCCAGATAAGGTTATCACAGAGCGTACTGGGCGCTTAGGCGAATTCGGTGATCTCGCCCGGTTCCACTTAGAGATGTTTCCGCACGGCCCGCGCGATCCCGAAACCGGCGATGGCCAGCCAAAGCACCTCGATCACGATGGCACCGGGATTGGGCCGGAAATAGAGCGAGATCAGGAGCAGGATCGCGCCTGCCGCATTGGCGATGTGATAGGGAAATCCCTCTGGATCGACGCGCCTCAACGACACCGCCAAATACGCCGTGCAAATCATCAGCGAGCCGACCACGCCGACGAAATCGAGGAAGGTGAAGTCGGCCCACATTTGATCGGCCCGGTCAGGCCCGCGACGACAACGCGTCCAGGATCGCGTCGCCCATGCCGCTGGTCGAGACCGTGGTGCCACCCTCGGCCTGGCCCAGATCGGCGGTGCGGACGCCCTTGGCAAGCACGTCCTCTACCGCGCCTTCCACCATGTCCGCCTCTTCCCCCAGATCGAACGAGTAGCGCAGCGCCATGGCGAAGCTGAGGATGCAGGCGATCGGGTTGGCCTTGCCCTGGCCCGCGATGTCCGGCGCCGAGCCATGGACGGGCTCGTAGAGCGCCTTGGGCCGACCGTTCGCCATCGGCGCGCCCAGCGAAGCCGAGGGCAGCATCCCAAGGCTACCGGTCAGCATCGCCGCGCAATCGCTGAGGATGTCGCCGAAGAGGTTGTCGGTCACGATCACGTCGAATTGCTTGGGCGCACGCACCAACTGCATCGCGCCATTGTCCGCATACATGTGGGAGAGTTCCACGTCCGGGTATTCCTCGGCGTGGACGTGCTCCACCTCCTCGCGCCACAGGATCCCAGCCTCCATCACATTGGCCTTCTCCATCGAGCAGACCCGGTTCTGGCGCTTGCGCGCGAGCTCGAAGGCGGACCGCGCGACCCGGCGAATCTCCTCGGTCGTGTAGCGATGAGTGTTGATGCCGACTCGGGTGCCATCGTTGAGTTCGGTGATCCCGCGCGGCTCGCCGAAATACATTCCGCTTGTCAGTTCGCGCACGATCATGATGTCGAGCCCGGCCACCACCTCGCGCTTGAGCGACGAGTAATCTGCCAGCGCATCGAAACACTGAGCCGGGCGCAGATTGGCGTAGAGATCCATTTCCTTGCGCAGCCGCAAGAGCCCCCGCTCGGGCTTCAGCGAGAAGTCCAGATCGTCGTACTTCGGCCCGCCGACCGCGCCCAAGAGCACCGCATCCACCGCCTGCGCCTTGGCCATCGTCTCGTCCGATAGCGGCACACCGTGGACATCGTAAGCCGCACCCCCGACCAGATCCTCGGATACCTCGAATTCCAGGCCCCGGTTGCCGGCAAACCAGTCCACGACCTTGCGCACCTCGGCCATGACCTCGGCGCCGATCCCGTCTCCGGGCAGGATCAAGAGTCTCATCGAATCTGCGCTGCTCATATTAGGCTCCCTCCCCAGGCTCAGGACCGGCGCCTTTTGCGCGATTGCACGCCGTCTGGTCAAGGGAGCGGTGGCAGGCGCTAGATTCCTCGGAGATGCTGGGGGCAACCGTATCTGCGGCCGTCACCAGGCGCGGGCTCCGAGGCGCCGGGTGCTATGAGCGTGGTCTCGACCGAGGGAAATAGCAGAGAATCAGTCTGCACAACCCTGTGGATAAATTTCGATATGCAACTCAACCGCCGGATAAGAAATCCTTGTTTGCAGTGACACTTAGCCTAATCTCCGGCTCAGCAGCGCTCGCGGGAATCGTCGCGGAATCAGCGAATTGCCGAGACGACTTCCGGGAATTTCAGGCTTTCGCTTCAACCGCGACACGATTATGGCGAAAAATTGACTATTCCTGTAGAATTGCTCCCGCGTTGGCAGGGCCGCCGCAGGCAGGCTGTCGGCAGGGGGAGACCGGCGCGGGGTATGTGTTGTGATAGGAGAGTGTCATGTTGTCTGCGCGCATTCGTGACTTCATCAATGACGAAAGCGGCGCCTATACGGTTTGGTCGCTGGTTTGGTTTTCGCTTTATGTGGCGATTGGCGGGCTTGCGGTCGATATGACCGATGGCTACCGCACACAATCGCTCTTGCAGTCGACCGCGGACGCGTCGGTTCTTGCGGCGGTGATGTCGCTGCCCGACGAGAACGATGGCCGTCAGCAGGCGGTGAATTTCTCCAAGGACAACATGCTGCAGAACGACCACGGCACCGTGGTGCGCTCGAGCGAGGTCGTGTTCGGGACCTGGACGATTTCGCCGGCGAGCTTCCAACCGGGCGGGGTTGAGCCGAACGCGGCGATGGTCACCGCGCGCCGGGCGGACGCGAACGAGAATCCGCTGGCCACGAACTTCCTGCGGATCATTGGCCTGGTCGAGTGGGACGTGAACGCGATCGCGATTGCGACGCGCTTCTACCCGGACTGCCTGTTGGCCGGAAATGCGCTGATTGCCGGCAACCGGGTCGACATCACCTCGAACAACGTGCTGGCGAACATCTGCATCCACGGCGAGAATCTGAGGGAGGACCCCGCTCACGACTACGCGGTCGAGATTCAGAACAACGGCACGATCTATGAGGACACGCAGATCAGCATGCCGGACGAGGACATGATGATCGACCGGCCGACAATTTGCTCGAACCAGGGTCTCTGCGAACCAGGCGTGGTCACCGAGGGCAATTTGATGCCGGCCGAGGCTTTGGCGATCGGTACTCTTATCGGCGGCATGCTGGATGAGACGTCAGAGGACTATCTGCAGGGCGATCTCTATGGTGTCGATGGTGATGGGAACACGCTCTTCCCGCCCTACAATTACATCGATCTCCAGAATTGCGCGGCCTGCGTCGCGCTCCCAGATGCAGACGGCATCCCGACCACGACCGATTTTGAGTATATCCAGGTGATGCAGCCGAACAATGTCTATGTGTTCTCCTGCAACGATCCGATGGATGTGCTGGTCCTTCCGGATCCCTTGCTCCAGCCTGTGCTGCAGGACGTCGCGGTCATCTCGGAATGCCGGATCAATGGCCAGTCGAATTCGGTTCTCGAGGGCGTAACCCTCGCCAGTTCGGCAATCGGCGGCGGCGCCAAGGGCTACGAGAAGGCAGTGATTAAGTTCCCATCGAACGTGACCTTCGGCGCCGACGATAACTGCGCTCCGGGCGGCAATGTGGGCCTCTACGCGGCGGCCACGGTTCAGATCGCGGCTGGGGCGTCGATCGACGGTTTGCGGATCGTCGCGGGTGGAGACGTCCAACTGAACGCCAATGAGACCGCCGACGACCTCAATGTAATCGCGGGTCACAACATCTATTTCACGGCCAATGCGGATATCGGAACTGGGTGTGTCGGCAACGCGGAGGGTCCGCTGGTTTATCGCTACCGGTTGGTGCACTGATCGCCGCGGCACGGCGTCAATGAAAGTCGGCCCGCAACGGAATCGATGCAGGCCGACTTTTTCTCACCAATCAGGCCGAGACCCCCGGTCACGACCGGAGGCAAGCGCCCCTTTTCGCGCCCAAGTGACGGATTTCTACTGGTTCAGATTCTCGACGGTGCCGATATCGACACCGAGAGCCACGTTATCCATGGTCGAATTGACACTCGAGACCAGGGAGCTCACGCCGTTGTTGTAGATGGCATAAACAACCATGATTCCCACCAGCAACACGGCGGCAGTCAAGGCAACCCAATCGACCGTAATGGCGCCAGTCTCATCCTGAAATAAGACCTTTACGCTCAGCAATTCACCCTCCCTTCACTACTCAAATGCAATTACTTACGCATAGAATTGTTTGACTGAGCGGATGCTAGACCGCTGCTTCTTTATTGTAAATTGAAATTTCTTTCGCCGTTTCAATTAAAAATTGAAATGTAGGGAGTTACTGCTGTTTTCTGTTGTCAATTATTGGCTAACTCTCTGCCACGTCTCGCCTTTGACCACCTACCGTGCCCGAACGACCTTGCACGCCGCGGAATCAGGCAAGTGCAGCCTCGCGCCGCAGTGCCAGGGGATTCTTGGCGAATTGGCGCGAAAACGCCCGGCTGAGCGCTTCCGGACTGCCATAGCCATAGCGCCGGGCTACGGTTTGGACCCGCTCGCCGCGCTCGATGTCCTGGCGTGCCAGCGTCATGCGCCACCGGCGCAGATAGGATTGCGGGGTCTCGCCGACCACGTTCAGGAAGCTCTCGGCGAAGCGGCTCAGCGACATACCGGCCACCGCCGCTAGATCGTCATTGCGCCAGGCGCGGCCAGGGCTTTCGTGGATCGCCACGATCGCTTGGGCAAGGCGCGGATCGGCCAGCCCGGCGACCAGCCCAGGCTCGGTCGCGCCGCGCTCGATCTCGCCGCGCAAGAGCTTGATCACCAATACCTCGCCCAGCCTGCTGAGCACCGGGCGGACCCCGCAATGGCGCCCCTCGGCCTCGGCCTTGAAAAGGCGCAGCAGCAGTGTCATCTCGTCGTCATCGCCCACGTCGTAGCAAATCTGTGCCGGCAGGGCGCTTAGCAGTGGATTGCCCTCGCCGCCCCATTGCGCATGGGCCGAGACCAGAAGCGGCTCGCCATTGCAACAACGCGCCTCGGCCCGGGGCGCAAAAACCGCCGTTGTCGGCTCGCCCGTCTCCGGACAGCCCAGGATCGCCAGATTGCCGTCGCCCGCAGGCGCTGGCGTCACGCGCATCTCGAAACGGCTGAGCAAGGCTTCCAGCCGGTCACAATTTCCCATCTTCCGATTCCTCCAATTTGGGTGTTTCGATCAGGTTTTTCGGGTTTTCCAGATTATAAACCCTGATACTCGTTGATCAAGGGAAAACGGACGCACGATAAAAAACGCGTTTCAGGAGAACCAAGAATGCTGATGCCCCGCCGCAAAGTCCCGGACCTGGCTGTCGAGACCCTGGACCACGGAACCTTCGATCTCGGCTCCGAGACGAACGAACGCGGCACGGTCGTCTGCTTCTACCGCGGGCTCCATTGCCCAATCTGCGCGACCTACCTGGCCGAGTTCGAGAAGCTGGTGCCAGCCTTCGCCGAGCGCGGCGTCGGGTCGATCGCGGTCAGCTCGGACGACGCCGTACGCGCGCGCGGCATGGCCGAAAAGATTCCCGCCGAGGCCTTGCGGATCGGTTACGGCCTTTCGCTGGCCAAGGCCAAAGAGTGGGGCCTCTATATCTCAACCGGTCGCGGCAAGACCTCGATCGGGATCGAGGAGCCGGCGCTTTTCTCCGAACCCGGGCTCTTCCTGATCAACGCGGACCAGACCCTTTATTATGGTTCGGTCCAGACGATGCCGTTCGTGCGGCCGCATTTCCGCGAACTTTTGGGTGCGCTCGATTTCGCCATCGAGAAGAACTACCCGGCACGTGGCGAATACGCCGAAGCGGTCTGACGGTACACGAAACGAAACGTCACGTCCCTGTGACAGGATATTGCTGGTGTGGTCCGAACGGACCATGTCAGCGTAGCAAGGAAAAAGAAGCCGCGAAGAGATGCGGCAGGGAGACGACGCCATGGGAACCCACTTCATCCCGAACAGCGGATCCGATGTCGCCCGCCGGGCGATGTCTGCGGAACTGCTGGACGCCGAAACCGAAGCTGCCCTGGCCCGCGCCTGGCGCGACGAGGGCAACGAGCAGGCGCTGCACCGGCTGGTGACCGCCTATCTGAGGCTCGCCATCGCCATGGCGGCGAAATACCGCCGTTACGGGGCCCCGATGAACGATCTCATTCAGGAGGCGGGCGTCGGACTTATGAAGGCGGCCTCGAAATTCGATCCCGATCGCGGCGTGCGGTTCTCGACCTATGCGGTCTGGTGGATCAAGGCCTCGATCCAGGATTACGTCATGCGCAACTGGTCGATGGTGCGCACCGGCTCGACCTCGGCGCAGAAGTCGCTTTTCTTCAACATGCGCCGTGTCCGCGCGAAGATCGAAGCCGAGATGGGGCTCGAAGGCCAAGACCCGACGGCCCACGAAATCCGCGCGGAGATCGCCAAGGAATTGGGCGTGCCGCTGCGCGATGTGGACATAATGGATGCCCGCCTGTCGGGCGCCGACTTCTCGCTGAACGCCGCCCAGGCCGGCGAGGAAGGCCGCGAATGGGTCGAGACGCTCGAGGACGAAGGCCCCCAGGCCGAGGAGACGGTGTCTCGCAATTCTGATCTCGACAGGGCCCGGGGCTGGCTGACCGAGGCCTTCGACGCCCTGACCGACCGCGAGCGGATGATCATCGAGGCGCGCAAACTGGCTGAACAGCCGGAAACGCTGGAAAGCCTGGGCGAGAAACTGAAGCTCTCGAAGGAGCGCGTGCGCCAACTCGAGGCACAGGCGCTGCGCAAGATGCGCCAGCGGCTGGAGGCCAATCACGGAACGGCGGCGGCGGATCTGGCGGCGACAATCTAGCCCAGACCAAACAGGATCTGGATCAGGGCGCGCGCCGGCGCGCCCTGTTTTCGTTTAGAGTGGTTTTCAATCCAATTTCGGTCGAAAACGGCGCTAGTCGCGCCCGTTGCCGGACAGCAGTTCCCGTAACTCGTAAACGAGATCCAGCGCGGCGCGTGGGGTCAGTTGATCCGGCACAATCTCGCTCAGGCGGTCTTCCACTACCGATGCCTTGAGCGCCGGCGCCGCTTGAGGCGCCCGTGCTTGAAAGAGGGGCAGGGCGTCGGCGAGTGCCGCCGTCCCCCCCTCCCGTTCATCTGCTTCCAGTTTCTCCAATACCTCGCGGGCCCGTGCCGTCACGCTTTCCGGCAGGCCGGCGAGTTGCGCCACCTGAACGCCGTAAGAGCGGTCGGCGGCGCCGGGGCGCACCTCGTGCAGGAAGATGACCTCGCCCTCCCATTCGCGCACGGCGACCGCCGCCGGGTGCAGATGTTCCAGCTTTTCGGCCAGCGCGGTCAGCTCGTGGTAATGGGTGGCGAAGAGGCCACGGCACTTGTTGACCTCGTGCAGGTGCTCCAGCACGGCCCAGGCGATCGAGAGCCCGTCATAGGTGGCGGTGCCGCGCCCGATCTCGTCCAGGATCACCAGCGCATTGGGGCCCGCTTGGTTCAGGATCGCCGCGGTCTCGACCATTTCGACCATGAATGTGGACCGCCCCCTCGCCAGGTCGTCCGCCGCGCCAACGCGGCTGAAGAGCTGGTCGACGACGCCGATCCGCGCCGCCTGGGCCGGGACATAAGCCCCAGACTGGGCCAGGATCGCGATCAGAGCGTTCTGGCGCAGGAACGTCGACTTGCCCGCCATGTTCGGCCCGGTCAGCAGCCAGACCGGTGCGGGATCAGCTTGCCCCGCGGAAAGATCGCAACTGTTGGCGACGAAGCTCTCGCCCTGGCGCCTAAGCGCCTGTTCGACCACCGGATGGCGCCCGGCGGTGACCTCGAAGGCCCGGCCGTCCTCGAGGACCGGCCGGCTCCAGCCCTCATCGACCGCCAGCGCCGCATTGGCAGCGGCCACGTCCAGCGCGGCAATTGCGTGGGCGGTCGCGGCGATCCGGGCCTGTTCAGCCAGGACAGCGGCGCGAAGATCCTCGAAGATCCGCTTCTCGATCTCCAGCGCACGTCCACCCGCATTGACGATCCGGCTTTCCAGCTCGGACAACGGCACGGTGGTGAACCTGACCGCATTGGCCAGCGTTTGGCGGTGGATAAAGGTCTGGCTCAGGGGCGGGGCCAGCATCTTATCGGCGTGCCGGGCCGTCACCTCGATGAAATAGCCCAGCACGTTGTTGTGCCGGATCTTCAGCGCTTCGATCCCGGTCTCGGCGGCGTAATCCGCCTGCATCCCCGCGATCACGCCCCGGCCTTCGTCGCGCAGCTTGCGAGCTTCGTCCAGATCCGCGTCGTAGTCCTCGGCGACGAAGCCGCCGTCGCGGGCCAGGATCGGCGGCTCGGCGACCAGAGCCTTATCAAGGTGCGCGACCAGGCTGTCGTGGCCCTGCATGTCCTTCGCTGCTTCTGCCAACGCCTCTGGCAGATCACCGTCAAGCATTTCGGCGATTTCACCCGCCTGAGCCAGCCCGGCCCGGATGGCGCCCAGATCGCGCGGACCGCCACGATCGAGGGCCAGCCGGGTCAGGGCCCGCTCGATCTCGGGCACTTGTGCCAGGCGCTCGCGCAAGCCCTGCGACAGAACCCGTTCCGCGACCAGATGGGTCACGGCGTCCAGCCTGTGGCCGATCTCGGCAACACCAGTCAGAGGCGCGGCGATCCGGGTCTCGAGAAGCCGAGCGCCCGCCCCGGTCAATGTCCGGTCGATCGAAGCCAGAAGCGCGCCCTCGCGGGCGCCGGACAGCGACCGGATCAATTCCAGATTCCGCCGGGTTGCCGCGTCGATGCGCATGACCCCGCCTGGGGCCTCGCGCCTGGGCGGGCGCAGCATCGGCAGGCGTCCCTTCTGGGTCAGTTCGATATAGTCGGCAAGCGCGCCCAGCACCGCCAGCTCAGGTCTCTCGAACGTGCCGAAAGCGTCCAGCGCCGCGACCCGGAAGAGCGCCTTCAGCCGGGCCTCGGCTGCGGCGGAGTCGAAGCTGGCGGCGGCGAGCGGCGTCGCCACGGCGCCCGCCTCTTCGATCTGGGCCATCAGGATCGGATTCTCGAAAGCGCTCTCCAGCACCAGCACCTCGCGGGGCGCGATCCGGGCGAGCCCCGGGCCGAGCCCAGCGCGCGGCGTCCCGGTCACAGCCATGTCGCCGGTCGAGACATCGACCCAGGCAAGCGCGCCCGCGCCGCGCACCTCGGCCCAGGCGGCGAGGTAGTTGTGGCGCCGCGCATCGAGCAGCGTCTCCTCGGTCAGCGTGCCAGGCGTGACCAGACGCACCACCTCGCGGTTGACCACCGCCTTCGAGCCGCGCTTCTTGGCTTCGACTGGGTCCTCGGTCTGTTCGCAGACCGCCACCCGGAAGCCCTTGCGGATCAGCGTCAATAGATAGCCCTCGGCGGAATGCACCGGCACCCCGCACATCTGGATGTCGTCGCCCAGATGCTTGCCCCGCTTGGTCAGCGCGATATCCAGCGCGGCCGCCGCCTGCACCGCGTCGTCGAAGAACAACTCGTAGAAATCGCCCATGCGGTAGAAAAGCAAGGCGTCCGCGTGGTCCGCCTTGATCTTGAGATATTGCGCCATCATCGGGGTGATGGCCGTCGCCTTGTTCATGCCTGCCGCCCCGATAAACGGATTGGGTTTCGCGGAGAGGGATTCGCGTCTGCCGCGGCCTGCCTATCACGCCGCCTGAGCGAATCCGAACATTTCCGTTGGTCGGAAGCGCAACGCCGATCCGCGGGTGTCGGGCCGCTTGCGACTCGCTTGGTTCATGGTATACCACAAACACGTATCGGGAGAGGTGAAACGAAAGATCATCCGGAGCCGATGGGGAGGATGCCTTGGGCAAGACGCTCGATCTGAAGCCGGTGGACGGCTCCTTCAGCTTGAAGGAGCATATCTATGACGTCCTGAAGACCAGCATCATGGATCTGGACATCTACGAGCCCGAAACCAACCTGCGCATGGACGAGCGCACGCTTGCCGACCGTCTGGGTATTAGCCGCACCCCGATCCGCGAGGCGATCATGCGCCTCGAGCAGGAGGGCTTCGTCGAGATCGCGCCCAGGCGCGGGGTCTTTATCAAGCGCAAGAGCCTGGATGAGATCCTGGAGATGATCACCGTCTGGGCCGCGCTGGAATCCATGGCTGCGCGGCTTGTTTGCGATCGCGCGTCGGATGCCGAAATTGCCCAGTTGCGCAGTATCGGCACCCAGTTCACCAAGGACAACGCAAGGGCGCGGCTGAGCGAGTATTCCGAGGCGAATATCGACTTCCACCTGTGCGTCCTGGGCCTGTCGAAGTGCCAAATGCTAGAGGATATCGCACGAGGCCTGTTCACCCACCTGAAAGCGGTCCGGCGTAAGGCGCTGAGCGACGGCTCGCGCACGGACCGCTCGGTTGTCGATCACATGAACATCATCGAGGCGATCGAGGACCGGGATGCAGAGCTGGCCTCGGACTTGGTCCGTGAGCACACATTCCGCCTGCATGATTACATCCGGCGAAGCTGGAAATTCCTTCTTGGTCCCGCCGAAGCCACAAATCGCTAGTCCTCGGCTAGACAAAGATTTCAGGAGAGATGAGCATGTCCGCCACTGCCGAAACGTTCGATCACCAGACCAAGCCCGAAGCCGAGCAGGGCGAGCTCACTGACGGCTTCCACCTGGTTATCGACGCGCTGAAGCTGAACGGCATCGAGAATATCTATCACGTGCCTGGAATCCCGGTTACCGACCTCGGCCGCATGATGCAGGCCGAAGGGATGCGTGTGATCTCGTTCCGGCACGAATCGAACGCAGGCAACGCGGCGGCCATCGCCGGCTACCTGACCAAGAAACCGGGTGTCTGCCTGACGGTCTCGGCGCCGGGCTTTTTGAACGGGCTGGTCTCGCTGGCGCACGCCACCACGAATTGCTGGCCGATGATCCTGATCTCAGGGAGTTCCGAGCGCGAAATCGTCGATCTGCAGCAGGGCGATTACGAGGAGATGGACCAGCTCGCCATCGCCAAACCGCTTTGCAAGGCGGCCTACCGGATCCTCCATGCCGAAGATATCGGCGTCGGCGTCGCGCGCGCGATCCGCGCCGCTGTCTCCGGCCGGCCGGGCGGGGTCTATCTGGACCTGCCGGCCAGCCTGCTCGGTCAAGCCGTTGACGCGATCGAAGGCGAGAAATCGCTGGTAAAGGTCGTCGACCCAGCCCCCGAGCAGCGTCCGGCCGTCCACGCAATCGAGCGCGCGTTACACTATCTGAAACGCGCCGAGCGGCCGCTGATCATCCTCGGCAAGGGGGCGGCCTATGCGCAATGCGACGACCTGGTGCGCCGCTTCGTCGAGACCAGCGGCATTCCCTACCTCGCCATGTCCATGGCCAAGGGCCTGCTGCCGGACGATCACCCGCAATATGCCGGCGCCGCACGGTCGCTGGTGCTGAAGGGTTCCGATTGCGTCATGCTGGTCGGCGCCCGGCTTAACTGGCTCCTCAGCCACGGCAAGGGCAAGCAATGGGGCGAGCCGCACTCGAAGAAGTTCATCCATATCGACATCGACCCGAAGGAGATGGACAGCAATCAGCCCATCGACGCCCCTTTGGTCGGCGATATCGAGAGCTGCCTGGCGGATCTCCTGGCCGGGATGGAGGGGTGGAAGAAACCCTCGGAGGACTGGCTGGGCGCGATCCGCGACAAGGTCGAGACCAATGTCGCCAAGATGGCGCCACGGCTGCAGAACAACAACGTTCCGATGGACTTCCACGGGGCGTTGGGGCGGCTGAAGAGGATCATGGCCGATCACCCGGATGCGATCCTGGTCAACGAGGGCGCCAATACGCTGGATTTCGCGCGCTCGGTCATCGACATGGCGAAACCCCGTAAGCGGCTGGACGTGGGCACCTGGGGGGTGATGGGGATCGGCATGGGCACCGCGATCGCGGCGGCGGTCGAGACCGGCCACCCGGTGGTCGCGGTCGAGGGCGACAGTGCCTTTGGATTTTCGGGCATGGAGGTTGAGACCATCTGCCGCTACGACCTGCCGGTCTGCGTGGTGGTCTTCAACAATTCCGGCATCTACCGGGGCACCGATACCGACCCGACCGGGCGCGATCCGGGCACCACGGTCTTCGTGCGCGACTCGAAATACGACCTGATGATGCAGGCCTTCGGTGGCGAGGGTGTGACCGCTCATTCGCCGGACGATCTGGAGCGCGCGGTGCGCGAGGCGATCGCGTCGGGCAAGCCAACGCTGGTCAACGCCATCATCGACCCGGAAGCCGGAACCGAGTCCGGACGGATCGGCAACCTCAACCCTCAGAGCGTAGTGAAGAAGTAGGGCCGCCCTGAGAGGTCGCTCAGTGGTGAACTCAAGGAGGTTCCGGATCAAGTCCGGGACATGACGGAGAAGAGACAGATGAAAGCACTCAAAGGCGTCCGCATCCTGGACTTCACCCATGTGCAATCGGGTCCGACCTGCACCCAGCTTCTGGCCTGGTTTGGCGCCGACGTGATCAAGGTCGAGCGCCCAGGCGTCGGCGACGCGACCCGCAAGCAGCTGGTCGACGTGCCCGGCGTCGACAGCCTCTACTTCACCATGCTGAACCACAACAAGCGGTCGATCGAGCTCAACTCGAAGAACGAGACCGGCAAGCAGGTGCTGACCCGGCTGATCCGGGAATGCGACGTGCTGGTCGAGAATTTCGCCCCGGGCGCGCTCGACCGCATGGGCTTCGGCTGGGAACGCATCCAGGAGATCAATCCGCGCATGATCATGGCCTCGGTCAAGGGCTTCGGACCTGGCAAATACGAGGACTGCAAGGTCTACGAGAACGTCGCGCAATGCGCCGGTGGCTCGGCCTCCACGACCGGTGATCTCGACGGCCTGCCGATGGTCACCGGCGCCCAGATCGGCGACAGCGGCACCGGCCTTCACTTGGCGCTGGGGATCGTCTCTGCGCTCTTCCAGCGCGAGAAGACTGGGCGGGGGCAAAAGGTTCTGGCGGCGATGCAGGACGGGGTGCTGAACCTCTGCCGGGTCAAGTTGCGTGACCAGCAGCGTTTGGCCGCTGGGCCATTGAAGGAATACTCGCAGTTTGGCGAGGGCATTCCTTTTGGCGATGCAACGCCGCGCGCCGGAAACGATAGTGGGGGCGGTCAACCCGGGCGTATCCTCAAGTGCAAGGGATGGGAGACCGACCCCAACGCCTATACCTACTTCATCACCCAGGCAGCGGTATGGGAGAAGATCTGCGACGTAATCGGCGAGCCCGATTGGAAGGCCAAGGAAGGCTATGCGACACCGCCCGAGCGGCTCGACAAGCTGAACGAGATTTTCGGGCGGATCGAGGAATGGACGATGACCAAGACTAAATTCGAGGTCATGGACATCTGCAACCCGCATGACATCCCCGTAGGCCCGATCCTGAGCATGAAGGAGATCGCCGAGGACGAAGGCCTGCGCGCCACCGGCACCGTGGTCGAGGTCGATCATCCGGAACGCGGGCCGTATTTGACGGTCGGCAACCCGGTCAAGCTGAGCGACAGCCCGTCCGAGGTCACGCGCTCGCCGCTTTTGGGCGAGCACACCGAGGAGATCCTGCGCGACGTGCTGGGCTATTCGGGCGAGGAGATCGCGCAGATCGGCGAGTCGGGCGCCGTGGGCGACTTGAAGATCGCAGCCGAGTGACACATCGATGAAATCCTGGCGCGGACAGCCCGCGCAACTTGGACAGAGAGGGGAGGCGTCATGCGCCTGATCGTGAACGGACAGCAGGCTTTTGGCCGCGCGGCGCTCGAGGCGATCCTCGAAGCGGGCAAGGACGAGGTGGTCGGAGTCTACACCGCGCCCGACAAGGAGGGGCGTCCGGCCGATCCGATCAAGGAATGCGCGCTAGAGCATGGGCTGCCGCTGTTCCAGCCGCCGAACTACAAAGACCCGGCAGTCCTGGACGAAATGCGGTCGCTGAATGCGGATCTCATGGTCATGGCATACATGATCATCTTCGTGCCTGAAGAGGCACGCAACATCCCGAGCAACGGCTCGATCTGCTTCCATCCCTCGCTTCTGCCGCTGCATCGCGGCCCTTCCTCGATCAACTGGCCGATCATCTGGGGCTCGGCCAAGACCGGGCTTTCCTGGTTCTTCCCCGATGACGGGCTCGACGAGGGCGATATCCTGCTGCAGCGCGAGGTCGAGATCGGCCCGGAGGACACCCTGGGCGATGTCTACTTCAAGAAAATCTTTCCGCTGGGCGTCGCAACCACGCTCGAGGCGATCGACCTGATCCGTTCGGGCAATCCGCCCCATACGGCGCAGGACGAATCCCGGGCCACCTATGAGAGCTGGTGCCGCAAAAAGGATGTGAAGATCGACTGGGCGAGCCCCGCGACGGATGTCTACAACATGATCCGCGGCGCCAATCCGCAGCCCGGCGCCTGGACCACGCTGAACGCCGACGAAGTGCAGCTTTACGACAGCCGCCGCACCGAGGGTGGCGGCGACGCACCCGACGCGGAGCCCGGCGAGGTCGTCTCTGTGTCCGAGGGTGGCGTAACCGTGCAGTCCGGCGGCGGGCGAATCCTTCTAAAAAGTGTCCGGCCCGCCGGCGGGGGGAAAGTTCCGGCCGCGGAATGGGCTTCCGCATCCGGGGTTTCGGCCGGCACCAAGCTCGGTTCTTAACCGCCAAGACATCGTAATTCGGGGACGCTTCACATGTCGGACATCGAAATTGCCCGCAAGGCCAACAAGAAACCCATCCAGGAAATCGGCGCCAAACTCGGCATCGGGGCCGAGCATCTGCTGCCATTCGGCCACGACAAGGCCAAGGTGTCGGCCGAATTCATCAATTCGGTCCAGGGCAATGACGACGGCAACCTGATCCTGGTGACGGCGATCAACCCGACCCCGGCGGGCGAGGGCAAGACGACGACGACGGTGGGTCTAGGCGATGGACTGAATGCGATCGGCAAGAACGCCTGCATCTGCATCCGCGAAGCGTCGCTGGGGCCCAATTTCGGCATGAAGGGCGGGGCGGCCGGCGGCGGCTATGCGCAGGTCGTGCCGATGGAGGACATGAACCTCCACTTCACTGGCGATTTCCACGCGATCACCTCGGCGCACAGCCTGCTGGCCGCCATGGTCGACAACCACATCTACTGGGGCAATTCGCTCGAGATCGACACTCGACGGGTTGTCTGGCGCCGGGTGGTCGACATGAACGACCGGGCGCTGCGCCAGATCACGGCGAGCCTCGGCGGCGTATCGAACGGCTTCCCGCGCGAGGCAGGCTTCGACATCACGGTGGCCTCCGAGGTCATGGCGATCCTATGCCTGGCCAACGACCTGGCCGACCTCGAGAAACGCCTCGGCGACATGATCGTGGCCTACAGACGGGATCGCTCGCCGGTCTTCTGTCGCGACATTAAGGCCGAGGGTGCGATGACCGTGCTCCTCAAGGACGCGATGCAGCCGAACCTGGTGCAGACGCTGGAAAACAACCCCGCCTTCGTTCATGGCGGGCCGTTTGCCAATATCGCCCATGGCTGCAACTCGGTGGTGGCAACCAAGACCGCGCTGAAGCTGGCCGACTATGTGGTGACCGAGGCGGGCTTCGGGGCTGACCTGGGTGCCGAGAAGTTCATGAACATCAAGTGCCGCAAGGCGGGGCTCAGCCCCAAGGCGGTGGTGATCGTCGCCACCGTCCGCGCGCTGAAGATGAACGGCGGCGTGGCGCGGGCCGATCTGGGCGCCGAGAATGTCGACGCGGTCAAGAAGGGTTGCGCCAATCTGGGCCGCCATATCGAGAACATGTCCAAATACGGCGTTCCTGCAGTCGTCGGCATCAATCACTTCGTCACCGACACCGATGCCGAAGTGCAGGCGGTCAAGGACTATGTCGCTTCACAGGGCGCCGAGGCGGTGCTGTGCAAGCACTGGGCGCTGGGCTCGGAAGGCACCAAGGATCTGGCCAACAGGATCGTCGAGGTGGTCGAGGGCGGCTCCGCCGCCTACAAGCCGCTCTATCCCGACCAGATGGGTCTTTTCGAGAAGATCGAAGCCGTCGCCAAGGGCATCTACCGCGCCGACAGTGTGACCGCCGACAAGAAGATCAAGGACCAGCTCAAGCAGTGGGAGGAGGCCGGCTACGGCAACCTGCCGGTCTGCATGGCCAAGACCCAATACAGCTTCACCACCGACCAGAATTGGCGCGGCGCGCCGACGGGCTTTGACATTCCGGTTCGCGAGGTGCGCCTCTCCGCCGGGGCCGGGTTCGTGGTGGCGATCTGCGGCGAGATCATGACCATGCCCGGTCTGCCGCGGGTGCCGGCGGCGGAATCCATCCACCTGAACGAGGCGGGCGAGATCGAGGGGCTGTTCTAGAGAAGCGCCCCGGATTTTGCTCGGATTCGGCCCGTATCAGAATGGGCGGTGCCGCGCCACCGGCCCGCCCCTGGGCTTTGGCATTCCACCCATCGGAATTCCCGGGGCGGAGCCGTATCCGCCGGTCTTTTAAGGGCGAAACTTGCCTTGGCCGGGCGCATTTGAGTTGATTTTTGCTTTCGCATTCATAGGATCGGTTCTGTGGTATACCACGGATTTGCCGATATTCGGGAAAGGGAGCCGCGACAAGGGAATACGGCGCGCCACACCAACAATCACATAGCGCGCATCCGCCCCGGAAGACCGGGCGGCAAGCCATAACTCAAGGGAGGATACTATGGCACTTACACGTCGACTGATGATGGCCGCGAGCGCCGCGGTTGTCGGTTTCGCTGGCATGACCGGCCTGGCCCACGCCTGGGAGCCGAACAAGCCGATCGACTTTGTGATCATGGCCGGCAAGGGCGGTGGCGCCGACAAGATGGCCCGCCTGATGCAGGCCATCGTCGAGGAAGAAGGCATGTCGGCCAAGCCGCTTATCCCGGTCAACAAGCCGGGCGGCTCGGGCGCCGAGGCGCTTGTCGCGCTCAACACCGCAAGCGACCCGAACCACACCATCATGGTGACGCTGAACTCGTTCTTCACCACGCCCCTGCGTCAGCCGGGTCTTGGCGTCGACATCATGACCTTCGCGCCGGTCGGCCGCATGGCCGAGGACACCTTCATCCTGTGGGTGCACAAGGACGAGGGGATCAACACGTTCGAGGAATTCCTGGCCGAGGCCAAGAACCGCGGCGACGGCTGGGTCATGGGCGGTACCGGCAAGAATTCGGAAGACAACATCATCACTGACTTCTTGAATTCGAACTACGGCCTGTCGATCAAATACATCCCCTACAAAGGCGGTGGCGCGGTTGCCAAGGACTTGGCCGGCCAACAGATCGACAGCTCGGTCAACAACCCGTCCGAGGCTCTGGGCTTCTACGAGTCCGGCGACGTGATCCCGCTGGTGGCCTTCACCGACGAGCGTCTGCCGTTGTTCCCGGATGTCCCGACGCTGCGCGAGAAGGGGGCCGACTTCTCCTACTTCATGCAGCGGGCCGTCGTCGGCGCGCCGGGCATGTCTGACGAGGCGTTGGCCTATTACAATGGGCTGTTCCAGAAGGTCTATGACTCGCCCAAATGGCAGGAATACATGACGAAGAAGTCGCTGATGGGCGCCAAGCTCGATGGTCCAGACCTGAAGGGCTACTGGGAGACCCAGCGTGACCGCCACGAGTCGATCTTGAAAGCCTCCGGCGCGATCAAGTGAGCGCCGAATAAGACCGGATCGAGGGGAGGGTACGGGCCATGCGCATCGCCGAGTTGGTGACTGCCATCGTCCTGGCCATCCTCTCGATCTACTTCATGTGGAAGAGCGGCACCTCGTCCTGGGGTGACGGGTGGGGCGAAAGTATCCGCTATCTTGAGGGCGAAGGACCCGGCAGCGGATTCTGGCCCTTCTACCTCTCGGCCGTCATGTTGCTCTGCTGCGTGTGGATCACCGTGAATTGGGTGCGGCGCGCGTCGCCGCCGTCGCGGTCGATCGAGAAATATCTCGACGCCTACGGCATCGTGATGCTGATCAAGGTGGGCGGCGGCGTCACCGCGTTTATCGGCCTGATCCACTTCATCGGCATGTATGGGGCGATGACGGTTTTCCTGATCTACTACATCTACTTCCTGGGAAAACACAGCCTGGTGACCGCACTCTCGATCGCCTTTGCCACACCGGTCGTGACGTTTTTCTTCTTCGACGTCGCGATGCGGATCGTGTTGCCCAAAGGCTATCTCGAACCGCTGTTCATCCCGCTCTATGACATATTCCTGTGAGGCACGGGCTGGGGAACTGACCGGGTGCCCGGAGTCCATCCGGCGCGACCCTGGGAGAAAGAGAAAAGATGGAAGTCCTGTCGCTTCTGCTGGATGGCATCATCGCCTGTTTCGAGCCGCTGAACCTGGCGCTGATCTTCGTCGGCGTCACGGTGGGGCTGTTCATCGGTGCCATGCCGGGGCTGGGATCGGTCAATGGCGTGGCGATCCTTTTGCCCGCGACCTTCCTGGTTCCGCCCACCTCGGCGATGATCTTCCTGGCGGCGATCTACTACGGGGCGATGTATGGCGGCGCGATCTCGTCGATCACGCTTGGCATCCCCGGTGCCTCAACCGCGGTCGCGACCACATTTGACGGACGACCGCTGGCGTTGAAGGGTCGCGCCGATCAGGCACTCGTCACCGCTGCGATTGCCTCGTTCGTCGGCGGCTCTGTGGCAAATATCCTCTTCACCGGCTTCGCGCCGCCGCTCGCGGCCGTGGCGCTCAGCTTCGGGCCGCCTGAAATCTTTGCTCTGATGCTTTTGGCCTTCGCCACCTTCGTCGGGCTCGGCGGCGACGACATCCCAAAGACGATCCTGTCGATCTGCCTGGGCCTCGTGCTCTCGGCGGTCGGTTTTGACGTGATCTCTGGCGAGCCGCGTCTGATTTTCTTCGACATCACCGGATTCATGCACGGGATCAATTTCCTGGTGCTGGCGATCGGGGTCTACGGCATCGGCGAGATGTTGTGGACGATCAATTCGACCCGCGACGAGATCACGATGACCGATGCCGAGATCACCGTGAGCCGAGTGATGGCTGCGGCCAAGAATACGCTTGGCGCCTGGCGCGGCACGACGATCGGTGCGGCGCTTGGGTTCTTCGTCGGTATCCTGCCGGCGGCCGGCGCGACCCCGGGCTCACTGATGGCCTACGGCGTGACCAAGATGACCGCCAAACACCCACAGGAATACGGCAAGGGCTCGATCAATGGCGTCGCGGCGCCCGAGGCGGCCAACAACTCGGCCTCGACCGGGGCCATGCTGCCGATGGTAACACTCGGCATCCCGGGTTCGCCGACGACGGCGGTTCTGCTTGGCGGCATGGTAATCTGGGGGCTGACGCCGGGGCCGCGGCTGTTTACCGATCAGCCGGATTTCGTCTGGCCGCTGGTCGGCTCGTTCTACGTTTCAAACCTGATCGCGTTGGTGGTGAACCTCTGCTTCATCCCGCTGTTTCTCTGGATGCTGCGGATGCCGTTCACGATCCTGGCGCCGATCATCTTTACTCTGTCGATCGTCGGTGGCTATGCGGCCACCCAGGATATGCACGATGTCTGGCTGATGCTGATCTTCGGGCTGGCGGCCTTCCTGCTGCGTATCCTCGACTACCCGCTGGCGCCCGCGGTGCTGGCGATCGTGCTGGGGCCGATTGCCGAGCCAACGCTGCGCCAATCGCTGCTGCTATCGGACGGCGACCCGATGATCTTCCTGAACCGCCCGATCGCGGGACCAATCACGGTAGTCGCATTAATCCTGATCTTCCTGCCGGCGCTCAAGTTTGGCTGGGATCGGATGCGACAGAAGTCCGCCTAGCCGCCGCAAGCGCCGCGTCTCCCGCCAGGATCAGCAGGAGAGGCGCGAAAAGCGGGGCCGCCTCGGTCCAAACGAAGAGGACAAGCGGACCGAGCAGGGCGGCAGCAAGTAGGATCGCCTGACCGGCCCGCGCGCCATACCCGCCCCTCAGCAGAAACACCGCGCCCGCTACCACCAGGACCATCTCGTAGTAATAGGCATAGGGCGTTGCCACCGGCATCGCCACCATCAGCGCGCCTACCGCCAGATTGGCGCGGCCGGGCCGGCGGCTCCAGAGATAGGCGACGCAGGCGGCGATCATAGCCGTCAGAATCCATTGCAGCATATAGGCCGAGAGGTGCCCTGCGCCGGAGAACCGGAAGAACGCATATGGGCTGATCATCAGCCGGTGGGGCGTCCCGCCCCCGTCCATCGAGGCCGAGATCGCGCCGATGCGATCGAAAAAAGCCGCCCAATACTCGACGCCTGTCACCAGCGTCGGAAGGCCATGGACCAGAACGGCGCCGAGACAAGCCCAAACCAAAACGTCCCAGCGCCAAAGTGCAATCAGCGCAACCGGCAGCAGAAGGCCAAGCTGAGGCTTCAGGCTCAAGGCCCCGATGATCAGCCCCGCCGCCAGCGCATTGCCGGTGGCAAGCGCCCGCAACGCAAGGCAGAGCCCAGCGGCCCAGAGGAGGCCGAGTTGACCGAGCTGCAGCGAGATAATCACGATCGGGGCCGCGATCAGTATTTGCGGTCCGATCGGGACCGGAGCCGCGAAGCGCGACAGCGCGGCCCAAAAAGCGCTTATCGAGATTGCGCCAAATAGCAGCCAGGCCGCCCAGTAAGGCAGCGCGCCAAACGGCGCGAGAATAAGGGCCATGCCGGGCGGATACAGCCAGAAGAGCTCGCCCTCTTCAGCATCCGCCGGTAGGGATTGGGCGGCCCTTAGCGCCACCTGATCGAAGGCGGCCACCGCGTCGCTCGCCAGCGCGAGCCGGCCCGCACCCCACAGCGCCGCGAAATCAACCTGGCGCGCCTCGCCGCCAGTCTGGCCGCTGAGCGCAACCAAGACCACGCCCGCCGCATAGGCGAACAAGAAAAGAACCGCCAGGGTCGCATAGAGGCGCGCTGCGCGCGCAAGCCAGCGCGGCATTTGCGGACCTTGCGCCGCATCCAGCCCGAAAGGACGCAAGGCGTCCATCGCCACCCCCCGCGTTACGGCATCGAACTTAGAGAAAAAGCCCCAGAACCAGCCCGATCACGGTCGCCGCCAGGATCACATGGCCGCAATCGATCCACCAGAGTGTCTTGGGACGCGCCGAGAAGGCATAGTTGGTGGCGATCCAGGGGGCGATGAAGAAGAGACCGATACCGAGCCCGCCGATCAGGCCGCCACCGAGGCCCGACACGCCCGCCGACGCGAAGATATGGCGCATCATGCCCGCGGTCACGAGGCTGGCGAGAAACCCGATGATGAAGGGCAGCGGCGATTTGTCGGCCTTTATTTCGTCCTCGGTCCGGCCGACCGCCGCCATCCAGCGCTGGCCGTTGATCATGTACCAGACCGCGCCCGCGCCGAATCCGGCCGCTGCGGCCACCAGTACCGCCACCAATTGCATCGTGCCGCCTCCTCTGCTGACCAGTGGCAACTCTAGCGCGGCTCAGGCGCTTTTCACCACCCTCAAGGTCAGATTGATCCGCCCGCCCTTCGCCAGCAGTGGGTCCTGGCCGAACATCACACGGTCGATTCCGTGATAGGCAAGCCGCGCCTCGCCGCCCATGACCACCACGTCGCCGGAGTTCAGCACGATGCTCTCGGTCGGGCCTTTGCGCTCGGCCCCGCCCATCCGGAACCGGGCGGGATCGCCAAGCGAGATCGAGACCACGGGCGCTGCGAACGCCGCCTGGCCCTCGTCGGCGTCCCGGTGGAGCCCCATGCGGGCGCCCTCCCCATACCAGTTGATCAGGCAGCAATCGGGATCGCCCGGCCAGCCCGAAATCGCCTGCCAAACCGCCAGAACCTCGTCCGGGACGGGTGGCCAAGGCTGGCCGGTCTCGGGATGGCGGTCCGCATACCGGTAGCGGCCCTTGTCGATCACCCAGCCGAGCCGTCCGGCCGAACTCATGCGCACGCTCATCGGCTTGCCCCAGGGCGTGATCGGGCGCACCAGGGGCGCCGCTTCCAGAACCCGGCGCAGAGCGCCAACCATTGCCTCTTGCCCGGCGCGCGGCAGAAACCCGGGCAGGATGCAGAACCCGGCGGTCAACTTCTCTTCGATACTCTTCACATTGCCCTCGTCTGCGCGCTCCGCTACGCTTCGCCCAAGCACTTCTGCGAAGACCCTAGCAGAGTCGGAGAACCCCCCGCCATGTCCCACCGGATCCTCGCAGCCGTCGCGATCCTGATCGCGCTCGGCGCCTGCCGCGCCCCTTCGGGCACCTATGAACTCGCCCCGGTCTCGCCAGCCCTGACGGTCACCACCGAGCAGACCGTGGCGACATCGGTGATCGACCGGCGGCCATATGTCTTGAACGGCGACGAGAGCGACGAATTCCTGGGGACCGAGCGGGGCAATTGGGGCGGCGAGAAGCCGATGAAAACCGAATCCGGCCGGCCTTTGGCCGAGGAGCTGAACGACTCCGTCGCCGATGCCTTGCGCAATCGAGGGATCGAAGCGGCACCGATCAGCCCGATCGAGATCAAGGGCTCCTCGAAGGGGTTCGACCGTGACGAGGCTTTGGCGGGTTTCCGCACCCAGCCCTCGCAGCGCCTGTTGCTGGTCGAGATCGACGACTGGCGCACCGACATCTACACCCGTATCACGTTGAGCTGGCGCTTGCGGGCGACGGTGTTCGACCAGACCGGCACGCCATTGGCCGAAGCGATCACCCAGGGCAAGACGCCGATTTCGCGCACCAGCGTGGCCGGCCAGTACAACGACCTGACGACAACCCAGCTTTCGCAGAGGCTCTCGCGCCTCCTAAACGAGCGCGGGATCACTGCTGCTCTACAATAGGTTGAGAATTTAGATTTATTTTCAATAGTTTGAAATGGGCGGCGCGTCCCCGCGGCAACAGCCGAAAACTCGTGGCAGGGCAGTTGTATCTTTTTCGCCGCGCGCTGTTGCAGGCAAAATCCGCCCTGCCTATATAGCTTTCGAGCACTCTCAAACGATGTGACGGGACGGTTGCATGGGGGCCGCGAAAGGACCCGGCGGCTGGTCGCCAAGAAGGGGAATAAATTATGTCGAAAGTTATCGGGATCGATCTCGGTACCACCAACTCCTGTGTCGCCATCATGGACGGCTCGCAGCCCAAGGTTGTCGAGAACGCGGAAGGCGCGCGCACCACACCCTCGATGGTCGCGATCAGCGAGGATGGTGAGCGGCTGACCGGCCAACCGGCCAAGCGCCAGGCAGTGACCAATCCGGAAAACACGCTCTTCGCCGTCAAGCGCCTAATCGGACGGCGCCACTCGGACCCGACGGTCGCCAAGGACAAGAAGATGGTCCCCTACAAGATCGTCGAGGGCAAGAACGGCGATGCCTGGGTCGAGGCCCGTAGCGAGAAGTATTCGCCGAGCCAGATTTCCGCATACATCCTTCAGAAGATGAAGGAGACCGCCGAGCAGTACCTGGGCGAGACGGTCACCCAGGCGGTGATCACCGTGCCGGCCTATTTCAACGATAGCCAGCGCCAGGCCACCAAGGACGCGGGCAAGATCGCCGGCTTGGAAGTCTTGCGGATCATCAACGAGCCGACCGCCGCGGCCCTCGCCTACGGGCTCGAGAAGGAAGGCGGCAAGACCATCGCGGTCTACGACCTGGGCGGCGGCACCTTCGACATCTCGATCCTTGAGATCGATGACGGCCTCTTCGAGGTCAAGTCGACCAATGGCGACACCTTCCTCGGCGGCGAGGACTTCGACATGCGCCTGGTCGAGTATCTGGCCGACGAGTTCAAGAAAGAGCAGGGCATGGACCTGCGCAATGACAAGCTCGCGCTCCAGCGCCTGAAGGAAGCGGCCGAGAAGGCCAAGATCGAACTGTCGTCCAGCGCCCAGACCGAGATCAACCTGCCCTACATCACGGCGGATGCCTCGGGTCCGAAGCACCTGACGCTCAAGATGAGCCGCGCCAAGCTGGAAAGCCTGGTCGAGGATCTGATCAAGAAGACCGTTCAGCCCTGCAAGAACGCGCTTAAGGATGCGGGCGTTTCGGCCGCGGATATCGACGAGGTGGTTCTTGTCGGCGGCATGACCCGCATGCCCAAGGTCTTCGACACGGTGAAGGAGTTCTTCGGCAAAGAGCCCCATCGCGGCGTCAACCCGGACGAGGTCGTGGCGCTGGGCGCGGCGATCCAGGCCGGTGTCCTGCAGGGCGACGTCAAGGACGTGGTCCTCTTGGACGTCACGCCGCTCTCGCTCGGCATCGAGACGCTGGGCGGGGTCTTCACCCGGCTGATCGACCGCAACACGACGATCCCGACCAAGAAGTCCCAGGTCTTCTCGACCGCCGAGGACAACCAGTCCGCGGTGACCATCCGGGTCTACCAGGGCGAGCGCGAAATGGCGCAGGACAACAAGATGCTGGGCCAGTTCAACCTGGAAGACATCCCGCCGGCGCCCCGCGGCATGCCGCAGATCGAAGTCACCTTCGACATCGACGCCAACGGTATCGTCAACGTCTCCGCGAAGGACAAGGGCACCGGCAAGGAGCAAAAGATCACCATCCAAGCCTCCGGCGGCCTCAGCGACGACGACATCGAGCGCATGGTCAAGGAGGCCGAGGAGAACGCCGAGGCCGACAAGCAGAAGAAGGACCTGGCCGAGGCCCGCAACCAGGCCGAAAGCATGATCCACGCCACCGAGAAATCGCTTTCCGAGCATGGCGACAAGGTCGACGAGGAGACCCGCGACGGGATCACGTCGGCGATCGCCGATCTCAAATCCGCGCTCGAGGGCGAGGATGCTCCCGCGATCCAGGAGAAGAGCCAGGCGCTGGCCGAGGCCTCGATGAAGCTCGGCGAAGCCATCTACAAGGCACAAGCCGAGACCGAGGCCGAGGAGGAGGGCGGCGCCGAATCCGAGACCCCGGATGACGGCCCGGTCGAGGAAGGCGACGACGTGGTCGATGCCGAGTTCGAGGAAGTCAAGGACGACGACAAGAAGTCCTGAGGCGGCGGCCCCGTGACCGGCAATCGATATCAGACCATAGAACGGGGCGCCCTCGCGGGCGCCCCCCAGCCGTTTAGAGGCCCCATAGCTGAACAGACCGCTGGCACCGGAAGCCTCGACGGGCTATTCGGAATGATCACGCCGCGCCGCGCGGCGCGCGACAATAGAAAAACGGGCAGGGCCGATGGCGAAGCGTGACTTCTACGAGGTGCTGGGGGTCAAGCGCGGCGCCAACCCCGACGAGATCAAGAAGGCCTATCGCCAGAAAGCCAAGGAACTGCATCCCGACCGCAACAAGGACAATCCGAAGGCCGAGGCCGAGTTCAAGGAGGTGAACGAGGCCCATGATGTCCTGAAGGACGCGGAAAAGAAGGCCGCCTATGACCAATTCGGGCACGCCGCCTTCGAGGGCGGCATGGGCGGTCCGGGCGGCCCCGGAGGCCCGCGCCCCGGCTCAGGCGATTTCTCGAGCGCCTTCTCGGATGTCTTCGAGGACCTCTTCGGCGATTTCATGGGTGGCGGACGTGGACGCGCCGGCGCGCGCGGTCGGGGCGGTGTCAGCCGCGGCGCCGATTTGCGCTACAATCTACAGGTCAAGCTCGAGGACGCCTATAACGGCAAGCAGGCGACCATCTCGGTTCCGGGATCGGTCAAATGCGAAACCTGCTCGGGTACCGGCGCCGAGGGCGGCGCGCAGCCACAATCCTGTCCGACCTGCTCGGGCCACGGCAAGGTGCGGGCCCAGCAAGGCTTTTTCACCATCGAGCGCACCTGCCCGACCTGCTCGGGCCGGGGCCAGATCATCAAGAACCCGTGCAGCGCCTGCTCGGGCCAGGGAGCGGTCCGCAAGGACCGGGCGCTCAACGTGTCGATCCCGCAGGGGGTCGAAACCGGAACGCGCATCCGGCTGGCCGGCGAGGGCGAGGCAGGCCAGCGCGGCGGCCCGCCGGGCGATCTCTACATCTTCGTCGAGGTCGCCGAGCACGCGATTTTCAAGCGCGATGGGTTGCACCTGCATTGCGCGATCCCGGTGCCGATGACCACGGCCGCGCTGGGCGGAGAAATCGAAGCGCCGCTGCTGGACGGCGGGCGGACGCGGGTGAAGGTGCCCGTGGGCGTGCAATCCGGCAAGCAACTGCGCCTGCGCGGTAAGGGGATGCCGGCGCTGCAGCGCCCGGGCCAGATGGGCGACATGTATATCGAACTGATGGTCGAGACGCCGGTGAACCTGACCACGCGTCAGAAGGAGCTGCTGCGCGAGTTCGAGTCGGTCAAGGCCGACAACAGCCCGCAGAGCAAGAATTTCTTCGACAAGGTTAAAGGCTTCTGGGACAGCATGACAGGGTGACCGCGGTCCCGACCCCATAGCCACACCGCGCCGTAGGGCGGATCTTGATCCGCCTTTGATCGCCAAAGGTGGGACAAACTCCACCCCACGGCCGCGTCAATCGGTGGCGGACCGTTGAAAAACCGTTCACTTTCCGCACGGGTGGAACAGCTCTGCCATACCGTGCTGAAAACGCCCCCTACGCGGTCTTCACCTTGATCTTCTTCGGCTGGATCTTTTCCTCGGCGACCTTCGGCACGGTGATTTTCAGCACGCCGTTCGCGAAATCGGCACTAACCCCATCGCCCCGGGCATCCGCCGGCAGGCGGAACGTCCGCTGGAACCGGCCGTATTCCCGCTCGGAGAAGAAGTAACCCTCGCCCTCCTCCTTGCGCTCGCTGTGCTTTTCGCCTTTCACCGTTAGAACGCCGTCATCGAGCGTAACCTCGATATCCTTCTCGACGACGCCCGGCAGCTCGACGGCAATCTGATAATTTGCCCCGGTTGCCTTGGCTTCGGAGCGCGGCGCGAACCAGTCGGCGATACGCTCGCCCAGATGCCGGAACGGCTCGTAGAAGCCTGGCCACCAGGCCGGTGTGGTGGTTTTCTCGACCATTCTTGCCTCCTTCGGACAATCGATTGGGATTTGGATCGATTTTCTAGCGAACCGCCCTGCGCCGCATTGATCCGCGTCAACCGGGGCTGCTAATCAGGTGCGGACTAGGGGAGAGATCGCCATGGCCAACCAACCGCTCGCCGTTGCCGTCCCCGGCGTCTCGGGCCGAATGGGCCAGATGCTGGTGCGCGCCCTGGCCGAGCGTGATGACGTTGTGCTGGCCGGCGCGACCGAGCGGCCGGGCCACGACTGGATCGGCAAGGATCTGGGCGAGGCGATGGGCGGTGCCACTAGTGGCATCACCATCTCCGACGACCCGCTGGCGGTTTTTTCGGGCGTGCGCGCGGTTCTCGACTTCACATCGCCAGATGCCACCGTGACCCATGCGGATATCGCGGCCCAGGCGCGGCTGGTCCACGTGATCGGCACGACGGGACTTGAGGCCCGGCATCTGACCCGCCTGTCGGCTGCATCCCGCCATGCCATTATCGTCCGGGCCGGGAACATGTCGCTGGGTGTCAACCTGCTGACCGTGCTGACCCGCCGGGTCGCCGCGGCGCTGGACGAGGATTTCGACATCGAGATCGTCGAGATGCACCACCACCATAAGGTGGATGCCCCGTCCGGCACCGCCCTGATGCTGGGCCAGGCTGCAGCCGAGGGGCGCGGCGTCGCCCTCGACGACGTCTCGGACCGGGCCCGCGACGGCCAGACCGGTGCCCGCAAGCGGGGCGATATCGGCTTCGCGGCGCTGCGTGGCGGCGACGTCGTGGGCGAACATGACGCCATATTCGCCGGGGCCGGCGAGCGGATCGTGCTGCGCCACATCGCCACCGACCGGATGATTTTCGCCCGCGGCGCGGTCAAGGCCGCGCTTTGGGGCGATGGGCGCAAGCCTGGCGAGTACTCGATGATCGACGTCCTCGGTCTCGGCTGATCATGGCGGACGAGCCCGCCCCCACCCTGCATCTGGTCAAGCTCTGCGTCGGCGTCGACACGGTCGCCGAGCTTTCGCAATGGCAATCGAAGCGCGCCGCCGACCGTTTGGCCCAGGGCCTCGACCCGCGACCCCGGCATGTGACGCGCATGTGGCCGAGGCGCGCCGACGAGTTGTTGCGCGGCGGTTCGCTCTACTGGGTCATCCGCGGCGTGATCCGGGTGCGTCAGAAGATCGCCGCGTTGGAAGAGGTGACCGGCGCCGACGGTATCCGCCGCTGCGCGATCATCTTCGAGCCGCCGCTGATCCCAACCTCAGCGCGCACGCGCCGGGCCTTTCAGGGCTGGCGCTACTTGCGCGCCGAGGACGCCCCCAGCGATATCGGGACCGCGCCCGGCGACGATCCGGATCTACCGCCGGGCCTGCGCGAGGAATTGTCCCGCTTTGGTGTCCTGAGAGGCTGAGGCGCGATGAAGGTTTTCTGGTCCCGGCAACACGCGGCGCACCAGCCGGAATTCTTCATCATGCGGGGCATCGTCAGACGCCATCACGAACGGCCCGAACGGGTCGGAGTCCTGCTCGAGGCGGCACGCGCGGCAGGGCTAGAAGACACTGAAGTCGAAGAAGTGACGGTCGACGAACGCACGCGCATCGTCGACCGCCTGATCCGCATCCACGACCCTGCCTACGTCGAGTTCATCCTCGAAGCCCACGCACGCTGGGCGCAATTGCCCGGCGCGGGGCCTGAAATCATTCCCGGCATCCGGGCCATGCCGCCATCCGAGGCGCATCCCGAGGACATAGCAGGGCTCTCGGGCAGGTTCCTGGGCGACATGGCCTCACCAATCGGCGCCGGCACCGCCGAGGCGGCGCTGTCGGCCGTGAAAATCGCCGGGGCTGCCGCTTCCGAGATCGCATGCGGGGCGCGCCTGGCTTATGCTCTCTGCCGCCCACCCGGCCACCATGCGGCGCAGGCGGTCACCGGCGGCGGCTGTTACTTCAGCAATATCGCCGCGGCGATCGCGGTCCTGCGGGGGCAAGCCCCGCGCGTCGCGGTGCTCGACATCGATGCGCACCACGGTAACGGAACCCAGAGCCTCTTCTGGGAGCGGACAGATGTGCTGACCGTTTCGGTCCATGCGGATCCGGCTAATTTTTATCCATTCTATTGGGGTTATGCGCACGAAACCGGCGGCGCAGGGGCCGAAGGGCTTAACCTGAACCTGCCGGTGCCGGTGGGCTCGGTCGATGGAACCTGGCTCGACGCGGTGAAGACGAGCTGCGCACAGGTCAGGGACTTCGCACCTGATGTCCTGGTCGTCGCGCTCGGCCAGGACCCGCACGAAGCAGATCTGCTGGGCGCCATGCGGGTGACAAATGACGGCTTCGCGCGGGCCGGCGCGCTGATTGCCGCGCTGGGGCTTCCGGTCCTTGTCGTGCAGGAGGGCGGTTACCTGTCACCGGAACTCGGCACCGCGACGACCGGGTTCCTGACGGCCTTGCAAGCGGGCTAGTGCTCCGCCGCGCCGGCCGGGGCCAGCGCGCTGCGGGTCCAGGTCTGCGGCCGCTGCAGGAAATCGTGCAAGGTCTTGCCGCGCTCGGGCTTGAACCGCTCGGAGGTGGTCTCGAACTCCGCCACCCGGTCCAACCGGAAGGTGCGGAAGTCCTGGCGCAGCTCGCACCAGGCGGCCAGCACCCAAACCGGGCCGAAATAGGCGAGCGAGAGCGGCCGCACTGTCCGTAAACTGGGCCGATCCTGCGCATCGCGATAGCCGAAGCGCACCTTGAGCTGGCTCCGCACCGCCCGGCGCAGATCGGCCAGATCGAATTTCACCGGCTCCATGTGATAGGCCGAAGGCGCCAGCAGCGCGGTGCTGGCCATGTAGCCGCGCAGCCGTTCGGGGATCACCGCTTCGATCTTGGCGATCGCGTCGGTCGCCGCCTCGGCCAGTTCGGCGTCGCCACCGGCATCGCCCCAGGTCTCGACGATCCGCGCGCCCAGGACCAGGGCTTCGATCTCGGTCTCCTTGAACATCAGAGGCGGCAGGTCGAACCCGGCCTTGAGCACATAGCCGATTCCCGCCTCGCCCTCGATCGGCACGCCGCTGGCCATCAGGTCTTGGATGTCCCGGTAGATGGTCCGCTCGGACACTTCCAGCGACTCGGCCAGGTCCCGGGCGCGAATCGTCGGCTTGCGGCGCATCAGTTGGATGATCTCGAACAGGCGATCGGCGCGGCGCATTCAGGCCTCCGGTGGGGAAAAATCTGACTGTTTCGCAGCCTATCCTACCCCTCCTGACACCACGCTGTCAGGAGCCTGCCGGACCTCCTGACAGAAGGTTGTCAGTGGGGGTGCGCCATATTCCAATTCCAACGCAAGAACCCCTGCACAGAAAAGGAACTACCGATGTTTGACGCCTCCCATGACACCCAACATGACGCCGCCTTCAATCCGTTCATGGTCCGCCCGAAAACGGTAGCCGAACCTTCGCTCCTGGTGCGCCTTTGGGGCGCCGCAGCGAAACTCGTCGCCGCCCTGGACCGCCGGCGCAAGGTCTGGCTCACCGTCGACCGCCTTCGCCGCCTCGACGACCGGACGCTCCGGGATATCGGGGTCGAGCGCGACCAGATCGAGACCGTGATCCGCGACCAGTCCGTGCGGTGGTGACACGCGCGTCCGGTAGGGCGGAGAAACTTTCCGCCCTACCGTTAAGCGCGCCAAGACTTGACGATTCGCCCAAAGAGGCGTATCGACCGCACCCCCGGCACGGACCGAACCGTGTCGCGCCGACAAGAGGCAAGCCGATGCTTGGACAGAAACGATATCCGACGGGCGTGACGCCCGGATCGTTCCGAGCCCTTCCCGCGCGCTAAAGTGCCCGGCCGGGGCGGAGCCCCGGTGCCGTCATCCCAGAACCATATGTGAAATCCCGCCGGCAGGCGTCCGTGCGCGCTGCGCATTGGCACTCTGGCGGTCAGAACATGGATGACCCATGGGCGAGAAAGACATCACGCGGCAGATGCTGCGGGTCGCCATGCGCGAGACCGAGGAAGGCTCGGCCCGCGCGACGGCGATCCTGGCCTGGTGCCGTGACAACAAGGACTACCTGGACCTGCCTGACCTAAGCGAGGGCGGAAGGGGCAAGAAGGCGAAGAAGCGCCGGAAGGGCAAGGCCGCGCCGAAGCCCTGGGCACGGCTGCGCGAAGCCCTGGCGGCGCCGGCGCCCGACATAGAAGACGCGCCCGCGCCCGACCTCGAAACGGTAGACCGGCCTGGCTGCGCTCCTGGCGCTGGCGCCGGAGGACGCGCGGCTGCTCGGTGTCGCCGTCGCTATCAACCGGTTGCGTCGCCCGTCGTCGCTGGCCGCCCGGCTGCGGTTCGCGGGAATCGACAACAAGCGTCTCGCGGCCGAGCTCGCCGGACTCGAGGGTCCGGACACCGTGCCCTTGAGCCCGATCCTGCGGCTGGGTCTTGCCGAGCTCAACTCGTGGCGCGGCGGGGATGTGACGCTGGACTTGAGCGACGCGACGTGGCGGGCCCTGCGCCGCGCGCCCGCAGGCGAGTCGGCGTTGATCGAGTGCCTCGCCGGCCCACAAGTCCCAGCCCGGCTGAGTTTCGCCGACTTCGCCGAGCGGAGCCGTGACGTCACCTTGATGCGCCGCCTCCTGGAGGGCGCGCTGACGGCGCGGGCAATGGGGATCAACATTCTGCTCTACGGCCCGCCCGGCAGCGGCAAGACCGAGCTTGCCAAGGTCGTTGCCGGGGCCGCCAGCGCACGGCTCTACGCGGTTGGCGAGGCAGATGAGGACGGTGACGAGCCGAGCCGTTGGGACCGCGTGACGGCGCTGAGACTGGCGCAGCGGGTGCTGGCGAACCGGGGGGACTCTGCGCTGCTGTTCGACGAAATGGAGGATTTCATCGGCGAGGTGCAGCGCGCCGGCAGCGGCGGCTTCTACACTCGCCGCGACGGCTCGAAAGTCTTCGTCAACCGGCTCTTCGAGGCCAATCCGGTGCCGACCATATGGACCTCGAACGCGATCGAGAACATCGACCCGGCCTATCTGCGCCGCATGAGCTTCGTCATGAAGATGGACCTGCCAAGCCCGGCAGCGCGGCGGCGCATCATTGAGACGATCGCCGAGGATGAACGCGTGGTGCTGACGGAGGGCCTCGGCCGCGCGGCTGACCGACCTGGCGCCGGAAGCGATTGCCGTCGCCCGCAATGCGCTGCGCAGCACGGCGCTGGCCGGCAAGGGCGCGGCCGCGGCGGAAGTGACCGCCGAGGCCCTGATCACCGTGATGCGCCATGGCCATGCGCCGCCCCGCCGCAGTCATGCGCCAAGGAAGTTGGATCTGGCCTTGTACCAAAGCGATCCGCCGATCGCGGATCTGGCCGCGCAGTTGACCGCACCGGGCGCGCCGGTGGACTTCTCGCTTCTGCTGACCGGCCCGCCCGGCACAGGCAAGACGGCACTTGCCCATCATCTGGCTCGGGCGCTCGACCGGCCGCTAGAGGTCAAGCGCGCCTCGGACCTGATGTCGAAATGGGTCGGCGAGACCGAGCAGCGGATCGCCCAGGCCTTCGCCGACGCCGCGGATCAGGGCCATGTGCTGCTGTTCGACGAGGTCGATAGCCTGCTCCTCGACCGGCGCACCTCCCAGCGGAGGTGGGAGATTTCCCAGGTCAACGAATTCCTGGCCTGGATGGACGGCCATCCCGCGCCCTTCATTGCGGCCACCAATCATGATGGCAAGTTGGACCCTGCAGCCATGCGGCGCTTCGACTTCAAACTGGTGCTCGAGCCGCTGGACCGCGAGCAAGTGGCACTGGCCTGGCGCCGGTTCTTCGGCGGCCGGGCGCCAGAGGCCTTGGGCGACATCCCCGGCCTGACCCCGGGCGACTTCGCGGTTGTCGCGCGGCAGCTCCGGTTCGAGAATCGCCCGGACGGAGGGGAGATTCTGAAGCGTCTCGAGGTGGAAACCCGCGCGCGACCGAACCGGCCCGGACGGATGGGGTTTCACGCTTCCGTCTGAACGCCTAGGCTGGCCCAGCAAGTGCCGGAGATCCGCCATGCCCAAGCGTTATTTCGGAGCCCAACCAACGCCCGAGCAGATCGACGCGAAAATCGCTGGGCTCGGCGGCTGGTTCGAGATCGATCTGGATAGGCTTTCCGCCAACTTGGCGGCGATCCGGGCGCGAACCGGGGTCGAGGTCATGCCGGTGGTCAAGAACAACGCCTATGGGCATGGGCTGAGGCCGATCTGTTCGGCGCTGGCCGCCGATGGGATTAAGTGGCTGATGGTCGCCAAGCTGGCCGAGGCGCGCGCGATCGCCAGATGGGACCTGGGCTGCGACGTCGTCAATATGGACGCGCTCTACACCGACGCTCAGTTCGGCCAGGTGGTCGAAGCCGGCATTACCCAAGTGGTCTTCACCGAAGCGATGGCCACGCGCCTGAACGAAGCCGCGCTGCGTGCCGGGCGCCGGGCCGGCGTGTTCCTGAAGATCGATACCGGGCTTCACCGGGTCGGCGTTGACCATGCCCAGGCCATTGGGCTGATCCGCAAGATCGCCGCGATGGAGGGGATCGAGATCCGGGGCACCTTCTCGACGCTGATGCAGGACGACACCCAGGACCAGCTGATCCTTGAGCGGTTCCAGACAGTGCTGGACCAGATGGCACGGGACGGGATCGACCCCGGCTTCCGCTCAGTCTCGTCGACCCATGGCATCTTTCATTACCCGGATGCCTGGTTCGACATGGTCCGGCCCGCGATGGTTCTGTTCGGCATCTACCCTTGGGCGCCGGATCGCGACAGCGGGCTTGAGGTCAGCCAAGTGCTGACCTTCAAGGCAAGGATCGAGGAGTTGAAGCCGGTCGCGGCAGGCGAAAGCGTGACCTATTTCGGCGCTTATACCGCCGAGCGCGATATTCAGGTCGGCACGCTCCATGCGGGGTTTTTCGATGCCCTGCCGCGCGAACTGGCCAACAAGGCGATAATCCTGGTGGGCGGCAAGCCGTGCCCCTCGATCGGCTCGATCTCGCTCAATCATTGCCTTTTCGACGCGACCGATGCGCAGGCCCAGATCGGCGACACGGTCACCGTGATCGCCAAGGAGGGGGTCAACGACCTGGTCTCGACCGCCCGGACCGCGGGCTGGATGGTCTACAGCTTACTCAATCACCTGAGCCCCTTCGTGCCGCGGGTCTACTATCGCGGCGGCGCGCCGGTCGCGATCGAGGAGCCTCCGGGGCTGCCCGCTGCTTGATTGAATCACCGGCCGGAATGCGCCACGCTGAGGCCGATCCAGACCGGAGAAGACCGATGACCGTTCACGACATCGCCGAAGGCCAAAGGCCAAATGCCTACACTGAATGGGATGCCCGCACCGATCTCGCCGCGCTCCACCGGCTGTATGTACATTTCGCGTGGACCGACCTGATCTATACGCACCTCACCGCCCGGGTGCCGGGCGAACCGGGCCACTATCTGATCAAGCCCGATCAACTGATGATGGACGAGGTCACCGCGTCCAACCTGATAAAGGTCGATTTCGACGGCAATCTGGTTGCGGGCGACGCAGCCCCGAACCAGGCAGGGCATCTGATCCACACCGCGGTGCTGGCAGCCCGGCCCGAGATCACGTTCACCGCGCACACCCATTCGCGCTCGGGCGCCGCGGTCTCGTGCCTGGCCGAGGGGATCCTGCCCCTCTCGCAGCACGCCAACATGGTGCTGCCGACGGTCTGCTATCACGACTACCAAGACGTGACGAGCGCCGAGGACGAGTGCGCCGCGCTGGCCCGCGACCTGGGCGACAAATTCCTGATGGTGATGAAGAATCATGGGCTTCTGGCCTGCGGGCGCTCGGTGGGTGAGTGCTTTTACTGGCTCTACTACCTCGAAATGGCCTGCAAGATTCAGATGGACGTGCTGGCTTCGGGCCGCGAGCCGGTCCTGGTCTCGGACGCGATCGTCGACGGCCTCTACTGCGAAAGCGGGATGCCGGAGAACGAGCCCAGCGGCGCCAGGGCCTGGTCCTCGATGATCAGGATGCTGGACCGCAAGGAGTCGGATTTCAGGGAGTAGGGCGGGCTTCAGCCCGCCGAATTCCCCAATGGCGGGATGAATCCCGCCCTACCGCTGGAATGAAAATCGCGCCTCGATGGGCGGCAATTGCGGACGGCCCAGGATGAAATCCGCCGCCCGGGCGGCGATCATCTGGATCGGGGCGTTCAGATTGGCGCTGATGATCCGGGGCATGACCGAGCCATCGACGACGCGCAGGCCCTCGATCCCGCGCACTCGGCATTCGCCGTCGACCACCGCGTCCGGGCCGATGCCCATGCGGCAGGTGCCGCAGGGGTGGAAATCAGTGGTGGTCATGGCCCGGATCGCCGCCTCGATCTCGGCATCGGTCCTCACGTCCGGCCCCGGGTCCATTTCCGCGCCGCGGAACCCGTCAAAAGCGGATTGGGCGATCAGGTCGCGTGCCAGTTTCAGCCCCTCAACCATCTGGCGCATGTCTTGCGCGTCGGTCAGGTAGTTGAATCGCTGCACCGGCTTTGCCGCCGGATCGGCGCAGGCGAGCGTGATCCGGCCTGTACTGCGCGGCCTCAGCAGATCCACATGCAGCGCGAAAGCCTGTTTCAGCTCGATCCGGTTGCCATGGTATTCGAAGCCGACCGGCCCGAAATGGTATTGCAGGTTCGGGAAGGCCACTTGGTCGTTGCCGCGCACCAGCCCGCCCGCCTCCCAGATGTTCGAGGCCGCGACGCCCGAACGCGTGGCCAGCCACCGCGCGCCCTCCATCAGCTTGTTCAGCGGCCGGTTCACCACGTGGATCGGAAAGCTTCGGGTGCAGGCGTTCTGGATGATGATGCTCGGATGGTCTTGAAGGTTCGCCCCCACGCCGGGTAGGTCGAGGACGGGCTCGATCCCATGCTCGCGCAGATGGTCCGCCGGGCCAATGCCCGAGAGCATGAGCGTCTGGGGCGAATTGATCGCCCCGCCCGAGAGGATCACTTCGCGTCCCGCCTCGGCCTGGAGGGTCTCGCCACCGTGGTCGTATTCCAACCCGACCGCGCGGTTGCCATCCATGATCACGCGGTGAACCATGGCACCGGTCAGGAGCGTGAGGTTCGCCCGCCGCAACGCCGGTCTCAGCCAGGCCACCGCGGCACTGCACCGGCGCCCGTGGCGCTTGGTCGAGTCGAGCCGCGCCACCCCTTCGGGCTGATAGCCGTTCAGGTCGTCCGAGCGGCCCTGTCCGGCCTGCCCGCCCGCCTCGACGAAAGCGTCGAAGAGCGGGTTCGCATAGGCTCCCTTCGTCACCCCCAGCGGCCCGCCGGAGCCGCGCCACTCGTCGGCGCCACGGTCGCTGTCCTCGCCCGCCTTGAAATAGGGCAGGCAATCCGCGTAGGCCCAGCCGGGCAGGCCCAGATCGGCGGCCCAGCCGTCATAGTCGAGCGGATGGCCGCGCATATAGACCATCGAGTTGATCGAAGACGACCCGCCCACCACCTTGCCACGCGGCATGTCCACAGAGCGGCCATCAAGCGCCGGTTCCGGCTCGGTCACGTAGTTCCAGTTTATCCGGGGGTCGCGATAGGCCCGGTAGACGCCCGCCGGGATGTGGATCATCAGGTCCCGATCCATCGGTCCCGCTTCCAGCAACAGGACCGAGTTGCCTGGATCTTCGCTCAGCTTGGCGGCCAGCACGCAACCCGCCGAACCGGCGCCAACGATGATGTAGTCGTAGCCGGTCACCCTATTCGGCGGCCATCGCCACCTGGCGGCAGAAGCAGGACGCCTTCACCGGCACCTCCGAGCGCGCCACCGCCAGATCAAGCCGCTGCTTGATGATAGCCGATTCCACCTTTTCGCCCCGATGGACCAGGCATTCGTGCAGCCCGTGCAGGCTCCAGACGTTCTCCGGGTGCTGGCAGGCACGGCTGAGCGTGCCGTCGAGCCCCAGATCGGCGCGGTAGACGGCCTCGGCCTCCTCGTAGTGACCCTGCTCTATCAATAGCGCCCCCAGTGCATGGCGCGAGGGCTGCATCCAACCCCAGGGCTCGTCATAGGGCAGGTTGTCGTCCAGTTCGACCGCCCGGCGCAGATGATCGAACGCCACATCGTGGTTGCCCTTGCGGTATTCGAGCTCGCCTTCCAGCATGGCCTCGGCCACCGCCAATAGGTCTATGACCAGGTTGTTGTGGACCCTCCGGCTGTCCGGCACTCGGGTCCGCGCTTCCAGGAAAAGCGCCTTTTCGGCCTCCGCCTCGGCCACCTCACCCAGCGCCGAGTGGGCCACCGCCTTGGCGTAGTGCATCATGGCGACGTTCGAACAGTAGAGCTCGCTGTCCTCCGGCAGGTCCTGGGCGATGATCTCGCGCCATTTGCCGAAGCGCACCAGCACATGCTGCTTCATCGTGAGGTACGCTTCCAGGAAATCCGCCATCGGCGGGGATTCGATCCTCAGCGCTGCCTCGGGGACCGTGGCGATCAGCTCCTCGGCGGCCTCGATCGCCGGCGTGTATTGGCCGAGGAACATCGCCCCGTAGATCGCGAAGTGGAAATTGTGGATCACGTAGATCAGGTAGACGCCGGGATCGTCGGAATAGGCCAGGAAGCGGCGGTCCGGCCCCAGCGCCCGCTGATTATAGACCAGCACGTCGCGGTAATGCCCGCAGAGCACGTCGATATGGGTCGGCATGTGAATCAGGTGGCCGGAATCCGGCACGATCCCGCGCAGCCGGTCGCCCGCACGCAGCGCCCGCTGCGGGAAGGGCGACATCTCCATCAGGTGGACATAGAGATGCAACAGGCCGGGATGGTTCCAGGCGGCCGGGATGGTTTCGAAAGCCTGCTCGAGGACCGCAATCGCTTCCTCGGTTCCCGCGCCCTCGGCCGGTTTGCCAGTGGGCAGGTCCCACATCTTCCACGGCGTCTCGTTCATGATCGATTCAGCGAAGACGGCGCGTACTTCAAGGTCGTCGGGATAGGCCCGGAGGATCTTGCGCATCTCGACCGTATAGGCCTTGTCCCAGACGCCCATGTCCTCGATCGCCTCGCGCTGGGGATAGCGCGCGGGCAGTGCCCGGATCAGCGCCTGCTCGACCTCGCTCACATTGTCCGCATTGGCCAGCGCGCCCTGCATCGCGTCATAGGACGCCTCCAGCGCCATCTGCCGGCCCTTCGGATCATAGCGGTGCCAGGGCAGGTTGTAGTTCGGCCCGGCGGCGTAGCTGATGCCCCAATGGGCCATCGCGCAGGCGGGATCATGCTCCAGGGCCTTCTGAAAGCACTTGATCGCCTCGCCATGATTGAAGCCGAAGAGCCAGTTGAGCCCGCGGTCGAACCAGAGCTGGGCATCGGGCGAGGTGGTCGTGACTTTCCGGCTATAGGGCCCGAGATCGAAATAGGTCATGTCTGCCCCTTGATTGACGGCAATCCCATCCCGCGCCCGGGGCCAGTCTAGGTTGGCGGGAGCTGTGAGGCCAAGCGATTCTGGTAGTGTCTCAGTTAGGAGTTGTCAGCCTCGAGCCCTGTGCGGACATGCATTTTGCGCAGGTTTGACATATTAGGGCATTTGTCCTAATCATGCTTGTGTACGGTGCAGATGGTTTCAAAATGGCCCGCATTTCGACACGCGAACAAATACTCCAGGAAGCGGACCAGCTATTCTATGAAGGCGGGTTCGAAGGCACGTCTTTCGCGGATATTGCCGCTGCGGTCGGTATCTCGCGCGGGAATTTCTACTACCATTTCAAGACAAAGGACGAGATTCTTGACGGCGTGATTTCGCGCCGGATGGAAGCGACGCGCGCAATGCTGGATGCGTGGGCGGCCGAGAACGATTCCCCGGCAGAGCGGATCGTGTCCTTTATCCGGATTCTGATCGACAACCGCACCAAGATCATGGATTTCGGCTGTCCGGTTGGAACGCTCAGCTCTGAACTGGCAAAACTTGATCACGCGGCACAGGAGCGTGCGGCCGATATATTCGGCCTGTTCCGCGACTGGCTCGCAGGGCAATTCCGCGCATTGGGTCAGGAGGAGCGTGCCGATGAGCTTGCGCTGCATTTGCTGGGGCGCTCGCAAGGGGTAGCTGTCATGGCAACAGCCTTTAGGGATGAGAGTTTTGTCCGTTCCGAGGTGGATGCTCTGGAAGCCCGGGTGCAGGCCTTGTGCCTTGCGCCCTCAAACCATCAACCAGAGGAGAACTGAGTGTATATCGTTTTGCTGAAGTTCGCTGAGAACAAATCAGCCGCATCTAAATTCATGGACGCCCACAATGCGTGGATCGCCCAAGGGTTTGCAGACGGCGTGTTCCAATGCGTCGGATCGCTCGCCTCCGGAGGCGGGGCTGTGATCGCCCTTGGCGAAGATCCGTCAGCCTTCGATGAACGGGTCCGTTCCGATCCTTTTGTGGAACATTGCGTGGTCAACGTCGAAATCCACCAGATTGATCCAAAACGCACCGTTCCCGCCCTGGAGTTCCTGAAGGCCGCACCGTGACAGATCTTGTGACCGGGCTGGATGGGCGGCAACGCTGCCGATGGTGTGCAGCCGCCCCCGAATTCCTTGACTACCACGACAAGGAATGGGGCTTTCCCGTTGCCGATGACATCCGCCTGTTTGAAAAACTCTGTCTGGAGAGCTTTCAATCAGGGCTGAGCTGGCGAACGATCCTCGCCAAACGGGCGGGCTTCCGGGCCGCGTTCAAAGGCTTCAATTTCCGAAAGGTTGCGGAGTTCGACAAAACCGATGTGGCGCGCCTTCTGGCTGATAGCGCGATTGTGCGCCACCGGGGCAAGATCGAGGCGATCATCAATAATGCCCGCAAGGTATGTGAACTGGTCGATGCCGAGGGGTCGCTGGCGGCCTTCATCTGGCGTTTTGAGCCTTCTGAGGACGAACTTGCGTCTCCCCAGAGCGCGTCTACTTCCCCTCCATCGATCCGCCTGTCCAAGGAACTAAAGAAACGCGGATGGAAATTTGTCGGCCCCACAACCGTCTATGCATTCATGCAGGCGATGGGGCTCATCAACGATCATGCCGAGGCTTGCGCCCTGCGAGACGAAATTCGCCTCGCGCGGAGGAAATTTGTGCCTCCGAAGTAACCGCTTCCACAACCCTCACCGGTTTCCTTGAATGACGGCTCTGTCCCGCATTGCCGAAATTCGAACTGAGGCATTACCGCAATTCCCGGTCGCATAATGTCGGGCTAGCCTTTGTAACCGCCCATCTTGCAGATCAGCTTCCATTCCGCCGCCGTCACCGGCACGACCGAGAGGCGCGACTGCTTGACCAGCGCGAGGTCCGAGAGCCTCGGCTCGGCCTTGATCTCGGCCAGCGTCACCGGACGGGGAAACGGGGCGACCGCCTTCACGTCCACGCATTCCCAGCGCGGGTCGTCGGTGGTGGAATCCGGATGCGCCTCGGCCGAGACCTCGACCACGCCGACGATCTGCTTCTCGTTGACCGAGTGGTAGAAGAAGCCCAGATCGCCGGCCTTCATCTCGCGCATGTTGTTGCGGGCCTGGTAGTTACGCACCCCGTCCCATTCCTCGCCCGCCGCGCCCTTGGCGACCTGATCGTCCCAGCCCCAGGTATTGGGTTCGGATTTGAACAGCCAAAAGGCCATGGGTGCGCTCCCTCGATTGTCAGGCTTTGGCCCGTTCTATTGCGCTAGCGAGGCGAAGGCCAGTTCCGCGACCGCCTCGGGCGTGCCGTCCGCCGAGATCCGCTGCCATGAGATTTGGCCCAGATCGTAACCCAATTGGGCCTCGACCGCGGCGACGCCGGCATCGGAGGCATCGCGCCCGCGCGCATCGACCCGGGCCTTCAGCCGGTTTGGCGCCGCATCGAGCCAGAAACCGTGGAACGGCACCCCGGCCGCCGTGGCGACCTCGGCGGCCGCCGCGCGCTCCGATTCCCGGAAATGCGCAGCGTCCAGGATGACGACCGCACCGCCCGCCAGCGCCATTGCCGCCCGCGCGCGCATCTCCGCATAGACCCGGGTCGAGACCTCCGGCGCATAGGCCTCCTGCGGCAAGCGCTGGTCGAGATCCACCGCCCAGAAGCCCTTGCGGATCACATCCGAGCGCAGGACGACCGCGCCGAAGCGCGCCGCGAGGGTCCAGGCCAGCGTCGATTTGCCGGACCCGGAGAGACCGCCGACCGCGATCAGCCGGGCGGGCGGCGCCTCGGTCAGGTAGCCAATCGCGAGCGCCAGATAGGCCCGGGCCTCGGCCAACTCGTCGGCGTGGCCTGCGAGGTCCTGCCCACGCAAGGCCAGTGCGCTGACCTTGGCGCGGATTCCGGCCCGGCAGGCCTTGAAAAAGGGCAGCAGCGCCAACCCGCCATAAGCGGTCGAGACCTCTGCATCGGGTTCAGCCGCCATCCATTCCGCCCAGGCATTGAAGACCTCGGTGGCCAGTTCCCCATGCCCCCGGTGGTCCAGGTCCATCAGCAGGAAGGCAAGGTCGTAGAGCGGATCGATATTCGTGAAGGCATCGTTAAAGTCGATACAGTCGAAGGGTGCGGGTCGGCCCTGCCAGAGGACGATGTTGCGCAGGTGCAGGTCGCCGTGACAGCGCCGGGCCCCGCGCGTCTCCGCCAGCGCCGCGCAGGCCTCGGCCCGTGCCTGGACTTCCGCCGAGAACCGCGCAACGGCGAGTTCACCCAGAATATCAGCAAGCTCGATCAGCTCGTTCGTCTCGCGACCGGCGAAAGCGGGCAGGCGGCCCATCCCGGGCCGCGCGGGCGCCGCCTTGTGCATATCGGCCACGGCGCACCCGGTCTTGCGCATCAGTTCGGGTGTCAGCCGGCCATCGGCGGCCATCCGATCGAAGAGTTCGCTTTGCCGGAACCGCCGCATGACGACCACCGGTTCGGCCTCCTCGGGCGGATCGTCCGGCGGCAACAGCTCCCAGCCCTCACACCGCGCCACGATGCCGCCGAGGCCGAGATAGAGCCCAGGCGCGGTCGCGCCGTTCAGCCGGATCTCGCGCCCGGCGCAGTCGCGCCGCCGGTCGCGGCTTGCGTAGTCGAGCCAGCCGTAATCCACAGGACGGCGCAGTTTCCAGGCCCGATCCCCGGCCACGACCACCACCGCTGTGTGGGTGTCGATACGCCTGGTCTCCTCCCCGCCATGGGTGGCGGGATCGGCAAGGAAGGCGGCCATCTGGTCGAAATCTTGGGTCATGGCCATGTCCCGGCTATAAGCCGGGACCCCGATAGTTTCCGATGAACGTCGAGGCCCCGGATCGTGTCCGGAGCATTGGAGCCGGTCACCCCACCACCCGCTTCCATGTCCGGATTTCGACGCGCTCGAACAAGCCCGCCTTGGTATAGGGATCGGCAGCGGCCCAGGCCTCCGCGCCCTCGCGGTCACCCTCATAGATCAACAGCGAGCCGCACATCTCGCCCGCCTCGTCCAGGAACGGGCCCGCTTGAACAATCGCGCCATCAGCGCCGTTGATATGGGCCAGATGCGCTTCGCGGTTGGTCTTCCGGGTCTCGATCGCTCCCGGCTTGTCGATGCAGATGATGGCGTAGAGCATGGAGGTCTCCTGGTCATTCCCGCTTGAGCGGGCGGTTGAAAAGCTGGGTCACGGCGCTTGGGACATCGAGACCGCCTTCGACAAGCGCCGCGACCGCGGTCGCCACCGGCATGTCGACGCCTTTGGCGGCTGCCAAATCGGCCAGCGGACGCGCCGTGGCGGCGCCTTCATAAGTGGTTCGGTCGGCGGCGAGGTCGGCCGGCGTCACGCCCCGGCCCAAAGCCTCGCCGAAGCGGAAGTTGCGCGAACTTGGCGAGGTCGAGGTCAGCGCCAGGTCGCCGAGGCCCGAGAGCCCGCCCAGGGTCTCGGCCCGGCCGCCAAGCGCGGTGCCAATCCGCACCATCTCGGCGAAGCCCCTTGTCATCAGCGCGGCCCGGGCGCTGTCGCCGAGCCCCGCCCCAATCGCTGCGCCGCAGGCGATGGCGATCACGTTCTTGACCGCTCCGCCGATCTGAGCGCCGGTCACGTCATCGGTGAGGTAGGGCCGCAGCGACGGTGTCGCGAGACGGCGCTGCAACGCATCGCCAAGCGCCTGATCGGCGACCGCGAGGGTCACTGCAGTCGGCAAGCCCTTGGTCAGATCGTCGGCGAAGCTGGGACCGGTCAGGACGCCCACCGGATGGCCGGGCGCCGCCGCCTCGGCGATCTGGGACTGCAAGGCCAGGGTTCCGCGTTCGAGCCCCTTGGCGGTCAGCACAATCGGCACGTGCGCGAGCAGGTGCGGCGCCAGCGCGCCAAGGACCGCGCGAGTCGCCTGAGCTGGAACGGCCGAGAGGACCAGATCGGTTCCCTGCAATACCGCTGCGCCCGTGTCCCGGCGCCAGAACCTAACCTCGGCACCCGCGCCGGTCAGGCTGTGCCCTAGCGCCGCGCCCCAAGCCCCCTGGCCCAGAATGACAACCGGCCCGCTCATGCCTTAGCCCCCTTCTTGCCGGTGCCCAACATAGGCTGGGCAGCCTCGTCAAGCGGCCAGCGCGGACGGGCGACGACCGGGCCTGCGGCGATCCCGGCGGCAAACCGCTCGATCCCCGCCCAGGCGATCATCGCACCGTTATCGGTGCAGAGCGGCAGCGGCGGCGCGATCATGCGGAAACCCTCGGCCTCGGCCGCTTTCGACAAGCCGGCCCGCAAGCTGCGATTTGCGGCAACGCCCCCCGCCACCGCGATCACCGGGTCCAAACGACCCTGGTGCCGGTCCCGAAACAGTGACATCGCGCGTCGGGTCTTCGCTGAAAGGACAGCACGCACCGCATCCTGGAACCCGGCGCAGATATCCGCGACATCACGGTGATAGAGACCGCCCTGAGCGGCGACCAGCGTGTCCTTGGTGCGCACAGCCGCTGTTTTGAGGCCCGAGAAGCTCAGATCGCAATCCGGCCGGTCGATCAGCGGCCTAGGGAATTCGAACCTGTCCGCATCGCCGTTTTCGGCCCAACGCTCGACATCCGGGCCCCCCGGAAACCCCAAGCCGAGCATCTTGGCGGTCTTGTCTAAAGCCTCGCCCGGCGCGTCGTCGATGGTGCCGCCAAACCGGCGATATGCGCCAAGCGCCTCGACAGCGATCAATTGGCAATGGCCGCCCGAAGCAAGAAGCAGCAGATAAGGAAACCCGACACCGTCCGTCAGTCGCGGGGTAAGCGCGTGGCCCTCCAGATGATTGACGCCAACCAGAGGCAGTCCAGCCCCGGCGGCGATGCCTTTCGCCGCCATCACCCCGGCCATCACGCCACCGATCAGCCCCGGCCCGGCGGTCACCGCGACACCATCCAGGTCGCCAAGCTCCATTCCCGCTTCGTCGAGCGCGCGCATGACCACCAAGTCCACGCGCTCCGCATGGGCCCGGGCGGCGATTTCCGGTACGACTCCACCAAACGCCGCGTGCAGATCCTCTTGCCCGAATACCGCGTTCGACAGGATCTCACCCGGACCGGGCGCGCGGCCGCACACCACCGCCGCGGCGGTCTCGTCGCAGCTCGTTTCGATGCCTAGCAGGGTCAGGCTGGCGGTCATGGGCCCCCGTCGGCGCATTGCGCGTGTTCGATCGCCCTCTTACTAAGAGACTCCCGCGAAAACCAGTTATGGGCTGCTGAATGCCATCCGACCCACCGAACGCCAGCAATCCGTTGAGGATTGGAACCCGCGGCTCGCCCTTGGCGCTCGCCCAAGCGCACGAGACGCGCGACCGGCTGATGGCCGCCCACGGCCTGCCCGAAGAGGCGTTCGAAATCGTGGTGATCCGCACCACCG
>JAOTXT010000080.1 GCA_029862205.1 Paracoccaceae bacterium
TACAACACCGTCCGGCCGCACAGCGCATTGGGATGGAAACCACCCGCCCCGGAAACCGTCGTCCAGATGGACCAGAGGCCGGTCATGCACTAACATTCAAAGTGGACCACTCGGTGGGGGCCGACCATTCAAGGGTTATGACTGGGAGACAGAGGAAGACGCCTTCATGGACGGCTACAATTCCGGCAACCCGAAAGTGACCTATGAGCGCTTGCGCGCTATGGGCAACAACGGGGTGCAGGAGCCGGTCGTGGGCTTTGAGGACGGCAAGCTAGTCGGTACGCCGCGGCTCTATACCGACGGTGTATTCACTCGCCACGGTCGCGACGACGGCAAGGCGCTATTCCTTGCTGCAGGTTGGCGGGGCTGGCAGGCCGCGGGCAAGGCCCAGGAAGAAGCGAGCCACGAGTTCTGGATCAACAACGTTCGAGCCAACATCTTCTGGCAGAACCAGTTCCTCGATCAGGACAACGACTTTGTACAGGACCGCTTCCCCTATCCGTTCATCGAGATGAATGCCGGCGACATGGCCCGTCTGGGCATCGGCGCCGGTGATCTTGTCGAGATCTCGAACGGGAACGGGGCGACCCAGGGCATGGCCTATCCTACTGACACGGCCAAACCCGGCCAGGTGGCGATGGTGTTCGGCTCGCCCGCAGGCAGTCAGGGCAACGTCGTCAATCCCGGCGTGAACGAGCTGATCCTGCCGGACTACAAGCACACCTGGGGCGACATCCGCAAACTGGCGGATGCTCCACCGCAGGCCCGGGCGGTGTCCTTCAAGTCGAAGGAATACGATCTCGGGTGAGCCCGGCCAACGGCGGCTCGGGCAGCGATGTCCGGGCCGCCTTTCTTCAAGCGGTGCTGCGCCATGTCCGAGATGAACACCCTTTCCTGTCTCAACGACTATTCCGGTTCTCGCCACCCGATTCCGGTGGCGGCGGTCGCGGACATCATCCGGAACGTGGTGACGCCCGTCGACGGCATAGTCCTTCGCGACCTCGATCACGCTGCGGGATGGACGCTCGCCGGGAATCTGCGCGCGAACGAGCCTTTTCCGCCGTTTGATCAGTCTGCCGTCGATGGTTACGCATTCCATCGCCGGGAATTCGGAGCAGCGCTCAGAATCGCCGGTCTGACCCGTGCCGGAGAGCCCCGGCGTTGGATCGCCGAGGGAGAGGCCTTGCATGTCATGACTGGCGCGCCGGTCCCGCGTGGCGCCGATCGGGTTGCAATGCAGGAACGCTGCACCGTGGAGGACGGCGTAGTGACGCCTCCCTGCCTCCTCCCAAGCGGCACAAACATACGGCGTCGGGGCGAGGACGTTGGTATCGGCGATCTGCTCGTGCCCGCGCTAAAGCGTCTCGACGCCCGACACATTGCGATTTTGGCTGCGGCTGGGCATGGGCGCGTTTCCTGCATCAGGGCCTTGCGTATTGGGCTCATTGCGACCGGCGACGAGCTAGTTGTCGCGGCGGCCGAGCCCGTTCCCTTCCGTGTGCGGGACTCCAACACGCCAATGCTAACCGCCTTGCTGTCAGCGGCGCCGGACATTGAGCTAGAAATCGTTCGATGCCGTGACAGCGTTGACGAAATCACGGAGTCCATTGCCGAAATGAGCGAGACCTGCGATCTCGTCATCACGACGGGTGGCATGTCGTTCGGGGTCGAGGATCACGTCAGGTCGGCCTGCCTGCGTCTCGGGGGACGCTTTGCGCTGCACGCCGTTGCCATGAAACCGGGGAAGCCTGTCGGGCTAGCGATCCTGCCGAATTGTATCCTTTTGGGGCTGCCGGGAAATCCGTTCGCGGCCTTCGCGACGTTTCTCGTGGTCGGCAGGGAAGTTCTCGCATGCCTGCGCGGTCGTCGTCCCGATCATCTTTCCCGGCCCGCTATTGCAGATTTTGAGATTGCCAGGCGCCCCGGCCGCAGTGAGTTCTTCCCGGTCGGCGTGTCCGGATACGATCACACGGGGCTCCCTAAACTTCGTCGTCTCGGGAAAGGAGGATCGGCGCGGCTCATGCCGCTGACGCTTGCCGACGGCCTCGGTTGCATTGCAGCGGAGACACCCATAGTTTCGAAGAACGATCCAATCGAGTTTATCGATATGCGGCAGGCGTTCGACGTCCAATGATACGCTGCAAGTATCTGACGCCCTATCGCGCCCGATGACGCGACAGGCTCACCCTAGCCTTCGTTGGCACCAATCTCGTCAATACGCCGTTGCAGCGTCGGTTGATCAAGCGACTGGAGAGGCAGATTGACGAATATCGTTATTCGGTTCGTGAGCATCCGGTAGGCATCGGAGAAGGCGAGCATTCGCTCCGCCTCGCTACCCTCTGCCGCGGCCGGATCGGGAATACCCCAGTGGGCCGTAATGGGATGGCCCGGCCAGATTGGGCATGTCTCCGCAGCGGCACTGTCACAAACGGTGAACACAAAATCCATTTTCGGCGCGCCATCTACTTCGAATTCATCCCAACTCTTCGACCGGGCAAACTCAAGATCGTGGTTCCTCATCTTCAAAACGTCGAGCGCAGATGGATGCACTTCGCCCTTGGGCTGTGACCCGGCCGAGAAGGCATTATAGCGGCCACCGCCTTCGCGGGTTAATATCGCCTCCGCCATGATCGACCGCGCCGAATTGCCGGTGCAAATGAAAAGCACATTGTAGGGTCTGTGATCGCTCATTTGGGACTCCTATCGTTAGGATCATTTCCTGCTCTATCCCGAACGAAATCGAATTCAGCCCTTTCGCCCGAGTACACTGCCCAGCATCTCGCTGGGTTTATTGCTGCATTCCGACGCCGTCAGGTAGAGGAAATTTATGACCGCTTCAAAAAACTCTTATTGCAATTTCCGTCGCGTCGGAAACCAAGAAAGCGAAGTCTGTAACCCATTGACGTCGCAGCGATGCGCGTCCCTGAAGACTAAAACCTCGAACCTCTTCGTCGGTGTCGATGGACATCGAGAACTGTGGCCGTGGTCAGGTAGCACAATTTGGTGAATTGCACGGGTGGGCAGGCCGAGTGTCCGATGCTGGATGATCTTTTCTCCGATAAATGAACGCTCGCGAATTTGGAGGTGTGTGCCCTCCATTGCAGATGTCTCAAATGCCGCCAAGGACGACGTTCGGATGATTAGGGGAGCGCGTACTCCTGGCACGAAGCCGACCTTCGCTGAGCGTGGCGGGAACGTCGGTTTATCGGCGCATTCGTGACGTGGCGGGCCCAAGGTCCGCTTTCCGCGACATTCCGGACATGATCCGGCAGGACGCATTCCCAATCCAGCGCTGCGGGCATCTTCCGCGGAGTGGTCCGACAGCAATCTACCGGCTCTCCCCGTCTTCGTGTCGCTGGTGGGTGCGCTCGATCGACCGCACGGTCCGGATTACCTCCTCGTCCAACAGCGGCGGACGGCAACGGACGCGGTTCCAGGCGAGCATCAGCTCCATGACCACGTCCGGGTCGACGCCGTGCCAGAGCAAATGCCCGGTGAACGACGCCAAGGTTGAGTTTCGGCGACCCGCCTCCACGCCGTCGTGAACAAGCTCCCGCCAATAGCCGAGCGGGTGGCCGAGCCGTTCGTCGCCGCCGAACCGCGGCTCGAGCAACCAGATCGGCATTTGAGCGAGGCGGACCTCTTCTGGCCCATGGCCGGGCCGCCAGCGATAAGGCTCGCCGCTCGGATGGATCGACGGCGGCGCGATGATGACACCGCCATCGCCGCGCAGGTCAATGCCCGGTGCCATGCCGGCACGGTTGCGCACCTCGCCGCCGGGATGGGCGAAATAGATGTGCCGTCCGCCATCGCCGGTCACGGCTTCGACCGTCTTGGGCAAGGCGCCATGACGCGCCTCTATGGCCGCCAGCGACTCAAATCCGCCGTGGCCGGGATCGATATCCAGCACCACGAGGCCCGATTCCGCACCCGTCACGATCGCGATGTTGGCATCGGGCCACCGCTCATACCAGCGGCGGACCTGGGCCTTGCTCGGCAACCCGTCCTGATAGGGCCGCCAAGCAACGATTGGCCGCTTCCCGCGCGGAGCGGCCGGCACGACCGACCAGCCGAGCGCAAGATACCGAAGAGCGGCGTCCCGATTTGGCTGATCTTTTGCCTTGGCCATTTTTCTCCAAGAAGCGGCTAACCACGTCAACGGGGGCCGGTCGCATGGCCCCTGTGTAACTGAAATTATCAATCGTTCGAATGTCTCTGTTTGGCACGAGACCGACATAGCCGCGGCGGCAGCAATCGGAATCAAACCGGACATTTGAAATTTTGCTCAGATGGCAGCTTTGTCTGAGCACCGCAGACGTCGGCGATCTCATGCGCTGCGTCGGCTTCTGGCACTTTGTTGACATAGCCTCAACGGCAGCAATCGCGATCAAACCGGACGTTTGAAATTTTGTGCCAACGGCAGGTTTGTCCCGCACTGCTGACGTTCGAGGCAGTACGAGGCGCCAGAAGCCTTACAGAATTTATCAGATGACGGGTTTGAGCCCAAACTGACAGATGCTGCGCCGCGTTTGAACGGCAGAAATGAGCGGCAAACCGGACGTTGGTTGAGTGCGCGCTACGCGTATTCCTGACCCGAATGCGAAGGTCATCGTTGATGGACGTGCCCTTGGTCGCCCCGTAACATTCCATCGGATTTTCACATTACGGGGGGACATGAAATGGCGCTCGACGGAAAGACGGCTCTAGTTACTGGCGCCGGAAGTGGGATCGGCGCGGCGACAGCGATTGAACTGGCGAAGGCGGGAGCGAATGTCGCGGCAGCAGACCTCGACGCCAATGCGGCCAACGAAACAGCGAAGAGGACTGGCGCGCTCGGACAGCGTGGTCTGGCGATCCAAGCGGATATTGGCAATCTCTCCGACATCGATGCAATGGTCAGCACCGTGGTTGGAGAACTAGGCGGCATCGATATCGTCGTGAACAATGCCGGCGTCACACGTCATGGTGCCCTACTCGACATCACCGAAGAGACATGGGACCTCATGCAGAACATCAATGCAAAGGGGACGTTTTTCTGCGTCCAGCGTGTTGCCCGCCAGATGGTGGAACAGGGGCGCGGCGGCCGCATCATCAATATGTCTTCGACGGGCGGAAAGGGGTTTCGCGGTACGTCCAGCCCAGCCTACGCCGCGAGCAAGGGCGCTATCATATCGATGACCTACATAGCGGCGGTGCAGTTGGCTCCGCACGACATCAACGTCAATGCTATCTGTCCGGGATTGGTGGATACCCCCATGCTCAGGGGCATGCTCGCACAACGCTCCAACGACACTGGCACCCCCGTGCAGCAACTGTTCGAAGGGCTGGAAAATATGGTTCCGCTCGGTCGGCTCGATGATCCAGAAGACGTCGCAGCCATGGCCGCGTTTCTTGCTGGCCCCGGCGGTCGGAATATTACTGGCCAGACCATCAACATTGATGGTGGCTTGGTAATGAACTGACTGTCGCCAATCACCGATTTGGGCGCCACGTGAGTGGCATGGATGACGGGTCTTGGCACTTTGTCGACGTATCTCTAACGACAGCAATCACGTTCAAACCGGACATTCGAGATTTCGCCCGAATGACGGCTTCGTCGCGCACAGCAGTTGTTTGACTGGTGTTTTTGAGCGCGAAATCTCGACCGTTTGAGTCAGATGACCGGTTTGAGCCCAAAGCGGACATCAGGTTCGGAGCCAGAGATGTCAGAAATGTGCCACAAGCGGACCCTCGTACTTGGGTCAGTTCATGGATATCAGGCTTCTTGCGCGGCAAGCTTCGATTGGAGGGAGAAAGTGCATGGAACGCCGCCTCGCCGAAAAAAATTTTCCGCTGATATGGTCGGCTATTCACGCTTGATGGAGAGCAATTCGGACGACGTGCACTCGCGCGAGGAATCACATCGAAGGGAGCTCATCGACCTGGAGACCGTTTGCCCCCAGAAGCCGTTATCCCAATGGACCAGAGGCCGGTCATCCACTAAAGGTCAGAATGGAACACCCTGTGGGGGCTCCTCACGAACATCCGAGTTTTGGCAGAGATTGACTTGAATAGAAGGGAAGCAGGATGGACAGGGAAATCAGAAGTGAAAACCGGCTCAGATGGCGGAATTGCGCGATCTCGCTCTTGATCAATTCTGACCGCTCGGTTCCCAGACCCGGCAATGAAATAGTCGAAGAAGCAAAAAAATTTGATTTTTCGGAAGAGGACTCGGAAGAATTGATCGAGGAGACGTACAGATATCGCATCATTCCGAGAAAACCCAGGGATCGCACGGCAGGTATCTCCAAACTCATTTTGGATGGAGATACCGTTGCAAGAGTGGCAATTACATCCTCCGCAGAAGCAGGAGCTAAGGTTCTAAAATCAGGGAATTATTACTTACATGTTGATTTCATAGAGGGTGGTGATCTTAACGAGGCGCATTGGTTCGCTCGACTCATCGACGAGAGAGGCGACCTCGCAAAAATATTGCGAGGAGTCGAGGTTCACCAGGTAATACAAAGAGACTCAATCTCGAGAGATGATGCCATTGATCAATCAGGGATAGTTCAGATCCATACTCATTTACCTCCTGCAATTATTGATGAAGTATTCAACTTGCCACATCCGCAGAAATGGATCCGGATCTTACACGAAAAGAAAAGCGGTGATGGTACAACGGAAATTATTTGGCTGTGCCTTCCTGGATTTGAATAATTGTGAGCGGAGCATGGTTCCGGATTGGCTCGCACCTGAGTTCGATACCAACCATGCCCTCGGATCTTATTCCGACAATGTCGGCTTCAGCCCAAGAGCAGACGCTCAACCCTGAAACACGGCTAAGCCTCGGTACGCGGACATCCTGATGCCGCTTGGCGGGCGTCCGCTATGTGCCAGGAGCGGACAAAAGATGGACATGACCGTTACCGCCTGCCTCTGAGCAACTCGCACGGCGTCATGCTTCCATGGACTACGAGCCGCCAGCTCCCGAGGTCTTAGTGCCGACGTTCGCAGATTGGCCGCCGCTCTTATCCCAGCGTCACGTCCAGGAACATCATCACGACCAGCCCGGCCGTCAGGCCGGCAGTTGCTTCGTTGGCAAAGGCGCGGCTGTGGATTTCCGGGATGATCTCGTGCACGATGACGTAGATCATCGCCCCGGCGGCAAATGCGAGTCCCCAAGCCGTCCGTTATGTGGAGCCAACTCAGTTGATCTGATGCCCAGTTATGTCTGGTAGGGGGAAAGTCGTTTGGGTTGTCTAGGCTCAGGACCCATAAACGGGATTCCCAAACACAGTGAGATGTGATTCAAACTCCCGAATTGTGGGGAGTTTTCCATGTCCGACCACCGCTTCTGGCTCAACGATGCCCAATTTGCCCGTCTTCAGCCGCTTCTGCCAAACAAGCCACGCGGCGTGCCGCGGGTCGATGACCGGCGCGTGATCAGCGGTATCATCCACGTCATCCGGCACGGGTTGATGTGGCGCGACGCACCAGCCGCCTATGGCCCGCACAAGACGCTGTATAACCGGTTTGTCCGGTGGAGCGAGATCGGAGTGTTCGACCGCATCTTCGCCGAACTGGCTGCCGAGAGCACCGCGACAGACACGGTGATGATCGACGCGACCCACCTGAAGGCGCACCGGACATCGGCGAGCTTGCTCAAAAAGGGGCTGTTCCCCGCCGCATCGGACGCACGAAAGGCGGCCTGAACTCGAAGCTGCACGCGGTCTGCGACGGCAATGGCAAGCCCCTGATCCTGCTGCTGACCGAAGGCCAAGTGAGCGACTATCGCGGCGCCGCGACTGTTCTGCCCGCGCTGCCAGAGCCGAATGTTCTGATCGCCGACAAAGGGTGTGACAGCGACTGGTTCCGCGAAGCCTTGTCCGATCTTGACATCAGACCCTGCATTCCGGGCCGATCCAGCCGGAAAGAGCCAATCGACTACGACAAGGACCTCTACAAGACGCGCAACCTCATCGAGCGCATGTTCGGCAGGCTCAAGGATTGGCGTCGCATCGCCACCCGATACGACCGCTGCGCCCACACCTTCATGAGCGCCATCTGTATCGCTGCAACCGTCATCTTCTGGTTATGAGTCCTGAGCCTAGCATCCCAACAGTCACGCCGATAATCTGATCCGAGTAATCGTCCCGAAATTGGAACGAGAGCGGACTGCCACATTGATTGCAAAACTTACGAACTACCTTATCAGTGACCTGAATGCTCTGAGGCTCACCCTTCGTCCACGAAAGTTGATCTTGGCGAAGTATTGCCCAAGCCTGACAGGCGCTTCCACTCGATTTCCTACATAGGCTGCAATGGCAAATTGTACCGCGAATTGGCTGTCCGGCGACACGATAGCGCACGGCACCACATAAGCATCCCCCGGTCGATTCCATGTCAGCCTCCCACCAACCGCGCCCAATCAGCCCTATTGGCATCAATCACCGAATGGCGATGATGTGGCGCACTATTCCGGCGTCGCCTCGTCCCCTGCTTTCCCTTTCCGCGTTGGCGGAAACTGCGCGTAGCATGGCAACCTATCATCGAGCCTCACCCAAGGAAGCTGCTCCTCCGTAAAAATATGAAACTCGGGCGTTACCGAAGCAGGGTCATCGAGTGTTCCGAGAAAAGGCCAAATCGTGCCGATATCGACCCACATGTGAGCGATCGAGCTTCCGCATCTCGGGCAGAACAGTCTCGCCGCACTCTCCGATGATTGGTAGCGAGCGGGTTCTCCCTTGAGCCATTCGATGCATTCTTCGGGGAACCCGGCGGCACTAGCAAACGCGGCCCCTGAATGCCGTCGACATTGTTCGCAGTGGCAATGGCATACGCCGATCGGCATTCCTTTCGTGCGATACCGAATTGCGCCACACAAACAGCCACCTGTCCGATCCATCGTGGCCTCCAGTTTTTCGTGAGATTGACACGAGATTAACATCATCCTCGCTGACGCGCTATGTCGGCTCATGGCACAAGATACGCGCTCAGGCCGAAGTGATTGAAGGCACTCAATCGGCGGAATTGCCGACGCTCGGGATTCAGGGCTTCCTCAGGCCGGTGCATGAGCGGCGCGACCGGCCCTCTCCGGACATTGACCAGGGTGCCCGAGTGCTGCGGTCGCGTTCCCGTTTGCTGCCATTCGCCGCAAGTGCGAGATCGCGCAACCGACCAAGATCGGGTCGGCTCAGACGAAGCTGCCGTTTAGGCCAGAATCCAAATGTTCGGTTTGATCGCGATTGCGCCGTTGAGGCTATGTCAACAAAGTGCCATTGTCGAACCTTCGCTGCGTGACAGCGCTTCATGGTTCGGAAGGTGCATTCCCATCAATCATCTGGCGCGCGCGAAGACCTTGACGGCCTGATCGACCCGCATTCCGTAACTAGGGCAGTCACCAGATTGCCACCGCGAGCCCGATGCCTCCCACAAGCATGAGGCTCAGAGCCCAAATTAGGTCCAGATCGAACCAGCCTTTCGACAGGAACCTCAGGCCGAGCCAACGGTAGACGGCAAACGCGAGCGCCCCGCCCGAAAGGATCATCGAACCCGTGTGAACCCCGGCAACTGCAACGGACAGGCCGGCGTTCTGCGTCATCAACGCCGCTGCTGCCTGATGACCGGCGTCGGGGTCGCTCGCAAGACATAGCCCCAAATAGATCGGCACCAGCATCAGCCCTGCGCCGTGGGCGGTCGCAACCAGAAACGACCAGAGCGCGAGTCGAGAAGGCGGGATGCGCGATAAAATACGTGGATGCCGCCGGTTGAAAAGGAGCCAGACGCCGAAGGCAACCACTACAATCGCAGCACCGATGCGAATCTCACTCTGCCATTCCACCAACGCGGTCATCGCGGCGAATGGCAAGAGGATGCCGATCATTGCCAGGAAATGCCCGACAGACAGAGCGCCGAGCGCTGCAAAGAATGCACGCGATCCCCCGTCCATCAGCGCCGCGGAAACCACCAGCGGCCACCCCATACCGGGGTTAACCCCATGATAGATTCCACTTGCGACCACGGCCATCCAAAGGCCGGCAGTCGTCGTGATTACGTCACTCAACGATCAGACCGATGGATAACAGAAACTGTCAGTTGAGCAGTCACCGCCTTCCAGCCGGATCTGATGTGATCGGTAACCCTCGGGGAACTCGACCCAGAATTTCCGGTCGAATCTCAGCCCACCATTCTTACCGGCGGTCGCCTTGACCAGCGCGCCCGGCATGCCGTCCGGGTAGAACTGGTTATCCCAAGTCGAGTAGAGCGAATTGGTCCAATAGACCCGCTTTCCGTCACGACTGATTTCAACCATCTGCGGACCACCGCCATAGACCTTCCCGTTCGGATGCTTTTTCCGGCGCGCGATGCCGCCAATGTGAAGTGACCCGGCAAGGGTTGGGTTCATCGGATCGGAAACATCATACTGGCGCATCTCACCGGTGCCCCAGCACGACACATAGAGGAACCGGTCGTCCATCGAGAGATCGATATCGGTGACGAGCGGTGGAACGGCCTCGAAACCTTGCAGAAGCGGCGGCAGATCTTCCTTCGCTGCAGGTTCGGGCGGGATCGTCGCAGTTTTCTTGCAGTGGAACTTCCCTTTCTCGCGCCACCAGGTCCAAATCGATCCCTCGAGATTAGTCGTGTCGACCACCACACCCACAAAACCGTATTCCTTGACCGGGTCATGCGCCGGCCGGACCTCCAGCGCCATCTGATGGTTCGCGCCCAGATCGATCGTCTGCACATTCTTGCGCCCGCGCAGATCCCAGAAGTGAATACGGTGGCCGTATTTGTTGGAAAGCAGGTCCTCCGGGACGATGCCGTTCTCGAACTGCGGCGGCAGAGCCCATTCGCTGGAGACCATGTAGTCACGTGGCAGGTTCCACCAGAAATCGTAGTGCTTGTCTTGAACGCCGCGATCGATCTCGTAACGGCCAATGATCTCGAAGGTTTCACAATCCATGATGAAGATCCCCGGAGGCCCTTCTGTCCCGTCCTTGCCGCCGCCGCCCAGCGTGGAGACGTATACGCCCTCTGGCCCACAGTGGATCGTGTGCGGGCGCGAGTAGCCGGTCTTGGCAAAAACCTCCTCTGGTTCGATGATCTTGTGAAGCCGAGCCGTCGTCGGCCCGCCTTTCGTGTCGATCACATAGATGCGTGAGGATCGAAGGCCGGGAATGATCAGATACCTTCTTTCCAGGAAAGCATGGCCGGACAAAGGCGACAGCGCCGAGGAGCAGGCATTCCAGCCAAAATGATGAAACTCGTCTCCCTTGTTGGGCATCATGACGCTGTGGACGATCTTGCCAAATTTCCTTGAACTCGGGTCGACGTCCACGACTGCCAACCCATCTGGCTGTGAGAAATCGGGGCTCAGCATCAATGTGTAGGCGAAGTTCTCGGGCGGTGCTTCCATCGCCAGCTTCGGGGATGCATGAAACGTCGGGTCTGGCCGGATGTTCATATGGATTCCTCCCATGAACGGCGAGCTGATTTATTGAAGAGAGGCGGATCGGTCCTGAGGTTGTCCCGCCCTTAAAGCGTCATTGTATGACGACCACTGCGAAGCGAGGATCAGAGGATCATTCTTGTCAGTGCGTCTCTCCAGTTGCGCTCTCGCTCCCAGGTGGAAGCCTTGCCGTTCTTAAGCGCAACGATGATACTATAGCTGAAAGCGAGCACGCCTTTCAAAATTTCCAGAACAAGCGTTGAACGTTGCGTAATCTCGCCGCCGGGTTCTTGGGAAACTCGGTGGTCCAAAATTCGCCTTCGAACGTTAATATTAGACTGCGAGGAGCTCTACTTCTGAGCCTCGTATGGCGGCTTCGGGTCAGGAATACGCGTAGCGCACACTCACCAAACGTCCGGATTGGCCCACATTGCTGCCGTTCGTGCACGGCGCAGCATCAGGCAGTTTGGGCTCAACTTTGCCATTCGCTGCGAGGGCGAAATCCTTCGACATTTAGATGTCGGCTCTGCGGACGAAGCGGGCATCCGAGCGATTTGGCCAGATGACCCAAGCTGACCCAAAATGGACATTAGGATTTTGTGCGATCGAACAACATCCAAGGTGGATCGCCTACATTTAAACGCTGATATCGCGATTTGAGACGGTCGGCGCCGATACGTTTCCGAACCCGAGGCGGCGGCCACCAGGACCTGACATCGGCTTCAGGCTTGAGTCGCGCCTACGCATGGCCCGTTAGACACTTCCTCGGGCCGCCGTCTTCCGCCTCACTGATAGCGGCGCGGCTTCGGAAGCAGCGGCTTCGAGTAAAGGTCACCCGGTTCTTCGCCTATCCGCTTGGGATCGTCGACGATGAATGCTTCAAACACCAGATTCCGGAAACCTCCTTCCGCGACGCACTCGTCCAGATTGTACCCCGCGATATTGGAGAATGTACGATGCGGCTGGATCGTCTCGATCCGGTAATAACCTCGTTCACGATCACTAGGCTCGTCCTGCAACACTCCGCCGAAGCCGGGCCCCTCGGCGTTCTCCCCGACGGTGAAAGCCTCAAAGCTCATGACATTCGTTCCTGACGCTTCAAGGTCAACCTCATGGCTGGCAAATGCGACGCCAGCGTGATCGACATCCACTTGGAATTCCGGTGAGCGGGCGCCGAGCGCATCGACCAGTTGATAGGTAACCGTGGCCGAACCGGTGGTTCGGAAGGTAGCGCTAAGGTGCAGACGGCAGCTCAACTCTTTTTCCTCTGGCAGGATCAGGAGGCTCGCACTCTCAACCCGGACGCGCTCGGTTAGGCCTCCGTCGACCGGGATCGGCGACGAAGGCTGCTCGCCTGGATCAGGAACCGGAATGAGCCCTCCGCTGCCACTGCTCGTCGCGCCGACGAACTCCGGAATGATCAGGAAAGTCGACCGAACCGATTTAGTGAAGGATTTGTCACTACTCCCAGCATATCTACGGCAGATCATGTAGAAGGATAGTTGAATCTCAACTGGAACAGCAAATGTCTTTGCCCGTTCTTGTGTAAGGCTTGTTCCCAAGGCCCCCGCCGTCTGCGCCACCGTCTGCTCACCGAACTGCGTCAAGCTGTCGGTCAACCAAAACGTTGGAATCTCGAGAAACTCGAAATGTGGCCCAAACGTCCGTTTGGACGTGTTGACCGGAAAATTCCTACTCCAAAAATCACCGGATGGGAAAACTTCAAGGGAAGAGTCATACCCACCATCATATGGTGCAAACCAATTCGATATGAAGGCGCGGCGAACGCGGTAGTTGTGGCCGCACTTCCCGTAGGCCAGAGGCACGATGGTAATGAAATCTTCCTCGATCCTCGAATAGCGTAGTCGGCCAAGTTCATCGGTTTCCTGCCGGACCGTGATCGTTGGGTGAAGCTCCCGGTCAGCCATAATCGCTGTATTGACTGGCTTCGCAATCGCTGGCGTCGCTGAGATCGCGGCCGCCGCGACGATCGGCAGAAACATACGGGCTCTCATCGGAATTTTCCTTTCTCAATTATCGAGGCGCGTCGCCGTGCGCGACGAGCAGAAGATATCGCGTGTTTTTTTGTTGTCCTTGTGTCGCGATCGAAGGCCTTGGGCCGACAATTCGGCGTGGCCACGCCTGACAGGGTCATCACCCGCAAACACCGTGACGCTAAAACTTGCGAAAGCACACCAAATATCGCTCTGCCAACGCATTGACCGACATTCCCCATCTGGTTTGTCGGCAACAAAGTTTAGCGGCTTCAGCGGCGTTTCGCCAAAAACTATTTTATATGGACGGCATTGTGCTCACTTATTGGGCAGATTTGAGCTATCAACGGGGCCGCGGCTCCGCTCCCCTCGAGCTCGCCGATGCCCAAGTGCACCCAGTTCTTCGCCAGCTGTCAATGAATTGATGGCTGATTTTGGCACTACCCGGACCCTCAGCACCCGCGCCGTGTAGGTCTGCAATCCGGGGCATTGCCGCCGCTCAGGGCCGATGGTCGGTCTATGGGCGCATTTCTGACCCGTTGTCACGGGGCGCTGAGGGTCGTTCTATGACCCAAACGCGAAATACTGACCTGGATGCTCCGACCTTCCTCGTCCGCGCCCAAGCCGGGTCGCATTGAGGCCGCCTGCGCTCGACTATATGAACATGATCGAGCTTGTGCTCTGAGTCGATTGGCAGGAGGTTTTTCAATGAGTAGGCAACTATTCGTTCTCGCGATGCTCGCTTGCAGCTTGGCAATCGCAGTGCCCGGAAAGATCGCCATCGCGTCGGGTGACCAAAGCCACTCCCATTCACACGCCCAAGCGCACGGAGAGCTTCGAAACGTGCCCGACGGAAGCGTTGTGCCGTCAATCAAGCTGGAAGCCATTGCGGATGCGTCCGACGGCTACAACCTTCATTTGGTGGTCGAGAACTTCACGTTCAGCCCAGCGCGCATTGGCGAGCACTCCGAAGCCGTCGAAGGTCACGCCCACCTCTACGTCAACGACGTCAAGATCGGGCGCGTCTACAACACCTGGGTTCATTTACCGTCGAAGCTTCTCAAGCCGGGAAACAATCAAATCCGTGTAAGCCTCAATGACAACACACACCGTGCCTGGGCACATGACGGAAAGGCGATCGAAGCGGTGATCATGCTGACGGGAACGCAGGCATCAGAGGGGCACGGTCCGATCATTGTGACTGAGGCCTGGTCACGCCCAGGCATGCCCAACAGACCTGCGGCCGTCTATCTGAAACTCTCCAACAACTCCGGGCACGCCGACCAGCTGATTGGTGTCAGCTCTCCTATGTTCGACAGTGCGGAGCTCCATACGACAAAGGTGGAGGGCGATGTGGCGAAGATGTCTCCCGTCGACGCCATTGAAGTTCCTTCCAACGTTGACGTGGAGCTCGCACCCGGTGGATTCCACATCATGCTCTTTGGGGCGGCACATCTTACCAAGGAAGGCGACAGGTTTCCTCTCACGTTAACCCTAGAGAACGCCGGAGATGTCGGCGTCGAGGTAGAGGTGATGAAGGGCGGGCATGGTGGCCACGATCATGGAAGCCATAGTGGCCACAGCAATAACTGAGAGGCGTTGCGCGATCGACCAACGCGTCCACAAATTGGCACAAGCCAGGCGTCGGTCGGCACCGATGCGAGGGTTTGTTTCTGATCGCGGATGCGACGGTCAGATCAACATTCCAGGGCCTTACGATAGAGCCGCCCCAATCAAGGGGCGGCTCGATGATCACTCAGCTTTGATGTCGCAAGTCACTGCACGGTGATGTTGATTTTCTGGGAGACGACCGGAGGGTCATGTGGCACATGATTGTGGTCGCCGAGGATCAATTGCAGCGTGTGAGATCCAGGTGCCAACTCGACGGTCGTCTGTGTCTGGCCTCCGCCAAAGTGGCGGTAGTTGTCATCCGATGGCACTGGTTCGTTCGGTGCCGGCAAGTCGGCGTCGATGATCAGATGATGGTGACCCGTCTTTTCCTTCTCCACGCCGGCTGGCGCGACACCCATCCCTTCAAGCCCGAAGACCACCTGCACAGGGCTCGAAACCGTCGCGCCATTCTGCGGTGAGATGATGTATGCCCGCGCGCCCTCGGGCGCAGGTGTTCGCTCTTGTGAAAGCGCTGGGAACGACAGCGCCACAAAGGTAAGTGCGATTGCAGCGAGTTTCATTCTTGCCTCCCCTTTCTGACATAAGAGGATTAAATCGTTACGCGTTCGTCATTGATGTAGCGCAAATGCAGGAACGATCCTCAGTCCCGTCGTAGCCTTCCGTGGTCTCCACGCAGAGCGTTCAGATTCAGGATCGTGCTTCATTCTCTTGCCGTGCGCGTATGACTATTCTGGCACGAATTTGAAGTTCCCCGGCCAACACGGCTAGGTCTGCCCAGTGTCCGATTGCCGACGCTCGGGCGTGTTTGTCGGCTATTTGCTGGTATGCATTGCATTGATGTCACGACTCTTTGCGCGGGTGTCACAACTTCGCAATCTCGCGCGAATGATTCCAATGGTTTGGCAGTGATGCCAGCCACGCCTTTTCACTTGCCCGTCCACATATTTTCTCGCTGTCTTAGCCCAGATTCTTAGGCAGAAGCGGGGCGAGATCGGTCGCTCTGCCGCGAAGCGGACAGGAGTGGCGCAATGAGGGCACTCGATCAGAACCAGTTGGCGGATCGCTGGCATATCTCCCCCAGAACGCTTGAGCAGTGGCGCTGGCGTGGCGTCGGACCGCACTATCTGAAAATCGGCGCCAGGGTCATCTACCCCTTCGAACATGTCGAAGACTACGAGGCCAAGAACCTACACGCGAATACGAGTGGCCCGCTCGGCAAGGAGGTGGAGTGATGCCCAAGCACCCATCTCCCCAACGCGTGAAACGACATCAGATCTACACAGTCTGGGAGGCCGCCGAAGCGGTCGGCGTCCACCGGCAGACGGTGATCAGGTGGATCAAGGACAAGGGCTTGTCGGCGGACACATCGCAGCGGCCCTGGCTGATCGAAGGCAGGGAGTTCAAGGCTTTCCTTGAGGAACGCCGGGTCCGTGGGAAATGCCGGCTGCTGCCAGGCCAGATCTTCTGCCTGCCGTGCCGGAGCCCAAAGAACCCGGAGGGCCGGATCGCGGAATTCCACCTGAAGACATCGACGACAGGCGCCCTGATCGGCATCTGTCCGGACTGCGGGCGACTGATGCATCGGTTCGTCGGCCGCGCAGATCTGGACCAGATACGCGCTCAACTGGACGTCACGATCTCAAAGGCAGTCCCGAGATTAGTGGAACCTGATGAGCCCAATGAAACTGTCACGTTAAAGCAGGAGGCCCGGACCCATGGGAAAGCGCAACGCCAATAACCCGCGCATTAAGCCCAAATACCTCGTCTGGCTAAAGGATGCCAAGGGCTCCGGTTACATGCCCGTAGAGGCGAAGCCCTGCGTGACCGTCTCGCGGCATGGGCCGCAACTGAGGTTGACCGGCTGACCGACGCCTGGCCGGAGATGCCCGAGGGCATCGAAGATCGCGACGCCGATGTCTGGGAGCCATTGATCGCAGTCGCGGATTCGGTGGGAGGATACTGGCCGAGTCAGGCCCGTGTTTCGGCTGTTACGCTTGTTACGCAATCTAAGGCAGCCACACCTAGCCTGGGTATTCGGCTGCTATCCGACCTCAGGAGCATCTTTGATGGCCAGGACGCGATGGCCACCACCAGCATCTTGGCGGTGCTCCATGATCTGGACGAGTCGCCTTGGGGCGACTTGCGCGGCAATGCGCGCATGCGGTCCACGCGCCTGCGCCTGATCTCGGCCGCGAACATCGGCCCGAACCTGTTCCACCAGAAACGCACCGTTTCGTGGCTGATCTCAATCCCGCGCTCGTGCAGCAGGTCCTCCACGTTCCTCAGCGACAGCGGGAACCGGACATACATCATGACCGCCAGGCGGATGATCTCAGGGCTGGTCTTGAAGTAGCGGAAGGGGTTCGATTTGTGCATCGCGGAGGGTAGGGAGGTCAGCCAATCGCCTCAAGCCAGTTTAATCTGACAATGCCCAAAATTGATTGACCATATGTCGGGAAAGACAAAGAAAGAAAACGCCTCGGCATTTTGGGATGACTTTAGCGAAACTTCTCTGGCAAGAGACAACTTCCGCAAGAAGATTGAGGCCGTTTACAAGACTTGGCGTTCTGAAAATTACCCTAATAGACTGTCTGAACTTGCGACCAGCGCTGGCCCGCCCGTTGGTCTGCCGCTCCCCGATGGGGGCGTTCTCAGAGAATGGGCTCAGACGACGCCTTATTCATTTACTGGGAATCAAAGAATAATTTTTGATTTTTGCGGCACGCTTATTGCGCAAGGCGATGAACTTGATTCGGCAATGTTGCAAGTAGCGAAGTTTTGGGACTTATACGGGGTTAAGGTAGAAAGAAATGAATTGCGCATGTCGGATATTCAAAGAGCCCTTCCTGACAATGCATGGGTATTAATCGTTCTGTCATACTGGGAGCCTCTTAGGGCGCGAGAAAACAATACGGGTGTCGGTGTGGGTAAAAGCGGTTTATTTTTAATGGCGAACGAAGCCGTTAACCTGATTGATGGAGAAGGAATGACCAGCCTGAAGGAAGCCCGCGAACAGGGCAAACTGGAAGAGTTCATCCGGGCGCATGAGAATGATGCCACCGGCGATCTGGACAAGCTGGACGCTGCTCTTAAGCGACCGTCTCGGGAAAGCGTGAAAGCAACTCGGAAAGCATCTTCTCAGGGGTCATCCGACGATTGAACCGGTATTCGAATTCCTTGGCGTAGCGTTCAAGGTATCTCTTACTGACCGAAACGTGCGTCCCCTTGATCGAGCATTTCACGTGCCGCCAGAAGTTCTCGACTGCGTTGACGTTCTCACCGTTCGGACCAACGTAGCCATCCCGCGGTGCAGACATTCGTGCTCAGTGCAGCGAATGCCCGCTTTGAGCTGCCGATTCAACGGATCGCCGCAACACACTCGTCGAACTTCTCAGCGGGTGAGATGTAGTTCAATGTCTTTCTCGGCCTGTCGTTGAGTTCCCGGGCGACGGCGTCGAGCT
>JAOTXT010000123.1 GCA_029862205.1 Paracoccaceae bacterium
CGGTCTCCAGCACCCTTTGCCATTCCGCCACCGGGTAATGCCAGGTCACCGTGGTCACGCCGGCGATGCCGGCATTGTTGACCAGGATGTCGATCGGGCCCAAGGCCGCCTGCGTGCCCTCGACTGCCGTCTCCAGGGCCTCGGGATCGGTCACGTCCGCTTCGATGGCGTGCACCTCGCCCCATTCCGCAAGCTGGGCCCTGGCGAGCTCGAGCAGCTTGGCGTCCCGGTCCCACAGGCAGACCTTGGCGCCGCTCTTCACGAAGCGCTGCGCGACCGCCTGGCCGATGCCCTGGGCCGCGCCGGTCACCACCGCGCAGCGGCCGCCCAAATCGATCTGGTTCATGCCAACTCCCGTCGCACCTTGGGATACCTGCTTCAAGTGCCCGAGGGCGCGCCTGCCGGTCAAGACCATTCCTGCCGGTGTGACGGCCGCAGCAACCACAATCGCCGCGTGATTGGCCGGCGGATCGGCGAAATCGGTTCTGCCCGCAAACCTCCGTTCAGGTCGTCGCCAATGGGCTCCGTGCTTACTTTTTCTTCATATAGCTGCTGTTACCTCACCCTAGCGAAGCTCCGCCGCAGGTTTGCCGGAACCCAGATGAACCTCAAGGCGATCCTTTCCCTGATCCGTCCCAAGCAGTGGGCCAAGAACGCTTTCGTTGCCGCCCCGCTGTTCTTTACGCCCGCGGCCCTGACGGCCATGAACGTCAAGGCAGTGGCCGGGGGCATCGGGAGCTTCTGCGCCTTGGCCAGCGCGCTCTACATCCTGAACGACTTCGCCGACCGCGAGGCCGACCGCAAGCATCCGAAAAAGCGCCATCGGCCGCTGGCGGCCGGAACGGTTTCGGTGCCGGTAGCCTTCGTCTTGTTTCTGGTGCTGCTCGCGGCAGGCTTAGGCCTTGCGATCGCCCTGCCCGGGGGCGTCGTCACGGTGATCGGCCTGTACCTCGCCATGATCGCCGCCTACTCGTTCGGCCTCAAGCGCATCGCGATCCTCGACGTCATGATCATCGCGTTCGGCTTCGTGCTGCGGGTCGAGGCCGGGGCGATCCTGATCGACGTGCAACCGAGCGCCTGGATCCTGATTATCACCGGCCTGCTGGCCCTGTTCCTCGCACTCGCCAAGCGGCGCGACGATCTCATTCTCCGGCTCGACGACGAGCACCGGCAGAGCTTGAACGGCTATTCGAAGCCGTTTCTCGATGTGGCCGTATCCGCAGTCCTGGGGGCGCTGCTCGTCGCCTATCTGATATACACGACCGACCCCAGCGTGATGGAGCGGCTGGGCACCCAGCAGATCTTCTACACCGCCCCCTTCGTCGTGATGGGCATCCTCCGCTATTTGCAGATCATGCTGATCGAGGAGCGCTCCGGGTCGCCGACTGCGATCCTGTTCACCGATCCCTTCACGATCCTCACGGTTCTCGGCTGGATCTTGACTTTCGGCTGGTTGATCTATGTCTGATTACGCATGATCTGGAAGCAGCTAGAGCTGACCGGTTGGGGCAGATCGAGCCGTGCGGCCTGCCGCGTTGCGCGGCCCGAACGTCAGCGCGATGCCGCGGCCGCCGTCGTGCAGGCCGATGAGCGCAGCGTGCTCGCCTTCGGCGCGGGCCGCAGTTACGCCGACACCGGGCTCAACACCGGCGGCGCCGCCGTGTTGACCGAGCGGCTGAACCGGATCCTCGCCTTCGATCAAACGACGGGCGAGATCGTGGTCGAGCCCGGCGTCACCTTTCGCGACCTGCTCGAAGTCTTTCTGCCCCGGGGATTCCTCGTCCCCGTCAGCCCCGGAACGGCCTACGCGACGATTGGCGGCGCCGTGGCGAACGACGTGCACGGCAAGAATCACGAGGCGGTCGGCAGCTTCGGCCATCATGTCCGCTGGGTCGAATTGCTTCTGCCGTCCGGCGATATCGTCCGGGCCTCGCCCGAAGAGCGCCCCGACCTCTTCGCCGCGACGATCGGCGGTATCGGCCTGACCGGGATCCTCCTGGCAATCAGTTTCTCGATGACTCGTGTGCCGTCCAACGCCGTGGCGCTGCGCGAGCAGCGCGTGCGCAATCTGGATGCCTTCCTCGACGCCTTGAAGAACGAGGGCGAAAAGGCGCACTTTTCGGTCGGATGGATCGACGCCCTGGCGGGCGGCCGGTCGCTCGGCCGGGGTATTCTGGAGACGGCGGAGCCATCGAACGAAGAGATCGCCGAGCGCCGAAGAAAGACCCACGCCGTGCCGATGGACTGCCCGGGCTTTCTCCTGAACCGCTGGTCGGTCAAGGCCTTCAACGCCCTCTATTACCGCCGGTTCGCGCGCCGAGAGCGCCGGCGCCGGCTCGCCTACGGGCGATTTCTCTATCCGCTCGACGCCCTGTTGGACTGGAACCGCCTCTATGGGGCCCGCGGCTTTCATCAGTTCCAGTGCGTGGTGCCCTTCGAGGCCGGCGCTTTGGCCTTGCGTCAGCTGCTCGATGCCGTACGGGCCGGTAGGAACGCCTCACCCCTGGCGGTTCTCAAGACCCTAGGGGCGGCCGGCCTGGGGCATTTGTCCTTTCCGATGCCCGGCTATACGCTGGCCGTGGACCTGCCGCGCAAGCGAGGCGTGGAGGATCTCCTGGCGAAACTCGAAGCGATCACCCTCGATCACGGCGGCCGCATCTACCTGGCAAAGGACAGCTCTCTCTCGGCCGAGGGCTTCGCCAGGATGTATCCCAAGCTGGAGCCGTTCCGCGCCGTTCTGGCGGACATCGACCCTGATGGGCGCATGGCCTCGGACATGGCGCGGCGCCTGCAAATCCGGGATGGATCATGACCGGTGACACCTGGCTGATCCTCGGGGGCTCCTCCTCGGTCGCCCGGGCCTTCGCCTTCGAGGTGGCGCTGCAGGGCGCAGACGTGCTGCTTGCGGGCCGCGACACGGAGGATCTGGCACGCACGGCCGCCGACCTGACCATCCGCACGGGACGCGAGGCAAGGGCCCTCGAATTCGACGCGACCGCCTATGACACCCATGCGCAGTTCGTCGAAACCTGTCGCGGCATGGCGGAACGGCTCGACATCTTCCTGGCCTTTGGCATCATGCCGAGCCAGGAGGAGACGGACCGGGACTTCGGGCTCGCCAAGGCGATGGTCGAGACGAACTATCTGGGCGCGGTCTCGATCCTCGACCGGCTCGCCCCGGTGATGGAGGCCCAAGGCCGCGGTCACGTTGTGGTCCTCGGCTCGGTCGCGGGCGACCGCGGGCGTCTGCGGAACTACCTCTACGGCTCGACCAAGGCGGCCCTGCACACCTACCTGGAAGGCCTGCGCGCGCGCCTCTACCGATCGGGGGTCCAAGTGCTCACGATCAAGCCCGGCGTCCTCGATACCGCCATGACCTGGGGCTTGCCGCGCCTGCCGTTTCCCGCCACGCCCGAGGTCTTCGCGCGCGCGACGCTGGCCCACGTCAAGCGCGGCCGCGAGATCGCCTACGTGCCGGGGATCTGGCGGCTGATCATGCTCGTCATTCGCTCGATACCCGAGCGGTTTTTCAAGAGAACCGACATCTGAAGGTCGTGGTCCAGCCGGCTCAGCCCAGCTCGTCGCGATAGCCGTACCACTGGAAGATCAGCCGCTGTGCCAGGCGCCGGAAGGCGCCGAAGGGGATGCGCGGCAGTGGGCTGTCGAGCAGCGGGATGACCTCGGCCCCACCGGCGATCCTCTCGGCCAGGCGGCGGCCGGCGTGCAACCCGGCGGCCACGCCGCTGCCGCAATAGCCGAGCGCGTAATGCACCGAGGGGTCGCCCTCGGCCTGGTGGACATGGGGCATGAAATCCCGGGTGACCGCCACCCAGCCGCCCCAGAAGTAGTCGGCCGTAATGTCTTTTAGTGGCGGGAACTTGCGCTTCAGGTTGGCGAGCAGCACGTCGCGATGCGCCGCAAGGACGGCGGGATCGGCGGTGATCGGCCCACGGTTGCCGAGCAGCATGCGGTCGTCGGGCAGCCGCCGATAGTAGTTCAGCATGCGCCGCGTGTCATACATCACGTCGGTGGTGACGAGGTTGCAGGCCGCCTTCTCCTCGGCGGTCATGGGGCGGGTCACGACGATGTTCGAGAGCACCGGCAGGAGGCGGCTGCGCAGCACCGAATGCAGGTGCTCGGGCCCGTAGCCGTTGGTCGCCAGCACCACGATCCCGGCCCGAACCTCGCCGCCGGGCGTCTTCAGGACGTGGCGGACGCCGTCCTTCCGCCAGGCCGTGACCGGGCTGCCGCCGTGCACGACGGCGCCGGCGGCGCGCGCCATTTCGAGTACGCCGCGGGCCAGTTTCAAGGGATGCAGCGCGAAGGAGTCCGGCAGGCGCAGGGCGGCAAATGCCTCCTCGCCCTTGAAATGGCAAGCTTCGAGGGCCCCACCGTCGAGCAATTCGGCCGGGTAGCCGAAGGTCTCGACCAACACCCGGTGGTCCCGTTCCAACGCCGGTACGGCGCCCGGCCGGTGGGCGATCTTCAGGCTGCCGTCGGGTTGCACGTCGCACGCGATCCCGCCGTCGCGGATCAGCCCACGCACGGTCTCCAGCGCCTCCAGGGACTCGGCGAAGAGCGCGCGCGCCCTGGCCTCGCCCCACTTCTCGATCCAGTCCGTATATTTCAGGCGGCCGAGGGCGGGCCGGGCGAAGCTGCCGTTGCGCCCGCTGCAGCCCCAGCCGCAGCGATTGGCTTCGAGGACCACGGGCCGGGCCCCGAAGTTCCGCGCCAGATGATAGGCGCAGCTCAGGCCCGTGTAGCCGCCGCCGATGATCGCGATATCGGCCTCCCGGTCGCTGGCCACCGGGCCGTCGTCGCCGGGCTCCGCCCCGGCCGTAGCGGTCCAATAGCTCTCCTCGTGCGCCAGTCCCCGGCCTGGATGGTGCGCCTTCAAGGGGTCGTAGATCACCGGCAGATCCTCCCTC
>JAOTXT010000019.1 GCA_029862205.1 Paracoccaceae bacterium
ATTGCGATTTTCATTCTTCTTCTTCTCCCTGATTTAAGAGTTCGCCGGTCGTAAGTGCTGGCAAAGAGTATCTGCGAGCGCGGCTCGGATTTGGAGATCCGAGGAGATACGAGTGATTGGGAGCCACAAACACATTCCTCGCGTGAAGCGCGGTCCGACCCAAGATCAGCTCGAATTCCATATTCGCCCGGTTGGCTAACGAAAGGTCGATCTCCCACCGATGTCGACCTATCACTAGCGCCGTTCTGATAACGCGGCGCCACTCGGCGACACCGCTCGTGTTCTTTACATTCCTCTCGTCCAGCAAGGGTGCCTCGGCACGCCTGCGGCGCAAGTGCCTGACGCCAGGTACCGAGAAGCTGACCCAATTGACGCCGTCGTGCACGAACGTTTCCTCGTCCACAGCGTGCAGAGCCGATGTGCGTGCACCGGTGTCAATCTTTGCCCGCACGGTGTGGATGTCGAGCTCGGGCAGGGCGACAATCTCTCGCCAGCCGATAAGCTCAGGATCGATATTGAAATCTGTCTTCTGCGCAGGACTCATTCCAAGAGGCTTTCCGGCGGTCGGCGATAGTTCACGAACGAGTTGGAACTCATCACGACGTAGAAACTGTCCATGTCGATCAGCACGTAGCCGCGCTCGAAAAGGGCTCGCGCAAGCTGGCGAATGTCATCCTCGTAGAGACGATGGCGGTCGGTGAGTGCGCGCAGCAGCTTTGCTGAAATCCGGTATCGGCCGCGCGGCTTGCCGCCAAACGCTTCATCGTAGAGCTGCGCAAGGCGATCCGCGGCGATGGGAATCCAGTCCATTTCATCAGGCATGAGTTCGTTCACAAGTTTGTTTGCTTTGGTCCTGCGACAGCCTTCTGCTCGCGGAGGCGAGTGCCACAGCGCGTGAGAGAAGCCGACTCACTTGGAGGGGACTCCACGCCCAGCGATCATTCCAAGCTCCGTCATCTTCCGGAGGATCGTCCAGTAGGCCTCATCTGCATAGGCAATACGCGCACCCTCGTGATCTCCCATAAAATCCAGAAAGAGCGTGGCATCGCAGCGCGCTGCTGCGTTGGCCCCGGGGCTAAGTTGACTGCGGCCGGCGACGTCAACTTGTCCGATATATGAAAGGACCAATGTGCCGCGCAGCCACGGCAGCGACGGTAACTCCATGATACGTTCAAACGCAGGGTTACAGATCGCGCCACGTCCGCACACGAGAAGAAACGGACCCATTTCCTTTCCGTCAACGCGATAAGCTTGAACGATCTGATCCGAAGAAACCTCAAGAGATGAGGCCCGTTGCACCTCTCGGCCAAGCGTGGTCCGCGTGTCGCCCACAACTGAAGTGCCATTTGGATCGCTGGACATGGCGCTTTCATAATGAGCAAAAGTAAATTTGTCTATAGACAGATATTATGCGCCTATATCTGAGAAACTTTGCCGACTTCCTTCGGAGCTCAAACGGATCACTCCATTTAGGCTTACGAGCATCCACTAAATGATCGACCAGGAGTCGTTCTGATTTTGTTGAGAACTTGGAAGTGCTCGCAACCATTGGCTCGGCAGCTCGCGGATACGAATGATCTTCAGCAGCACCCAGAATTCTTGCTGCGACGCCAATTCCTTTTCCGATGCATGTATGGATTTGGGAACGCGTGCTGGTGGCGCGTTCCCGGAAAAAATCTCGAAGGCGGCGACCGCAATCAAAGCGGACATTAAATAGTTTGCCCAGACGGCAGGTTTGTCCGCGTAGCCGCCGTTCTGCACAACCAATGTGAAGGGACGCTTCGGGTCAGAACTGGACACTCGCGGATCGTAGAGTGAATGTCCGCTTAGTCCGCACAGCAGTCGTTGCCCGATATCGCCTGAAATATTGAAAGCCCCCGCCCAGCGCGATCTCGATCCAGAGGGCAGGTGAACCCTGCCGGAACCCCGCTTCTGCATGTCGGCGCCGTCGGTTGGAACTAAGGGTGGAATTCGATGGCAAACGCTCGATGGTTAGCCAAGGCGCCCGATTATGGAACCCCAGTGGAACCCCAGTGGAAAAATGCGCCCGCCCATATGGGGACTATCTCTCTTAACCCTCTGACAAGATTGGCTCCGGCGGTAGGATTCGAACCTACGACCAGCGGATTAACAGTCCGATGCTCTACCACTGAGCTACGCCGGATTGGCCGATCTTGGTGAGGTGAGAGGGCGTATAACAAAGGCGGCGGTTTGCGTCCAGCGGATTTAGGGGCGCGACGGGCCGCCCTCACTGCGGGCGCCTTTCGCGAGGCCGGCATTGCCGCGCGCCTCGGGTCCACGTCCGGCGGGGGGTGAACCGCCGTAGTCGCGGGTTGCCTCGCTGGCCGCCTGCGCGACCATGCGGCCCAGCATGGGCAGGCGCTCGGGCGGAATGCGGGCGCCCGGACCCGAGACCGAGATCGCAGCGACCGCGCGGCCAAGCTCGTCGAAAACCGGGGCGGCTACGCAGCGCAGGCCCAGCGCGTGCTCTTCGTCATCGACGCCAAATCCTTGGGCCAGAATCTCGTCGAGGGCCGCTTCCAGCCGGGCGCGATCGGTGATCGTGCGCTGAGTTTCCCGCGGCAGGGCCATCGTGCCCACGATCCGTTGCCGCCGGGCCGGCTCCATATGCGCGAGCAGCACCTTGCCGGCGCCCGAGGAGTGAAGTTGCACCCGCCCACCGACGCCGGTTAGCGCGCGCATGGCGTGGCGCGACTCGATCTGGCCGATGCAGATCGCCTCGCCATCGCTCTCGACGAACAGGTTCGCGGTCTCCCCAGTCATCTCCATCAGCCTGCGCAGATAGGGCCGGACCAGGCTCAGTTTGTCTCGGCTGCGCGCGAACGCCGTGCCGACGAAGAACGCCGCAACGCCGATCCGCCACAACCCGCCCTGGGCCTCGGGACGCACGAAACGCTCGGACTCGAGCGTGGTCAGCAGGCGATGGGTGGTCGAGGGCGGCAGGTTGGCCGCCTCTGAAAGCTCGGTCAGCGACATGCCGTCACCGCTCTCGGCAAGGTGGCGCATCAGCCGTAGCGCACGCGTCAGCGAACGTACCTGGCCGGAAGACTTCGCCTTGTTGTCATTCATTCCAACCCCCTCGCCTCTGCATGGCGCAAGAGCGATCTATCCGCTCTGCGAAAACGCTTTCCATATGGTTTATTGCAAATCCCGGCGGGGAAAAGGGTTGATGCGCTGAAAAATGAAAATATTTCGGGCATCCAGGCCGGTAGCTCCGTGATTTGCCGGGTTGGTTACAGCCGTTTCACCACCTTCTTCCACCGTTCGTGAACGTCATTCCCGCTAGCCTGAGGTCTGGGTGGCTGGAGGTTCGATGATGGTGTTGCCGGAGCAGTGTTCCGTATCCGAGGACGTGTCAGACAGGGGCCGACCGCCGCCGGCGCCAACATCGATCGCCGGGACCGGTCTGGAACAGGGCTTCCTGTTGGACCTATTGGTCAAGACGATCTACCGGACGGGGCTCGAGACGGCGAGCGACATGAGCCGGGCGATGAAGCTGCCGGTGCCCATCGTCACCACGCTGATCGAAGCCGGCCAAGCGTTGAAAACAATCGAGACGCTGGGCCAGCTCGGCGCCTCGATGACCGCCGAGATGCGCTATACGTTGACCTCGAAGGGCCGGGAATGGGCACTGGAGGCACTTGAACAAAGCGAGTACTTCGGCGCCACGCCCGTCACCGTGCAAACCTATTCGGACCAGGTGACAAATCAGTCGATCCGGCGCGAGACGCTGACCCGGCCAATGCTGGGCCACGTCTTCTCGGAACTGACCCTGTCTGCGAACCTGATGGAGCAGATCGGACCGGCCGCGAACTCAGGCGCGTCGATGCTGCTCTACGGCCCGCCCGGCAACGGCAAATCGTCGATCGCCGAGGCGATTTGCGCAGCATTTGAGGGCACGATCTACTTCCCCCACGCGCTGATGATCGACAAGCAGATCATCACCATCTACGACCCGACCGTTCATCACGCGATCGGCGCCGGTGAGGCGGAGGGCATCAGCCTGCGGCGCGAGAACTCCTACGACCGCCGCTTTGTCCCCTGCCGGCGTCCGGCGGTAATCACCGGCGGCGAGTTTACCTTGGACCGGCTCGACCTTGCGCTGAACACGATCAGCCAGATCTACGAAGCGCCGATGCAGATGAAGGCCGCGGGCGGCGTCTTGGTAATCGACGATTTCGGTCGCCAGCGCCAAAGCCCGCAAGAGCTCTGCAACCGGCTGATCATCCCCTTGGAGAACGGCACCGACTACATGGCGCTGCAAACGGGACGAAAGTTCGAGGTGCCGTTCGACGCCCTGGTGGTCTTCTCGACCAATATCGCGCCAAAGGAATTGGTGGACGGCGCGGCACTCCGGCGCCTGCGCTACAAGATCCTGGTAGACAAGCCGGACCGCGAGACCTTTATCGAGATTTTCGCGCGCACAGCGAAGAAATAGGGCGTGGATCTGACCGAGGACACGTTGGTCTTCATTCTGAACGAGCTCTATGCAAACCAGAGAGACGCAGAGTTTCATGCCTTCCACCCCCGTTTCCTGATCGACCAATGCAAGGCGATCAGCGCGTTTGAGGGCGTCAGCCCCCGCTTGACGCCGGATTTCCTGGCGCGGGCCTGGGGCAACCTGTTCGTCGAGGACTAGACCAAAACCGGATCAGGCCGCGCGCCCGCCGCCCTCGCTGGGCTCCACCGGCATCCAGGATGGAGCGTCCTGGCCGAATTCGCGGTCGAGGGCCGCCAGATCCGCCTCGTGCTGGGCGATCTCGGCGGACAGCCAGTCGGGCGGCACCGGTTCCTGGGCATTGACGGACCCGGCCGGCGCCGGCGGCGCCTGGCCGCGCGTCGTATCGCGAAATATGCTGGTCAGCAGCTTGAGCGTGATCTCCAGCGCATCGTCATTTTGGACGGTGTTGTCGCAGCCGCCGGTGTAGACCTTGCGGATCACCCGGTCGCGGGTGCGCGACGGCGGCAGACTGAATTGCAGCCGCAGAATGCCCCCCGCGGAATGCACGACCCGCGCGGCGATCCGGCCCACATCGGCGACAGTGACCACCAGCCAATCGCCCTTCACCGGCGGATCGGCGCCAGCATAGCTCGCCGCCATGCCACCGAGCGAAATGTCGCGCAGTTGCGCCTGGTGGGTGCCGCCATGCTCTCGGCGGATGAGGACCGGTTCGTCCATCTCGAAGCGCACTTCGCGCCGGCGCGCACCAACGCTGAAGGCTGTCACCAGGACAACCAGCAGCACCACTGAATTAAAACTGCACCAAACCGCAACGACCGGCACCAGTGAAACATCACTAATGATCCGCGCATCGAAGCTACTGTTGAGCAGGAAGCCCAATGCGGTCGCCGCCAGAAGGCCGGTTGCCATGAAGACGGTGAAGCGGTCATAGGACCGGACCCCGGCTTCGCTTCCCTTGGGAGTGACATGGAACTTGTGCCCGTAAGGCCGGACCAGCGTCTTGAACAGGCCCGGCAGGAGCCGGAACGCCTGCAACGCCCCAAGCACCGTGGCGGCCAGGGGAAAGTACTGCCCCGGGGCAAAGAACCTGAGCGCCGATATTGCCGCCAGAATCGCTGGAAACTGGTAGGAGAGCAGCCCCTCGGGCGTCGTGTTCGCCATCGGCAGCAATCCGGTCAGCAGATAGATGCAGGGTGCGCTCATTGCCGCCACATGGGTCAGCGACTGGGTCAGCCAATGGGTCGGCAGGAACATCAGCCGCTGGATCAGGTTCAGCCCCGGTCCAAACGGCCCTTCGCGCAAATAGAGGATCTGTAATGCGCCCTGCGCCCACCGCGCACGCTGGACGAAGAAGGCATCGAGCGATTCCGGCGCCAGACCGATTGCCAGGCGCTCGTTTAGATAGCGGGTCACATAGCCTTGACGGAGAAGCGCCAGGGTCAGCAGCATGTCCTCGGTGATCGAGCCGGACGGCATGGCATTCCCGATCGCCTGAATGGCGCTGCGCCGGGTGATCGAGTTCGAGCCGCAGCAGAAGGCGCAATCCCATCCGTCGCGCCCGGGCATGATTTGGTCGAAGAACAATGCCTGATCGCCGGGCAGCGTACGCCGCAATGCCAGGTTGGACTGCATCGGGTCATGGTTGAAGAACCGGTGCGGCGCCTGGACGATCCCGACCTTCGGGTCGCCGAAAAAGCCAATCATGCGGTAGAGGATCGTGCGCTGGGGAATGAAATCCGCGTCCAGAACGACGAAGAATTCGCCCGCGGTGCGCGGGATCGCGGCGTTGATATTGCCGGCCTTGGCATGGGCGTTGTCCGGCCGGGTCAGATAGCCGATGCGGCGTTCGGCGCAATAAGCGCGCAGGAACTCGCGCCGCCCGTCGTCCAGTACCCAGACCTTGAGCTTTTCCGGTGGCCAATCGATCGAGGCAGCGCCAATGATCGTGCGTTCGAGCACGTCCAAGGGCTCGTTGTAGGTGGCGATCAAGACATCGACCTCGGGCAGGTCCTCGGGCTCGACCGCGCGCAGCCGGGTCTCGTGCATGTCCGCCTCACCCGAGCGATCGGTCCGGCGGCAGAGCGCGGCGAAAAGGATCGCCGCGTCGAGCCAGGCCAGGCATTCGATGATGAACAACGTCCAGACCAGCGCCGATTGAAGGTCCAACCGGTTCGCGGGCAGGACCGTCACGGGGATGCGCCAGGCCATGTAGCGCACCACCAGAAAGCCCAGCGTTCCCGCCACCGCGTAACGCGCGAGCCGATTGTTTTTTAGTCTATCTGGATGGGCCAGAGCGAAGATCGCCACCAGCCCCAAGGGCACCAGGATGATCGGCTCCATGTCGGCGCCGTCAACCGCCTGGTTCGAGTGCCGCAGCCTCGCCAAAGAACACGGCGCCAGAGAACACGGCGCCAGAGAACACGGCACCAGAGAACACGGCGCTCAAGCCGCGCCCGGCCGCGATCAGCAGGCGCCGGAGGTGACCCACATCGGCGCGCTCGAAGCGGACCTCGGCCGTGCGGCCCACATGGCAGAAGGCGCCGGGCGCGTCGTCGATCCGGCTCTCGGCCAGCGAGACCAGGACCCGGAGTTGATCGGGCTTGGCCTCGGTAACCGCGGCGGCCAGCCTGGGATGGTCGAACTTGGCGCCCGCGCCCAGCACGGCCGATATGCGCGCACCCACCGGCTCGCCCCCGCCCTTCAGCCGGACCCAGGCGGTGCCGCCGAGCTCGATGCTGTTGAAGTGGCGCTCGTTCAGGGTCACCTCGACAAAGCGGGACTCGCAATTGACCATCTGGACCAGGACATCGCCCGGGACCACCGTCTCGCCGACCGCGCCGCTCTGCTTCCAAATCACGCCACCGGAGGCGGCTTCAGCGGCGAAGACCTCGCGCTCCTCGACCAGGCGGGTCTCGCCCGCGATCTGGTCGGTCAATGCCAGGCGCTCGCCCTCAAACCGGCGGCGCTCGGTGGCAAGGCTCGCCAGTTGCAGCGTGATCCCGTCAAGCCGTTGCTGGCTATAGGGCACGTCGTTCCAGCCGTCCTGGACGAAGACCCCAGCCTCGACCGCCGCGCGCTCGACGGCGATGCGTTCGAGCCGGGCCCGGGCGCGTGCGACCTCGGCAGTCGCACCGGCATGGGCGGCGGTATCGGCATCCGTCCGGGTGGCGGTCGCATGACCTCGGCTCCTGAGAGCCTCGGCACGTTTAAGATTGGCAAAGGAATTGTCGCGCTGGGCCTCGGCGGATTCCAAGGCGGCCAAGGCCTCGCGCGACTCGGCGTCCAGGCGCTCGATCACCCGCGTTTGGTAGCTTGCGATCCGCTTGGACATGACCTGTTCCAGGGCACTGAGCTCGGCCATCTCAGCATCGATCGAAGCGAGACTCTCCTCGACAAGCGCCAACCGGGCGCGCAATTGCTCGAGATAGCGCCGATCCCGCTCCTCGATCTCGACGGTGACCAGGGCCTGACCGGCCGCGATTCCGGTTCCGGGGGGCGGTGATCTGCGGGTGATATGGCCTTGAAGCGGGCTGCGCACGGTGTTCAACGGCGCATTCACCACCGCCTGGGAAGAGACGTAGTTGGCCGCATATGGCACGATGGTCCACAGCACCGCCGCCGCCAGGGCAAAGGCCAGGAGCAGGCGAAATTGTTGCGCGGTGATCCGCATCGCTCACGTCCAAGGGGATTGAAGCCGTTCTCTCGGGCCGAGAATGCGCCGTTAGCCTTAAAATTGGCGTATATATACCTTGCAAACCCAGTAAGGAGTGCTTACATATAAGGCTCAGAAACGGAGTCTGTTATGTCGATCCTGGGCAAAGCCTACTTCCACAACGAGGAAGCCGCGTTTGAGCATGTAGAGGCGGTGCTTTGGCCGGATGGTCCGTATTGCCCGCATTGCGGTGCTGTGGACCGCATCGGCAAGATCAAGCCCAACCCGGAAAAGCGGGTGCGCCTTGGTCTGCACAAGTGCGGCCACTGCAAGGGCCAGTTCACGGTTCGCGTCGGCACCGTCTTTGAGGCCAGCAAGGTTCCGCTGCACAAGTGGTTGCAGGCGCTACACCTGATGACCAGCAGCAAGAAGGGTATCAGCGCGCACCAGCTACACCGGGTGCTGGAAGTGACCTACAAGACCAGTTGGTTTATGTGCCACCGCATTCGCGAGGCTATGCGGTCGGATGAACTAACCCCGTTCGGCGGCAACGGCGGCATCGTGGAAGTGGACGAGACGTTCATCGGCCACGACAAGACGGTTAAGCCGCATCGGAGCAAGAAGGGTCGCGGCCACCACCACAAGCACAAGGTTCTGTCGCTGATGGATCGCGAGACCGGCAAGGCCCGCAGCATGGTCGTGGATGATCTAAAGGCCGCGACCTTGGCCCCGATCCTTCGCGATAACATTGCCAAAGAGGCCACGCTTCTAACCGACGAGTTCCGCGTCTATCAGGGCGTGGGCCGCGAGTTTTCGGATCACCATCAGGTTCGCCACAAGATGGGCGAGTATGTGAACCGCAAAAATCCGGAAATCCACACCAACACGATTGAAGGCTACTTCTCCATTTTCAAGCGCGGCATGAAAGGCGTCTATCAGCATTGCGCGAAGAAGCACTTGCACCGTTACGTGGCCGAGTATGACTTCCGCTACAATAACCGCTCGGCCAACGGCATTGAGGATCAGGAGCGGGCGGCGATTGCGCTCGCCGGAGCGAGCGGGAAAAGGCTCAAATATGCTTGTAACCGACCTAATTGAGTCGGAAACTGTCAATACCTAGTGTGCAAATCGCGATAAAAGTGTATATATAGCGCAAACGGAAGGATGGTGTGATGGACCGTCTAGAATGGCTAACGTTCGGAAACAACACGCCCGCCAGCCAAGAGAGGCTTGGCGAGCTTGTGCTATATATTGCCGAAAAAACAGAGGACTATGCTGATTTTGGGTCCACCAAGATCAACAAGACACTCTACTACTCCGACTTCGAGAACTTCCGAATTCGCGGCAAGTCGATCACGGGCGCCCAGTATCAGCGCATCACGCACGGCCCCGCTCCTAAGCACATCGTTTTTGTCGAGGGCCGCCTTAAAGAACACGGTGAGCTTAGGATCGACGCGCAGCAAATGACACACAAGAGAGTTGCACTGCGCAAGGCGAATACAACGATCTTTAAGCCTTCGGAATTAGCGCTCATTGACAAGCATATTGAGCGCCTTAACAGGCAAACAAGCACAGAGGTGAGCAAGGAAAGCCACGACGTTCGCTGGAATATCGTGAACGATGCCGATCTTCTGCCCTATGAGTTCGCGTTCCTTGACGACACTTATACGAGCGAAGATGAGGCAGAAACCAATCGGCTTGCTAGTGAATTCGAGTGGTAATGGATTATCAGGTCGTTCACGAACAAACCTACGATTATGCAATTTCTAGCCTTCCAACCGTCACTTTGCAGCAGGCGGAAGAGGCGGTTGGAGCGATTAGCTATGCACTGAGCCGAAATCCGAAAGGCTTCCGCAAAGTGCGCGATCCAGATGTTTATCTAGCTAAAATCGCCCCTCGCCCGAGAGATCATTTACCAGGTTTTCGTGTTTGGTTCCGGGTAAGTTCTGACGATAAACACGTTTACTTACTATATATTAATGAATACTGACAAGAAAGATAAGAAAGAACGGTCTCAGCTTGAAAAGTTCAAGCAAGCTGCCCGCGAGCTTGGCGCGGATCAGGATGAGGCGACCTTCGACCAGGTCATCTGGAAGATGAAGCCCCCGCCCGACAAGGCGGACAAACCGAAGAAGAAAAAGCCCGGTCAGTGAGCCGGGCTTTCTCTTAGGAGGTAAGGCAAATGCTAGTGAGATGTCGGTCGCTTTGGAGGGTTCTTGCGGATGTCTTCGAAAATCTCGTCAACGACACGCGAAAGTCCGCCGTGATAAAATCCCCGGAGCAGTTCCACTGTATTTCGGGCTGCACCGTCGAAGGTGAAATACGGTTTCTCGAACCCGCATCCCTTAAATCCCGTAAAAGCTCCGCCGCTGTAAATGAAGGTGCATGATCTGAAAATGGTATCCTCGTACTTCATGTCGTCCATCTCGATTTCGCAGTTCTCAAGTTCGTTCTTGAATTTCTTCGCCATCTCGCAAACTCCTTCCTGTCAATACCCATGTAGGTATCTCGGGTTGGGTTTGCAAAGTACATAATCGCCTTAAAATTGGGTTTGCCAAATATTGCCAAAGGGTTACACGATCCGATAGGGCAGGATCCCGCGCCGGTTCGGATCGATGCTCAGCGCCTTCTCGACCGGGGGCACCGAGCGCTGGTGGCAATTGGTGCGCTCGCAGATGCGGCAGCTGACCCCGATCGGCTCGAAAGCCGCGGCATTCGTTGTGTCCAGATCATCCGCATAGACCAATTGATCGGCGTATTTCACCTCGCAGCCGAGCGCGATCGCATAGCGCCTTGCGGGCGCGCGGAAATGCCCGCCCGGCTTGATCACATCGCGCGCCAGGCAGATGTAGCGAACCCCGTCCGGCGTTTCAGCCAATTGGCGCAGGATGCGGCCTGGCGTCTCGAAGGCCTGATGCACGTTCCAGAGGGGACAGGCGCCACCAAAGCGCGCGAATTGCAGCCGGGTCGAAGAATGGCGCTTGGTGATGGTGCCTGCCTGATCGACCCTGGCGAAGAAGAACGGGATGCCCTTGTTGCCAGGCCGCTGCAGGGTCGAGAGCCGGTGCCCGGTCTGTTCGATCGAGGTGCCGAAACGGCCCGCCAGCGCATCCAGATCGTGACGAAGCTCGCGCGCGGCCGTCAGCGTCGCCTCGTAGGGCAGGATCGCGGCGCCAGCAAAATAATTGGCCAGCCCGATCCGGGCGATCGCACGGGCTTCGGTGCTGCGAAAACGGGCGAGGTCCAGCGTCGCCTCGATCAGCCCCTCATGGGCGATCAGCGCCACCTGATGGGCAAGCTGGAAGGCGTTGGTCTCGACACTGCCTTCGGCCGGAAGGGTCAGAACTTTAGCCAGTGGGTCGTAGCGTCGGATCGCGTCGCCCGCGAACTCGGTGCGCACGCCGTGGGTCTCGGCCAGCCAGGCGGTCCCGGCGGCAAGCTTGTCGCGCCCCTCGAACTGGGCGTTCCGTGAGAACTGCTCGGCGGCGCGGTCGACCGCGTCGATATAATTGTCGCAATAGTGAAAGAAGTCGCGCACCTCTTCCCAAGGCATCGGCGTCAGGCCGCCGGAGGGGCGGTCGAGCGCCTCGTCCAGGCTCGCGAACCGCTCCTGCCCCGCGCGATAGGCGCGGTGGAGCGCCAGGAAGGCATGCGCGAGGCCCGGCGCGTTGGTCGCCAGGATCTGCAACTCCGCCCGGCTGTGGGCGGTCTCGCGGAACAGGGGATCGGCCAGGGCCTCGCGCAGGTCCGCCATCAGACGGTCACCCTCGTCCATCGAGAAGACGGCGACATCGACCCCGAACCGCTCGGCAAGGCCCTGGACCACATCGCGGCTTACGGGTCGGTTGTTGTTCTCCATCTGGTTCAGATAGCTGAGGCTGACCCCCAGCTCGCGGGCGAATGCGGTCTGGGTCAGGCCCAGGCCGCGGCGGATTTCGCCAAGGCGGGCGCCAGCGTAGATTTTGCGGGTAGCCATGGGTGTCGCCCCCCAATCCATAACGGCTATTCGCAGTTTCGCAAAAAACTTTCGCAAATTCTATAGCCTTTGCAGGCCCGTCCCGCCAAAACAGCGTTAACGACATCCCTGGGGAGGGAATCATGAAGGACATCCTCGACCAACTGGAGACCCGGCGCGCCGGGGCGAAGGCCGGTGGCGGCCAGCGCCGGATCGAGGCGCAGCACGCCAAGGGCAAGCTGACCGCGCGGGAACGCATCGAGCTGCTGCTCGACGAGGGCAGCTTCGAGGAATTCGACATGTTCGTCGCCCATCGCTGCACCGATTTCGGCATGGACGAGGTCAAGATGCCCGGCGACGGCGTGGTGACCGGCTGGGGGACGGTCAACGGGCGCCAGGTCTATGTATTCAGCCAGGATTTCACGGTCTTCGGCGGCTCTCTGTCGGAAACCCATGCCCAGAAGATCTGCAAGATCATGGACATGGCGATGAAGGTCGGCGCGCCGGTCATCGGCCTGAACGATTCCGGTGGCGCGCGCATCCAGGAGGGCGTCGCCTCGCTGGCCGGCTACGCGGATGTCTTCCAGCGCAACATCCTGGCCTCGGGCGTCATTCCGCAAATCAGCGTCATCATGGGGCCCTGCGCGGGCGGCGCGGTCTATTCGCCCGCGATGACCGACTTCATCTTCATGGTGCGGGATTCCAGCTACATGTTCGTGACCGGACCGGACGTGGTGAAGACGGTGACGAACGAGATCGTCACGGCCGAGGAACTGGGCGGGGCCAAGACCCACACCTCGAAATCGTCGGTCGCCGACGGTGCCTTCGAGAACGATGTCGAGGCGCTGGCCGAGGTCCGGCGGCTGATCGACTTTCTGCCCTTATCCAATCGCGAGGGCGCGCCGGAGCGGCCGTTCTTCGATGCGCCCGATCGGGTGGAGATGTCGCTGGACAGCCTGATCCCGGAGAACCCGAACCAGCCCTATGACATGCACGAGGTGATCCGGAAAACCGCGGATGAAGGCGATTTCTACGAGATCCAAAAGGACTTCGCGAAGAACATCCTGACGGGCTTCATCCGGCTGGAGGGGCAGAGTGTGGGCGTGGTCGCGAACCAGCCGATGGTGCTGGCCGGCTGTTTGGACATCGACTCAAGCCGCAAGGCGGCGCGGTTCGTGCGCTTCTGCGACGCCTTCTCGATCCCGATCCTGACCCTGGTGGACGTGCCCGGCTTCCTGCCAGGGACCGGCCAGGAATATGGCGGCGTGATCAAGCACGGGGCAAAGCTGCTGTTCGCTTATGGCGAGGCGACGGTGCCGAAGGTGACTGTGATCACCCGCAAGGCCTATGGCGGGGCCTACGACGTGATGAGCTCGAAGCACCTGCGCGGCGACATCAACTATGCCTGGCCCACCGCCGAGATCGCGGTGATGGGCGCCAAGGGGGCAGTCGAGATCCTTTATCGCGCCGAGCTGGGCGATGCCGACAAGATCGCGGCGCATACGAAGGAATACGAGGACCGCTTCGCCAACCCCTTCGTCGCCGCCGAAAAGGGCTTCATCGACGAGGTGATCACGCCGCACTCGACCAGGCGCCGGGTCGCCCGGGCGTTTGCGGCGCTAAGGGGCAAGCAGCTCGAGAACCCGTGGAAGAAGCATGACAATATTCCATTGTGAGGGCCTGATGCGCACACCTGCTCTCGTCTTGGTCAGCCTGTTCGTGTGTGCCGCTCCCGCGGTCGCCGAGGTCTCCGACGATCAGATCGCCGGCTGGGCCGATGTCGTGCTGGACGACATCGCCATCACCAGTGCCGAGGATATCCAGCGCCGGGTCAGCGCGTGCTATGCGGAGGTCTATGACGGCGCCAGCGATCTGGTCGAGCGGTGCACCACCATGCATTTCACCGCCTCGATCATCGAGCAGGAGATGGCGCGCACGATGAACATGGAAGTGAGCGAGCTCTACCGGAACGAGATCATGGCCGGGATCATTGCCACCCATTTCGAGCGGGCGGGTAAATCGGTCGAATACCGCAATGCCTTCGCGCCGCGGGCGATCGGGATCATTCACGGGCGGATGCGCGCATGGATGGAGCGGCAATGAGACCAGAGCGACCAATTTGCGAATGCCGTGCAGGAATGTTTCAATGAATCAACAAGTTCCGGGCCTCAACTGTTTTTCTGGTTCGATCCCCCCTATCTTTGGTAAACTCGAGGGAATATTGAGCGAGGAGAAACTGAGATGCGACTTACTGTTCTGCTTACGGCGGGCGCGCTTACCCTGGCGGCCTGTAGCTCGGATCCGGGCACCCGCGCGCTCGAGGGGGGCGCCATCGGTGCCGGTGTCGGTGCGCTCGGCACCGCTGTTGTCGGTGGGCCGGTGGTCGCCGGCGCGGTCGTCGGCGCGGCGGCCGGTGCGGTTACCGGTGCCATCACCAGCGAGAACCAGATCGACCTCGACTGATCGCCGCGAGGCGGTCTCTGGGGCGACCAGTCAAATCACTGATACGGGGGGCCGCCCGTGAGCGGCCCCCTGTTCCATATGATCTCGGGCGGGCCCAGGCCGGTCGCGCCCTTCTCTCACGCGGTCGAGAGTGACGGCTGGGTACTGCTGACCGGGCAGATGCCCACTGACCCTGCCGCACCCGACGCCCCCCTGCCCCATGGCATCGAGGCGCAGACCCGCCGGGTCATCGAGAACTTGGAAGTTGTGCTGAGGGGCCTGGACCTGGACCTCTCCCACGTCCTGCAATGCCGCTGTTACCTGACCGAGTTCGAACGCGACTACGCGGTCTTCAATGAAACCTACCAAAGCTATTTCCCGCCCGACCGCCGCCCGGCGCGCACCACCGTGGGCGTGACCGCGCTGGCCGTCGGCGCGCTGGTCGAGATCGACATGGTCGCGAAGCGGCCGGGGGGCGGACGATGAGGGTGTATGCAGACCAATGCCCCGGCCCCCGAGCCGGGGCCTCGCGCCGCTGCGCGCTGTCCGCCGAGGCCCCGGATCAGGTCCGGGGCATTAGGCAACAGGGAGTAGGATCATGAACAAGCTCTGGAAAGGCCAGGCCTTCACCATCGCCCATGCGGACGAGGGCAAGTTCGAAGGCCAGGGCCTGCGCGCCTTTTTCGAATACCGGCAATTGGGCATCCGCGAGGCGACTGGCGGCAAGTATGGTGCCCATGTGATCCGCGCCGTGCCCGGGCGGCACTCCGAGGGCGCCTGGCACACCCACGATCTGGACTTCCAAATGGTCTACGTGACCCGCGGCTGGGTGGTCTTCGAGTATGAGGGGCCTGAAAACACGACGCACGAGCATATTCTGCGCGCCGGCTCCTGCGTGTTGCAGCCGCCCGGCATCCGCCACCGCGAGGTCAAGCATTCGGACGACATGGAGCTAATCGAGATCACCTCGCCCGCCGAATTCGCGACCGAGAGCGTGGACGCACCAGAGTAAAACGAAAAGGGACAGGGCATGTTTAAGAAGATCCTGATCGCCAACCGCGGCGAGATCGCCTGCCGGGTCATCAAGACGGCCCGCAAGATGGGTATCGCCACCGTCGCCGTCTACTCGGACGCCGACCGGGACGCGCTGCATGTCAGCATGGCCGACGAGGCCGTCCATATCGGCCCAGCCCCCGCGAACCAGTCCTATATCGTGATCGAGCGTATCATGGCGGCGATCAAGGAGACCGGCGCCGAGGCTGTGCACCCCGGCTACGGCTTCCTCTCCGAAAACGCGAAATTCGCCGGGGCGCTCGACGCCGCCGGCGTCGCCTTCATCGGCCCGCCGGTCGGCGCCATCGAGGCGATGGGCGACAAGATTACCTCGAAGAAGCTGGCGGCCGAGGCCAATGTCTCGACCGTGCCGGGTTATATGGGCCTGATCGAGGATGCGGACGAGGCGATAAAGATCGCTGCGCAAGTTGGCTATCCGGTGATGATCAAGGCCAGCGCCGGCGGCGGCGGCAAGGGAATGCGCATCGCCTGGACCGACGAGGAAACCCGCGAGGGCTTCCAATCCTCGAAGAACGAGGCTGCGTCCTCATTCGGCGACGACCGGATTTTCATCGAGAAATTCGTCACCCAGCCCCGGCATATCGAGATCCAGGTGCTGGGCGATAGCCATGGCAACTGCATCTATCTGGGCGAGCGCGAATGCTCGATCCAGCGCCGGAACCAGAAGGTGATCGAGGAGGCGCCCTCGCCATTCCTCGACCCGGAGACCCGCAGGGCGATGGGCGAGCAGGCGGTCGCGCTGGCGAAGGCGGTCGACTACTGCTCGGCCGGGACTGTCGAGTTCATCGTCGACGGCGACAAGAATTTCTACTTCCTCGAGATGAACACCCGGCTGCAGGTCGAGCACCCGGTGACCGAGCTGATCACCGGTCAGGATCTGGTCGAGCACATGATCCGGGTGGCAGCGGGCGACAAGCTGAGCCTGACCCAGGATGATGTGAAGCTGAACGGCTGGGCGATCGAGAGCCGGCTCTATGCCGAGGACCCCTATCGCAGCTTCCTGCCCTCGATCGGACGGCTGACCCGGTATCGCCCGCCCGAGGAAGTGGCCGAGCCAACCCATGCGGTCCGCAACGATACCGGCGTCTACGAGGGCGGCGAGATATCGATGTTCTACGACCCGATGATCGCCAAGCTCTGTTCCTGGGCACCCGACCGGGCGGCGGCGCTGGACGTCATGCGCGAGGCGCTGGACGAGTTCGAGATCGAGGGAATCGGCCACAACCTGCCCTTCCTCTCGGCGGTGATGGACCATCCGAAGTTCATCGCGGGCGACATGACCACTGCCTTTATCGAGGAAGAATATCCGGACGGATTCGCGGGCGCCGAATTGGACGGCGCAGCGCTGGCCCGGCTCGCCGCCGCCGCCGCGGCGATGTTCAGGGTGGTCGAGATCCGCCGCGCCCGTATTTCGGGCCGGATGTCGAACCACGAACGGGTGGTCGGCACGGACTGGGTGGTCAGCCTGCAAGGGACGGACTTCCCGGTGAAGATCGCCGCCGACCGCGAAGGCGCGACGGTCACTTTCGAAGACGGAAAGGCGCGCCGCGTCGCCTCGGACTGGGTCCCTGGCCGCAGTCTGGCCATCCTCGACGTGGACGGCGCGCAGATGGCGCTGAAGGTCGAGGCCAGGTCCGAGGGCTTCCGCATCCGGTATCGCGGCGCCGATCTGGACGTGAAGGTGCGCACACCGCGCATCGCCGAACTGGCCCGGCTGATGCCGGAGAAGCTGCCGCCGGATACCTCGAAGATGCTGCTCTGCCCGATGCCCGGCGTCGTCGTCTCGATCGCCGTCGCCGAGGGCGACGAAGTGCAGGAAGGTCAGGCGCTCGCCACCGTCGAGGCGATGAAGATGGAAAACGTGCTCCGCGCCGAGAAGAAAGCGGTGGTTGCCAGGATCAATGCCGAACCGGGTGCCTCGTTGGCCGTCGACGATGTGATCATGGAGTTCACGTGACCCCTACCCTGGCATATTCCCCCGCACTCGCGTTTTCATTGGACGGCCAGCTTTTCGGTCTGCCGCAAGACCATCGTGACCCGGGACTGGAGCGCGAGGGCGGAATAGACCGCCGTTGCCAGCGCGACCATATAGACGGTGACCAGCAGCGCGACCAGTGTCGGCCAATCCGCCGTCTTGAAGGTCACGGAGGCGCCCAAGAGCAGGGCCAGGCTCCAGCCCGACATGGACATCGCCGCGCAGACCGCCAGCACCAGCTTGTCGCCGAGGCTGGTTTCCATCAGGGTCACTCCCTCGGCCCGCGCGATGATCGGCATGACCTGCCATTTGACCACCACTGCCGTGATCGTCAGCAGCGAGACGACGGTCAGCTTTGCCGCCAGTTTGGGCGTGAAGTTGGCCGGGTCGAATCCGGTCCTGATTGCGATCAGAACGATCCCGGTCACCCAGGCGGCCAAGATCGCGGGCATCATGATCCGGTGCGCACTCTCGATCGCCCTGCAGTATTCGCTGCTGATCCGGCGCTCGACCCGCCTGAGCGTCATGATGTCGGTCGAAACCATGGTGCCGAGGCCGACGGCCATCGCCATCAGATGCGCCAACCGCACCAGGTCGGTTCCCATGGTCAGGACGGATTCGGGGATGCCGAACATGATCGCGTCTCCTCCTTATTGCGGCACATTGGCCGGTCTCGCCGGATGACCCGGCTTGTCGTTTTACGGGAAGGCCAAGTAGCGCACCGCGGGGCGGAAGAATTGGCGCGACAGCGCCAGGCCCCAGGATCGACACGACGTAAGGGATACGCGAACCCTGATGTCCGGATCATACCCTGGAATCGTTGTTCTGCAAAACGGGATTTTACATTTTTATGTGATAAATCATATGTTTACTCACGTAACGGTTGTATTAGGTCAGGCCACGAAACGCGGAGGAAGAAATGACCAATGCCGCTGACCTGCAGGCCGCCGCGACAGTCCGTTTCGGCGAAGGCCCGGCCATCAGCGCTGAGGGGCTCGATGGCGCCGCGCGCGATGGCCTGCACCGACTGATCGACCGGCGGTCCTGTCGTGACTATGCAGAACGGGCGGTGCCGGAGGGACTGGTCAGCTTGTTGATCGCGGCGGGGCTGTCGGCACCGACAAAGAGCGACCTGCAGCAGGCGGATGTGGTCTGGGTCCGAGACCGGGCGCTGCGTGCTGAGTTGATGACCGACGTGCCCGGTGCCGATTGGATCGCGAAGGCTCCCGTCTTTCTTGTCGTCTGCGGGAACGGCGCGCGTTTCGCCTCGCTCTTCGAAGGCAGGGACTTCGTGAACAACCATTTCGACGCGTTGTTCAATGCCATCGGCGATGCGGCCATCGTACTCGAAGGGATCGTCGCGGCGGCGGCCATAGCGGGGCTCGGCACTTGCCCGATCAGCCAGATCCGCAATAGGGCGCGCGAGGTGAGCCGGCTGCTCGATCTACCTGACCGGGTCTTCCCGTTTGCCGGTGTTTGTCTCGGGCACCCTGCCCATGAAGCCTCCGTCAGTCCGCGATTGGATTTGGGCATGACAGTTCACCAAGACCGCTACGACACGGACGCCTTCCAGCGCCTGGCCCCGGGCTACGACACCCGGCGCAACGTGGCCAAGCCGTTCGCGCGCCAGCGCGCGGCCGAACGCTTTGGCACCGACCCCGACTACGGCTGGCGCGAGGACAAACGCCGGCAATACAGCACACCGGAACGCGCCGATTTCGGCGCCTATCTGCGAGACTTAGGCTTCGCGTTCGACTGACCGCAGCCGGACGCCTGTGAAGGAGGCGATGATGAGCGACGCCAAGATCGATGCATGGAAGGCCCTGGCCGAAAGGGAGCTGAAGACCCGCACGCCGGACGACCTGGTCTGGGAGACACCAGAGGGAATTGCGGTCAAGCCGCTCTATTCCGAGGAAGATCTGGCGGGCCTCGGCCATTTGGGCTCACTGCCCGGCGAGGCGCCCTTCATCCGGGGACCGCGAGCGACCATGTATTCCGGGCGGCCCTGGACGATCCGGCAATATGCGGGCTTCTCGACCGCCGAGGAATCGAACGCCTTCTACCGCCAAGGGCTCGCGGCGGGTGGTCAGGGCTGCTCGGTCGCCTTCGATCTGGCGACCCACCGTGGCTATGACAGTGACCATCCGCGTGTATTGGGCGATGTGGGCAAAGCCGGGGTCGCCATCGACTCGGTCGAGGACATGAAGATCCTGTTCGACGGGATCCCGCTGGATCAGGTTTCGGTCTCGATGACCATGAACGGTGCGGTGATCCCGGTGCTGGCCTCCTTCATCGTGGCGGGCGAGGAGCAAGGCGTCGACCATGCCCAGCTTTCCGGCACCATCCAGAACGACATTCTGAAGGAGTTCATGGTCCGGAACACCTATATCTACCCGCCGGAACCCAGCATGAGGATCGTTGCGGATATCATTGAATACACGTCGGAAAACATGCCCCGGTTCAACTCGATCTCGATCTCCGGCTACCACATGCAGGAGGCCGGAGCGAACCTGGTGCAGGAGCTGGCCTTCACGCTGGCCGACGGCAAGGAATACGTTAAAGCGGCGCTGGCGCGCGGAATGGACGTGGACCAGTTCGCGGGGCGGCTTTCCTTCTTCTTCGCCATCGGCATGAACTTCTTCATGGAAGCGGCCAAGCTGCGCGCGGCCCGGCTGCTGTGGCACCGGATCATGTCCCAGTTCAATCCGCAAAAGCCGCAAAGCCTGATGCTGCGCACCCATTGCCAGACCTCGGGCGTCTCGTTGCAGGAACAGGACCCTTACAACAACATCGTGCGCACCGCGTTCGAGGCGATGTCGGCGGCACTGGGCGGCACCCAATCGCTGCACACGAATTCCTTCGACGAGGCAATCGCCCTGCCGACGGAATTCTCGGCCCGGATCGCGCGCAACACGCAACTGATCCTGCAAAACGAGACCGGGGTGACCAAGGTGGTCGATCCACTGGCCGGCTCCTACTACGTCGAGGCTTTGACCGAGCAACTCGCGGCCGAGGCGTGGAAGATCATCGAGGAAGTCGATGCCATGGGCGGCATGACCAAGGCGGTGGCCACAGGCATGCCGAAACTGCGCATCGAGGAGGCGGCGGCCAAGCGCCAAGCCGCCATCGACCGGGGCGAGGAGGTGATCGTCGGGGTCAACAAGTTCCGGCCCGAGAAAGAGGAGCCGATCGACATCCTGGATGTGGACAACGTCAAGGTCCGCGAGGCCCAGGTGGCACGGCTGGAGAAGATCCGTGCCGCCCGCGACCAAGCCACGTGTGACGCGGCGCTGAGCGCGCTCGAGGAGGCCGCGCGGGGGACAGGCAACCTGCTGGCGGCGGCGGTCGAGGCCGCGCGCGCCCGCGCAACCGTTGGGGAGATCTCGATGGCCATGGAGAAAGTATTCGGACGGCACAAGGCCGAGGTGCGCACCCTCTCAGGCGTCTACGGGGCGGCCTATGAGGGCGACGCGGAATTCGCGGCAATTCAGGGCGAAGTCGAGGCGTTCGCTAAGGCCGAAGGCCGCAGGCCGCGGATGCTGGTGGTCAAGATGGGCCAGGACGGCCACGACCGGGGCGCCAAGGTGATCGCCACGGCGTTCGCGGATATCGGCTTCGATGTGGATGTCGGCCCCTTGTTCCAAACACCCGAGGAGGCGGCCCAGGACGCAATCGACAATGACGTCCATGTGATCGGCATCTCGAGCCAGGCGGCGGGCCACAAGACGCTGGCGCCCAAGCTGATCGAGGCGCTCAAGGCCCAGGGCGCGGATGATATCATCGTGATTTGCGGCGGCGTGATCCCGCAGCAGGATTACGACTTCCTCTATTCCAATGGGGTGAAGGCGATCTTCGGGCCCGGGACCAATATCCCCGAGGCTGCCAAGAACATCATCGACCTGATCCGCGGTGCCCGCGCGCCGCAGGCCGCGGAATAGGTGGCGCTTCTGACTCAACGCAACGGCCGGGTCCGCTATGCTGAGACGGAATAACGAGAAAAGCCGGTCGGGGAGGCCAGCAAGATGAGCCAGCGCAAGGACGATGCCCTGAAGGAATCCGCACTCCGCTACCACGAAATTCCGTCTCCAGGGAAACTCTCGATCCGGGTCACCAAGCCGATGGCGACCCAGCGCGACCTCAGCCTGGCTTACAGCCCGGGCGTCGCCGAGGCCTGCCTGAAGATCGCCGAAAACGCGGATGACGCCTTCCGCTATACGGGCAAGGGCAACCGCGTCGCGGTGATCTCGAACGGCACCGCAGTGCTCGGTCTGGGAAATATAGGTGCGTCGGCGTCGAAGCCGGTGATGGAGGGCAAGGTCGCCCTCTTCAAGAAATTCGCCGATGTGGACGGGTTCGACATCGAGGTGAACGAGACCGACGCCCAAAAGCTGGCCGAGATCGTGATCGCGCTGGAGCCCACCTTCGGGGCGGTGAACCTGGAGGACATCAAGGCGCCTGAATGCTTCGAGGTCGAGCGCATCTGCAAGGAGCGGATGGGCATTCCGGTCTTCCACGATGATCAGCACGGCACGGCGATCGTCGTAGCCGCCGCCGTGATCAATGCGCTCCACCTGGCGGGCAAGGACTTGGGCGAAGTGAAGATGGTCTCGACCGGAGGCGGCGCGGCCGGGATCGCGTGCCTGAACCTGCTCTGCGACATGGGGTTGAAACGCGAGAACACGTGGCTCTTCGACAAGGATGGCCTGGTCTTCGAAGGCCGCGAGGGCGTCGACGAGACCAAGGGGCGATTTGCACGCCAGACCGATGAAGGCCCGCTGAAGGAATTGATTGCCGGCGCTGACATGTTCCTGGGCCTCTCCGGCCCCGGCGTGCTGAACGGCGAAATGGTGGCCAAAATGGCCAAGGACCCGATCATCTTCGCGCTGGCCAATCCGACGCCGGAGATCTGGCCCGATGACGCCCTGGCGGTGCGCGAGGATGCGATCATCGCGACGGGGCGATCCGACTATCCAAACCAGGTCAACAATGTGCTCTGCTTCCCCTTCATCTTCCGGGGCGCCTTGGACGTGGGCGCAACGGTGATCAACGAGGAGATGAAGATCGCCTGCGCGAACGCCCTGGCGGACCTGGCGCGCCAGACCTCTTCCGCCGAGGTCGCCTCGGTCTATCGCGGCGAGCGGATCGTCTTCGGCCGCGAATACTTGATCCCGAAACCATTTGACCCGCGCCTACTCGGCCAAGTGGCAAGCAACGTCGCCCGAATCGCGATGGAGACCGGCGTCGCCCGCCGCCCGATCGAGGACCTTGAGAGTTACAAGACGCAACTCGACGGCTCGGTTTTCCGCTCGGCAATGCTGATGAAGCCGGTCTTCGAGGCGGCGCGCACCGCACACCGCCGGATCGTCTTCGCCGAGGGTGAGGACGAGCGGGTGCTGCGCACTGCGCAATCGATGGCGCAGGAGGGGATCGACCGGCCGATCCTGATCGGACGGCCCGACGTGATCGACCAGCGGATTGAACGCGCCGGGCTGAAAGTGAAGCCCGGCGAGGATTTCGAGATCTGCGATCCGACAAACGATCCGCGCTATCGGGAGTATTGGGAGACTTATCACGAACGGCTCGAGCGCCGCGGCGTGACACCGGACCTGGCCCGCACGATCATGCGCACCAACACGACCGCGATCGCTGCGGTCATGGTCCATCGCGGCGATGCGGACAGCATGATCTGCGGAACCTTTGGCCAGTATCTGTGGCATCTGAATTACGTCAGACAGATGCTGGCTGGACTTCCTGACGGCTTGGGCGGACGGCTGTTGCCGATCGGCGCGCTGTCACCGGTGATCTTAGACCAAGGGGTGGTCTTCATTGGCGACAGCCAGGTCAACCACGATCCCAGCGCCGAGCAGATCGCGCATAATGCAATGGCGGCATCGCGCCATATCCGCCGGTTTGGAATCGAGCCGAAAATCGCGCTGCTGAGTCACTCGGTCTTCGGAAGCCTGGACTCCGCATCAGCCCAGAAGGTGCGCCGGGCGCTGGAGATCCTGGACGAACAGCAGATGGACTTCGAATACGAGGGCGAGATGCACGCGGACCATGCGCTCGACCCCGAACTGCGCGCGCGCGTCTTCCCGAACTCGCGACTGGAGGGCGCGGCCAACTGCCTGATCTTCGCCAATGTCGACGCGGCATCGGGATCGCGCAACATTCTGAAGCAATTGGCCAATGGGCTGGAGGTCGGCCCGATCCTGATGGGCATGGGTAACAAGGCCCATATCGTCAGTCCCTCGGTCACTGCGCGGGGGCTGTTGAACATCGCGGCACTGGCGGGAACGCCGGTGCAGAACTATGCGTGAGGTCCAAATGGGCCCAAGGAAAATCGAGGGGAAATCCTCGGACGATCACGGGGCGGCGCCCCAGGGACAGGAGACGAAGTGATGACGAGCTACAAGGAGATCTACGAGGGCTGGAGGGCGGATCCAGAGGCCTTCTGGATGAGGGCGGCGGAAGCGGTCGACTGGATCGAGAAGCCAACCCGTGCCCTCGACGACAGCGCAGCGCCCATGTATCGCTGGTTCTCGGACGGGGTTTGCAACACTTGCTACAACGCGGTCGACCGGCATGTAGAGCGCGGCCGCGGCGACCAGCCGGCGCTGATCCATGACAGCCCGATCACCGGCTCGAAATCGGTCCTCACCTATGCTGAGTTGAAGGACAAGGTCGCCCGGCTCGCCGGGGCGATGACCCGGGCCGGCATCGAGAAGGGCGACCGCGTCATCGTCTACATGCCGATGGTGCCCGAAGCTGCAATCGCCATGCTTGCCTGCGCCCGGATCGGCGCGATCCACTCGGTGGTGTTCGGCGGCTTCGCGGCAAACGAATTGGCCGTGCGCCTGGACGACGCGACGCCGAAGGCGATCCTGGCCGCCTCCTGCGGGATCGAGCCGGGACGGGTGGTCAAATACAAGCCCCTGATCGATGCCGCGATCGAGCAAGCCAGCCACAAACCGGGCTTGGTCGTCATGCTCCAACGTCCGCAGGAAGAGGCATCCTTGGTTGAAGGCCGCGACGCGGAATGGGAGGCGTTCCAGGAAGGCGCCGAGCCCGCGGATTGCGTGCCCGTCAGGGGCGACGACCCGCTCTACATCCTCTACACCTCCGGCACCACGGGCCAGCCCAAGGGAGTGATCCGCCCGAACGCGGGCCACATGGTGGCGCTGATCTGGACCATGAAAAACCTCTACGGCGTCGACCCGGGCGAGGTCTTCTGGGCCGCGTCGGATGTGGGCTGGGTCGTCGGCCATTCCTACATCGTCTACGCGCCGCTTCTGACCGGGAACACCTCGATCCTCTTCGAGGGCAAGCCGGTCGGCACGCCGGATGCCGGCACGTTCTGGCGCGTCATCTCCGAGCATGACGTCAAGGCGCTGTTCACCGCGCCCACCGCCTTCCGGGCGATCAAACGCGAGGACCCGAACGGCGAATTCGTGCGCAAATATGACCTGTCGGGCTTTCGCACCCTGTTCCTGGCGGGCGAGCGGGCCGATCCGGCGACCATCGAATGGGCCGAGGCTCAATTGGGCGTGCCGGTGATCGACCACTGGTGGCAGACCGAGACCGGCTGGGCGATCGCTGGAAACCCAATGGGGATCGAGCACATGCCTGTAAAGCTGGGCTCACCCACGGTGGCGATGCCGGGATACGACATTCAAATCCTCGACGACGGAGGAAATCCGGTCGCCGCGGGTGAACTTGGTGCCATCGCTGTGAAGCTGCCCTTGCCTCCAGGCTGCCTGCCGACGCTCTGGAACGCTGACGAGCGGTTCCTCAAGAGCTATCTCGACACCTTCCCCGGCTATTACGAGACCGGGGACGCGGGGATGATGGACGAGGACGGCTACGTCTACATCATGGCGCGCACCGATGACGTGATCAACGTCGCCGGGCACCGCCTTTCGACTGGAGGGATGGAAGAGGTCTTGGCCGGGCACCCCGATGTGGCCGAGTGCGCCGTGATCGGGATCTCGGACGATCTGAAGGGGCAGCTTCCGCTCGGGTTGCTCTGCCTCAATGCCGGCTGCAACCGGCCGCACGATGAGATCGCCAAGGAATGCGTTGCCCGGGTGCGCCAGGAGATCGGCCCTGTGGCCGCGTTCAAGCTGGCCTGCGTTGTCGACCGGCTACCCAAGACCCGGTCGGGCAAGATCTTGCGCGGGACCATGGTCAAGATCGCCGATGGCGAGGCGTACAAGATGCCCGCGACGATCGACGACCCGGCGATCCTGGACGAGATCACGCAAGCTCTTTCCGGGATCGGATACCCCGCGAAAGCGTAGGAGAGCGCGTCCGGACAATGGGGCTTGCGCCGGCGGGTAACCCGCCGGCGCAATTTCATTTTGCATGCAACGATCCGGGCTGCTGGCGCGTTGGTCTAGGCACGGCCCGTCGCTTCACGCTGGGCGGCGGTGATCGGAAGAGGGAAAGCGTTGTTTTGGCGCACCATTTAGAATTTATAAACCTTCCTTCCAATAGGATGGTCTGGTGCATGAGAGCCGCCTACCGGCAGCACCCGCGCCGACACGTCCATCTGCTCAGCGGCTTCCGGGCCCGTGTCATGGTGTTTCAGTGGCTAAAAAGCGAGACGTAACATGAAGGGACGGACTTTTCTGGCTTTGGCCGCGGTCGTCTTGGCGATCGCTGGTTTGACATTCGATACTCACGCGTCGTCGGACTCGGAATTGCTCGTTGTGCGCCTCAGTGGCGGCGACGATCGGCCGAAGTTCAGCTTCACCGAGGAGGAGCTGCGCGCGCTGCCGCAGGTGAAGGTCGCCACAGCGACCGAATTTACCGACGGGGTGGTCGAGTTCGAAGGGCCTCTTGCGCGCGACGTGCTCGCGGCGGCGGATCTGGGACCAGCAGAGCTTGCGCGCCTTGTGGCCGCCAACGACTATTCGATCGAGGTGCCTGTCACTGACTTCCAAAACTACGATGTGATCATGGCGCTCGAGGCGGACGGCAACAAGCTGTCGCGGCGCGACAAGGGCCCAATCTGGGTGATCTATCCTCTCGACGACCATACGGAACTTCAGGATCCGTCCTACACGATCCGCCTCGTCTGGCAGTTGACGACCGTCGAGCTGCGTTGAAGATACCCATCAGCATCACGCGCGGCCTCGCTGCGGTCGCGCTGGTGGGCTTGATGATGCTCGCGATCCTGGGCTTTCGGGCGCAGGAGCAGGATATGCAGAACCTGAGCGACTACAGCCAGGAAGTGATCTATTGGAGTACGGCACAGGCGGAAGCCGAGCATGGGCGATTCGTCTCCGTCCTGGGGCAATTCGCCGTCGGCACGCCCAACGTCACCGCCGAGGACGTAAATCGGCGCTTCGATATTTTCTGGAGCCGGATCGCGCTGTTTCGCGAGGGCGATGTGGGGCGCCGGATCCGCGACTACGACAGTGAACTAAATGCGGTCGGAGTGATCCAAGAAGCCCTGAAAAAGCACGAGGACGCGGTCGTCAACATCTCGAGCGACACCCCGCCGGAAGTCTTCCAGGCGATCCTGAAGGACTTCAATGAAGCCGGGCAGAGGTTGCGCGCGCTATCGGTTAAAACCCTTGCCGGCGAGGAGAACCGTCTCGCCCGGGCCCGTGAATCGGTCCGCGACAGTGCCAGGCTGACCTGGATGTTCTCGATGGCCGCGCTCGCGCTATCGTTTCTCCTGATGGGGATCATGCTGATCGAAACTCGGCGCTACCGGCGCATGGCACAGGAGAGCGCTGACCTTGCGGCACGCGCCGAGGCCGCAAGCCAGGCGAAGTCGCGGTTCTTGACCATGATGAGCCATGAATTGCGCACGCCGATGAACGGCGTGCTGGGGTTGCTCGCCCTGGTCCGGCAGACGGCGCTCAACGATCGCCAGGTGCGCCTGGTCGATCAGGCGGAGCGATCGGGGCGTCAGATGAGCCTGTTGCTCGCCGACATTCTGGACTTCTCCGACCTGCAGAGCGAAAGCCTGGTGATGTCGCGCGAGCTGTTCAGCCTGGCGGAACTGGCGGACTCGGTGAAGGAAGCTTTCGGCCCGATCATCGAGCGCGAGGGTGTCGAGGTCATGATCGACGCCGATCGCCAGACGACCCGCCGCGCCGCGGGCGACTTGGTGCGGTTGCGCCAGGTTCTGGGGCATTTCCTCACCTTCCTGGTCGATGTGGTCGGCACGCGCGACGTGCGGTTGACGCTCACTTGGGGTGAGAGCGGCATTGAAATGGCGATCGACGCCGCGGTGCGCAGCAGCGATCAACCCGGCTGGCAGCCCGAGGCGATGTTCGGCCGCGGCTCGGCGGAATATGACGATTTCGCCTCCGACTCGCTGGGACCGATGATCGCGCGCGGACTGATCAGCCTCATGGGTGGATCGGTCTCGCTCAGCCGCCCGGTCTCCGGCCGCGCGAAGGTGTCTGTTTCGGTGCCGATGGACCTGACCCGCGAGCGCACGAAGTGCATTCGCATCGAGGCGGATACCATCACGGTCGAGGCGATGCTGGCGGCGCTGCTGCGCAAGCTCTCTTGGCCGGTCTACGAACCCGGGGTCGCCAATCAGCAGGTATCAGCGATCCTGATGGAGGCCGGAGGTGATTCCGAGCCGGCGCGCGCCGCGCGGCTTCGCGCCGAGAACCCCTCGGCACGCCTGGTAGCGATCGGTTCGCCGCTCAGGCCCGATGTCTTCGATGCGGTCTGCACGCCGCCTCTGACCGCCGATCTGTTGGCAGAGTCTCTCAGGCGCGAGAACCAGCAACTGACGGAGGCCGTTTAGTGGACGCGCGCAATGCAAATGTACCAGGGAGTATACCGGGGGGACTACCAGGGGGATTAGACGTGATGCTCGACGGCTTGCGCGTTCTGCTCGCCGAGGACAATCCCACCAATCAAATGGTGGCGACCCAGATGCTCGAAAGCCTTGGCGCCTCGGTTACCATTGCGAATGATGGCGCCGAGGCGCTGGAAATCGTGGAGACCGGTGATTTCGATTTGATTCTGGTCGACATCGAAATGCCGCGGGTAAGCGGGATCGAGCTCTTACGCCGCTTGCGCGCGCGTGGCGATTCGCTCGCTGAGAAGCCAATGGTCGCGCTGACAGCCTATGTCATGCGTGAACACCGCGCAGCCATCGCGGCCGCGGGGGCGGACGGCGTGATCGCCAAGCCAATCCTTTCGATCGAGCAGTTCGGATCGGAGATCCGCCGGTATATGCACAAGCGCCCGGCACCGTCCGCCAAGCCGCCGGGTCATCCGGGCGCAAGCGTCCACGGCACCGATGCGGCAGGTCCCAATGCGGACGCATTGGCTGTGCCGGTGATCGACAGGGGCATCTACGACACCTTGGCCGAGACGATTGGCCCGACTGCCATGGACGAACTGCTAGAGAAGGTCGTGTCAGACACCCAGAACGCGCTGGACCGCCTGATCCATGCGGAGGATCCTTTGGACCTGGATGAGATCCGCGCGGTCAGCCACATCTTGATTTCGGTCGCCGGCGCGATCGGCGGCCAGCGCGTTCAGGATGCGGCCAAAGCGGTCAACGCAGCCGCGCAGCAGGCGGACAATGCGGCAACCGCCGAACACCTGCCTCGCCTTACCGGCAACATCCGTGACATGCTGGCCCAGATCAGTGAGCAGGCCTCTGCCCGCTGAGGGGCATACCCACCATTTCCTGAAAGGCCTCCTCTCGGCCTGATCGGCGTTCAACTGGCCCGAGCACGCAGCACCGCGTTCGGGCACGAGGACATTCGCAACATACGATCACGCCTCAGCGGCGGGTGGAACAATCGCAACCCTCCCGGCGGAGCCAGACCCTGTTCAGGCCTGCAGGGGCGAATTGCCAGTCCTAAACCAAAACCGTTTCAGACTGAATCAGTCTGAAAAAGGATTTTGGTCCAGACTCATATGTTTGAGCAAATGCCTCAGATCAGACTGGCTCAGTCTGATCCGGTTTTGCTCTAGCGACCAGACGGCGCAGGACGTCACCACCTACACACGGGCAAAAAATCCGCCCCGGCCGAAACCGGGGCGGACTACCCGCCAGGGGTAAGTAGACTTGCCCGCGAGAACCGCCACGGAGCGGTTGTGATAACGGGGGAGATACCGCGCCGCACCGACCCTGCGAGAAAGACAAGTTTCTGATAGACGATACGTGGTAAAGGAATGGTTAAGCGCACCGAGGTTTCTCGCGGTCCTTGCGGCACAGCGCCGGGCCGGCTCAAAAGATCGACAGATCGAGCGGCCGCGACTGGCCCAGCCAGATCACATGTTGCGTATGGTCTGCCAGATGCTCCCCCGTTTCCGCATGGGCGAAAACGGTTAGCTCACCCCGGTTCAGCGCCAGCCAGGGGATGACCTCGGCAAACGCCCCGGGTGGCACCGAAAGCTGGCAGCTGCCCGTTGGGTGCGGACCGACCGGATCGTCGTGCATCCGGCCCATCGCAACGCCGAAACGCCCGGCCGAGGCTTCGCACAGGGCGCGTGCCGCCTCCTTCCTTTCGGCGTCGAAGTAGACGTGGGCATGCCAGCCCGTGATCGTGTCGATATCGCCCATCACTTCCTCCTTGGTCTGTCACTATCCCATCCCAAGGCCGGCTCCGCGGCGCCGGCCTCGGGATGGCCCTCACCGGTCCGAATCCCGCCAGCGCGGATTGATCCAGGCTTCCCGGTTCGCGCGCGGCAAGGGTACACGTCCCAATATATGGTCCGACGCCTTTTCGCCCACCATGATCGAGGGCGCGTTCAGATTGCCATTGGTGATGCGCGGGAAGATCGAGCTGTCGGCCACCCGCAGCCCGTCCACCCCGATCACCCGGCATTCCGGGTCGACCACCGCCATAGGGTCCTCGGCTTGGCCGATCCGGCAGGTGCCGCAAGGGTGATAGGCGCTTTCCGCGTGCTGGCGCACAAAATCGTCCAACTCGTTGTCGGTCTCGACATCGCTGCCCGGTTGGATTTCCTCGCCCCGGAAGGAATCGAAGACGCGTTGCGCGAAAATCTCGCGGGTGACCCGGATACAATGCCGGAAATCGATCCAATCCTGCTCCTCGCTCATGTAGTTGAACAGAATCGACGGCTTCTCGCGCGGATCGGCCGATTTCAGCGCCACCCGACCGCGCGAGGGAGAGCGCATTGGCCCGACATGGGCCTGGAAACCATGACCGTTGGCGGCGGTCTTGCCGTCATACCGCACCGCCATCGGCAGGAAGTGAAACTGGATATCCGGATACTCGACCCCCGGCGCCGAGCGAATGAAGCCCGCACTTTCGAAATGGTTTGATGTGCCAAGCCCCCGCTTCAAGAACAGCCATTCGGCCCCGATCAACGCCTTTCCGAACAGGTTCCAGTATTTGTAGAGCGTGATCGGCTGAATGCAGGCCTGCTGAATATAGAGCTCCAGATGATCCTGCAGGTTCTGGCCGACGCCCGGCCGGTCCGCGACCACCCCGATCCCATGCTCGGCCAGGTGATCCGCCGGACCGATCCCGGAAAGCATCAGGATCTTCGGCGCGTTGATCGCCGAGGCGGCAACGATCACCTCGCGCCGGGCACGCACGGTTTCGACCGCCTCGCCGCGCAAAATCTCGACGCCAACCGCGCGGCCATCCTCGATCACAACCCGCCGGGCGAAGCAATTGATCAGGTCGCAATTGGGCCGGCTCAGCGTCGGGCGCAGATAGGCATTGGCGGTCGACCAGCGCCGGCCCTGCCAGACCGTCTGGTCCATCGGGCCAAAGCCCTCTTGCTTTTGGCCATTATAGTCGTCCGTCAGTTCGAACCCCGCCTGGCACCCCGCCTCGACAAAGGCCTTGTACAGCGGATTGGTCCTGGGCCCGCGCTGCACATGCAGCGGCCCGTCCTTGCCGCGCCAGTCCGGATCGCCTCCATGGCCGCTGGCGTGCCAATTTTCCTGCCGGTCGAAATAGGGGGCCACGTCAGCGTAGGACCAACCCTTGGCCCCCTGCTCGGCCCAGTGGTCGAAATCGCACGCATGGCCGCGCACATAGACCATGCCGTTGATCGACGAGGACCCGCCGATCACCTTGCCGCGCGGGCACGGCAGGCGACGCCCGCCCAGATGCGGCTCCGGGTCCGACCAGAACCCCCAATCATAGAGCGGCATGTTCATTGGATAGCCCAGTGCCGCCGGCATTTGAATGAGGGGGCCGATATCCGTGCCGCCATATTCCAGAACCAGCACCGAATGCCGCCCGTCCTCGCTGAGGCGATAGGCAAGCGCCGAGCCGGCCGAACCGGAACCGATGATGACGAAATCCACTTCCATGAGTGAGAGGCGCCTTCGCTCAATCCACGCGCAGGCTGTCGTAAGACACCATGGCGTGCTCGCGGAAGGCGGGGCGCTCCTGCAGCCGCGCGTAGTAAGCGTCGAGGTTGGGCGTCTCCCCGCGCTCGAAGTCAAGTGTGTAATAGCGGTAGAGCACATGGCCCAGCATGATGTCGGCGAAGCAGAGGTGCGCGCCGTTCAGATAAGGCCCATCACCGATCCGGACATCCGCCAAGGCGGTCAGCTGCTTCAGTGCCGCGGCGCCCTCGGTCACCAGCCCGTGATCCCGCTCGGCTGCCCGGGTGCGCACCAATTGCCAGAAAACCTTGAGCGTCAGGACGGGAGCCAGACTGGTCTTGACCCATTCCGCCCACATGTCCAACGGTGCGCGGGCCGCCGGGTCGGTGGGCCAGAAATCACCGTCCCCGTAACGCGCGCCCAGGTAGCGCAGGATCGCCGCGCTTTCCCAAACCACCAGATCTCCATCCTTGACGGTGGGAATCAGCCCGTTCGGGTTCATCGCACGGTAGTCCGGCTCGTCATTGCCGCCAAAGGCCCCGCCCCAATCGATGCGCTCGTGCTCGAGCCCCAATTCCCCGATCGCCCACATGGCGATCTGCACATTGGACGACGTCTTGCGCCCCCAGACGGTGATCATCGTTTCCCTCCCTTTTTGCCCGGGCGCGCGACGGCACCCAGTTCCGAATTCACGTAGCGCTCGACCAGCGCGATCGCGCTGGCGGGATCTGCCGGCCCATCATGAATCGCCCGGGAATGCAAAGCCTGGCGGATATAAAGCCCATCGATCAGGGCCGCGATCCCCTCGGCGATCCGTTTTGCGTCATCGCGGGCGCAGAGCTGGCCCAGCGCATCGACCAGGTTGGAATTGAGGCGCCGCGCATAGATGCCGAGCAACCGGCGCGCCTGATCGTCGCTTTGGGCGCGGACATAGAAGGCGAGCCAGGCGGCGATGGTCGATGGGGCGAACTGCTCCGTGCCAAAGCTTACCCTGATCACGGCGCTGATCCGGCCGCGCGGGCCCTTCGCCTCGGCAAGGGCACCGCCGACATTGTGGCTGTACACGCGCAGCAGGTGGCGCATCGTCGCCAAGAAGATCTGGTCCTTGCCGCCGAAATAGTGATGCGCCAGCGCCGCCGAGACCCCGGCCGAGCGCGCGATCTGGCCAACCGTCACGTCCAAGTTACCGCGCTCGCCGATGGTCGAGATCGCCGCCTCGATGATCGCCTTGCGGCGGATCGGCTCCATCCCTGTACGCGGCATCGACGATTCTCCCCAGCGGCCGGTGCAGGAGGTTATTTTTGATTGATCGATCAATCAACAAAAAAGCCCGGGGTGCGGCGCGGAGGTCATGGTGCGGATCGGATGGCTTTTGCCGCCCGCGCCGGTAGACAGGGCGGAAAGATTACAGCTACCATCGCGCCGCCGGTCGGACACCTCGGAGAGAGATTCCCATGGAAATGCAGGGCGAGCGCTTGATCGAGGCCAGCCGCAACGAGGTCTGGACCGCGCTCAACGACCCGGAGGTTTTGAAGAGCTGCATCCCCGGCTGCGAGGAGATGGAAAAGACCTCCGCGACCGAGTTCACCGCGACCGTCGTCCAGAAAGTCGGGCCGGTCAAAGCGCGGTTCAAGGGCGCGGTCGAGCTCTCGGACATCGTGCCTGGCGAAAGCTACACGATCAGCGGCGAGGGCAAAGGCGGCGCCGCGGGCTTCGCGCGCGGCGGCGCAAAGGTGACCCTGGCAGATCAGGACGGCGGCACGCTGCTCAGCTACGCGGCCGAGGCACGGGTTGGCGGCAAGCTGGCACAACTCGGCAACCGGCTGATCAACGGCTTCGCGAAAAAAGTGGCGGCGGATTTTTTCGACCGCTTCCAGGCCGTGGTCCAGGGCGACACGCCGGAAGCCGAAAAGGCGGATGCGGACGCGGCAGAGGGCGGCGACGCCCCGCCCGAAGAACAGAAAAAAGGCTGGCTCAAGCGCATGATCAGCTGAGCCGGCGATCAGGATCACGATCAGGGAGGAGACAAAAATGCCATCCATCAGCATGACCGTGAACGGAAAATCCGTTTCCGGCGAGGTCGAGGGCCGCACACTGCTTGTGCAGTTCCTGCGCGAGGATCTGGGCCTGACTGGAACGCATGTGGGCTGCGACACCTCGCAATGCGGCGCCTGCGTCGTGCACGTGAACGGCGAAAGCGTGAAGGCCTGCACCATGCTGGCCGCCTCGGCCGACGGCGCCGAGGTCGCCACGATCGAGGGCATGGCCAATGCGGATGGCTCGCTGGGCGTGATCCAGCAGGCCTTCCAGGACCATCACGGGCTTCAGTGCGGCTTCTGCACACCCGGCATGGTGATGTCGGCCGCGGACCTCCTGCAGAAGAACAAGAACCCCTCCGAGGGCGAGATCCGCGAATGGCTGGAGGGCAACATCTGCCGCTGCACCGGCTACCATAACATCGTCAAGGCGATCCAGGCCGCCGCCGCTGCTGGCGCCTGAGGGAGGATATCGCGATGCCAAAGGACCAAGGAATCGGCGCCAGCTCGAAACGGCGCGAGGATGTCCGCTTTCTGACCGGCAAGGGCCAATATACGGACGACATCAACCGGCCGGGCCAGACTTACGCTTACTTCCTGCGCTCGAACGTGGCGCATGGAAAGATTAACGGTATCGACACCAGCGCGGCCGCTTCGGCCCCAGGCGTGGTCGGGATCTTCACCGCCAAGGATCTGGAGGCCGCCGGCGGCGTGCCCTGCGGCTGGCAGGTCACCGACAAGCACGGCGAGCCGATGAAGGAACCCAAGCACCCGATCCTGGCCGAGGGCAAGGTGTGCCACGTGGGTGACCCGATCGCCGCGGTGATCGCGGAGAGCCTGAACCAGGCACGCGACGCGGCCGAGCTGATCGATCTCGATATCGAGGAACTGCCGCCCGTCATCGATATGCGCGCGGCGATCTCGGGCGGACCGACGGTGCATGACGAGGCGCCGGACAATATCTGCTTCGACTGGGACTTCATCGCCGACAACAAGGAGGCAGTAGATCAGGCCATCGCCGGTGCCCATCACGTCACCACGCTGACGCTGACCAACAACCGGCTGGTTGCCAATGCGGTGGAGCCGCGCTGCGCCATCGGCGAATACGACGCGGCACGCGACGAGCACACGCTCTACACCACGAGCCAGAACCCCCATGTGATCCGGCTTTTGATGGGGGCTTTCGTGCTGAGCATCCCGGAGCACAAGCTGCGGGTCGTTGCACCCGATGTGGGCGGCGGCTTTGGCTCGAAGATCTACCACTATGCCGAGGAAGCCTTCGTCACCTGGGCCGCCAAGGCGGTCGGGCGCCCGATCAAGTGGACCGCGGACCGCTCCGAGAGCTTCATGTCCGACGCCCAGGGGCGCGACCACCAGACCAAGGTCGAGCTGGCACTCGACGAAAACGGCAAGTTCCTGGCGCTGCGCTGCGAGACGCTGGCCAATATGGGGGCTTATCTTTCGACCTTCGCGCCCTGCGTGCCAACCTATCTGCACGGCACGCTGTTGTCTGGCAACTACACCACGCCGGTGATCCACACCAATGTGAAGGCCGTCTTCACCAACACAGTGCCGGTCGATGCCTATCGCGGCGCCGGACGGCCGGAAGCGACTTTCCAGCTCGAGCGCACGATCGACAAGGCGGCACGCGAGATGGGCATCGACCCGGTCGAGCTCCGCAAGCGCAACTTCATCGCGCCGGACGCCTTCCCTTATCAGACCCCCGTGGCGGTGCAGTATGACACCGGCAATTACGGGGCGACGATGGACAAGGCGGTCGCCATGGCCGATCTCGACAGCTACGCCGCGCGCAAGACGGCGAGCGAGGCCAAGGGCAAGCGCCGGGGCCTCGGCATCGCCAGCTATATCGAGGCATGCGGCATCGCGCCCTCGTCTCTGGTCGGCGCTCTTGGTGCCAGGGCAGGCCTCTACGAAGCGGCGACCGTGCGGGTGAACCCGACGGGCAATGTCGCGGTTATGACCGGCTCGCACTCCCATGGTCAGGGCCACGAGACGACATTCGCGCAGGTAGTGGCCGAGATGCTTGGCTGCGACGAGGCGAACGTGGACATCGTCCACGGCGACACTGCGAAGATCCCTTTCGGCATGGGCACCTACGGCTCGCGCTCGATCGCGGTCGGCGGGTCGGCGATTGTCCGCTCGGTCGAGAAGATCATCGAGAAGGGCAAGAAGATCGCTGCCCATTTGATGGAGGCGGCCGAGGCGGATGTGACCTTCGCCGATGGCCAATTCTCGGTCGCGGGCACCGACAAGTCGGTGGATTGGGGAACGGTGGCGCTGACCGCTTATGTGCCGCACAACTTCCCGCACGAGACGCTGGAGCCGGGGCTGGAGGAGACCTCGTTCTACGATCCGGCCAACTTCACCTACCCCGCGGGCGCCTATATCTGCGAGGTCGAGGTCGACGCGGATACTGGCAAGGTCGATATCGCCAGCTTCGTGGCGGCCGACGATTTCGGCAATGTTATCAATCCGATGATTGTCGAGGGCCAAGTCCATGGCGGGCTTACGCAAGGGCTGGGCCAGGCGCTGCTCGAAAACTGCGTCTACGACGAAAACGGCCAGTTGGTCTCGGCGAGCCTGATGGATTACGCCATGCCGCGGGCCGACGATATGCCGAGCTTCGGGGTCGACCATTCCTGCCAGACGCCTTGCACCCACAATCCGCTGGGGGTCAAGGGCTGCGGCGAGGCAGGCGCGATCGGCTCGCCGCCGGCGCTGGTCAACGCGGTGGTCGACGCGCTCAGCGACCTCGGCGTTACCCATATCGACATGCCCGTGAGCCCGGGCCGCGTCTGGGCGGCCATCCAAGCCGCACAGAACTGAGGGAGGGAGAACAGATGTATAGCTTCGACTATGTGAAACCGGGCTCGATCGACGAAGCGGTCGCGGCCCTTCAGGCCGAGGACGCACAGGCGTTGGGTGGCGGGCAGACGCTGATCCCGACCCTGAGGCAACGGCTGGCCCAGCCCTCGGTCCTGGTGGATCTGGGCGGGTGCCTGGATGCGGGCGTCGCCTCGCAAGATGGCGGATGCCGGATCGGCGGCGGAGCGACCCACGCCTCGGTCGCGGCATCGGCGGATGCGCCGAAATGGCTGCGGGCGGTTGCCGATGGCATCGGCGACCCGCAAGTGCGCAATCGCGGCACCATCGGCGGCAGCCTCGCCAACAACGACCCGGCCTCGGACTATCCGGCGGCGGTGCTGGGTTCGGGCGCCGAGATCAGCACCAATGCGCGCACGATCGCTGCGGATGACTACTTCCAGGGCATGTTCGAGACGGCGCTCAATGAGGGCGAAATCATCACCGGAGTGACCTTCCCGAAGCTCGAGGCGGCGAACTATCAGAAGTTCGACCAGCCGGCCTCGCGGTTCGCCTTGGTCGGCGTCTTCGTCGGCAAGGGCGCGGGCGGGGTGCGGGTCGCAGTGACCGGGGCTTCTGAAAGCGGCGTCCACCGCTGGGCGGACGCCGAGGCGGCGCTCGCAGGCAACTTCTCGACGGATGCTGTGCCGGGCGCGCCGTCGGCGGACGGCGTGATCAGCGATCTGCACGGCTCGGCCGAGTACCGGGCACATCTGGTCGCGGTCTTGACCCGCCGCGCCGTCGCCGCCGCAGGGTGAGCGCGGGTATCGCAGTGATCGCGGAGGCGGATACCGCCTCCGCTTCGGCCCCACCAACCGATGCCACGATCGAGGTCGCTGGCAGCCGGGTGGTGTTGCGGCCGTCGGGCGCATTCTTCTGGCCCGAGCGGGCGTTGTTGGCTGTGGCGGATCTGCACCTGGGCCGGGCCGAGCGGACGGCTCGCGAGGGCGGCGATCTGCTGCCGCCCTTTGAATCGATCGACACGCTCGACCGGCTCGAGGCCGAGATCATGGCCCTGGCCCCGCGCATGGTGGTTTGCCTGGGCGACAGTTTCGACGACCTGGCCGCGGCGCGGAACCTGTCGGAGGATGTGCTGCTGCGGATCGGGCGGCTGGCCGCGGGACGGAAGTGGTGCTGGATCGCCGGCAATCACGACCCAGGACCCGTGGAATTGCCGGGCACCCATTTGGCCGAGCTCCGCCTAGGCCTGTTGAATTTCAGGCATATCGCGTTGTCGCGTCTCGGCGCCAGCGGGGGCGAGATTTCAGGCCACTATCACCCAAAGGCAAAACTGATCCGGCGGGGCACCAGCGTGACACGGCGCTGCTTCCTCAGTGACGGGCGCCGGGTCATCCTGCCTGCCTTCGGCACCTATACCGGCGGGCTCGACGTGATGGACGGGGCTTTCGATCCTCTGGTCGGGCCAGACGGAACTGCCTGGCTGCTGGGAAAACAGGTGACAGGGATCGCCCGGTCCCACCTTAGAAAATGAACGGCTTCACGCCCCGTGACCCCGATTTCGAGGCAAGGGTGCGAGCTAATTTTGACCAGCAAAACTTCATGGAGCTCTTGGGCGCGCGGCTGGTCTCGGTCGCGCCAGGAGAGGTAGAGATCGCGCTTCCAATCCGGCCGGCGCTGGAGCAGCAGCACGGCTATGCCCACGCGGGCGCCGCCTGGTCGATCGCCGACAGTGCCGCCGGGTTCTCGGCACAAAGCCTGATGGCGGCGGACGAAGGCGTGCTGACTGTCGAGTTGAAGATCAACCTGCTGGCGCCGGGCCAAGGCGAACGGCTGATCGCGCGCGGCCGGGTCGAACGTGCTGGACGGCGCCTGATGGTCGGCCGCGCGGATGTCTATGCGGAAGCGCAGGGCCGCGAAACCCATGTAGCCATTGCCACCGGCACGTTCATGGTGCTGCCGGGACTGGCCGACAAGGCCTGATCAGTCCCCCGCGATAAAGGTCTTCAGAACCCAGGGCCCGCCCTCGGCGCTCTGGATGAAGATCGCCCGCCAGTCGAGCGGGCTGCGCACCTCGTCGGTGCGGGCGAAACCGCATCCCGCCTCGGCCAGGCAAACGTGATACCAGCCCTCTTCGTAGAGCCCGGGGAACCGGGTCAGATAGGGCCCACGGGCCAGGACCCGCCCTTCGATGCCTTCCCAGAGGATGGACGCATCCACTGCCGGCGTTGCGCGCAGCACGGCGCCGGACCGAAATCCGTAATAATATTCGAAGGGATCGAGGTCGGCAGGCCAAAGCTGGAATACGACCGGAAAAACTGCGCCACGACCCTCGGCCCAGTCGGTCACCAGCAAGCCGCCACCCGCGAGCACCGTCTCGAATTCCGGCCAGAACCAGGGCTCGGCGATCATCTCGCGAAACGCGGCGAGGCCATAGGCGCCGCCGAAACTGAGCTTGATCTCCGTATCGGCGAGCGCGATCAGGGCATCGCCGTCTTGGGTCTCGGCAATTCTTGTCAGTTGATCTGTCAAGGCGATCAGATCGGGATCGGTGGGCGCGGGTGCGGTCGGCACCTGGCGCCCGCGTGCTGCCTCCATTAGCCGCCCTAGATCGGCATCGTCACTCTGAGCCCGCAGCGGGGGTGGCGCAAGCAGAGCGCCAAGGACAATGGCGACGGTTGGGAAGAGAACACGGTGCATCGCTTCGACCCTCATACCGGACGCAATTTTTCGAGGAGATCTGCGAGCAGTTGTACCTCCTCGTCGTCTAGCTTGTCCGAAAAATGCGCCGCAATCGCGCTCCCATAGGCAGGCCACATGGCATCGATCAGCGCCCTACCCTTTTCGGTCAGGTAGATGATCTGGGCGCGTCCATCCTCGGGACAGGGGGTCCGGCGCACATAGCCCGCATGGTCAAGGCGATCGATCAGACGCGACAGGTTGTATTGGGCCAGCAGCATCTTGGCCTGCAATTCGAACTGCCGCAGCCCCTCGGGCGCCACGCGTCTCAGCTCCAATAGCGCGTCATACCAGGCCAGCGGGGGCAGGCCGGCAGCCTTAAGGTCGGCCTCTACGGCCGCCAACACGGCCTGGCTGACCCGCATGAACCGGGCCCAAAGTGCTGTTTGATCATGGGTTTCGGCCATAATCGGCATATAGCGTAAACATGCATCTGCATCAACGTCCTTGAATTGTATGCGTTCGCATTTACTTTACATGCATTCGCATATTTAGGAGTTCTCCGATGCCGAAACTCACCCTGATCAGCCACCATCTCTGCCCCTATGTGCAGCGCGCGGCGATCGCGCTCGCGGAGAAAGAGATGCCGTTCGAGCGGGTCTACATCGATCTGGCGAACAAGCCGGCCTGGTTCCTGGCCATCTCGCCACTGGGCAAGGTCCCGCTCTTGAAGGTTGAAAACGAAGACGGGCGCGAGAGTGTCATCTTCGAATCCGCCGTGATCCTGGAATATCTGGAAGAGGTGCTCGACACGCCGCTCCATCCCGCCGACCCACTGGAGCGCGCGCGCCACCGGGGCTGGATGGAATTCGGCTCCGCCGCCCTGAACGGCATCGCGCGCTTTTATTCGGCGCCCGACCAGGCGGCGTTGGCGCGGGAGGCCCGCGCCCTCTCGCTGATGTTCGACTGGGTTGAGGCGAAACTGGGCAACGGCCCCTTCTTCGCGGGGGACAGCTTTACCCTGGTCGACGCGGTCTTTGCCCCCGTCTTCCGCTACTTCGACGTCATCGACCGGATCGGCGATTTCGGAATCCTGGCGGGCAAGCCCAAGCTCGCCGCCTGGCGCGTGGCGCTTGCGGCCCGGCCCTCGGTGCGCAACGCGGTGACGGCGGACTACCCCGAGCGGCTGATGGCCTTCTTCGAGCGCAAGGGGACTGCGCTGACCGAACGGATTGGGCGCGAGGCGGCTCAACGGTGCGGGCCGCCCCGCGTCACCCTCCCCCCAGCGGGGAGGGACCTACGCGCAGCCCGGCTGGGCCAGCCATTTCAGTAACCTCTGATTGGCGCGCGCAAAGATGAGATCACCCTGCCCCCTTCGGCAGCAGGCGCGCCAGGCCGGCGCCCATGCGCAAGAGGGTCGTCTGAGTGCCCCGTGGCAGCTTGATCATTTCCGAATACCAGCAGTCGAAGGTCTCCATGACCTCCAACGTCTCGCGCAGCCGCTTGACCACGTATTCCGGCGTCTCTCCGTCGGCCTCGGCGGCTTCCAGCGCATGGCGGACCGCGTCGATGGTCGGCGTGAATTCGCGTGCGCGGCGGCCTTCGACCACGGCGCGCGCCAGGTCGAACATGTCGTCGACGGAGGTGAAATGATCTCGCCGGTCGCCTAGTTTTCGGCTGACCCGCACCAGCTTCCAGGCCTGCAGCTCCTTAATCGCCGTCGAGACGTTCGAACGGGCGATCCCCAGCACCCCGACGATCTCATCCGCCGGCAGGGGTTTTGGCGACAAGTGCAGCAGCGCGTGGACCTGGGCGACCGAGCGGTTGACCCCCCAGCGCGCGCCCATCTCCCCCCAATGAAGGATGAAATCCTGCATGGCCGGGGTGAGTTTCATCGACTTGTTCCTGTAATTTCTGTTATTACAGAAATATCCGAAGACTCGCGAACTGTCAACGCCCGCTAGGGTGCGCATTCATGCGCACCTTTCGTCGGCACATGGTGCGCATGAATGCGCACCCTACGGGATCACGCGGTCAGCCCTTCCGGCTCGGGCAGGCCGTTCGCGCGGCAGCAGGCGGTCACGGTGTTTGCTAGGAGGCACGCGATGGTCATCGGCCCCACCCCGCCCGGCACCGGGGTGATGGCGCCGGCGATCTCGGCCGCGCCCGCGAAATCCACGTCGCCGACCAGCTTGTGCTTGCCCTCACCCTTCTCAGGCGCAGGGATCCGGTTAATGCCCACGTCGATGACCGTGGCGCCGGGTTTGACCCAGTCGCCCTTGATCATCTCGGGCCGGCCCACCGCGGCGACCAGGATATCCGCGCCCCGGCAGACCCCCGGCAGATCCTGGGTCCGGCTGTGCGCGATGGTCACCGTGCAGCTATCCTTCAACAGCAGGTTCGCCATCGGCTTGCCGACGATGTTCGAGCGCCCGACCACGACCGCGTTCTTGCCCGAAAGACTGCCCAGATGGTCGCGCAGCATCATCAGGCAGCCCAGGGGCGTGCAGGGCACCATCGATTTCTGGCCGGTCCCCAGAAGCCCGACATTCGAGATATGGAACCCGTCCGCATCCTTCGCCGGGTTGATCGAATTGATCACCAGGTCGCTGTTCAGATGGTCCGGCAGGGGAAGCTGGACCAGGATGCCATGCACCGCCGGGTCGTTGTTCAACTGGTCGATCAGCGCCAGCAGGTCCGCCTCGGGCGTATCCGCGTCGAGCTTGTGCTCGAACGAGTTCATGCCGACCTCAAGCGTCTGCTTGCCCTTATTGCGCACATAGACCTGGCTGGCCGGATCCTCGCCCACCAGCACGACCGCGAGGCCAGGAGTGATGCCGTGCACCTCCTTCAAATTCGCAACATGCTCGGCCACCTTGGCGCGCACGGTCGCGGCAAAGGCCTTTCCGTCGATGATCTCGGCGGTCATAAACGTCTCCCTGATTCTCTTGTGCGGGGTGTCATCCCCTTCCGCGATAAGGGCTTACACCCTGATCGGGCAGCCAAACCCCCTCGGGCAGGACACCTGTTTGCCAAAAAACGTCAATCGGGATTCCGCCGCGGGGATACCAGTAGCCGCCGATCCTCAGGTAACGGGGCTGAATCGCCTCGACGATGCGCTTGCCGATCGAGACGGTGCAATCCTCGTGGAAGGCACCGTGATTTCGGAACGATGCCAGGAACAGCTTCAGCGACTTCGACTCGACGATCAGTTGGTCGGGCACATAGTCGATGACAAGATGCGCGAAATCCGGCTGGCCGGTGACCGGGCAGAGCGAGGTGAACTCGGGCGCGACAAACCGGGCAACGTAGTTCTGGTCCGGGTGCGGGTTCGCCACCGGATCGAGCCGCGCCTCGTCCGGGCTGGCGGGCTGGCCGGCGGGCTGGCCGAGGATCGTGGTCTGGACGGGGTCTGTCATGCCCTGCCCCATAGCGCGGCAGGGCCAAGCGCGCAATCCGGATTGACCCAGGGCGCGGGATCGCCGCAAGCTTTGTGCACAAGAGAATTGGAGGCGGCGATGCGGGGGAGAGCGGCAGAGGCGATCGCAGCAATCGCCGAGGAATTGGGGGCACGCGCGACCGGCGACGCGGCGCTGGCCTCGTTCTCAGATCTACTGAGCCAAGGTACAGGGGCGCGGAATGCTCCCCTGCCCGAAGCGCCGCCCGACCACCCGGCGCGGGCACATCTTCGCCCGGCATTCGCGGCGCTATCAGGGCCGGCGCCTCGGTTGATCGCCGCGATCGAGGCGATTGCGGGTGACCTGCGCTGGCGCCAGGTCTTCGATGGCACTGGGGCACCACCAACGGTGGCCGAGGGGATGCTGGCGGCGCAGATCGCCGGGCCGGTCGGCTTGATCGGCGCCAACGGTGATGGCTGCGCGGGACTTTTCCTGATCGCGCCGGGGGTGCATTACCCGTTCCATACCCACGAAGCGACCGAGATCTACTACTGCGTCCACGGGCGGTTGCTTTTGCAATACGGCACGCAAAGCAAGCCGATGGAGCTGACGCCAGGCCTCTACGGCCATACGCCGTCGAACCGGGTGCATTCTTTGACCACCGAAGCCGAGCCGGTGCTGCTGATCTATGCCTGGACCGGTCCCTTGGACCGGCCGAATTGGATCTGGGACACAGACGGACAAGGCGGCTGGACCCGCGCGAACTGGTCGCGGCGCGACGATGGGTCGTGGGTCAAGCAAGCCGAGGAGCCGGTCACCGCCGCCCTGCTGGCCGAGGCCGAGGGAAACTGATCTAGTCGAACTTGACGTTGTGTGCCCAGGTCTCGCCGTCCGAGATCACCAGATCCTCGAAACCCAAAAGCCGGGCCAGGTCGAACCAGGTTGCGAAATCCTCGATCCCGTTCTCGATGAAGAAATCGGTGCCCCGCGCATTCGAGGTCAGCTGGGCCAAAACCGCGCGCGCGCGATAGAGCGTCTTGAAGACCTCGTCATCCAGCGCGACGATGATCATGTGTTGTGCATCCGCGCCCTTGGCGAAAATCACGAAGCGCGGGTTCTCCGGAGCGGCGAGCTGTGCCTTGGTGATTTGGGTAATGAAATTGACCCGCACCCGCCGGTCCGCAGGCGGCCCGCCAAGATCGCGGCTAAAGGACTCCTCCGAGGTGATCGGCGGATAGTAATAGCCCGCCTTTTCGGCGGCCTCGACAGGCACGGCCAGCGCCATGACGGCGAGGGCGAGGATCAACAGGCGGATCATGGTCTCTCCTGGTCTCGAAATCAGGTCCGCCCATTCAAATGCCATGCCGGGCCCGGAAGTCAAACCGGACCCGGCGCTGGCCTCATGCTGCTACGATGTTGTGATCGGGGCCGTAGGGGAAGCCGGTGATGTTCTCGGCCCCGGTCTCGGTCACCACCAGGATGTCGTGCTCGCGATAGCCGCCGGCCCCGGGCGTGCCTTCCGGGATGGTCAGCATCGGCTCCATCGAGACGACCATGCCGGGCTCGAGCACCGTGTCGATATCCTCGCGCAGCTCGAGCCCCGCTTCGCGCCCGTAATAGTGCGAAAGCACACCGAATGAGTGGCCGTATCCGAACGAGCGGTACTGCAGCAGGTCATGGCCAGCCAGGAGATCGTTTATCTCCGAACAGATCTCCGAGCAGCGGATGCCGGGGCGGATCAGATTGAGACCGCGTTCATGAGCATCCACATTGGCGCGCCAGATCCGCAGCGACGCCGGGTCAGGCTCGCCCAAGAACAGCGTGCGCTCGAGCGCGGTATAATAGGCCGAGATCATCGGGAAGGTGTTGAGGCTGAGAATATCACCCTGCGCCAAGCGGCGCGTCGTCAGCGAATTGTGGGCGCCGTCCGTGTTGATGCCGGACTGGAACCACACCCAGGTGTCGCGGATCTCCGAATCGGGAAAGGCCCGCGCGATCTCGGTCTCCATGGCGTCGCGGCCCGTTTGGGCAATCTCAAGCTCGGAAGCACCCTCGCGGATCGCGCCGCGGACCGCCTCGCCGCCCAGATCGGCGATGCGGGCGCCCTCGCGGATCAGCGCGATCTCCTCAGCGGATTTGACCATGCGCGCGGACATGATCGCCGGGGCCAGATTGACGGTGTGCGGCGCGGCCAGGAATTCGGCCAACTTCGCGCTTTGCGCCAGGGTTATGTGATCGCCCTCGATCCCAACCGTTCGAGCGCCGCCGACCAAATCACACACCGCGCGCCAGAAATTATCGCGGCGCCAATCCGTATAGATGACGTTCTCGTCCACCGAGCGCCGCCAGGGCTGACCGCCATCGATATTGGCCGAGACCGTGACACACCTCTCGGGCGTCACGACCACCGCATAGGGCCGCCCGAAAGCGCAGTAGAGGAAGCCGGTGTAATAGGCCACGTTGTGCATCGAGGTAAGGAGCACCGCCCCGGCGCCCTCGGCGGCCATGATCCGGCGCAAGGTGGTGAGCCGGCCGGCATATTCGGCCTGGCTGAATGGCAGACGCGCTTTCGCACCGTTCTGCAGCGAAAAGACGTCCGGGCGGGTAAGCGATTTGAGCATCGAAGCCTCCATCCGTTTCCGGTGGAGGACCCCTGCCGCCACCGGAAGGAAATCCGGGCGTGCAGGATGCAGCGGAGCGGGCTCCGCGAGCTGACCGGGCGTTCGTGGTTCGGGCCAGGTTGGGGCGACGCCATCGCCCCATGCTCGGCTGAGAATATAGCGTAGTTCGGGCCATCAGGAAAGTGGCGCGAATGTCGCGCCTCGGCCTTGAGCCGGGGCCTCGCCGTGCACCGCACCGAACAGCCCCTCAAGGTCCCGGGTCAAGCCCGGGACATCGGGTTACCGCTCGAGCGCCCGCCAGGCGATGTCGCTTCGCCAGAACCCCTCCGGCCAATCGATTACGCTGATCGCCGCATAGGCTCGGTCGCGGGCCTCCTCCAGGGTCTCGCCACGGGCCGAGACGTTCAGGACACGCCCGCCATTGGCCAGGATCCGGTCGCCGCCGGCCTTGGTGCCCGCATGGAAGACGGTGACGCCCGGCACTTTAGCCGCTTCGTCCAATCCCTTGATTTCAGACCCCTTCTCATAGGATCCTGGGTAGCCTTCGGCCGCCATAACAACGGTCAGGGCCGGATCCTCCGCCCAGTGCATCGGCACGTCGTCGAGAGTTCCCTTCGCGCAGGCCACCAGCGCCGGGACGATGTCGGTCGCCAGGCGCAGCATCAACACCTGGCATTCAGGATCACCGAAGCGAGCGTTGTATTCGACCAGCCTGGGCCCGGTCTCCCCGATCATCAGGCCAGCATAGAGCACGCCCTTGTAGGGCGTCCCGCGCCGGGCCATCTCGACGATGGTGGGGCGCACGATCTCGTCCAGCGCACGGCGTTCCATCTCCGCCGTCATAACGGGTGCCGGAGAATAGGCGCCCATGCCGCCGGTGTTGGGACCCTCGTTGCCATCGAAGGCGCGCTTGTGGTCCTGAGCGGTGGCGAGCGGCACCACCGCTTCGCCGTCGGTCAGCACGAAAAAGCTCGCCTCCTCGCCGGCCATGAATTCCTCGATCACCACCTCGGCGCCCGCCTCGCCAAAGGCGCCGGAGAGCATGTCCTCGACTGCGGCCTCGGCTTCGGCCTCGGTCATGGCCACCACCACGCCCTTGCCGGCTGCCAGCCCGTCCGCCTTGATCACGATCGGTGCACCTTCGGCGCGCACATAATCCAGCGCCGCAGCGCGGTCGGTGAACCGCGCATAGGCCGCCGTCGGCGCGCCGCAGGCATCGCAGATCTCCTTGGTGAAGGCCTTCGAGGCCTCGAGCCGTGCTGCCTCGCGGCCAGGGCCAAAGGCGAGGATACCGGCCTCCGACAGGATATCGACCACGCCGGCCGCAAGCGGGGCCTCCGGGCCGACGATCACAAAACCGATCCCGTGGGCCTGGCACCAGGCAGCGACCGCGGCCCCGTCCTCCGGGTCCAGCGCCGCGCACTCGGCCACCTGGGCGATCCCGGCATTGCCCGGCGCGGCATAGAGCTTGCCGCAAAGCGGGCTGCGCGCCACCGCCCAGGCCAACGCATGTTCGCGTCCACCACCGCCCAGGATCAGGATGTCCATGCGCTCCCCCTTCGGCTCGGGCGCCTCACCGTCACCCGGATTCGAGGCGGCCGCGAGCGCAACTTCAAGCGCCAGCTTTTCGCGCTGAACCTCGGTCATTTCGCCTTTCAGCGCCCGCATCCGCAAGCGCAAGGTCCAGCCGCGCCAAAACACCGTTCCCGCAAGCACAATCAGCGCCAGCGCGATTAGGGTTGCGGGGAGAAGGTCCATTGCGCCACTCTAGGACGGTCAGAGAACGGCCCATTCGAAGGACCGAGATGCCGAGCAGCCTTATCGACGATGCGCCAGAGGGCGTCAACACGCCGGAATTCACGGTCTCCGAGCTGTCTGGCGCGGTCAAGCGTATGGTCGAGGGCGAATTCGGCCATGTGCGGGTCCGTGGAGAGATCGGCCGTGTCTCGCGGCCCCGGTCGGGTCATATCTATCTGGATCTGAAGGACGACCGCGCGGTCCTGGCCGCCGTCGTCTGGAAGGGCGTCGGCGTGCGGCTGGACATCGAGCCCACCGAGGGCGACGAGGTGATCGCCGAGGGGCGGCTGACCACCTTCCCGGGTCAATCGAAATACCAGCTTGTGATCGAACACTTGGCTTACGCGGGCGAAGGGGCGCTGTTGGCCAAGCTCGAGAGGTTGAGGAAAGCGCTCGCGGCGGAAGGCCTGTTCGACCAGGACCGCAAGCAGCCGATCCCCTATCTGCCCCGGGTGATCGGGGTCGTGACCTCGCCCTCGGGTGCGGTGATTCGCGATATTCTGCACCGGCTGGCCGAGCGGTTTCCGGTTCGGGTCCTCGTCTGGCCTGTTGCCGTGCAGGGCGAGAAATGCGTGCCCGAGGTGACCGCCGCAATCCGGGGATTCAATGCCCTTAAGGCCGACGGACCGATCCCGCGTCCGGACGTGATCATCGTGGCGCGCGGTGGCGGCTCGATCGAGGACCTTTGGGGCTTCAACGACGAGGCGGTTGTGCGTGCCGCGGCGGAAAGCCGGATCCCGCTGATCTCGGCGGTTGGGCACGAGACGGATACCACGCTGATCGACCACGCCGCCGACCGGCGGGCACCAACCCCGACAGCGGCGGCCGAGATGGCGGTGCCAGTGCGCGCCGACCTGCTGGCCACGCTGGCCGATCTGGGCGCGCGGCGCCTGCGTGCAATGAGCCGTGGACTGGGCGAGCGCAGACAGCGGCTGGGCGATCTTGCCCGCGCCCTGCCCCGTCCCGAGCAGATCCTGGCCGACCGGCGCCAGAGGCTGGATGTCGCGATCGCCCGGCTGCCGCGGTTGGAGCAGCTGATCCTCAACGCCCGGAACAATTTGGAGAAGCGTGCGCTGCGTCTGGGCCAATCCCTGCGCGAGCGCCTGCGCATCGAACAACGCAGGCTCAGCGACCGCACCGGCCGGTTCGGCCCCTGGCTCCTGACCGGCCGTATCCAGAAGAGCCGCGCCAGACTCGACGGGCTGGTCAGGCTCTTCGCCTCGCTGCACTACGAGAGCACGCTGAAGCGCGGATACGCCGTCGTGCGCTCCGAAAGCGCAGTCCTGACCCGGGCGGCCCAGGTGCGCCCGGGCATGGGGCTGGAACTGGAATTCGCCGATGGGCGCGTCCGGGCCGAGGCCGGGGACGGCGGCGGGACGCCCGCATCCGACGAAAAGCCACGCAAGATAAAGCCGGCGAAGAAGAAGGACGGCGGACAAGGCTCACTGTTCTGAGTTGACCAAGAGGGAGGAGATCATGGCCAAGGGCTATTGGATCGCGCATGTGCATGTGACCGATCCGGACGAATACAAGAAATACGTCTCCGGCGCGCGCGAGGCCTTCGAGGCCCATGGGGCGAGGTTCCTGGCCCGAGGGGGCGAGAACATCGAGCTGGAAGGCGCCATGGGGCGCGAGCGCCATGTGGTGATCGAGTTCCCCAGCTATCAGGCTGCGCTCGACTGCTACAACAGCGACGGCTACCAGGCCGCGCGCGCCTTCCGCACCGGGGCGGGCGTTGCCACCGTCGTAGTTGTCGAGGGGGCCTGAGCCATGGAGGTCACCATCTACCATAACCCGAAATGCGGCACCTCGCGCACGGTCTTGAGCATGTTGCGTGAGCGCGGGATCGAGCCGCAGGTCATCGAGTATTTGAACGCGCCACCGAACCGCTCGGATCTGAAGGCCCTGCTCGCCAAGATGAGGATTGGCCCGCGCGACTTGTTGCGCCGTCGCGGCACGCCCTATGACGAGCTGGGGCTTGATGACCCCAAGCTCAGCGATACGGTCTTGATCGGCCACATGGCCGAGCATCCGATCCTGATGGAGCGGCCGGTGGTCGTCACCCGCAAAGGGGCCAAGATCTGCCGCCCGGCCGAGGTGGTGAACACGCTACTCTAGCGCACAGCTTCAGCCGGCGCTGCCTTGGGGCATCTGCTTCAGGCGCAGCTTGGTGATCTGGTGACGGTTGCGCTCGAGCACCTCGAAGCGGACGCCGTGGAAGACGAAGACCTGACCCTCGATCGGGATCATCTGGGCTTCGTGGATCATCAGGCCAGCCACGGTCGTCGCCTCCTCGTCCGGCAGATGCCACTCGCAGAACCGGTTTAGATCGCGGATCGTCATGGTGCCGGGCACCACGACCGAGCCATCGGTCTCGCGCGCGACCTCTTCCTCGTCGACGTCATGTTCGTCGGTGATCTCGCCGACGATCTCCTCGAGGATGTCTTCCAGCGTCAGCAGCCCCTGCAGCGTGCCATATTCGTCGACCACCAGGGCATAGTGCTGGCGCCGTGTCAGGAAGGCATGCAGCTGGTCGTCGAGCGACCTTGTATCGGGCACGAACCAGGGCGCCATGGCGACCGACATTACGTCCAGGTCGCCAGCACCATTGCCGCGCCTTGATTTGGGGCGGCTGCGATTGTGCTCGGCCCGCAGCAGGTCCTTGGCGTGCAGCACGCCGACGATGTTCTCGGGCTCGCCCTGCCAAAGCGCGACGCGCGTGTAGGGCGAGGCAAGGCAGAACTCGATGATCTCGTCCGAAGGTGCGTCCGCCGGGATCGCCGCGATGTCACGGCGGTGGGTCATCACCTCGGCGACCTCACGGTCCTTCAGGTCCAGCGAGGCGAGCAGTCGGTCGCGGGCATCCTTGTCCACCCCGCCCTCGGAGTGGTGCATCACAATCGTGCCCTTGATCTGCTCGACCGGCGCCAGCACATGGGCGTCCGGATCGACCTTGACCCCCACTGCCGCCAATGAGACGCGGACCAGGAACCGCACGCCCGTGACCAGCGGCGCAAAGACTTTGACCGCCCACTGAATCAGCGGCGCGACCCGGACGGCCGCACGTTCGGGGAAGGTGATCGCATAGGTCTTCGGCGCAACCTCGGCGAAGACCAGGACCAGGAACGTCATCACCAGGGTCGCGTAGACCACCCCCTCCTCGCCGAAGGCCCGCGTGAACAGCGCCGTTGCCAGACTGGCCGCCAGGATGTTGACCAAATTGTTGCCGAGCAGGATCGAGCCGATCAGGCGCTCGTTGTCCTCGGTGAGCTTCAGCGCGATCTTGGCACCATTCGAGCCCTTCGCCGAAAGCTGGTGCATCGAGCCGCGGCTGACCGCGGTCAAAGCGGTCTCGCTGCCGGAAAAGAAGGCGGACAGGCCGATCAATCCGAGGATCGCGCCGGAAATCCACAATGTAGAGGGGTCCATCGGTGTTCCCTGGGGGTTTAAAGGCGATTGAGGAAATTATGGGGTGTGCCCGGGTCCGGTGCAAGCGGGTCAGGCATTTGCCAGCGGATGCTTCTCCAGCACCAGGGCCTTCAGGCGGGCATCCAGCACATGGGTGTAAATCTCGGTGGTCGAGACATCTGCATGGCCCAAAAGCTGCTGGATCGCCCGCAAATCAGCGCCATTGGCCAAGAGATGGGTGGCGAAAGCGTGGCGGAGCGTATGGGGCGAGATACGTGCCGGATCGAGTCCCGCCGCCGCCGCGAGCGTCTTGATCGCGTTATAGAAGGCGATCCGGGTCAGGTGACCCGATTTGCCACGCGAGGGGAACAGCCAGGGCGAAGGCCGCCGGCCGCCACGTTGACCCTCGCCCTCGGCCTTGTCGCGCTGCTTCAGCCAGCCCGCCACGGCCGATCGCGCGGCATCCGACAGGGGCACCATGCGCTCGCGCCCGCCCTTTCCGGTCACCATAATCATGCGGGGATTGCCGCGCGCCGCCGCGGCCGGCAGGGTGACCAGCTCGCTGACCCGGAGACCGGTGGCATAGAGCAATTCCATCAGGCAAAGCATCCGCGCGCGCGCCGCGTCACCGCCGGGGCGCCGCCGCGCCGCGGCCAAAAGCCGATCCACCTCCACGACACTGAGCGTGCCCGGCAGCTTGCGCGCGGGCCTGGGCCCCGCGATCCGCGCCGCCGGATCGTCCTCGCGCAAACCCTCGGACAAAGCGAAACGGTAGAACTGCCGGATCGCCGAGAGCCGCCGCGCCCGCGTCGCCGGAGAGAGACCCTGGGCCTCGGCCGTGGCCAGATAGGCCTCGATCTCGGCGCGCCCGGCGCTTTCAGGCGCGGTACCACACGCCGCAAGGCAACGGGTGAAATCCTCGAGGTCCCGTCGATACGCGGCAAGTGTGTTCGACGCCGCCCCGCGCTCGGCGCCCATTGCCTCGAGGAAGGGCGCGATCCAGTTCATCCAGGCCCCAAGGTCACTGCCCCTGAGGTAAGGGAACAGGAACCGTACGCTCGACCACCGGCGGCGGGAGATCCCACAACATCGCATAGGCCACGAAGGCGATCGCCAGAAGGAAGAGAAGCCGGAACAGGTATTTGAAGATCCTGCGCATGGGCTATCCGTGCTTACCTGTCTTTTCTGCCACGGCACCGTAGTCTAAAAGCGCGCATCAGTGCGGCACCGCGATTTTCTGCTCTAGTGCATGGTATCCGCGCTCAGATGCGAGAGCAATGGCCGCCGGAGGAGAGAGGCCCGATGTCCGAGGCAAGCGCCGAGCCAAAGACGAAGCCGTCCCTTCGGCTGGTGCGCCCGGTGGTGCTGATCGGGCTTATGGGCGCGGGCAAGAGCTCGGTCGGCGTCAGGCTCGCGGATGCGTTGGGGGCACCTTTCAAGGATTCCGATGCCGAGATCGAGCGAGCCGCCAACCTGACCGTGCCTGAAATCTTCGGGCGTTACGGCGAGTCGGATTTCCGTGACGGGGAACGCAAGGTGATCGCCCGGCTGCTTTCGGGCGCTCCCTTGGTGCTCGCCACCGGCGGCGGCGCCTTCATGAATGCCGAAACCCGGGCGGTGATCGCCGAACGGGCGGTCTCGGTCTGGCTGAAAGCTGATTTGGACGTTTTGGTGAGCCGCACCGCGGGCCGGAACCACCGGCCGCTGTTAAACAATGGCGATCCGCGCAAGATCCTCGGCCAGCTAATTGACGAGCGGTATCCGGTTTACGGCCGGGCGGATATCCGCGTGACAAGCCGCCAGGGCCAAAGCCATGATCACATGGCGAAAAGGATCGTCGCGGCGCTAAAAAAACATGCGGCCAAGACCGGTCGAGGGGCGGTGGAATGGACATGAACCCAGCCGAAACTGTCCCGGTCGACCTGGCAGGACGGGCCTACGACATCCATATCGGACCGGGGCTTCTGGCGCGTGCCGGCGCGCTGGTCGGGCCCCTGCTGGCGCGCCCCCGGACCGCGATCGTAACCGACGAGACTGTCGCCCAGCTGCACATGGAAGCCCTGACCGCTGGATTGTCGGCTGAGGGGGTCGAGGCCGAGGCGATCGTCCTGCCGCCCGGCGAAGCGACCAAATCGATGGCCAAGCTCACCGAGGTCGTGGAATGGCTGTTGGACCAGAAGATCGAGCGCGATGATTTGATCATCGCATTCGGCGGCGGGGTGATCGGGGACTTGGCTGGCTTCGCCGCCGCTGTGCTGCGGCGCGGCATTGGGTTCGTCCAGGTGCCCACCACGCTTCTGGCCCAGGTTGATAGCTCGGTCGGCGGCAAGACCGGGGTAAACGCGCCCCAGGGCAAGAACCTGATCGGCGCTTTCCACCAGCCACGCCTGGTCCTGGCGGATACGGACGTCCTGGCCACCCTGCCCCAGCGTGATTTCTTGGCCGGCTACGGCGAGGTCGCGAAATACGGTTTGCTGGGGGACGCAGAGTTCTTCGCCTGGCTCGAGCAGAACGGCCCCGCAATGCTGGCCGGCGACGCGGCGGCGCGGATCAGGGCTGTCCGGCGGTCCTGCGAAATGAAGGCCGAGATTGTCGCCCGCGACGAATACGAGCGCGGCGATCGGGCGCTTTTGAATCTGGGACACACGTTCGGCCACGCGCTTGAAGCGGCGACCGGCTATTCGGACCGATTGCTGCATGGCGAGGGGGTTGCCATCGGCATCGCGCTCGCATTCGAGATCTCGGCACGGATGGGCTTTTGCGCCCAGGAATGCCCCAGCCGGGTCCGGGCCCATCTAGCGGCGATGGGAATGAAGAAAGACCTGGCCGATATCCCAGGTGAGCTGCCCGGGATCGAGGGTTTATTGGAGCTCATGGCTCAGGACAAGAAGGTGCGCCAGGGCCGGCTGACCTTTATCCTCGCGCGCGGAATCGGAGAGGCTTTCGTGACCCGCGAGGCAGATCTGGGCGCCGTCCGCCAGGTCCTGGGCGACGCCCTTTCGGCGCGGTAGACCAGCCTCGGCGCCAGCCCGCAGCGTTCCGGATTCGTTCGTCGCCGGACTCACCTTGGAAGCGAAAAAATCGTCCTTTTCTCGAACGCTATACCCCACTTTCGAAACCTTCAGTCTTAATCCACGACTAAGATTATCAAGAATACTAGAAAAATTTCAGTGGCTGTCGTGTCAAATTCAAAGTCTTGCCGCATTCCAGGCATGATCCAGACGCATTTCGAGCCGAGTGTCAGGCAATCAACGTCAGGTTGTGCCGATCGACCTGACTTGTAACCCGGCACCGGGGGTGCGTCAGTCGCGTATAGGAGGACACCATGGGTGTTTTACGGCATATCTCGACCTTTCTTGACGATACCGACGGCGCAATCACCGTCGATTGGGTCGCGCTTACGGCCGGTGTGCTTTTGGTCGGGATCATGGTGGTCTATGCCATCGCCAATAATGGCGTCAGTGACCTCGTGAGCGGAGTCAACTCCACGCTCGATGGTCAGAACTTCGCCGCAGATATTGGCACTGCCGAGCAGATAAATCAGTGATTTCTCATCGGTAAGGCCGGGCCCCCTGGGCCCGGCCGCGTCCATTTCCCGATTGCGTCAGAGTGTGATCACGACCTTCCCGGTCGCCTGACGATCCTCCAATAGCGCCAAAGCCTCGTTCGCCCGTTCCAAGGGCAGTTCGTGGGAAATGTGGGGCCGGATCCGGCCTTGCACGAACCACTCGGTCAGGGTGTGGAAGCTCTCGGCCAGAACCTCGGGCTTGAACCGGGCATAGGCCCCCCAATAAAGGCCGATCACCGTCAGGTTTTTGACCAGCAGGATATTGGCCGGGATTTGCGGGACGTCGCCGCTGGCAAAGCCGATCGGGATCAGTCGTGCCTCCGGATTGGCGGCGCGCAGAGCCGCCTTCCATTGATCGCCGCCGACCGGGTCGTAGACCACGTCGGCTCCACCCAAGGCTTTGACCTCCTCGCGGATGTCCTGGGTTTCACTGTCGATCAGGTGATCGGCGCCCATCGCCTTGGCCTGGACCAACCGTTCGCGCCCGCGGGCGACGGCAATCACCTCGGCCCCCATCAGTTTGCCGATCTCAACCGCGGTCAAGCCAACCCCGCCCGCGGCACCCAGGACCAGAAGCCGCTCGCCGGTCCGGAGCCGCGCCTTGTAGTCCAGCGCCACATGGCTGGTGCCGTAGGCGACCTGGAACGCCGCTGCTTGCGTGTCGCTCATGGCGTCCGGCACCGGCGCGCACGAGGCCGCGGGCGCCAGCGTGTAGTCGGCAAAGCCGCCCGCGCCGCAATTGGCCGCGACCCGGGTTCCGGGTTCGGGACCATCGGCCCCCTCGCCCAGCGCCTCGATGGTGCCGCAGACCTCCATGCCTGGCGCGAAGGGCAGGTGCGGCTTTTCCTGGTAGCGGCCCTTGACGATCAAGGTGTCCGCGAAATTCACCCCGCAAGCGTGGACCCGGATCAGCGCCTGACCGGGGCCGGGCTCCGGCCGCTCGACCTCGTCCAAAACCAGGGGCTCGCCCAGTTCGTGTACCCGCATCGCCCGCATCACCGCCCTCCTCGCTGGTATCGGCAGCCTTGCCGACATCGCCTCCTGCTATAGCTTTGCCTGCAAGGCAAGCGGGGAGTGGGATGGCGGACTGGCAAGAAATAGCGGTGGCTTTCGAGCAGCAAGCGGTGGCGTGCGACCGGTTGGGCTCGCCCTTCACCGCTTATCTTTGCACGTGCCTGCCGTCCCTTCTCGCAGACGATCCGGTTCTAGGCGCGGCGCTGGCGGCCTGGCCGGCTGATCCGGTGGAGTCCGCGCTGGCGCTGCGGCTCTGCGGCGCGCTCCATCGGCTGGTTCGCTCGGGCCGAGTGCCCGATCTCGCGGCGCTCTACCCTCCTGCGGCGAGTACCGGGCCTGCGCTCGACCGGGCGCTGGCGGCGTCGGCCGAAACCCATGGCGCCCTGCTGGTCGAGTGGCTGGCCAGCGCGCCGCAGACCAACGAGGTGGCGCGCTCGGGCGTGCTGCTGGGCGGGCTGCTGACAATCGCTGCGAAAACCGGGTTGCCGCTGACGCTGCTGGAGATCGGGTCGAGCGCCGGGTTGAACCTTTATCCGGATGCCTATGCCTACGATCTGGCGCATGGGCGGACCTGGGGCCGTGCCGACGCAGAGGTCAGGATCGCGAGCGACTGGCGCGGGAGCCTGCCGCCGTTGGATGCATCTTTGCAGATCGTAGCGCGCGCGGGCGTAGACCTGGCGACGGTCAATGCGGCTGACCGGGATCAGCGCGAGCGGATGCTGGCCTATATCTGGCCGGACCAGCCCGAACGGCTGGCCCGCGCCGCCGCCGCGCTGGATCATGTGGCGGCCCATCCGCCGGACCTGGCGCGCGGCGACGCGGCCGAGTGGCTGGAGGCGCGGTTGGCCGAGCCGGCTGAGGCGGGCACCACCCGGGTGCTGATCCATTCGATCATGTGGCAGTATCTGCCAGCAAGGACTCAAGCGCGGATCGAGGCGGCGATGGACAGGGCGGGCGCCGCCGCCACGGGCGAGGCGCCGCTCGCTTGGCTTCGGCTCGAGCCGGATGGGAAAGCGGGCTCGGCGGCGATTCCGTTGACCCTCTGGCCAGGTGGCGGGACCCGGGAGCTCGGCCGGGGCGACTATCACGGCCGCTTCGCCGAATGGGTGTGAGAGGGTGAGGCTCTCACATGTGAGATTCTTTTTAAACTATTGATCCATAATATATTTATTCAGCGATTTACCGATCATTTACAAACGGCGCGCGGCGTTGCGCCAATCCGCGCAACGGGCTGTAGGGTGGGCTCGACTGAGCCCACCAGCTGCGGTGATTTGCTGAAATCGGTGGGCTCTCGCGAGCCCACCCTACCCGAGGTTTTCCGGCTCCGGGATACCCATCTGGTCGGCGAGGAGTTCGTCGTTGGCGAGGCGCGCCAGCGCCGCCTCTTCCTGGGCGATCTTGGCCTGGCACTCGGCGAGCAGATGGCCGGCCCGGGCCAGCGGAACAACCGCCACCCCGTCGTCGTCTCCGAGCACGATATCGCCGGGCACCACCGGGCAGCCACCGCACGAGATCACGCCGTCTATCGTGCCGCCGAAACCCTTGTGCGGACCGGCTGGCGTCACCCCGGCGGCGAAGCAGGCAAAACCCATTTCGCGGATCTCGGCTACGTCGCGGACCGCCCCATCGGTGATCAGCCCGGCCACGCCGCGCGCTTGCGCAGACTGCGCCAGCAGTCCGCCGAAGAGCGCCACGCCCGTGTGACCGCCGGCGGCCACCACCAGAACCTCGCCCGCACGAATGAGGCGCATCGCCGCGTGGATCGCCATGTTGTCGCCAGCCATGCAGGCGATGGTGCGGGCCTGGCCCGCGAGCCTGGTACCCGTCGCCAACGGTTTGACCTGCGCCCCCATGGCCTGGGCACGGTTCATGCAATCGGAGGCGATGGCGGGCGGGATCGCCCGCCACGCGTCCAGGGTTTCGGATGGGAGCGCGGCAAATTCGGCGTCGTGGCGGTAGAGCGGCATGGATTGGAACTCCGGAAGGTGGGGTGAAACCCCACCCTACCGATGCGGCTCCACCCGCCCAAAGAAAAAACCCGCCAGGCTGGGCCCGGCGGGTTCAATCACATCTACTGAGGGAGATCAGGCGGCCTTGGCCAACAGCACCGCGTCCACCCTCTCGGCCGCGTTGCTCTCGTCCACACGCTCGACCGCCGCGACTTCGCGGGTCAGCCGCTCGAGCGCAGCTTCGTAAAGCTGACGCTCGGAATAGGACTGCTCCGGCTGGTCGCCGCCGCGATAGAGATCGCGCACCACCTCGGCGATCGAGATCAGATCGCCCGAATGGATCTTCTGTTCATACTCCTGCGCACGGCGCGACCACATGGCACGCTTCACCTTCGCGCGGCCCTTCAGGGTGTCCAAAGCCTTGGCCACCAGGTCGGGGCTCGACAGCGAGCGCATGCCGATCGACGACGCTTTCGCAGTCGGCACCCGGAGGGTCATCTTGTCCTTCTCGAACGAGATCACGAAGAGCTCGAGGGACATGCCCGCGATCTCCTGCTTTTCGATCGAGACGATCTTGCCGACTCCATGCGCCGGATACACGACATACTCGTTCGCACGGAACTCGTACGCTGTGGGGTTCTTCTTCGACATGCTCTCTCCAGTCCGAGTCATTCCAGCCGCGGATTCGGTCCCCCGAGTCACGGTTGAAATTGAGCTACCCGGCGCAATGCCAGGCTTTTATAGTTTTTTTGCGTCACAAAAACAGGGCCGCCGAATGCCAGTCCCCCGGCGGCTTCCGTCACTTGTGCAACAATTGTGTAACAGATTCTGGCCCAAAATTCTACTCCTAGCGGTATCGGATCGATTCCACTCGAGTTGTGCCATGCAACTTACGGTAAAACTGAGAGAATTTCTCCTTAAAGCTGAGTGACGTTAACGTCAATCACCCTTGCCAGGCGCTTCGGAGAAATATTTTTCCAGCTTTCCCGATTCGCCATCAAATTTCTCGGCATCGTCCGGGGACTCGCCCTTGATGGTGATATTCGGCCAAAGCTCGGAATATTTCAGGTTGAAGCCGACCCATTTCTCCATATCGGCCTCGGTATCGGGGCGGATCGCATCGGCGGGACATTCCGGCTCGCAGACGCCGCAATCGATGCATTCGTCCGGATGGATCACCAGCATGTTCTCGCCCTCATAGAAGCAATCCACTGGGCAGACCTCGACGCAATCCATGTATTTGCACCGGATGCAATTGTCGGTCACCACATAGGTCATTGATCAGATCTCCGGGATCGGGTGGAACCACGGGCGTTACACCGGGGGCTGGGTGTGGTTTCGGTTGGATTACGTCGTTGATGGTGTTGTAGGGAGCGGACCCGGCCGCTTCAAGGGCTGCAAGGCCACAGATGAGCGCCTTAGCGCCGCATGGTGGGGCCGCGCGGGAGTCATCTAATCCGGGACGTCGCGCAAGGCGTCCGTGCGCCGGCGTTCCTTCTTTGTCGGCCGGCCCGAACCCGCGGCGCGGCTGGCGGGCGTTGACGGTACGGAGCCGGCGGCCGGTTTGGTTCCGGCTTCGTCGAGATCCGTATAAAGCGCCTGGGCCTCGGATGCCGGGCCGCGGCGATCGCCCAGCGCCTCGATCTGGATCACCCGGATGCGGCTGGCTTGCGGAAAGGTCAGTACATCGCCGGGCCTGACCGGTTGCGAGGGCTTGGCCACATGGGTGCCGTTGAGGCGCAGACGGCCCGAGCCCGCCAAAGCCGAGGCCAGCGCGCGCGACTTGAAGAAGCGCGCCTGCCATAGCCATTTGTCGACGCGGATTTTCGCCCCGGTCTTCGCCGGGATATTCTCTGGGGTGTTGACCAGCGAGGCGCCGGACATCCGCCGTCACTTGTCCTTCAGCTGCTGGAGAACCGCGAAAGGGCTATTCGGATCGGATTCGCGCTCGGCGCGTTTGGGCTTGGCCGACGCGCCCTCGCGGGGCGGGCGTGGTCCCTTGCCCTTCGGGCCGGCTTTCTTGCCGGAGAACTTGCGTTTCGTGCCGGGGCCACCGGCACCGCGCCGGGCCCCCTGCCCGCCCGGACGCGGACGGGGCTTGAGACGGAAGGTGTAGAAGATCTCGGCTTCGGGCTCGGCGGGCTCGGCAGGCTCGGCGGGCTCGGCGGGCTCGGCAGGCTCGGCGCCTGACGCCGCCGCAGGATCACCCTCGGAAGGCGCTGCCTCTGCGGTCTCCGCGACGCTGGTCTCCGCGGCGCTGGTCTCCGCGGCGGCGGCGTCCCCGGCGTCCGGCGCGGGCTCTGCCGCCGTCTCCACCGGTTCATCCGCAGGTTCATTCGCCCCGGTTTCCGGCTCGATGGCCGGTGCGCCGGCGTCCGGTTCGGGCACAGGCGGCGGGGCCGCATCAGTCTCGGCATTGGACGGCTCCGGCACCTCGTCAGCCTTTGTGCGTTCGGGTTTCGGCCGTTCGCCCCGCTCGCCCTGGAAGCCCAGCGAGTCGAGGATGTCCGCGAATTGCTCCAGCGTGCAGCCGGTAATCGACAGCATATCCGGCGTCGCCTCGAAGCCGCCACGCACGTCCATCGGGCGCAAGAGATCCGCCAGCCGCTCGAGCATGTCGATCCTCAGCGCACGCTGGCCGCAGAGGCGGTAGCCGACCCTTTCGTAATACCCCTCTGGCGCGTCCTCGGCGGCGGGGATTGTGACCAGGCCAGGAGGCGGTGCCTCCGGGAACACCTCGAAGCCTTCCCAGAGGCTCCAGAGGATCAACCGCAGCCTGGTCGGCGCGGGCTTGAGCAGGAGCGGCATGAAGATGTTGTGCTGGCCAAACCGGACCCCGTGCTTGCGCAGGAGCCCGCGCTCGTCCTGGCCCAGCGCCTTGACGTCGTCGGCGACCTGGCGGCGCGGCACCACGCCCATCGCCTCGGCGATCTGGAATGCGACACCGCGGGCGAGCCCGGTCACAGTTTCGTCGGCCTGCATGGCGAGCAGCGGCTCGAACTGAGTGTTGATCCGCCGGGTAATCCAGTGGCTGAGGCGGCGCTCGACCTTCTCGGCGACCGTGGGCTCGGCAATGTCGTCTACGAAGACCTTGACCTTGGGCGCCAGCGGGCTGTCGCCCTTTTCCAGCCGGCCGATGGCGTCGGTGCCCCACATCAGGCCGCCCTGCTCGGTCACTTCGAGCTCGGTATCTGGGCTGATATAGAGCTTGTCGGAGCGGCGGGCGAACCCGGCCCGGGGCGCCGCCAGCGAGGCCATCCGCAGCGTCTTGACCTCCTCCTCGGAGGCGGATTCGTCGACGGTGAAGCGAAACCCGTCGATGCGGCCGACGAAATGGCCCTCTACGCTAACCTCGCCCTTGTCGTTCACTTCGGCCACAAGCCGTTCCTTCTGTTTCAGGCGGCGCAACAGCACGCTGGTGCGCCGGTCGACGAAGCGCTGCGTGAGCCGTTCGTGCAGCGCCTCGGACAGCCGATCCTCGACCTCGCGCGTCGTATCGCGCCAGCCCTCCGCGTCATCCAGCCACTTTCCACGGTTCGCCACATAGGTCCAGGTACGGATGAAGGCGAGCCGCTTGGACAGCGCGTCGATGTCACCGTCGACCTGGTCGATCCGCCTGACCTGCCCAGCAAACCAGTCGGCCGGTATTACGCCAGGATCGGATAGCAGGAAACGGTAAATCCGCGCCAGCAGTGTAGCATGATCGCCGCTCAAGGTCTTGCGGAAGTCCGGGATCTGGCAGACGTCCCAAAGGAGGCGCACCCGGTCGCCGCGGGTGGTGAGATCCTGGATTTCGGGTTCGACCCAGATGCGTTTGAGGGCCGCCAGGTCGTCGGCCTCGCGGGCGCGGGTCAGGTCGGGCTCGCTCGGCCCCGCTTCCAGGCTGGCGATCAGGGCTGGAACCGAGCCGAATTCCAAGTCCGAGTTGCGCCACATGACGCGGGCGAGCGGCTTGAACCGGTGGTTCTCGATCGCCTCGACTGTTTCGGGCGCCAGCGGCGCGGCCTCGCCCGTGACCCCGAAGCTGCCGTCCTTGGTATAGCGTCCGGCGCGCCCGGCGATCTGGGCCAGTTCGTTCGGTTCCAGCCGCCGGTGGCGGTGGCCGTCGAACTTTGTGACGCCAGCGAAGGCCACATGGTCGACATCCATGTTCAGCCCCATGCCGATGGCGTCTGTGGCGACGATGTAATCGACATCGCCGTTCTGGTAGAGCGCGACCTGGGCGTTGCGGGTGCGCGGGGAAAGCGCGCCCATCACCACCGCCGCCCCGCCCCGCTGGCGACGGATCAACTCGGCGATGGCGTAGACCTGGTCGGCGGAGAAGGCGACGACGGCGGTGCGGGGTTTCAGCCGCGAGATCTTGCGCGACCCTTCGTAGCTGAGCGTCGAGAACCGCTCGCGCGCGTCAAAACGCGCCCGCGGCACCAGGCTGGCGATCCGCCCGCGCATGTTGTCCGAGCCGAGGAACAGGGTCTCGTGGCGTCCCCGGGCATAGAGCAGCCGGTCGGTGAAGACATGGCCGCGCTCCGGATCGGCACAAAGCTGGATCTCGTCGATGGCGACGAAATCGGCGCCGACCTCCAGGGGCATCGCCTCGGCAGTGCAGATGTAATAGCGCGCCCGCGCCGGCTGGATCTTCTCCTCGCCGGTGATCAGCGCGGCTTCGTTCGGCCCTCGCAGCTGACAGACCCGGTCGTAGATCTCGCGCGCCAGCAGCCTCAGCGGCAGGCCGATTATCCCTGAGCCGCGCGACAGCATGCGCTCGACCGCGTAATGGGTCTTGCCCGTATTCGTCGGGCCCAGGACGGCTGTGACCGGACCCTGTTGTTCGGGCGAGGAGAAACGGTGGTTCAAGAACGGATCCCTTGATCGGGGTCGGTTTACGTCGGCCGGCTCATTCTGACTGGCTTATATTGGCCGGGGCACCCGCACCTAGGCTCAGAGCTCGCGCCCGTCAACCTCGGGCGCCAGGCGTTCGACCCCCTCGGCCGCGCCGGGCAAGTTGGGATGGATCTCCAGCCCGCGCCGGTAGGCACGCATGGCGCCCGGCTTGTCGCCCAGGCGTTCCAGAATGATCCCCAGCCCCGACAGCGCGCCGAAATGGCGCGGCTCGAGCGCCAGCGTCCGCTGGATGTCGGCAACCGAGTGGCCGTATTCCTCGAGCAGGTAATAGACGGTGGCGCGCTTGTTCCACCCCTCGGCGAACTCCGGGGCCAGGCGGACAAGGTCGTTCAGGAACCTCAGCGCCAGTTCGTATTCGCCCGCCTCCATGGCCCGCGCCGCGCGGACCAGAAGCAGGTCCATCGAGGGCGATCCGCTGCGCGCCCAGACCGACCAGATTTCCTGCTGCACGTTCTCCCAGGATGGGTTTTCCCTCTGGGCGAGCTGACCGAATAGCTGGTCGAGCCGGGCCCGGCGCTGGGCCACCTCTTCCTCGGGCGAACGCGGAGTGGCGCGCGCGGCCGTCCCTTCACCGCCGCCCTCGGGCGCCGTCTCGGGCGCAATCCCGGTGGCGGCAGGCCCGTTCGGGTTCTGCGCGTCGGGATTCTGGGCCTCGGGGTCGTTGGCCGAGGGTTGCGCAGGCGCCACGCCTGCACCAAGTGACAGCCACAGGGCAAAGGTTAGGGCAAGCAGGCGATTCCATTCGGTCATTGCCTAATGATAGGCGCCAAGGATACCTCTGCAAGCGCGATCCCGTAGCGGGTGTCGCGATGATTATAGGAGAGATGTCTATGAGCGAGGCAGTGGCCGGGGCGATCGAAGCCCTTAAGGAAAAGCTGGACGGCACGGATATCGAGGAAACCGTCAAATTCGACATCGAGGACGAGGGCACGATCCTGGTCCAGAACGGCGAGGTCGCGGCCGGTGACGGCGATGCGGAGGTGACGATCAGCGCCAGCCTGGACACGTTCCGCGAGATCTTCGACGGCGAATTGTCGCCGACCGCTGCCTACATGTCGGGCCGCATGGCGATTGAGGGCGACATGGGTGTCGCGATGAAGCTGAGCCAAGTGCTGGGCTAGTAGGGCCATGCCCGCGGTTTCCCTTCCCCCGGGCGGCATCCCCTGGGATCAGGAACTGCCACTGGAGACCGCCGAGGGCGTGCGGCTGCGCGGCGCGCTGTGGCGCGGCGGCGACCGGGGTCTGGCGCTGCTGTTGAACGGGCGAACCGAGTTCCTGGAGAAATGCGCGGTCCCGGCGGCGGAATTGGTGAAGCGCGGCTTCTCGGTCGCCAGTGTCGATTGGCGAGGGCAGGGCCTGTCGCAGCGGCTGCTGGACAACCCCCGGAAGGGGCATGTGAGCGCCTTCACCGATTTTCACCTGGACTTGCAGGCGCTGACCGAGGCCCCGGCGGTCCGCGAGATCGGCGCCCCGCGGCTGATGCTGGCCCATTCGATGGGCGGGGCGATCGGGCTGGGTGCCATCGCACGCGGGGCCGTCGCACCGGACGCGGTGATCCTGTCGGCGCCAATGTTGGGCATTTGCCTGGGCGTGACCGGCCGCCTGGCAACCGGTATCCTGCTGCCGCCCGCCGGGGCGCTGGGGCTGCTGGAGCGGTGGCCGCCCTTCGCGCCCAAGACGCCTTATGTGTTCAAGGGCTACCGGAAGAACGTGCTGACCGGCGACCAGGCGATGTTCGACTGGATGGCCGATGCGCTGCGTGACGAACCGCGGCTGCAATTGGCCGCGCCGACCATGGGCTGGATGCGCGCGGCGCTGGATGAGGGTGCCTATTTGGCCAATCACGGACCACTCGGCTGTCCGGCGCTGATGCTGCTAGGCAGCGCCGAGGCGGTCGTCGACCCGGCCGCGATCCGCACGGGCGCCCCGCGCCTGGGCGCTGAACTGGTCCAGATCGACGGAGCCCGGCACGAGGTGCTGATCGAGACCCCGTCCCTGCGGGATCAGGCTTGGGCGGCGATTGATGGGCTGCTTGGACGGGCGGGGGTGTGAGGAGATCGTTTGCGCGAAAATACGGTGTACGATGCCACTGCAAGAGTGTGAACAGGGTCGGTCTTGCGCCGGTTGTCAGACAATCCTGAGCACGCCTCTGGGCGTCCGGTTCGTGCCACTGGCAGACATTCGCCTCTGTGGCGTTGTGCCGAAGCCCACCGGTGACCTTTCTTGTCAACGACGATTTCTATTTTTCAGCTGCATAGTGTTTGAGGAAATCGATGTAGCTAAT
>JAOTXT010000020.1 GCA_029862205.1 Paracoccaceae bacterium
CCCGGCATGTGGCATTGAGCCGGGTCTTTTCGATCGCGATCGTGCTGATCGGTTTCGCGGTCTTCGTGCTGCTGGCGGTGTTGATCATTTTCGCGCCGCTGGTTTTCGCGCTGATCGAGCAGTGGACCACGATTCGGATCCCGATCCAGGCCGATCTGATCCGCTATCTGATTGCGATGTTCCTGCTGGGCACCGCGCTCTGGGCCATGCACCGGCTGCTGCCCTCGCGGCCCATGGCGGGGCTGCGGCTTTGGCCGGGGGTCGTGGCAAGCGTGCTGATCTGGGGCGCGGCGGCGACCCTCTTGTCGGTCTATCTGGCCTTTGCACCCAGCTATGCGGTCACCTATGGCACGCTGGCTGGCGTGATTGTTACACTTCTGTTCTTCTATTTGACCGGTCTCGCCCTTATCTTTGGGGCCGAGGTCAATGCGACGATCAACCAGCATCTGCTGGTGCCGGTTTCTGGCGAGGACGCGAAGCCAGAGATAGAGAAACGAATGGGGCTTTGACGATGGCGACGCGCAAGACGAGGCGGATCCAGATGCTGGTGCTGGGCGGGGTGCTGCTGGCCGCCTCGGCGCTGTTGATCTCGTTCGCCTTCCGCGATGCGATCGTTTTCTTCTTCTCGCCGACCGAGCTTATTGCCGAGCAGCGCCGCCCGGACCAGCTATTGCGTGTTGGCGGGCTGGTGGTCGAGGGCTCGCTGGTACGCGGCGAGAGCGAGACGGCGACTTTCCAGATTACCGATGGAAACGGCATCGTCGACGTCTCGTTCAAAGGCGTCCTGCCCGATCTCTTCGCCGAGGGGCAGGGGGTCGTGGCCGAGGGATATCTGCGCGCCGGCGCTTTCGAGGCGACCGAGGTCTTGGCAAAACACGACGAGAACTACATTCCCCGCGAGGTGGTCGATGCCCTGAAGGAGCAGGGCCAGTGGCAGGGGGATGACACGCCCGCCGAGGCCGGAACGTCAGGCGACCCCTATGGCGGGTGATTGCCGGTTCATGCGGGTGGATGCCTTCGCCAGAAAAGCGATCGCGGACGTGAAGGCCGGCGGATCGGGCGTGAAGATCATGCATGGACAGGTGACCCTTTGACATGACTGCAGAACTTGGACATTTCGCCCTGACCTTGGCCTTCGCAATGGCGCTTTTTCAGATGAGCGTGCCGCTGATTGGCGCCCAAAGGCGCTGGGCCGGCTGGATGGCCGCTGCCGCTCCGGCGGCGCTGATGCAGTTCCTGCTGACGGGGCTGGCCTTCGCGGCGCTGACCCAGGCGTTCGTGACCTCGGATTTCTCGCTGAGGGTGGTGGCGACGAATTCGAACTCGCAAATGCCGTTGATCTACCGTTTCACCGGGACGTGGGGCAATCACGAGGGTTCGATGCTCTTGTGGGTGCTGATCCTGACGTTCTTCGGGGCGATGGTGGCGGCTTTCGGGCGCAATCTGCCGATGGGGCTGAAGGCCCGGGCGCTCGCCGTTCAGGCGATGATCGGGGCGGCGTTTTTCGCCTTCATCCTGTTCACCTCGAATCCGTTCGAGCGGCTGATCCCGCCGCCTGCCGACGGGGCGGACTTGAATCCGCTTCTGCAGGATATCGGCCTGGCGATCCATCCGCCGTTTCTCTATCTCGGCTATGTGGGGCTCTCGATGGCGTTCTCGTTCGCGGTGGCCGCGCTGATCGAGGGCCGGGTCGATGCGGCCTGGGCGCGCTGGGTCCGGCCCTGGACCCTGGCCGCCTGGGTGGCGCTGACCATCGGCATCGCGATTGGCTCCTACTGGGCCTATTACGAGCTCGGTTGGGGCGGCTGGTGGTTCTGGGATCCGGTGGAGAACGCGAGCTTCATGCCCTGGCTGGTGGCGGGCGCGCTTCTGCATTCGGCGATCGTCGTCGAGAAGCGCAACGCGCTGAAGACCTGGACCATCCTGCTCGCGATCCTGGCCTTCTCGCTGAGCATGATCGGCACCTTCATCGTGCGCTCGGGCGTTTTGACCTCGGTCCATGCGTTTGCCAACGACCCGGAGCGCGGGGTGTTCATCCTAGGCATTCTGGGCGTGGCGATCCTGGGTTCACTGACGCTTTTCGCCTGGCGGGCGCCCACCATGCGGGCCGAGGGGCTGTTCCAGCCGATCAGCCGCGAGGGCGGGCTGATCCTCAATAACCTCTTGTTGGCGACCGCCGCCGCGGTGGTCTTCGTCGGCACGCTGGCGCCCCTGGTGCGCGAATTCGTCGACGGGGCGAAGATCTCGGTCGGCGCACCGTTCTTCGACCTGGCCTTCACCCCCTTCATGGTGATCCTGATGCTTGCGATCCCCTTGGGCTCGCTGTTGCCCTGGAAGCGGGGCGATCTGGGGCGCGTGATGACGCGGCTCTGGTGGGCCGCCGCTGGGGCCCTGGCCGTCGGTGGTGCGGCCTGGAGCCTGCAATCGGGCACTGCGCTGCTGGCGCCGGTGGGGCTTGCGATCGCCGCCTGGCTGATCCTGGGCGTGATCGTCGAGATCGCTGAGCGGGCCGGGCTGCCGCGGGTGGGGCTTGGCACCGCGCTCGGCCGGCTCGGCCGGCTGCCGCGCGCCGATTGGGGCAAGTTCCTGGCCCATGGCGGCCTCGGCCTAATGGTGATGGGCATCGCCGCGGTCACCGCTTGGGAGGTCGAGGATATCCGGCTGGCGCGGCCGGGCGACGTGATTCCGCTGGGGGGCTACGAGATCACCTTCGAAGGTGTCTCGGAGGGGCAGGGGCCGAACTATGTCTACCAGCGCGGGCAGTTCACGGTGACGCGCAATGGCACGCAGGTCGCCGTCATGGAGCCCGAAAAGCGCATCTACACGGTGCAGCGGATGCCGACCACCGAGGCGGCGATCGATTCCGCGCTTACACGGGATCTTTATGTCGTTCTTGGCGACCGGCAATCGGACGGTGAGGCCTGGGCGGTCAGAAGCTACATCAAGCCGCTGGTGAACTGGATCTGGCTCGGGTCGCTGGCGATGGCGTTGGGCGGGCTCGTCTCGCTGACCGACCGCCGCTTCCGTGTTGGTGCCGCTGCCAAGCGTGGCGCGGCAGCGATCCCGGCGGAATAGATGCGCGCGCTGCTCCTCGCACTGGCCCTCCTGCTCGCCGCCCCGGCGGGCGCCGTCGAGCCCGATGAGGTTCTGGCCGACCCGGCGCTTGAGGCCCGTGCCCGTGCCCTGTCGAAGGAGGTCCGGTGCCTGGTCTGCCGTAACGAGTCGATCGACGATTCCAACGCCGAGCTCGCCCGAGACCTGCGGCTCTTGATCCGCGAGCGCCTCGAGGTCGGCGACAGCGACCCACAGGTGCTCGATTTCCTGGTCGCCCGCTACGGCGAGTTCGTGCTCTTGAGACCGCGCTTCTCGACGGCCAACGCTGCGCTCTGGTTCGCGGGCCCCGCGGTGTTCCTGATCGGGCTCGTGCTGGTCCTCGCCTACCTGCGCCGCCAGCACCCCAAAGGCCGAGCCGAAACGGCGCTGAGCCAGGACGAACGCGCACGCCTGGATAAAATCCTCAAGGATTAAGCGGATCGGAATAGAAACCCCCCGCTCCGGTCCGGAGCGGGGGCTGTCTTTGTCATGGTTGGTCAGCCTAGCCTGCGAACCACCAGCGCTCGCCGTTCTTGTGACCGTCGAGCTCCCAATTCGAGGCGATCTGCTCGGGCAGGCCGAGCTTCGCTGAAGCCGCATGGGTGTAGGCCATGAAGAGCGGAATGATCGAACCGCAATCGTTGTGCGTGATGCGCTGCATCTCGACATACATCTCGCGACGTTTGGCGGAATCGAGCTCGGCGCGCGCCTCGACCAGGAGCTTGTTGAACTCCTCGTTGTTCCATTTCGACTCGTTCCAGTCGGCGCCGGCCGAGTAGATCTGGCTGAACACCCAATCCTCGGTTGGACGGCCGCCCCAGTAGCTGGCCGAGAACGGTTTCACCAGCCAGATATTCGACCAATAGCCGTCATCCGGAGCCCGGTTGAGGTTGATGGTGATGCCGGCCGCCTTGGCCGATTCCTGGAACAGCGCGCCGGCCTCGACCGCGCCCTCGAAGGCAGTGTCGGCGACGAAGAGTTCGACCTCGAGCGAGTCCATGCCCGCCTGCTTGAGGTGATACTTCGCCTTATCGGCGTCGTAGTCGCGCTGCGGCAACTCCTCGGGCGTGGCGCGATAGACGTTGGCCGGCCCCACCGGGTGGTCGTTGCCCAACTCGCCGAAGCCCCGCAGGATGGTGTCGAGCAACTGCTGGCGGTTGATCGCCCACTTCATCGCCAGGCGCACATGATTGTCGTCGAAGGGCGCCGTATCAGCGTGCATCGGCAGCGTCGCGTGCTTGTTGCCGAAGGTGGTCAGCAGGTTAACGTTCGGGTTCTTCTCGAGCAGGCCCGCCGTCTTGAGATCGAGGTTGCTCATCGAGTGGAGCGATCCGCTCATCACGCCCGAGGTGCGGGCGGTCGCGTCGGCGATGAACAGGTTCTCGATCGCGTCGAAATGCGCGGCCCCTTCCTTCCAGTAATTGGGGTTGCGCTCGACGACCGTGTTCACGCCGGGCTCGAAGCTGACCAGCTTGTAGCCACCGGTGCCGACACCGCCGTCCCAATCGAGCGTGCCGTCATCCTTGGCCGGGCAAATGGTCAGGTGATAGTCCGAGACCAGGAACGGAAAGTCCGCGCTGCCGCCCTCGAGATTGAAGACGACCGTGTCGTTGCCGTCGGCCTTGACCTCGGTGATCGCCTTTACGATGCCCTTAGCCGCGGATTCGGTGTCCTCGCCCAAATGGTGCTGAAAGCTGGCCACCACGTCATTGGCGTCCAACGTCTTGCCATTGTGGAACTCGACGCCCTGGCGGATCTTGAAGGTCCAGCTCGCGGCGTCGGCCGAGGCTTCCCAGCTCTCCGCCAATTCGGGGCGCAACTGGTTGTCCGGGCCGATCTCGGTCAAGCAGTTGCGGAGCTGACCGAAATTGACGTTTATCATGTAGCTGTCCAGCGTCTTCGCGGGGTCCAGCGAGTCGCTGGTGGCGCCGCCGGTCAGCGCCTGCTTGTATGTCCCGCCCTTTTGCGGGGCGGCGAGCGCCTCGCCCATCATCATCTCGGCGGCGGCAACGGTGGTTCCGAGTGCAAGCGCCCCTTCCATGAAGCCGCGCCGGCTGATCTTGCCCGAAGCAAGTTTCTTCTTGAGTTGGTCAAGCGTGATCATCATTTCCTCTCCTTGCCCGGGGCTCTGTCGGCCTATGTCCTCGCAAGCCGGAAACATTTGGACCGGGCGACGGGTCGAGCCTAGCTTAGAGTTGTGACAGGGGCAATTCGTTCACGCGTAGAGTGCGCCGCGTCGCATGGGCGTCCCCAACGGGATCGGCAATAGGTATGGCCGAGCCGCTCACGTTGACATTGCGGGTACGAAAAGCGCCCAAAGGCTGCCGCAAAATTTTCAAGTTTTGGAATGTAACGAGGGCATTTCCGAATCACGCCGGCTAACTTTTCGAAGCCATATGGCTACAAATTCTCAATAGATTGCGCTGGTCGGTAAGCAGACAATTGCAGATTGCAACTCATTCACGGAACCGCGCTGCGGGGCGGCCGGAAACCTAAATTTTGATCCGAAGTTCCCGTTCTAAGGGCATGATAAATTGCAAATAGCCACCTTCCAAAATATCATCGTTCTGCTTGCAACGAGACAAGACAAGGGAGCTATCACGGGTTTCGCATAGTCGGTGGTTTGCGAAATCCCACAGACCGGACCGGTCGAAAGACTCGTCGCATTAATCAACGTTTTAGCGTTTTGCCGCAAATACATGCTTGCGGCGAATGATGTCGCGCGGGTTTGGCGCGAGCTTTGTTCTGTTGAGTGTGTGCTGGCCGCACTGAGGGCAAACACCGGAAGCGGAGCGAAGACCAAGCCGTGATTGGGACAATCGCGAAACTTGCAGGAACCGGCGCCCTGGCGCCGAGCTTCGGAACCCGGACCCGGGCGCCATGGGAGCGGCGCGCGGGCAAAACAAATCACTCAGGGAGCGGATGAGGAGCTGACGACACGGAGTGGGGCTGGGCGAGCGAGGAGCCCGAACCAAACCAAGACCAGAGATAGGAGAGACTCTGATGGCACGGGGTGGACGCAGTTGGGGTGATCGTAAGGGTATCAACGGGAATAACGGAGATGACACGCTGGATGGGCGCGGTGGAAGCTACATCCTGCGCGGAGGCAAGGGTAACGACACATACATCGTCGATGGCGACGACACGATCACCGAAAAGGCCAACGGAGGCCGGGATCATGTCATCTCGTTCGTCGACTTCTTGCTGGGCGATAATCTTGAAGATCTGACCCTGGCGGGCACCGCCGATATCGACGGCACCGGGACCGATACGGACAACAACATCATTGGAAATTCGGGCGACAACACGCTCGACGGCCGGGGCGGCGACGACACGCTGGACGGGCGGGATGGTGACGACAGCCTGTTCGGTGGTGACGGCGACGATCTGCTTACCGGTGGCGCCGGGTCGGACCTGATCGACGGTGGTGCGGGCGACAACGATGTCGCGGTTTTTGCCGGTTTGGCGGGCGACTACACCGTCGAGCGCAATGGCGGCGATCTGCTGTTGACCTCGATCGCCGGCGAGACCGACGTCATTCGCAACGTCGAATATCTGGCCTTTGACGACCGCGTCGTCGCGGTCGCGGACATCGTCGAGGATCCGGGCGGCGTGCCGCTGCCCGAGGCGATCGACGATTCCAGTTCGGTCAGCGAGGACGGCTCGGTGGTGATCTCGGTCCTGGACAACGATTTGGGTCAGGGGCTGCGGCTGTCCGCCGTCAATGACGCGACCATGGGCAACGTGACCGTGAACGATGACGGCACGGTGACCTATCGCCCGCTGGTCAACGCGACCGGCTCGGATCAGTTCACTTACACGATCACCGATTTCGAGGGCCGCACATCGACGGCGACCGTCTGGATCGATGTTACCGCGTCGAACGACGCGCCGGTCGCGCAGGACGACAGCTACAACGCGGCCGCAGGCGAGACCTACGCAAGCGCGGGCAGCGTTCTCGAGAATGACAGTGATGTCGATGGAGACGGGCTGTGGGTGTCGAGCTATGACGCTACCAGTTCGGGCGGCGGCACGGTCGATGTGAACGCCGACGGTACGTTCACCTACGACCCGGCGGACGGTTTCTCGGGGATCGACACGTTCTCCTACACTGTGAACGACGGTAACGGCGGCACCGCCACCGCGACCGTTTCGGTTTCCGTCGAGGGTAACGACACGCCGGACGAAGTTCCGAACAACGCGCCTGTCGCGATCGACGATAGTTTCGCCAGCGAAGGCGGCGAGGCAGTCTCGGGCAACGTACTGGACAATGACAGCGATCCGGACGGCGACGCGCTGAGCGTCACTGACTTCGACGCGACCAGTTCGGGTGGCGGGACGGTCACCATGAGCGCCGGCGGCGGCTTTACCTATACGCCCGCCAGTGGATTCTCTGGGAACGACGATTTCACCTATGCGGTCAGCGACGGCAATGGCGGCACGTCGTCCGCCACGGTCAACGTCACGGTCGACGCGCCGCCGGCATCGCTGCCGCCGGTTACGCCGTTTGAAGGTTATGGTGCAAACACGACCGGCGGGCGCGGCGGCCAGATCATCAAAGTGACGACATCGGCCGATTCCGGCGTCGGGAGCCTGAGATGGGCGCTGGAGGATGTGAGCGGTCCGAGGATCATCGTCTTCGAGGTCAACGAGGTGAACCTCACGAGCAGTCTGGTGATCCGCGATGGCGATGTCACTGTTGCTGGACAGACCGCGGGTGGCGTGCAGGTCTCCGGCGCGCCCCTCAGGATTGTCGACAGCAATGTGATCATCCAGGGCATGATCTTTCGCCCGGGCGATGACGTGGACGGCTCTTACGAGGGCAATCGGGACGCGCTGAGCATCGGTACTTCCGGTAAGACAGTCAGCAACCTGATCATCGACCACAACTCTTTCGAATGGGGCATCGACGAAAACGTCACATTCTACCGGAATGTGACCGACGTGACCCTTTCGAACAACATCATCGCGCAAGGGCTGTATGACAGCGTCGCATCATCGCCGGCTGGCACCGGTCTTCTGCTCCATGCGGGCGGCAGTACCGAAATGCCAGAGCGGATCACGATCACGAACAATCTGCTGGCCTTTAACTCCGCGCGTAATCCGTGGGTTAAGCACGGCCAGGAGATCGAGCTGATCAACAACTATATCTACGCGCCAAAGGATCAGCATCGCGCAATCGATCTTGGCGACCGCAACAACACCTACAGCGATGCGCAATACATGTCGGTCCACGTGATCGGCAATGTTTACCAGGCGGGGCAGGAGACGCGAACGACCGACTTCTCCAACGATTGGCAGACGGCCATCCGTGTTATGAACTACGCGGATTCGGATTTCTACATCGACGGTAACCTGCTGCTGGACAAGAACGGCCAACCGATCTCGACTGAGTACTACGGATCGTCCTCGTCGGATGTGAGTAGCTCTCTGGCCTTCGCAGGCAGCGGCGTCACGATCCTGGATTCGGATGCCGTCATAGACTATGTGCTGGCGAATGCCGGAGCAGCTCCGGGGGATCGGGACGAGGTGGATCAGCGGATCATCGATCTGATCCGCGCCGGCGAGGGCGGCCTTGTTGACAGCGTCGCCGAGGCCGGCGGCTGGCCGGATCTGCCGAGTTTCGCCGCGCCGTCGGATCAGGACGGGGATGGAATGCCGGATTGGTTCGAGGACCAGTTTGGCTTCGACAAGACCTCGTTCGATGCCCATGGCGACAGCGATGGCGACGGCTACTCCAATATCGAGGAATATCTAAACGGGCTGATCTACGGCTTTGATCTGAGCGGTTCGAGCGGCACTAGTTCGGGTAGCTCGGTCTCAGGGGGATCCAGCGAGACCACGTCGGCCGGGACCAGCACGACCAATTCCGAACCGGTGACACCGACAGCGTCCGACCCGGTGCCTGAAGTGGTCGAACCCGGCTCACTGCGCCTGATGGATGCCGACTCGGATTCGTATGTCGCCGATCTGTCCGACGGGGTGACTCTGGATGCGGCGCTGTTGGGTAACGATGCGCTGTCGATCGAATATGTCGCGGACAGCATCAATTTCGCCAGCGTGAAGTTTGACTTCCAAAACGGGCAGGTCACGCAGGTCGAGAGCATCGAGCCTTATGCGCTCTTCGGCGACTGGAACGGCGATCTCGCGCCATCGACCATCGGCGCTCTGTTCCCTGAGGCCGGGGTCTACGAGGTCGACCTGACCTTCTATTCCGAGAAATACGGCCAGGGCACGGTATTGGGCACCGACAGCATCAGCTTCACGGTGGCCGAGGGCGGTGGCGCACCGGCCCAACCCGAGCCGCTGCCGCCGGTCGAGGAGCCGGCAGAGGGCTTCGTGAAGAACATCAACGTGGGCGGCGGCGCCTTCGTGGCGGCGGATGGAACCGCCTTCGAGGCCGATCCGGGCATCGCCTCGGGCTGGATGGTCGAGCGTCAGTATTATGGCACCCATGTTTCGGGCACCGATGACGATCTGCTCTACAACGATTACGGCTTCGGCCATTTCTCGTATCAGATCGAGATGCCCGACGATGGGCTCTACGAAGTCACGCTCTACCTGACGGAGCCCTGGGCACGGGATTCTGGCGAGCGGGTCTTTGACGTGGCGCTCGAGGGGGCTGCGACTGGTAGCTTTAATGACATCGACATCCATGCTCAGACCGACGACCGGTGGGCGGCGCTGACGCTGACCGAGACGGTTCAGGTCACCGATGGCGTGCTGGATATCGATGTCACTGCCTCGGTCGATAACGGGATCCTAAGCGGTATCTCGATCAACGAGCTGGTTTGACGCACGAAATCAATCGCCGGACGGCATCGGCCGCCCGGCGATCCCGCCACACCCGGACCGTGGCAATCAAAACACCCTTCTTTCGAATACCGATCCGCGCGCCCGAGGAAACGGCGCGGAGGATGGCGTTGAAACGAAGGCAATGGTAAATGATTTCGCGGTGGAGTTCCGGAGGGACAGGGATGCAGCGTACAGTCGAAGACTTCGCAAAGATGAGGCTCGACGTCGGCGGGATGCTCGACCCTAAAGTCTATCACGAGCTATATCTGAGCGCGCGCCAATCGGCACACAACATCCTGGAGATTGGAACTGCGAGGGGTGCCGCAACCGTCGCGTTGGGCCTGGGCGCCCTGGATGGTGGGCACGAGAACGTCCGGGTCGCGACGGTTGAGAAGCTGGGCGAGAGCTATACCGAACGCTATGGCACGCCGGAGGACTACCGGGCGCGCCTCTACGGGGCATTCGAACGCTACGGTGTCGCCGAAAGGATCGACGTCCATTTCGGCGCCGCGAGGGCGATTGTATCGGACCCAGTGATCGAGGCCGGGCTTGGCCTGATGTTCCTCGACGCGGACGGCGCCTTGGACCGGGATTTCAGCGATTTCTACGGAGCTTTGGTTCCTGGGGCCGCGATCATCATCGACGATTACGGCACTGACCGCGCGACCCTCTACATCAACCCCACCGAGATCAAGATCGACCAAAAACACCGGTTGACCAAGCTGTTGGTGCATTATTTTGAAGAGAAAGGCGTGCTGAGGAAGGACCAGGTCGTGAAAGAGACCTATTTCGGCGCCCGGCCGGATGGCGCGACATTCGAGCCGAACGCCGACGAGATTTTTCAAGTCTATCGCGAACTCACCTTCTCGGACGCAAAATTGTCCTCGGCGGCCTATGTGAATTCCTCCCGCTTGTTGAAGAAGATCTCTCCGTCCTTCCATCTTTGGCTGAAAACGCAGCTCGGCAAGTGATCTCGCGCGCCTGACCGCCCGCCCGCCTCTGATCCATTCATCCTTATCGCGATTGGCGCCAGCGCGCGAATGGTGCCAATGTATGCTGCGCGCGCGTCGCCCGAGCCCACAAGGCGGCCCGAGTGCAAAGAACGGAGCGGAGGAAACCAGATGACCCCGGAGCAAGTCCTCGCCCATCCGCCGCGGGTGCTGAGCCAAGCGCAGCGCGAGCATTATTTCGAGCACGGCTTCGTCGGCGTCGAGGAATTGGTCCCGGCCGGCACGCTGGCTGAATTGCAGCGCGTCACCACCGAGTTTCAAGAGCAAAGCCGGGCCGTCACCGTCTCGGATGGGGTCTTCGATGTCGGTCCGGGCCACTCGGCCGAGAACCCGGTGCTACGGCGTCTGAAGCGCCCGGACGAGCGCCACCCGGTCTATTGGGATTTCGCCACCAACCTGATGGCGGATGTGGCGGCCGATCTGGTCGGGCCGGATGTCGCGTTCCACCACTCGAAGCTGAACTTCAAATGGTATGACGCCTCCGACACAGTGAAATGGCATCAGGACATCCAGTTTTTCCCGCACACCAACTACAACGTGCTGACGATCGGCTGTTATCTGGCCGACACCGATATGACCAACGGGCCACTCGCGGCGCTGAAGGGCTCGCACAACGACGACCTCTACGACCAATACGACGCCCAGGGGAACTGGACTGGGATGCTGTCCGATGCCGATGCCGCAAGTGTGGACATGGGCCGGGTCGAATACATGACCGGCAAGGCGGGCTCGATCACGGTCCACAACGCCCGGACGCTGCACTATTCGCCTTCGTCCAACTCGCCAGAGCCGCGTCCGCTCTTGCTCAACTGCTACACCTCGGCGGATGCGAAGCCCTATACGCCGCATCCGGACCCCTCGGCAAACGCCTACAAGATCGTGCGCGGCGAGGCGGTGCGCTGGGCTCATCACGATCCACGGCCCTGCCAAATCCCTCCAGACTGGTCGGGTGGCTATACGTCGATCTACGCGGCGCAATCCGGCGAGGACAAGGAAGCGGGAGGGATGATGTGACCGCACGCATCACCCGTCCACGCCGCAGCTTTATCTTCACGCCGGGGCTCGATCCGGCGATGTATCCGAAGGCGCTTGCCTCGGGCGCCGACATCGTCTGCGTCGAGCTGGAGGATGGGGTCGCGCCGAAAGACAAGGACCGGGCGCGAAAGAACGCCATGGCGATCTTCGCTGAGCGGCAGGCGGATGATGGGGTCGAGCGCATTCTGCGGGTCAATTGCCTTCGCGAAGCGTCCGGTCTGGCGGATGTGCAGGCGGTTCTGGACGCGGATCGCCCGCCGCCGGCCCTGATGCTGCCGAAGTTGCGTAGCGCGGACGAGGTGCGCTGGCTGGACACGCTCTTGACCGAGCGGGGGCACGCAACCCGGCTCCATGTGATCATCGAGACCAATGAAGGGTTGGAAGTGGTCCACGAAATTGCCCGGGTCAGCGAGCGGATTGATGCGCTCTTTTTCGGAGGCGTCGACATGGCGGCCGAGCTGCGATGCCGCAATGCCTACGAGCCGCTGCTCTATGCGCGCTCGCGTGTCGTTCACGCGGCGGCAAGCGCGGGGATCGACGCGATCGATGTGCCCTGGCTCGACCTGGAAGACCCGGAAGGCATGGCCCGCGAAGCCGAGCAGGTCCGTGATCTGGGCTTTTCGGGCAAGGGCGCGATCCACCCGAAACAGATCGCAGCGCTGAATTCCGTCTTCACGCCCGATAGGGCCGCCATCGACCAGGCGCGCCGCATTGTCGCGGAATTCGAGGCCGCCGATACCGGCCTGGTCGTGATCGACGGCAAGCTGATCGAGAAGCCGGTCCTGCGGGAAATGCACCGAGTTCTGGCGATCGCCGAGAGGTTGGGGGCATGAACGCGCGCCGAAGCAACGCCGCGATGACATCGAACGAGGGGTGACTGGCCTCGACCGGTTTGGGGGGCGACCGCTGATGCCTACGGAATCCCGCGAGATGATATCTGGTGTCAGATCCGGGCTCAGGCTCAGGGATTTCGCCCGCAGCGTGGCGATTTTTCTCGCCCCGGGGCTTGCCGGTATCTGGAGCGTGTGGAACCGCTTAACGAAGAAAGGCGGCCCAGTTCTCGTCCTATACGGACGGTCGTATGGCCGCGAGTTGCTAAGACGCCTTCGTGAGATGAACCACTACGTCATTCTGGTCGAGCAAGACGCGAAGCGTTTGAATTGGCGCTTCGCGCACGAAACCTTTTTCCTCGACGTCTTCGACCTGTCGAACACCCAGCGGATTGCCGACTTGGCCCGGCGAAAGCGAGCGACGGTCGCCCTTTCGCAGTCCGACGACAAACTCCTGCCCCAGATGGCCGCGGTCAACGAAATGCTGGGCGCCGGCGTGCAATTCTCCGCTACCGCCATCGGCGCCTCGATGTCCAAAGCCGCGATGCACGCGGCGCTCGACCAGGCAGGGGTGCGCTCGACCCCCAATGCCATCCTGCCGCCCGGGTTCGACCTTGAAACGCAGCCGGTCGCATATCCGTTGATCGTCAAGGCCGATATGGGGCAGGGGGCGCATGGTTACCGCATCTGCGAGACGCCCGAGGAACTGCGGTCGGGTATCGCCTCGGTCGGCCAATCGTTCCCCGAGAGCGATGTGATCGTCGAGCAATACATTTCTGGCAGGCAATTCGACGTCGAGGGAATTATCCATCGCGGCGAGGTGCGGATATACATTGTCATCGAGGAGAATTTTTTCCGGTATCCCCCAAGGTTCATGCGGTGTTGGTATCTGTTCAACCCAGGTCTCGACGACGAGACTGAAATGACACTGCGAAAGGCCGCCGTTGAGGCCTTGAATGCGTGTGAATTTAGGTCGGGCGCGTTTCACGTCGAGGTCCGATTGGACGCGGACGGCCAAGCTTACGCGATCGATATATCAAATCGCATGGGCGCTGACTTTCCCGGATCGGTGCCTGGAACGACGGGGCGCGATATGATCGGTGACTACGTCAACTCGATGCTCGGCCGCGAAGTCGCTCCACCACCGCCGGCGGGCCGCCGGCTCGAGCTTCGTTACTACACGCACGCGTTTGAGCCCGGCGCCCAGAATGTTCGAAGAGAAGTCTCTGACAACCCGCTGCTGATCCGTGCGGACCGCGGCCCGGACGGGACCGAGATGTTCGTGTTTTCGTCAGAGAGCGAGGCGGATTTACGCGCACTAATCGGGAAGTTGGATGAATTTCTCGGCAACGCTTGATACGCAGATGGCCAAGAGCGCCGATCGACCGGTCGCGCTCGCGGCATTGCTGGAAAAGCGGTCGTGAATGATGCCGCAAGGCGACAGCGAGGGAAGAGAACCCAAAGGGGCGCGAGCGGCGTTGTTCCGCGGCGGGCTGAGCTTGGGTTCCATTGGCTTTGTCGAAGCGTTCATCGGCCTGGTCACCGCGGTTCTCTTGGCCCGTGAGCTTGGCCTCGCAGGGCTCGGCACCTACTCGATCATATATGCGGTCGTCGCGCTGGGAACCCTCGTTGGTGAATTCGGAATGCCGGTTTTGGTCATGCGCGAGATTGCGAGCGCCAGGGCGCGCGGCGCGGTCGGCGAGATCATCGGTGTCACGCGTTTTGGTCTGCTGGTGATGGCGGCCGTGTGCCTTTTCGGCGGCGCGTCGGCGGCGCTGGTCGTCACGGCGTTTGCGATTGAGATCCCGGCGGGCGTGGCCCGGGGTTTGCAATTCGGCTGGATCCTGATCCCTCTGACGGCGTTGAACAATTACATTTCAGGGATGTTGCTGGGATTTCACCTGCACGGCCTCGGCCGATTGCCCGAAGGGGTGGTTCGGCCAGCGACGTTCCTGATGCTTATTCTAGCGGCTGGGTCGTATATGCCTGGATCGCTCACGCCCGCGGGCGCGATCCAGCTTCAGATCGCAGCGGCAATTGCGAGCCTGATGGTGTCTGCCGTCCTGCTGCGGTTCCGCCCGCGAAACGAGCGCGATGCACCCCCGATCTACAAAGGTCGATACTGGCTGAAGAGCGGAATCTCCCTGGCCTTGATCGATGGGTTGAGGGTCATACAGCCGCAGCTTCTGATCTTGTTGACCTCGGCGCTATCGACCGTCGAGGCGGTTGGACTCCTGCGGCTCGCCCAGCGGGCGGCGGGGCTCGCGGGCCTCGGTTCTTCCGTCGTCAACCTGACGATTGGCCCGCATGTCGCGAGCCTCCATGCGCTGGCGGATTCGGAACGCCTGCAACGCTTGGCCACCATGTCGGCGCGGATCATGACGGCGCTCGTTCTTGCCGGGATTGTCGTCTTCGCCGTGATTGGCGTCTGGTTGATCGATATCTTGCTGGGTGCCGAGTTCCGCCCAGCATTCGCTCCGATCCTGATCATGTTGGGGGCGTTGGCGGTTGCCGCGTCGTTCGGGCCGACCGCGATGCTCTTGAGCATGGCGGGCGCGGAGAATGACGTCGCGCTCGGGTATATCTGCGCGATCTGTCTGGGCGTTGCGATTTCGCTATTGTTGACGCCGTCGTTCGGTGCGGTGGGTGCGGCCTCGGCTGCGTTCGCGGCGACATGCGCCGAGAGCGTGTATCAATATTACCGGGTTCGAGCACGATTGCGGATCCGGTCATCTGCCATCGGCTACTGAACCGCCGGAAGACAATGCCGCGTTGAATACAGAGAATAGCGGCGTGCCCCACGATCATGAGGGTCTGGTGGGAACCGATATGAACGCCTTCGACGCGCACGACGATCCCAACAACGATCAGATCACGAATCTGCGCGAATGCCTGAGCTCGCTTGTCGATGATCCCTCGGTCAGCGCACCCATAAGCTGAAGAACTGCGCGATAGGCATGGTATCGCGCGTTCAGTTCATTTCTCGACGCAATTTCAGTATGCTGGCGCAGGTTTAACCATTGCCTGGAGCAGTGCCGGCCGGTCCGGCGACTAAATCCGGAATACAGGCGCGCTGACATTCCGCAACGGAACCCCGGCATCGCGCATCTCCGGCTGTTGCTTGTTTCACCACGCCCACGTTACCCTTTCCGCCGAGGCTTAAATCGAGCACGAACAAGGAGCAGGTCACGCGATGACCCCATTCGCAATCGCCGGCGTGCAGATGCACGTCGCAGCGCTGCACGCCAATGTCGAGGCCATGCGCCACCGGCTCGACATTCTGATGGCGCGGTTTCCCTGGACGCAGATGGTGCTGTTCAGCGAGTTGGCGGTCTCTGGGCCGCTGCCGCGCTTCGCCCAGCCCTTCCCAAACCAGGCGCTTGAGCAGTTTCAGGCGGATGCCCAGCGCCACAAGGTTTGGCTGATCCCCGGCTCGATGTTCGAGAAGGCCGGGGACGGGCGCGTTTACAACACCTCCGTGGTGATCAACCCGGAAGGCGAGATCGTCGCGAAATACCGCAAGATGTTCCCGTTCCGCCCATACGAAACCTATGAGGTCTCGGCCGGAACCGATTTCTGCATCTTCGATGTGCCGGAAGTTGGCCGGTTCGGGCTCAGCATCTGCTACGATATCTGGTTCCCGGAGACCACGCGGCAGCTCACCAGTCAAGGCGTCGAGGTTCTGCTGCATCCGGTGCTGACCGGCACCGCCGACCGCGATGCGGAGCTGGCGATCGCGCGTGCGACCGCGGCGCAATTCCAGTGCTACGTCTTCGACGTCAACGGACTGGGCGCCGGCGGGGTCGGCCGGTCCTGCGTCGTCAGTCCCTCGGCCAATGTGATCCACCAATCCGCCGGCCAGGAGGATCTGTTCCCGATCGAGATCGACTTCGATCTGGTGCGCCGCCAGCGCGAGACCGGAATGATGGGGCTGGGCCAGGTCCTGAAAAGCTTCCGCGACCGGTCGGTCGATTTTTCGATCTACGACCGCGACAGCGGGACGGATGCCTATCTGCAAGGCCTCGGGCCGCTCGAAATGCCGAGCCAGGGGACCGAGGCCGCTGCGGCGACACCCGCGGGCCCCGCGCCCGATGAGGCCGGCGGCGAGACCAGCAAGGCGCAGGTCGCGCCATTCACAGGACGGATTGCATCGGGGTGAAAATTTCCCGCCCGAACCGGGGAATGGCCGGCGCAGCGTCCGAACAGGGAGAACGGAATGCCCGAGGACGTGACCCGCGCCGCCCTGCATTCTATCGGTGACGGTGGCGGCGCTTGGGGTCTCGGTGCCGGATGTAAATCTGAGCGAGGGGCGCGAGGCCGCCATCTGCGAAAGTGTCCTGGCCGCGGCGACCGCAGTGACCCTGAAGCTGGGCGCCGGATAGCCGGTCGGAATGCAAGGCATATCACTCTGGGACCGGAGCGCCGAGGGGGCCTGGTTCGGCCAGATCGCTATGACGCCGGATCACCTGCTGCGCATCCATCGTCTGGCCGAGGGGCTCTACACACCGATCGGCTACAACGGACGCGGTATCACGCCCGGCACGATCTTCGGCCGCGCCATGGCCGAGCTGCTGGCGGGCAGCGACGAGGCCGATCTGCCCCTGCCGGTGACCGATCTGGCGCCGGTCGCCTCGGCGCCGGTCATGTCGCGCTTTTATCAGCTGGTCTTCGCCGCTAATCAGGTCTGGAAAAGTATCTGAGGAGAGCCCCAATGTCCGATCAACCCATCGCCCTTGTCACAGGTGCGGCTCAAGGCATCGGTTACGCCTGCACCGAGGCTCTCGCCGAGGACGGCGCCCGGGTCGTGCTGAGTGACATCAACGCCGAGGGTGTGGCCGAGGCCGCCGAAAAATTGGGCGGTGGCGCGGTTGCGATCCCCTGCGACATGGGCGCGCCGAACCAGATCGCGGCGATGTTCGACCGGATCGAGGCCGAACTCGGCCCGGTCTCGATCCTGGTCAACAATGCGGGCGTCGCTTTGCCCGGCGACTTCCTCGAGACTCCGCTGGAGAATTTCCAGAAAGTGATCGACATCAACCTGACCGGCACCTTTCTGGCGACCCAGCGTGCCGCGCGCACCATGATCGAAAAGGGAATCGAGGGCGCCATCGTCAACATGTCCTCGATCAATGCGGTGGTCACGATCCCCAAGATCCCGGCCTATTGCGCGTCGAAGGGCGGCGTGATGCAGCTGACCAAGGCCAGCGCGCTGGCGCTGGCGCCGCACAATATCCGGGTTAACGCAGTCGGCCCGGGCTCAATCGACACGGCGATGCTGGCCAGCGTCAACGCAAACCCGGACGCGATGAAGATGGTCATGTCGCGCACGCCCTTGAAGCGCATCGGCACGCCGCGCGAGATCGGCGATGTGGTCGCTTTTCTGGCCTCGAAGAAGGCCAGCTATATCACCGGCGAGACCATCTACGTGGATGGCGGCCGGGTTGGGATGAACTACACTTGCTAGCCTCGGCGCCTAGCCCCCCATCCATCGGAAGGCCAGATACCCGGCGCCGGCAGTCAGCGCCGACAGGGTTGCGCCCCAGGTGACGCGGATCATCTGCATCTCGACGGTCCAACCCCTTAGCGTTGCGAGGTTCGTAGCCTCATAGGTGCCATAGGCGAGAAAGCCGACGATCGCCCCGTTCAGAACCGCAACGCAGATCGATCTGATGATGGTTTAACGAAAAACGGCTTCGCCGCGGTCGCATTCCGCGGCGAAGCCTGAATCTTCATGACCTGCCGAGCAGATCTGGGATTGGCGTTTCCCGGTGGACCTGTGGGGCCGCCTTAAGCGGCCACCATTTCGTCGTCCAATCTGTGCAGCAAGGCACCGCGGAAAACGGACCGCGGCTTGCCGCCATGACTGAGACTTTTGCGGCCCATCATGCGCTGCAGGATGGTGCGATCGTCATGCTGCGCGTCATCCTGCCCGCCCTTATACAAGCGGCGTGCCGCCTCCAGTGCCGCCTCTTCCGCCGGGCCTTCAAGATAGATGACCTTTGACTGGGGCCGCGGCTCCAAGACCAACGTGTCTTCCTCGGCGCAAGCCGCCGTGGACACGATGCTCTGCTTTTGCTCGGCGAGGCACTCGGCTCGCGCCAGGAGGTCTTCAAGCCGGTCGATATCGCGCAGCAATTCTTCACGGTGCTGCAGGGCCATTATGAGGATATCGGACATATCAACCACCTCATTTACTTACGCTACGTTCGATCAGCGGCCATAACCATCCGCTGTCGAATGAGTATGAATCAACCAAGTCTAATGTCAAATAAACATTGTTAATAGAGACTGTTTTACAATCATCGGGCGAGTAGTGGCAACTCGGGATCAACACAAGGCAGAGAGCAGGGCGCGGGTCCGTCGTTTTCGGCAACTTATTGCCATTGCGGCGATGCCGCGAATGCGGTGAAGCGAATCCGACGCAGCAATTTCACCGCCCGGTCAAAGGATGGATTTCACGGTTGCGTTGTGGGCGGATTAGCTGCCCGGCGGCCCGTGGGGCGCTAGTCCAGCGAGATCCCCGCCACCAGTTTCGTGGCGACGAAGCCCTCGGCGAAGCCGAGGGACGTGCGGGCTTCCACGCCGCGCAATCTAAGTGTCGCTTCCAGGACCTCGGCCCGCAGCCAGTATTTCTCGCGCTGCGACGCGTAGACGTCGAGGATCGTGTCGATTTTCGCCGATGCAATCTCCTGGCCGAAAGGAACGTAGAAATTGCAGCGGCCCAGATCGCCGTCGTATTTTGGGATTTCATAGCCGAGCACGACGTGGTCGCGGAACAATTGTCCGGTCAACTCGGCAATGTGACTGTGGTCCTGGTGCAGATCGTCACGGCGGTGGGTGAAGATTACATCCGGGTCGAGGCCGGCCACGGCGGCGCGCAGCGCCTCCTTCGCTTGAGGGCCGTCATAGGGCAGATAGCCGTCGCGCAGGCCAAGAACCTGCAACCGCGTCTCGGGCCCGAACAGGCGTTCGGTGGCGGCGGCGGCCTCGGCGGCGCGCTTTTCGTCGCCTGTCAGCAGAACGATGTCGATCTGGATATCGGGCTGCGCCTGGCGTAGCGCCGCGAGGGTGCCGCCGCAGCCAATTTCGATATCATCCGCATGGGCGCCCAGGCAGAGGACCGACCTGGCGCGCCCGAAAAGGCCGACTTCGATCATTGTGCCGCGACTTTTTGGCGTTCCTCCTTCCAGACCTCCCAAGGCGCGTTGCCCTTAGCGTTGAGGTCTTCAAGGCGCTGCCACTCCTTGAACGTGTCCATCGGGGCCCAGAACCCGTCGAAATTGACGGCGCGCAGGCGTTGTTCCTCAAGCAGCCGGTGGAATGGCTCCTGGACCAGCTCCTCGCCTCTTCCGATGTAGTCGAAGATTTCCTGGCGCAGCACGAAGAAGCCGCCATTGATCCACAGATCGGCGGAGGATATCGGCGACATGCCGGTAACCTTCCCGCAATCCGCCGTCTGAACCAGGTGATACGAAAGCGGTGGTTTCACTGCGAGGAAGGTCGCGACCGCGCCGGTCTCCAATGCGCCGCCCACATAGGCGTCAAGATCGAGGTCGGTCAGCCCGTCGCTGTAATTTGCCAGGAATGCCTCCTCGCCCTCCAAGTGGGGGCGCAGCGCCATCAACCGCTCGCCGATATTCGAGTCTATTCCGGTGTCGACGAATGTGATCGTCCAGTCGTCCATGTCGGAGGACGCAAGACGAACTTCACCACCGCAACCATGCATCGTGAAGTCGTTTGATATGGCCTCGTTATATTCCAGGAAGAACGACTTGATCGCATCCGCCCGGTAGCCAAGTGCCAAAACGAAGTCCCGGTGCCCGAAATGGGCATAGTATTTCATCAGATGCCATATGATCGGCCGGTAGCCGACCGGTATCAGCGGTTTGGGAACTCTCTCCGAAAATTCGCGAATACGCGTGCCGCGGCCACCACAGAAAAGCACGACTTTCACAGGACTACCCTCCGATCACTTCAACGTCCGGGATCGGCACAACAAACCGTCCCCCCCATTCCGAGATTCCCGACATCTGCTTGGAAATCTCGTCCCGCAGGTTCCAGGGCAGAATCAGCACGTAGTCGGGTCTCGTCTCGAAAATCCTCTCCGGCTCGTAGACCGGAATATGCGTGCCGGGCAGGAAGCGCCCGTGCTTCGCGGGGCTCCGGTCCACCGTATAGTCGAGAAAGTCGGTGCGGATTCCGCAGTAGTTCAACAGCGTGTTGCCCTTGCCCGGCGCGCCGTATCCCACGACGGTCTTTCCGCGATCTTTCGCGTCGATCAGGAAAGACAGCAGCCGGCGCTTGGTGCGCTCGATCTGACGGCCGAAGCTGGCATAGGTGGCGAGGTCATCGACGCCGCGGCCCTGTTCGTAATCGAGCATGGCTTTGGCGCGTTCGGTCCGCGCGCGTGCACCGGCATGGCAGCCAAAAATGCGCAGCGATCCGCCATGGGTTGGAAGCTCCTCCACGTCCCAGATGTAGAGACCGTGCGCCTCGAAGATCCGGCAGGCCGAGGTGAACGAGAAATACGAAAAATGCTCGTGATAGATCGTGTCGAACTCGTTCGCATCGATCAGGGTGAATAGCGACGGGAACTCGATGGTGATGACCCCGTTTTCGGCCAGCAGTGGCTTCATGCCGGCGACGAAGCTGTTGATGTCGGGCACCTGCGCCAGGACGTTCTTGCCCAACAGCAAATCGGCACGGCGACCCTCATCCGCCAGGCGCTTGCCGAGCTTGGCATCGAAGAATTCGACGATTGTCTTGACGCCCTTGGCTTTCGCCGCCTCCGCCACATTGGCGGCCGGCTCGATACCCAGCACCGGAATGCCGCGTTCGACGAAATACTGCAGCAGATAGCCGTCATTGCTTGCCAGTTCGACGACCTGGCTTGATGGGTTGAGGCCGAACCTCTGGGTCATGTCGCGCACGTAGCGCTGCGCGTGATCCAGCCAGCTATCTGAGAACGACGAGAAATAGTTATAGTCCGAGAAAATGTCCTCGGGGCTCACATATTCCTCGAGTTGAACCAGCGCGCATTCGCCGCAGACATAGACGTGCAGCGGGTAGAATGCCTCCATCTCGTTGAGTTGGCTGCGGCTGAGCATGGTCTGGCAGAGCGGCGACTTGCCCAAGTCGACCATGGTGAAGGCAAGCGGCGCTGCGCAGAAACGGCAGCGCGCGGCCTGGCCATCCACACCGGTCGGTGCAGTCGTGGTTTCGGTCATGCACTCATACACGACAACTCCCCCCTGAATTGTCCGGCAATCGACCGAAACAATGACGCCAGGCTGTTACTGGATAGTCATGCTGCGCGAAGGTTGCCTGTATCGCAAATGCCATTGTGCACATCATTGCGGCACAAATTCGGCCTCGGCCCCGGAACGGTGAAGAATCTCTCAATTCGACGTCAAGCGGCGAGCTAGCCGGTCGCCGGCAAGCGAATATCAAACCGCGCGCGAAGCGCGGCGTCCGTCTCCGAGCCGATATGCGTTGGGCGGTGATCGGCGAGGATTTCCCGCGCACGACCCCGGGCCGAGGCGCGTATATCCGGTGCTCCGGCGGCTTCCCACTCGTCCGGGCTTCGGCGATCGGCGATTTCGGGGTAGAGGAAATCGCTCTCCATCCGGGCGAGTGTCTGTGCCTGGCCCAGGAAATGGCCCTCGCCTCGGGCGACCGCCCCGATCTCGGCGGGCGAAAGCGTTTCTGGATCGACGGCAATCGGGCTCAGGCTGCGCAAAACCGCGCCCAGCATGTCGTTGTCGATGACGTAGCCCTCGAATGCGACGCCCATGAGCCCGGCTTGCATCCCGCAGGCCTGGGTGATCAGGTTCGATCCGGCCTGTGCCGCCAGGCTGACCGAGAGCGCCTTTTCAAATCCACTTTGCGCATCCGGGGCCTTTGCGTCGGTCGCGCCCGCGATGCAGGAATTGGGTAACCCATAGTGGCGCGCCATCTGGGTCGAGGCTGCCATCAGCAGCGCCTGCTCGCCACCCCCGCCGCTCATCGCGCCGGTGCGCAGGTCGGTGATCATGGGGCGCGCGCCGAAAATCGCCGCGGCCTCCGGATTGGCGAGCCAGGCGACGATCATGCCCGCCAGGGTTTCGGCCACGGTCTGCGCTAGGCAGCCGGCAATAGTGACCGGGCTCGAAGCGCCCAATTGGCCGAACGCATTGCAGTGGACGGGGATCCCCAGCCGAACCGCCTCGACTAGGATCTCAACCGCTTCCGGTGCGAAGCGCAGAGGCGGTGTCACATGATTTATGTTAAGCGACAGGAAGGGCCGCTTCCGGAATGCATCGGCCGATCCGGCGATCAGGAAGCACATCTCGGCGATGTCGTTCAAATGGCCGGGCTCGCTGACACTGGTCATGACGTGCTTCGCGGTGCCGGCTAGGCTGGCATATGCGGTGTTTAGGTCCAGCGAGCGGGTGTCGCGCATGTCACGCGCCACCAGCGACCGGCTGAAAAAGTGGATGTTGCTCAGCCGATCGGCGAGACGTGCCGCGTCGTAGAGATCGGCGAGCGTCGCATCCCGGTAGCGTCCTGTCTCGAGGTCGACCACGCTGGGCGCCGCGCCGCCCGTGCCCGTATGAACGCGTGTTCCGCGCAAGTCCAATTCATGCCCGCGAACCTGGCCGTGCAGAATCACCGCCCGGCGAAATCCATCCAGCGCCTCGGCGATCAGCGGGTCAGGGATGGTCAGGCGAAGGTCATCTGTCACCGCGCCGCCCCGGGCGGTGACCAGGTCCACCGCGACGGACGGCGCGTCGGACAAGCCGACCTCGCTTAGAAGCTGCCGGGCGGTCCGGTCGATCTCTTCGATTTGGGGCGGATCAAGTGGCGAATACCGCCCGCCCTCGACGCCGGCCAAACGTGGCGCAGATTGCGAAGCGCCGCCACGCGTCCGTCTGCCTCGCCGCCCGTCCGGTTTTCCCGGCATCAAATTCTCCCGCTCGGTCGCAACCGAGAAAGCCATCCCGCCCGGGACCGGTCAACCGTCGTGGCGCGGTTGACGGGGATCGGGGCACCTGATCAACCTGATTTTTGACGGGTTGGCGGGTGCGATCGAGCGAAAAGGGAAGCAGGCGATGACGACACTTTCCGGCGGACAGGCGGCGGTCGAGGCCCTCAAGGCCGAGGGGGTCGGCCATGTCTTCGGCCTGATCGGCTCGGCGACCATGGAGATGTTCGACGCGCTTTATGACGCCTCCGATATCCGGTTCATCGGAGTACACGACGAGCGTACCGGCACCCATATGGCTGACGGCTATGCCCGTGCCTCGGGCGGGGCAGGGGTGGTCCTGGCGGGCCAGAACGGACCGGGCGCGACCAATCTGGTCACTGGCCTGGCCCAGGCTGCCGCCGCGTTCTCACCCGTGGTGTCGATCGCCGGCGCGCTGTCGTCCGCGCATCTCTACCGTGGCGCCTTCCAGGAGGTCGACCAGCAGGCGCTGTTCACGCCGGTCACCAAGAAGACCTGGACCGTGACCTCGGCCGACCGGGTGCCCGAGATGTTCCGCGAGGCCTTTCGCGTGGCGCTCGCGCCCCGGCGCGGCCCGGTCCAGCTGAACTTGCCGCGCGATATTCTGGCGGCAACCGCAGAGTTCGAACCGTTCCAGGCGCCCACGGCTTACCGAACGCAGACGGTCCCGGCCGGCAACTCGGCGGTCATCGGGGAGGCAGCCCGCATTCTGCGCGGCGCCGATCGGCCGGTCATCGTCACCGGCGGCGGAATCAAGAACACATGCGGCCACGAGGATGCTCTCGCGCTGGCAGAGATGCTGAACGCGCCCATCATCACGGCGCCTGGGCATGGAGATGCAATCCCATTCGGCCATCCGCTCAACGCCGGCCAGATGGGCCCGCGCGGCAATCCGGTCGCTTCGCGTCTGGCGAAAGAGGCGGATGTGATCCTGGCCCTGGGCACGAGGTTGGGCTTCAATTCGACCTTTTTCTCTTATGACAACATCAACAGGGACGCGGCGATTATCCAGGTGGAACTCGAGCCGACGGCGATCGGCCGGTATTTCCCGGTCGCGCTGGGGATTTGGGCCGATGCGCGCACGGCGGCGCGCCAGCTGAAAGACGCGCTGGGCAATCTGGACGCGCGCTCCGCCGTCGAGGATTGGACCGACGCCTACAAGGCAGAACGCACCGCCTGGCTGGCCAAACGCGACGCCGATGCCGATGAGCGTCACCCAATCCAGCCCTCGGGGCTGTTCAAGGAACTGCGCCGCGTTCTGCCGGCTGACGCGGCGATTTCCCTCGACGCGGGCACGCTGTGCCTCCAGGCCACGGATGCGTTGAATTACGGGCCTCCGCCCAGCCTTTTCACACCACTCGATTTTGGCTTGGTTGGGTTCTCGTTCGCCTGCGGGCTGGGGGTGAAGCTGGCCCGGCCGGAGCGGCCCGTGGTCAGCCTGATGGGCGATGGCGGTTTCGGCATGACGCTCAGCGAGCTCAGCACCGCGGTTGATCACGGGATCAGCACCGTCACCCTGGTCATGAACAACCGCTGCTGGGGCGCCGAAAAGGCCTATCAGCGCGATTTCTTCGGTGGACGCTATATCGGTGCCGATGTTTCGAGCCCGCCATTCGACAAGATCGCCGAACTCTACGGCGCGGCCGGTTTTCGGGCCGAACGCCTGAGCGAGGTGGGCGAAGCGGTCGAGGCCGCACTTGCTTGCGACGGGCCCGCGGTGATCGATGTCGCCGTCGATCCCGAGGCGCTCTACAGTTTCCGCCGGGACTCGTTCAAGCATCGCGGCGGGTAGCCGGCCGGTACTGGGCCGCAGGACCGATCGTCGATCAACCAAAGCGGGAATTACTTTAACAATCAGACAATTTATACTTTAATTATCACCAAATTCATGCCGTATTTTCTAATTGAAGCCTAGAACCGCCCAAACTTTGCACACAATTATTCTTTATAGGTAGTCGCTCAGGGAGCGTTTTATACCTATAGGCGAGTTGTTCGACTAGGTGGCGTTCTGATGCATTGAGGGGTGCGTCATGGTGGATGTCCGTATGCCAAAAGGCCCGATCACCGGAATTCGTGAACTGCTGCGCGACGAGCGCGGCGCCCAGACGGTCGAGTTCGTCCTTTGGGTGCCATTGATCGCCGCTTTGCTGACCTTGGTGATCGATACGGCGACGCTCTACCGCGTCCATGCCGAGATGTGGACCGTGGCCCGCGACACAGCGCGGCGCATGTCCAGCGGACAGCTGACAACCGAACAGGCGGCCGAGAGCTATGCCGCCACGATGCTGTTCGACTATGAGGGCGAATACACAATCGACGCGACCTACGACCCGGGCACCATGATGGAGGTCGTGATCTCGATCCCCCATGCGGACGCGTCGATCATCGGCTACGGCACGTACACGATTTCGGGTGGCGAGATGAGCGCGCGGGTCGCGATGAAGTCTGACATTCCGGTCATAGGCGGCGCCGGCGGTGGAAACGGGAATGGCGGCGGCAACGGCAATGGCGGCGGCAACGGCAACTAAGGCGCGCGCGGGGCGAAAGCCCTTGCGCACTCATGTGTTGTTTCAAGGGATGCGAGTGGATGTGGGGAGTTCGTGAGATGGCAAAGACGATTGATTTCCTGAATGACGAGTATGGTGCGGTGACCATCGAGTTCACGGCGCTTTTCCCGTTCTTCCTGTTCCTGCTGATCTTCTTCGTTGACGCCAGCATGATCTATCTGACGCATTCGGAAATGACCAATGCGGCGCGCGATATCGTCCGGCGGATGTCGACCGACCAGTTCACCACGCTAACTCAGGTCGAGGACTATGCCGAGACGAAGTTGCTGCTGGGCAGCCGCGAATACGAGATCCAGGTCGATTTCGGTGCCGAGCAGATGGTCGTGATCTCGGTCCCGATGGGCGAGGCTGCCATCTTCGGCATCTTCTTCCAGCCGATCCTGGGCAATACGCTGGCAGTTGTCTCGCGGCAGCGTCGCGAGCCGTTGGCCTGATTCATCCGGGCCGAGAAATTCAAAAATCTTAGGTAAATGTGGGGGTTAGTGGCATGAAATCCGCAATCGTGAACTTCCTGAATGACGAAGACGGTGGCTATACGATCTGGGGCCTGACCTGGTTCATGATCTACCTGGCGATCGGTGGCCTGGCGGTCGACGTGACCGACGCCTACCGTAATCAGATCCTGTTGCAGTCGACTGCGGATTCGGCCTCTCTGGCCGGCGTGATGTCGCTGCCGGATGAGAATGCCGCCGTGACCGAGGCGGTCGCTTACGCCCAGGACAATCTCAATCAAGCCAATAACGGCGTCGTCCTGAATGCCAACGAGGTTTTCATCGGCAGCTGGGATTTCACCACGCGCACATTCACCGAGGGGACGGTCGAGCCGAACGCGGTCCGGGTGATCACTCGGCGTAGCGCGCAGAACAACAACCCGGTCGCGATGAATCTGTTGCGCATCCTGGCGCTGGCCGGCGTGACGACAAGCTGGGACATCAGCACCGAGGCGATCGCGGTCGGCTACACGCCGGACTGCCTGGAAGACGGCATGATCGCCATGAATCAGCTCAACATCAGCAGCAACAACGGCCACGTCAACGATATCTGTCTGCATGGCCAGACCCTCGGTGTGGAGCTGCAGAACGGCAATTCCTTCGAGGACGGCGTTAGCGTTAGCATGCCCGATCTGGGGTTGCTTTCGGGTCCTACCGACATGCTCGACTCGAACCCGGGGCTGGAGGACGCACTGCGCGAAGGCGATATGTATCCGCGCGACGTCGATCGCATCAATGAAATCGTCGACGGGTTGCGCGCGATGGACCCGAACTACCTGCCGGACTTCATGGTCGATATCGCTCCCGGTACCGGCGTACGCACGGTCAAGTCGGGCGTGACCCAGGTTCAGGTAAACAACCACCTGCCTGCCGCTCTGCTCCCGAATACGGTCTATAACGTCAACTGCAACGGCCAGATCCTATTGCCGAGCACGGTGATGAACCGGGTCGTTATTGTAGCCGATTGCCGGATCCATACGTCGGCTGGCAGCGCGCTGATCGATGCGGTCTTGGCGACCGACTTCTTGGGTGGCGCTGATACGGTGCAATTGGCATCGAGCACGATGATGGGCCTGCCGGACAATTGTGCCTCGGGTGGCGGCGTCGAGATCTATTCCGCCGGTGATATTCACGTCTCAGCCTCCGGCGATTTCAATGGGGTGCGCATGGTCTCGGCCAATGATGTGAAGTTCACCTCGAACTCGATCGGCATCAGTGGCATGTCGGTGCAGGCCGGAAACGATATCAACTACAGCTCGAACAACTCCTACGGCCTCTGCTCTGGCGGCGTGCCGGGGCCGATGGCCATCCAGTACCGCCTGGTTCACTGAGCCGGACAAATCGCGAGAGAGAATATCGACCCGGGCGGTGCATTGCCGCCCGGGTTTTCGTTTGCACAGATGTTCGTGCGGAGCGCGTCAACGCCGGGCATTTGTGCGCGTTTGCCGGATGTGGGGAGATCGGCAGTCTCCGATAGGTCATTGATTTGCGCGATTGGCTCTAATGTCTCGGTGTTGGTGGATCGCCGGTCACGGCGCTTTGCCGCTTCACGCCGGTCGTGCTGGGCGCGGTTGGGCTTTCCGGCGCGGTCGCTTACCTCTATCGAGATGACGTGCTGCTGCCGCTTCTGGCGGTTTTTTGGTGATGACGGGGTGGGCGCTATGGCGACGCAATTGCGCGAGGTGACGCTGCAGTCGAGGATCACATGCCCCGAATGCGGCCACGCCGAGACGGAGACCATGCCGACCAACGCGTGTCAGTGGTTCTATGACTGCAAAGGGTGCGGCGCCGTCCTGAAGCCGCGGCCAGGCGATTGCTGTGTCTTCTGCTCGTATGCGACCGTGCCGTGCCCGCCGGTCCAGGCGGGCGGGGAGTGCTTGTAGCGCTGTTGGTGTGGTGCATTAAGTTTCGAATATAACTAATTGGTAATAAACTATTTTCTTATAAAATAACAACTTGACCCCTGTCTGGCGGCGGGGGGAAGAATTGCTGATGCTTTCGGGATCTCATAGCCGCGCGCGTGGCCGCCGCCGGGTGGGCATTGCGGCGCGCGCGGGCCATGCCGCACGCGCCGCAGAGATCAGTGCACCAGTCTGTAGTGCAGGGCGACCGCGCCCGGGACACCGCCGGAGCATCCGCCGAAGCTGTTATTGGACGTGTAGTCGATGTTGTTTCCGGCCTGGACCGACATGCCGTAGATGCCGTTATTGTTGGCCGTGAACTTGACGTCGTTGCCGGAGACGATCCGCAGCCCATGCCAGTCGCCTTGGGCCGAGATGTCGATGTCGCCGGGCGTGTAAAGCTCGACGCCGCCACCGGCCGCGCAGAAGTCCGCCAGGCCGAGCGTCGACTGAGCAGCCATTTTGATCGAGGCATTGTTGCCGATATACGAGGTGGCGACGGCTCCGTCGATGATGGTCGTGCCCGAGGAGGATTGAATCCGGCAATCCGCGACGACGACGACCCGGTTCATGACACTGCCCGGCAACTGTTCCTGGCCGTTGCAGCTTATGTCATAGACCGTGTCCGGCTGCAGGGTGGCCGGCAGGTTGTTGCCGGTGATCTTCGTGACGCCGGCCTTCAGCCTGCGCTGTCCTGTGCCTGGATCGATATTCACCATGAAATCAGGCATATAGTCCGGATCCAAATTGCGCAGCCCGGCGATGATATCGTTCACCCGGTTGACATCCTGGGGATACATGTCGCCTTCGCGCAGGGCTTCTTGCAGGCCTGGATTCATCGAATAGAGATTCGCACGGTTGGGCAGCATGCCGAGGTCCGGCATGCTGACCTGGACGCCCAGCTCGAAATAGTTGCCGTTCTGCAGGTCGACGCCCTGCTCCTGTCCGTGCAGGCAGATTCCGTTGACGTGCGAGTTGTTGCTGCGGAGATCCAGGCGGTTCATCGCAATCATGCCGTCATTCACACAGTCCGGCGTATAGCCAACCGCGATCGCCTCGGTGCTGATATCCCAGGTGGTATTCAGGCCGGTCAGCGACAGGATCCGCAGGAAGTTCATCGCCACCGCGTTGTTGTTCTGCGCGCTACGCCGGGTGATCACCCGCACCGCGTTCGGTACCGCCGCGCCCTCGGTGAAGGTGCGGGTGTTGAAGTCCCAGCTGCCGACAAAAACCTCGCCAGTGACCAGCACATTGCCATGGACGCCCTGGTCCATGTTGCTGGTCGCGTTGGTCACCGCCGCGGTGGCCGCCGCATTCTCGTCCGGCAGCGCAAGGACGCCCGCCAGGGCGGCTGTGTCCGCGGTCGATTGCAGAAGTGTCTGATTTCGATAGGCATCGGTCACATCGACCGCTAGACCGCCGATCGCTAAATAGATCATGAACCAGGTCAGGCCCCAGATCGTGTAGCCCCCATCCTCGTCACGCAGGAAATTGACGAAAGCCGTTTTCATTTTGTAACCCCTTATTTTAGCGCTCTTTACTCGTCCCGCAAAATATGCAGCACAAAGCGCCATGCATGCGCTTCCCCCCTCCTGCATGTGTCAGTCACGGCCGGCGGCCGCGACCCCGATAGCGGCGTTAGTTGCCGCCCCCATTACCATTACCGCCGCCGTTGCCATTACCACCGCCATTGCCGTTACCGCCGGTGCTTCCACCACCGGTCGTGCCGCCGCCAGTGCTTCCACCGCCAGTGCCGCCAGCGGACGCGACCGTCTGAGTCGATGGCATCGTCACATAGGCCGTCATCTGGCCGCCAAGGATCGTGTGCACGCCGTATCCGATGATCGACGCATCCGAATGGGTGACCGTGATCTCGACCTCCATCTCGGTAGCCGCGTCATAGACCGCGCTGATCGAATAGCCTCCGCCATATCCGGCCATGACCGCGGTCGCGTATTGCTCGGCGTCTTGGGCGGATTGCAGCTGTCCGCTGGACATGCGCCGCGCGGTGTCGCGGGCCACGGTCCACATTTCGGAATGAACCCGGTAGAGCGTCGCCGAATCGATCACCAGCGTCGCCAGGGCAGCGATAATCGGCACCCAAAGCACGAATTCCACAGTTTGCGCGCCGCGCTCGTCGCGCAGCATCGTGTTGATCTGTCCCAGCATCCCGATCTGTCCAACAGCGCCATTCATTGCCTGGCTCTCCGAGTCTGTCGGAGCAATGTAACCGTCAAGTGAACCACTCGCCCTCAGGTTTAAATCGCTCCATGGAAAGCAACTATTGACGCAACATTGTGAGGAAATTACGAATTATTTTAGGATCATATTTAGACTAATTTCAATATTTGCTTCATAATTATCGGATTAATTGTTGAGAGTAGGCGCATCGTGCCTTTCAGGTTGCACGTGCCGATTTGGCGTCATCGCGGGCATGGGCGCCGCGTTCTGCCTGGAATGTGCTGAGGGTTGTGGTGAGCCCGACAGGATTCGAACCTGTGACCCACTGATTAAAAGTCATAGTGGTCGGCCCCCACCGAGTGGTCCGATTTGATTGTTATTGCATGACTGACCTCCGGTTCATCGTGACGATGACTTCAGGGGCGGGTGGTGTCTATCCCAGGGCGCTGTGTGGGCGGACGGTGTTGTAGTGTCGGCGCCATTGCTCGATGACGATCCTGGCTTCCATCAGGTTGAAAGATTGCGCCTGGGTCGGGGTGAGAATACTGTCAAACGGCGTCATAAACACCTGATCACCGTGATGCCAAATGAGACTTAACCGAGGTGCGGCTCTGCTGAGTGCGCTCGTTCTTTCATTCACAACGTACCTGATCCCGATTTACCATCTCCACGCAGGCTGGCTTTTTCTTGGATCGGTCCTGTCCGGGCTGAATGAGGCTTCGACCCTGTCGGTCGCGTGGGTTGGCGCGTCACTTCTGTTTCAAGGTATTGCGTTTGGGCTGTTTTTCTGGCTCTTGATCAGCGTTCGCTGGTCAAGGTTCATTGTGCTTTTAGTGTCGACACCGCTCTTTGTTATTGTCGCAAACCTGAGCCTCCTTTATGCGATTCCGCTTCTCGTTCTCGTCGAAACGGATACGAGACCCGAAGTCGGTGCGCTGGAGCTGGAGTGCAGTATTCCAGACACCACGGTTGCCCAAGTTCACTCGGGGTCGGATTTGAGCCTCGTTCGCGCTGGTGAGGCTTGGTTGGTGGTCAGCCCACAGAGAACGCGAGCGCTGCTGAGAATGCCGGGATGTGCCTTGATTGCCCTCGATGTACCAATCATCGGATCCACAATCGATTCCGTTGCGCCAGGCGGCCGTCTGCTTCATCGCGGTGACAGCGGAGAGCTATTTTTCGTTAGCCCGGAGACCGAGAACTTGGTGCCGCTTACCGCGCCTCCAGTTGTGTCTTATTGGAACCCAATATTGTCCGATGATGGCCTGGTGCTTGTATGGCTTGAGCGCGCCCATTCGGAGGGCGGTACTGGAGCGCACCTCCTTCGCACTCGGGAAATCTCAAATGGCCGGGAGCAGACCGTTGCCCTTGAACTTCCGGCACGTGACCAATTCACGCTTATTGGCGCGCGCTCGCAGCGCGGCCCGTTCACTCTTGCGCGATTTCGAAATGCGGTTCTTAGCATCGACCTGCACGGCAAAGTCGTTCGAGGGCCAATTTCGCCCAACGGGATCTACGATGCGCGGTGGGGGTTTCTTTGGCTGGAAGACGGTTGGGTGGCCTGGGACGGTTATCGTGAGGAGGGCCGTTCACGCATAGTGTGGGAGTTGCCGGAAGGGCATGGAGAGGCAGCAATGCCCCGTGGCCGCGGCATCGATTCACTTAGCGTCGCGCAAGACGGAAGGATCATCGCCGTATCCATATCGAGCAACGTCAGGATCGGTGATGCAAAAAGTGCGGTAATTCTATTTCGAACAAGTGACGGCGCGGAGATCTATCGCCGGTACCATCCAACACTCACGAGGACGAACCTGGCGTTCCTTGGAAGTGAGCATTTGGCCGTCACGAAGTTTGAAAACCGTCAAGCAGTGGTCAATGTCTACCTGATTCCCACTTTAGTGAATGAGGGAAACTAGTCGGAGCATCATCGCATCTTGAGACGTGAGCATGGCGGACACGGATGTATGACTGATTTGTGCCGATACTGTTGAAAAACTCCCTTTCCAGTCCGGATTGGAAAATTTTTGGGCCGTGTAGGTGCAGCATTGATTTCTGCATTCAAGGTTGTCCCACGTCAGCGCCTATGGGCCGCATTGAGGTGATTGGCTACGCGCCGTCCTGCCCGGCATTTGGGACTGGACTACTGCGCCGAACGGAGCGGTAGTGGTTCCGCGCCCGGCCAGACCCCCGGGCTCGCCTCGGTACACGGGCCGGCGCCGCGCTGGCCTGCAAACCGAGGAGACCTGACATGGCCAAGGCCAGACAAACTAAGACCGACGAGGTGCGCGCGATGCTCACCCGCCCGCAGGGAGCGCGCCTGGACGCGATCTGCAAGGCGACCGGCTGGCAGCCACATTCTGCCCGCGCGGCGCTCAGCGGCCTGCGCAAGGCGGGCTACATGATCGAGCGGGAGGCAGCCGGTGACGGCAAGGGCGGATGCGCGACCTACCGGATCGCCGCGGCGCCTGCGGGCGGAGAATGATGCAGATCGACAATCTCGAGGCCATGGACCGGGCCGCGCTTCTCGCCGCCTGGTCAGAGATCTTCGGGTCGCCCGCGCCGAGGGGCGTCAGCCGGACATTCCTGCGGCGCTTCCTCGCCTTCGAGATCCAGGCGCAACAATCCGGTGGTCTCACCAGACACGTGGCCGCGGCGCTCATGCGGCCGGCAGGCGATGCTAAGCCGAAGACGTCTTCACCGGCTCTCAAGCCGGGCGGGCGCCTGCTCCGGGAATGGAATGGCGTGACACATGTCGTCGATGTCACCGACGGTGGCTTCGTTTGGAAAGGGGAGACGTGGCGGTCGCTTTCGGCCATCGCAAGGGCGATCACCGGGGCGCACTGGTCCGGGCCTCGGTTCTTCGGTCTGAACGGCAACGCACCTAGATGAGAAAGCCAACTATCCGTTGCGCGATCTATACGCGGAAGTCGTCGGAGGAAGGCCTCGACCAGGACTTCAATTCCCTCGACGCACAATATGAGGCCTGCGCGGCCTATATTGCGAGTCAGCGCCATGAGGGATGGAAGATACTACGCGCCCGCTACGACGATGGCGGCCTTTCAGGCGGCACGCTGCAGCGCCCGGCGCTACAACGGCTGCTTGCCGATATCGATGCCGGCGGGATCGACATGGTCGTGGTCTACAAGATCGATCGGCTGACCCGCTCGCTCGCCGACTTTGCCAGGTTGGTCGATCGGCTCGAGGCTGCGAACTGCTCTTTCGTCTCCGTTACCCAGGCCTTTAACACGTCTTCGTCCATGGGCCGCCTGACGCTCAATGTGCTGCTCTCTTTCGCTCAGTTCGAGCGCGAGGTCACCGCCGAGCGGATCCGGGACAAGATCGCCGCCTCGAAGAAGAAAGGGCTCTGGATGGGCGGGCTTGCTCCGATCGGTTATGATCCGCATCCAGATGCCAGCCGGCGCGAACTGGTGGTCAACGAGACAGAGGCCAAGACGGTGCGCCATGTGTTCGACCTCTATCTGGAGCATAGCTGTCTCAACGCGACGGCCCGGGCCGCTCAAGAGGCGGGCCTCCGGTCGAAGCGCCGCGTCTTCGCCAGCGGCCGTCGGCGGGGTGGCGCCGTCTTCAGCCGTGGCCAGATCCATCGGGTCCTGACCAATCCCGTCTATCGCGGCCTCATCCGTCACAAAGACAAAACCTGGCCAGGCGCGCATCCCGCCATCATCGATGACGATCTTTGGGAGCGGGTTCAAAACAGGTTGCAATGCGCCAGTGCGCGAAGGCGGGGGATAGTCAGGACGGATGGGCCACTGCCGGTCTCTGAGCTCTCAGCACCGCTTCTTGGAAAATTCCGCGACGAGACGGGCGATCGGCTCACGCCTACACATACCAAACGCCATGGTCGCCGGCTTCGCTATTATGTCTCGAACCGCCTCGTGACCGGCAAGACCGATGCATCAGGATGGCGCCTGCCGGCACCCGCCTTCGAAGAGGCCGTCGCCACGGCGATTGCCGATCATCTCGAACACCTGGCCAACAGGCATGCGGTCCTGCGGGAGATCGGGGCGGGAAGATCGCTCGACGCGACCGGCAAAGCCCATGACCTCGCCGCCTCCCTTCGCGAGCGTGGCGTGTCGATCATATCGGCCGCGATCGCATCGGGCGGCGTGCGCGCCGGAGGCCTGCGCATCAGCTTCGACCAGAGCGCGCTGGCCGAGTTGCTCGGTCTCTCGCCCGAGGATATCGACCCCGCGCTGCTCTATCTGGAGGCACCGTTCACCTGCCGACGTCGCGGCGTCGAAATGAAGATCGTCGCCGGCGAGAGGCAGCCGACGCCGGATCCGGTCCTCGTCCGCGCGCTCGGTAATGCGCATCGCTGGTCGGCGATGCTGAAAAGCGGTGCGACGCTCAACGCGATCGCCGATCGCGCGGGTCTATCGAAGAGCTATGTCGCGCGCATCATCCCGCTGGCAACACTCTCGCCGCGGATCCAGGAAGCGGTCGTGGTCGGAAACCAGCCGCTCGAGTTGACCCTCGAGACACTGGTCCGGACCCAGCTGCCGCTTGACTGGGCCCGCCAGGAAGAGCGCTTCGGATTCAGCGCCTGAAAGCTTTCCCTGTTCGCCGCCCGGAATACCCTGTTCCGTCGAAAATATTCCCTGCTCGGCCTTGAAAAATTCCCTGTTCGGCGGCGCCGGGAAATGCGCCCTAAGACTCTGTAATATCGCTCAGATTTAGGCCCAATTTCTCCAGGAATGGCTTCGAACGTACGATATTCCCTGTAAATTGCCTGTTATCAGGGAAATCCCCGAAAACACCACCGGCCAAACCAGGCAACAGAGACCGCGCGCCAAAAACAGCCGAAATCGGCTCGCCGGGTGCGTCTCGCTCGGGCACGCACACCCGCAAGCCCCGGCAATGTCGCGGAAATTCGGTGCGATCTTGCTATGGTCTGGTGAGACGGGGGTCGCTGGCGGAGAGGATGGGATTCGAACCCACGAGACCCTTTTGGGGCCTACTCCCTTAGCAGGGGAGCGCCTTCGACCACTCGGCCACCTCTCCGCCGACCCGTGTAAGGGGGGGCTTTGGGCAAGTCAACAACACCTTGCGGGAGCCCGGAACGCCAGTAAGAGTGGCGTTTGAGCACCCTTTCTTCATCGGGATTGGACAATGGGTCGACGCCCCAAAACACCAAGATCGCAGCCGTCGGATCAGGACGATTTGATCGCAGTCGAGGCGCGCATCACCGGTCGGGTCCAGGGCGTTTGGTTCCGTGGTTGGACCGTCCAGGAGGCTGGCCGGCTGGGATTGGCCGGATGGGTCCGCAATTGCGCGGACGGCAGCGTCGAGGCCCGTTTCGAGGGGCCGGGCGACGCAGTCCAAGCGATGCTTTGTCTTTGCCGCCAAGGCCCTCGAATGGCGCGTGTCGTGGATGTGGTGAGCCGCACGGTCGCGCTCGATCCCTCGGCCATGGGGTTCGAAGTGCGCCGCTAGTGCGCCATGCGGGCAAAGCCGGCCTCCAGGTCGGCAATCAAGTCGTCCGGGTCTTCCAGCCCCACGTGGATCCGGATCAGTTGGCCGTCAGGCGTTTCGGGCCGGGGCCAGTATCCAACCGTATTAGGGATCTTAACCGGCTTCATCAGGCTCTCGAACCCGCCCCAAGAGGCGCCCATGCCGAAGAACTCGAGATCGTCATGGAGGAGTCCGAGCTGCTGCTCGCTGCTGAACTCCGGCTTTAGGATATAGCCAAACAGCGATGAAGAACCGAGGAAATCCCGCTTCCATATCTCATGACCTTGTGCGTCCGGAAGGGCCGGGTGCAGCACTGCTGAGACCTCTGGCCGAGCTGCCAGCCACTGGGCGATTTTTAGACCGTTCGCCATATGAAGTGGCATCCTTGCGCCAAGGGTGCGCAGGCCCCGCAGTGCTAGATAGGTGTCGTCGGGCGAGCCGTGCAGCCCAAGCTCCTTCCAGCCCTCCCGCAACTTCGGGTAGGCGGCTTCAGTGGTTGTGACCGCACCCATCACCAGATCGGAATGCCCGCCGATATACTTGGTCACCGCTTGGATTGACACATCAACCCCGTGGGCAAGCGGCTTGAAGTAGAACGGCGAGGCCCAGGTATTGTCGCACATCACCGTAATGTCCTGATGGTTGCGCGCTTCGGCGACGATCGCTGGAATGTCTTGCACCTCGAAGATCAGCGAGCCCGGGGACTCGGTGAAGATGACCCGGGTATTGGGCTTCATCAGCGCGGCGATCCCGGCCCCGATAAGCGGATCGTAGAAGGTGGTCTCGATCCCCATCCGCACCAGCATTTTTCGGCAAAACCGCCGCGTCGGCCCGTAGCAGGAATCGACCATCAGCAGGTGATCACCGGCCGAGAGGTAGCAGAGCAGAGGCGCCGTACAGGCCAATAGCCCGGTGCTGGCGAGACGGGTGCGAAAGCCCCCCTCGAGTTCAGCGACCGCTTGCTCGAACGCAAACGTTCCGGGCGTGCCGTGGACGCCATAGGTCGTGTCATCGGCGTCCTCGACCTTGTCCAGGTCGCGCATGTCACGCAGCGTCGGACTGAGGATCGTCGAAGCGTGATAGACGGGCGGGTTCACCACACCGTGATTGGCATGGGGGTGCAGGCCCGCATGGGTCACCCGTGTGGCGTCTTTCATCGTTGTTGGCCCCCGCGCGCGTCTTGTGCTCCAAAAAACCTTGATATCTCGGAGATGGCTGGTCAACCGGCGAACGCGGTGCGCGCCCGGAGTGATGTTTCCCATATGCGCTCAACTTCCAGGTGATTCGATGCGGGATTGCAGCAACTTCGAACGGATTCCTCGCGCGCGCGCCCTCCAAGCCATGGGTCAAAAATCGAGCCCATTCGTAAAAATTTTTATCACTCGCGGCCAAAGCCGCTTGCGCGCACGGTTTTTTGCGAGCGCCGAGCATGGCCCGATGCCGCGCGATTTTATGCGGCGCCGCGATTAGCCGAGCTAACCCAGCGTCAAGAACTGATTTTCGACCAATGACTTGACGGCGCGAGCGCGGGCTGATCAAACTTCCGGCGGGGATGACCCCATCCAATCCGTATAAGCGGGCGGCCGATCCCGCGCCGCGCGAATGCGCGGAATAACAGGTATGAGGAAACAATCATGAGAAAATCCGTGATCTTTGGCGCTGTGGCGGCCGCAGGCATGATGGCCGGCGTCGCAAGTGCTGGCACTCTGGACGACGTCCGCGCCAAGGGCTTCGTGCAGTGCGGCGTGTCGACCGGTGTGGCCGGCTTCGCCTTCACCGACGCGAATGGCGAGTGGGACGGCTTCGACGTCACCATGTGCCGCGCTGTCGCGGCCGCCGTCTTCGGCGATCCGAAGGCGATCAAGTTCACGCCCACCACCGGCAAGACCCGCTTCACCGCGCTTGCCTCGGGCGAGATCGATGTCCTGTTCCGTAACACCACCTGGACCTACTCGCGCGACGTGGACCTGAAGTTCACCTTCCTGGGCGTCAACTACTATGACGGCCAGGGCTTCATGGTGCCCTCGGGGCTGGGCGTGTCGTCGGCGACCGAGCTGGACGGCGCCACGGTCTGTATCCAGACCGGCACCACGACCGAGCTGAACCTGGCGGACTTCTTCCGCGCCAATAACATGAGCTACGAGCCGGTCCCGATCGAGACCAATGCCGAGGCTCAGGCCAAGTATCTGGCCGGCGCCTGCGATGTCTACACGACAGACGCTTCCGGTCTGGCCGCGACCCGCTCGACCTTCGAGAAGCCGGGCGATCACGTGCTCCTGCCCGAGATCATCTCGAAAGAGCCGCTTGGGCCGCTGGTCCGCCATGGCGATGACGAGTGGGGCGACGTGGTCCGCTGGACCCTGAACGCGCTGATCATCGCCGAGGAGAAGGGCATCACCGCAGGCAATGTTGATGACATGGCCGCCTCGGCCGGCAAGGACCCGGAGATCAATCGTCTGATGGGCACCGAGGGCGAATATGGCGCCATGTTGGGCCTGAGCAAGGACTTCGCAGTGGCCGCCATCAAGACCGGCGGCAATTACGGCGAGATCTTCGAAAAGCATATCGGCGTGAACACGCCGATTGGCCTGGCGCGCGGCCTGAACGCGCTCTGGACCGAGGGCGGCATCCTCTACGCACCGCCCTGGCGCTGATCTGACTAGGTTTGAGGGCGCGTCCGCTGGGCGCGCCCTCTCCGCATAACAACGACAAAAATAACAATAAGAACAGAACAACACGACAGGGGGCGGAGATGACCGTTACGACGGAGACTCCCCAGGCATCGTTCCGCATCGACATGCTGTGGAACGACAGCCGGTATCGCTCGACATTCCTGCAGATCATCGCACTGATCTTGGTCCTGCTCGCCGGCCTTTGGCTGGTCGACAATGCGGTCCAGAACCTGGCGATCCTCGGCAAGGAATTCAGCTTCAGCTTCATGCCGCAGCCGTCGTCCTACGACATCAACCAGCGGCTGATCGAGTACACTTCGCGCTCGAGTCACTCTACCGCCGCCGTTGTCGGGCTTCTGAACACGCTCCTGGTCGCTGTCGTGGGTTGTTTCCTGGCGACGCTCTTCGGCGTCCTGGCGGGGGTTCTGCGCCTCTCGAATAACTGGATCGTTTCGCGGCTGATGACGGTCTATATCGAGGGCATCAGGAACATCCCGGTCCTGATCCAGATCCTGCTGCTCTCCGCGGTGATAAACGAGACCCTGCCGCAACCGAGCGCATTCCGGGGCGAGAACGCGACGGCCTCGATGGTATTGGGCGACTCTATCGCGGTCACCAACCGTGGCATCTATTTCCCCATGCCGATCTTCGAGGATGGTTCGCTCTACGTGGTTCTGGCCTTCATCGCTTCGATTTGCGTCGCGGTCTGGTTCGGTCGCTGGGCCACCCGGCGCCAACAGGACACGGGCGAGCATTTGCCGGAATTCTGGATTCAACTGGGCATCATCTTCGGTTTGCCCCTTCTGGTCTTTCTGGCCATGGGATTGCCGATCAGCCTCGAATACCCGGAGCTCAAGGGCTTTAACTTCAGGGGCGGCATCTATGCGCGCGAGTCCTATGTCGCATTGACGCTGGCGCTCGCGATCTACACCGGCGCCTTCATCGCCGAGAACGTACGCGCCGGCATCATGGCGGTCTCGAAGGGCCAGACCGAGGCGGCCTTCGCCCTGGGGCTCAGGCCCGGACGGACCATGAGCCTGATCATTCTGCCCCAGGCGCTCAGGGTCATCATTCCGCCGCTGATCTCGCAATACCTGAACCTGACCAAGAACTCCTCGCTGGCGCTGGTCATCGGCTATATGGACGCGACCGGCACGCTGGGCGGCATCACGCTGAACCAGACCGGCAAGGAGATGGAGACGCTGCTGCTGCTGATGGCGTTCTACCTGTCGATCTCGCTGTCGATCTCGTTCGTCATGAACCTCTACAACGAGCAGGTGAAGCTGGTCGAACGCACCTCGGTGACCGGTGGAGGATTCAGCGTACTTCAGCTTTTCGACGGCATGAGCGGGCCTTGGGAGCTCCTGAAGAAGGGCGATGCGCGGATGAAGCGGAATTTCGGCGTCGCCGGACCGCTGAACCTGGTGGCGCTGCTTTATGGCGCGACCTTCGTGCTGATGCTGAACTACGTCTTCATCGGTCAGATGGAGGGCCGTGAGAGCTATTATCTGTGGAGCACGCCTGATCAGCTTGCCTCGCTCTTGCTGCTGATCATGTCGGGAGCGAGCTTAGCAACCTGCATCTTCAAGCATTACCGCTTCATCGACCTGGCGGTCGTCGAGTTGGTAGCTTTCGTCCTGGCGATTCTTGTGGGACTGCCGTTCAGCGGCATCGCTCTTGGTCTCAGTGGCACGCTGGTCGTCTTTGGTGGCCTAGCGGCACGCCTGGCTGTGATCGGCTATACGGTCTTCGGAGCCAGGCCCAACGTCACCTACTTCTATCGCGTGAGGGAAGGAGAGGCGTCATGAGCAGCGATACCAGCATCTCGTACGTCGCCTCCGGCCAAATCCCGCCCTCGCCGCCGCCGGCGGCGACGACCGGGGTTATGGGATGGATGCGCGAGAACCTGTTTGATGGGTGGATGAACAGCGTCCTGACCATCGTCTCGATCGCGGCGATTGTGCTGATCGTGCCGCCGATCATCGACTGGGCGTTCCTGAGGGGTGTCTGGAATGCGGGCTCGCTGAGCGAATGCCGCGAGATCGTCGCTGCCGCCCACGGCGAGGGGGTCCGCGGGGCCTGCTGGGCGGTGATCAACGAGCGATTCAACCAGTTCCTGTTCGGATTCTATCCGACGCATCTCTACTGGCGCCCGATCCTGGCCTTCGTGCTGATGTTCGTGGCTTTGGCACCGGTGCTGTTCACCCAGGTGCCGCGCTTCATGTTGTGGTTCAGCCTGATCTATCCGGTGGTCGCGTTCTTGCTGATCTGGGGTGGGATGGGTTTGGAGCCGGTGGAATCCGCCAAGCTCGGCGGCTTCATGTTGGCCCTGATTATCGGCACCACCGGGATCGTCGCCTCGCTGCCGATCGGCATCCTGCTGGCGCTGGGCCGGCAATCCTCGATGTTCTTCATCAAGACCATCTGCGTCATCTTCATCGAGTTCATCCGCGGCGTGCCTTTGATCACGCTTTTGTTCGTGGCCTCGGTGCTGTTGAACTACTTCCTGCCGCCCGGGACCGAATTCGATCTGATCCTGCGCGTCTGCATCATGGTGACCCTGTTCTCGTCGGCCTATATGGCCGAGGTGATCCGGGGCGGCTTGGCCGCCCTGCCACAGGGCCAGTACGAGGCGGCGGACGCGCTGGGCCTCAACTACTGGAAGTCGACCCGGCTGATTATCATGCCGCAGGCCCTGAAGGTCTCGATCCCGGGGATCGTGAATAGCTTCATCGGGCTCTTCAAGGACACGACGCTGGTTTCGGTCATCGGGCTTCTGGACCCGGTGGGCCTGTTGAACCCGATCCGCGCCGACTCGAACTGGAACGGCATCCTGTGGGAGCTCTATCTGTTCGTGGCGCTGTTCTTCTTCATCTTCTGCTTCGGGATGTCGCGCTATTCGATGTATCTCGAACGCAAGCTCAAAACCGATCGCTGAGGAGGTGATCCCATGACCGACGCCGCACAGATCGACGACCATATGCCGGAGGATCACGTCCCCGACCGCTCGAAGATGTCGGTCTCCGACGAGGTCGCGATCCAGATCGACAACATGAACAAGTGGTACGGCGAGTTCCACGTGCTGCGCGACATCAACCTGACCGTCAACCGGGGCGAGCGGATTGTGATCTGCGGGCCTTCCGGTTCCGGCAAGTCGACACTGATCCGCTGCATCAACCGGCTGGAGGAGCACCAGAAGGGAGATATCGTCGTCAACGATGTGGAGCTGAACTCGGACCTGAAGAACATCGACAAGATCCGGGCCGAGGTCGGGATGGTGTTCCAGCACTTCAACCTGTTCCCGCATCTGACCATCCTCGAGAACTGCACGCTGGCCCCGATCTGGGTGCGCAAGACACCTAAGAAGGAGGCCGAGGCGGACGCGATGCAGATGCTGGAGCGGGTCAAGATCCCGGAACAGGCGCACAAGTTCCCCGGCCAGCTTTCCGGTGGTCAGCAGCAGCGCGTGGCGATTGCGCGCTCGCTCTGCATGAAGCCACGCATCATGCTGTTCGACGAACCGACCTCGGCGCTCGACCCCGAGATGATCAAGGAGGTGCTCGACACCATGATCGGTCTGGCCGAGGAGGGCATGACCATGCTGGTCGTGACCCACGAGATGGGCTTCGCCCGGATGGTCGCGAACCGGGTGATCTTCATGGACGAGGGCCAGATCGTCGAGCAGAACGAGCCCGAGGAATTCTTCAACAATCCGAAATCGGATCGCACCAAGCTGTTCCTGAGCCAAATTCTCGGCCACTAACGGCCTGTTGTCTCAATAAAAGCCGCCGGTCCCGCGGGGCCGGCGGTTTCTTTTTTCGAGAAAGCGGTCGCGCGTGACGAAAATCACAGAGCGTTTGGGCGAATCAATCTAATTTCACTCTCAAGGCGCCGGAAGAACCGGCTTGAAATTGAGACCCGAGGTTTGAAATGACCTATCTGCTGTATCCCATGGTTATCGTCGTCGCACTGTTCGTGGCCGTTGCCTCCGCAGCGTCCTATACGATCTGATCCGTTAAGCTGATTTCGGCCGGGCCCGGAATTCGGGCCTGTCCATCAACTCCCGGGGCAGGGCGAAGTCCTCGAACTTGGTTGCCGCCGGGGCCAAATCATCCCACTGCTCGATCTCGGCCCTCAGAACCGCCATAGCGGCGGTTGGGAAATGGGCATATGCCCGCTGGCAGTTTGCTGGCGCATCCGGGCCACCGAGCCGCTCGACATAGCTGCTGAGCCCAGGCTCGTGGGCGACCAGCAAGGCGGTGCCGCAATCGGGCGGTAGCCGACGCAGGGCGCCGTTCAGAGACTCCGGCAGGGCGTGATAGAGCGCCTCGTCGAAGGATGGTTGAGGTAGCTCCGGCACGGCTTCCCGCATCAACGCATAGGTCTCGCGAACGCGCTGAGCGGTCGAGCAGAGAGCGTGGTCGGGTTGGAGCCCCTTCGCGGCTAGCCAGCGCGCCATCACCGGCGCCGACGTGCGCCCACGCTTGTTCAGCGGCCGGTCATGGTCATCCAATCCCAGAGCAGACCAGCTCGACTTGGCGTGGCGCATCAGAATCAGGGTTTTCATACGGACATCAGAGCCGCCGCGCCCGGGGCGGTCAATCGGTGGCCAGGCGCGCGCGGATGAACGCTTCCATATGGAAGGCGCATTGCGTCGCGGGCGGCGTGGCGGTGACGCCCGGGGGGCAGGCATGGCGCACTAGACAACCGCCCTCGCGGCAGCGGGTGCCTTTGGGCGAGGTAATATGGGCAACACAGCGGGGCACGTCGTAGGATCCTCCGGCGAAGGCATCGACCGGGCAGGCGCTCATGCACGGGGCGGGACAGCCGAGGCAGGGGTTGCCAGTTCCGCGAGGGGGCGAAAAATCGTGCTGCGCGGCGAAGCCGAGCGCGCCGCGGTAGGACGTCCAGAGCCCCCGGCCCGCCGTCACCTGCATGCCGACCGGCGACGGTACCGCGCCTTCGCCACGCTCTGCCCAAAGTTGGAAAGGCTGATATGGCGGCCCGCCGAAGGGAAAGAGCGCGGTTGCGCCATGTTCCTCGGCAATTTCGCCAATCACCCTTGCCGACCAGCGGTCGAGCGGATTGGGTTCTCCATTGGCCGCCTCGGCGCTCAACTGGAAGACATCCCACATGCGCGCGCCGTCTGCGCCGACCAGGCAAAGCGTTTCGATGCCCGGCGGCGCCCGGTCGTCCGGTTCCGGGTGCCAGGCGCCGACGATGGTCAGGCCATTGCGGGTCAGGGCTGCGCCGACGTCACTTAGCGTCATTTGCGGAACGGAAGCGCCAGCGACCAGCCAAGGCGCGTCGGGCGCGTGTCCTGCCAGCGGTCGAGCCCCAGCGTCATGGCCCGGTGCCCCGCCTTGGGCTCGGCCACATAGGTTCCGAACAGCCGGTCCCAGACCGAAAAGTTGAACCCATAGTTTGCATCGTGTTCGGCTCGGCGCACCGAATGGTGGATGCGGTGCATGTCCGGGGTCACGATCAGGGTCCGAACCAACGACTCGATCGCCCTCGGAAGGCGCACATTGCCGTGGTTGAACATCGCGGCGCCGTTCAGCACGACTTCGAAGGCGATTACCGCGATGACCGGTACGCCGAATGCGTAGACCAGGCCAATCTTGAGGCCCATGGAGAGCGCGATCTCGATCGGGTGGAACCGGATCGCGGTGGTCACGTCCACGTCCCGGTCCGCGTGATGCACCCGGTGGAGCCGCCATAGGATCGGGATTCTGTGGCTGAGTAGATGCTGCAGCCAAATCGCGAGATCCAGGATCACGAAGGCCAGCAGGCCCTCGATCCAGCCCGGCCAACCGCTCGCGTTCAATAGCCCCCAACCGCGTGCCTCGGCATCCATCGCCGCGCCCACGGCCGCCGCCCCGAACAAGAGCCGCACCATCACCGCATTGATGATCGAGATCGACCAGTTGGTGCCCCAGCGCGCCAGCTTAGGCGCCACCAGCCCGCGAAGCGGCCGGGCGACTTCCCAGCCGGCCATGACGAGGAAGATGCCGAAGAACGCGGTCAGCCGGATGACGGTCTCCGACACGTCAGGACCCGGTAATCAGCGTGCCGGCACCATGCTGGGTGAAAAGCTCGAGCAGGATCCCGTGCGGTGTGCGTCCGTCCATGATCACCGCGCCCTCGACGCCGCGATCGATACCGTAGAGCGCGGTTTCGACCTTTGGGATCATGCCGCCGGAGATCGTGCCATCGGCAATCAGCGCCTCGATCTCGGACTTGGTCAGGCGGGTCAGCACCTCGCCTTCCTGGTTCTTCACACCCTGGACATCGGTCAATAGCATCAGACGCTCCGCCTTCATCGCGCCAGCGACTGCACCCGCCGCGGTATCGCCATTGATGTTGTAGGTCTCGTCCGGTTTGCGTCCGGCACCCACCGGGGCGACCACGGGGATGAAGTCGGACTGGATGAAGACCTCGAGCACGCGCGGATTGACCTCGGCCGGCTCTCCGACCCAACCGAGATCGAGCACCTTCTCGATATTGCTCTCCGGGTCCTTTTTCTTCTTCAGCGCCTTTTCGCAGACGATCAGGTTCGAATCCTTGCCCGAGAGACCCACCGCCTTGCCCCCCTGGCCGTTGATCGCGGCGACGATGCGTTTGTTGATGGCGCCGGCCAGCACCATCTCGACCACCTCGACGGTCTCGGTGGTGGTTACGCGCAGCCCGTCGGCGAATTCCGATGGGATTTGCAGGCGCTCGAGCATGTCGTTGATCTGCGGTCCGCCGCCGTGGACCACGACCGGGTTCACCCCGCACTGCTTCATCAGCACGATGTCGCGCGCGAACCGCTCCATGGCCTCGGCGTCGCCCATGGCATGGCCGCCGAACTTGACCACGATGGTCGTGCCGTCATAGCGCTGGAGATAGGGCAGCGCCTCGCTGAGCGTGCGCGCTGTTGCCAGCCAGTCCCGCTTCATCGCTCTCTGGATCTCCATGATCGACCCCCATGTTCGGGGGTTACTTAGCCGGTCGGGCAGGGGATCGCCAGAGGGATTGGCGACGCGGCAAGGAAGGTGGATCAAGACCCACCCGACAGCGCTGCGCCAGGCATTGCAGGGTGGAACTCGTTCCGCCCGACCCGGCGCCTATGCAAGCCCGGCGATTGCCGCGCGCAGAAGATCGATCCCGGTTCCCTTCTGCGCCGATGTGACGATGATCTCGGGATAGGCCGCCGGGTGCCGGGCCAGGTCGGCTTTCACCGCCTCGATCACCTGCGCAAGCTCCATGGCCTTCGGCTTGTCCGCCTTGGTCAGAACTGCCTGGAACGAGACCGCGGACCGGTCAAGGACGTCCATGATCTCGTGATCGACCCCCTTGATCCCATGGCGGGCGTCGATCAGCACGAAAGCACGCGCCAGCGTCACGCGGCCGGCAAGATACTGCCGCAGCAATTCCTGCCATTTGGCGACCTTGGCGAGCGGAGCGTTGGCATAGCCATAGCCCGGCAAGTCGACCAGGTAGGCAGTTCCGCCCAGATCGAAGAAGTTGATCTCCTGGGTCCGGCCCGGCGTGTTCGAGGCCCGGGCGAGGCCCGAGCGCCCGGTCAGCGCGTTGATCAGCGAGGATTTCCCCACATTCGAGCGGCCCGCCAAGCAGACCTCCGGCCGATCAGGCGCCGGCAACCCATCCATCGCGACGACGCCCTTGAGGAAAGTGCAGGGCCCCGTGAAGAGCTTGCGCCCACGCTCGAGTATCTCCGCCCCGGGCGGCTCCATCACCGTGAAGGGAACTTGGGATGCCGCCATGGGTCAGGCGGCGCTGACGGGGTCGCCCTCGCTGACGGTCGCCCCCGCGATCACCTGGGCATAGATCCCGAAATCCTTGTGCCCGTAGTGGGTCTCAAGGGCTCCCAGTGTGTCCGCATCGCGGACCCCCGTCTCGGGGTTTGCCTTGGTCGCGTTGCAGCGCTCGACCCGTTCGATCACCTTCAGCCGGGCCCCTCCGACCGTGATCTCGCTGCCTACCCAGTCGAATTCCTCCCAGGGCACCAGGCCATCGAGCCAGAGATTGCCTCGGAACCGGCGCGGATTGAGCGTTGTGCCCATCCGTTGGGAGAGCGCGCGCAGCGAGGCGAGAGACTTGATCGAGACCGAGGGGAAATCAGTATCGGTCATTCCCCGGCCCGACACTTTGGCCAGGCGCAAGGGGCCTGGCCCCTCTGGGCAGATCGGGGTGACCCAGGCGATCAGCCGTGCCTGGTCCGCCGCATCGTCCGGGTCGATCGTGATCTCACCGAGCTTCGGGTGCGAGAGCGTGAGTTTTCCGTCATCGCTGGCACGGGCGCTGATCGCGGCGAATTGCGGGGCTATGGAACAGCGCAGGAAGGCCGAGCAGGGCGTCCATTCCGGCGCATCGAAGTCGAACCGCGTCTTTTCGTGCGCCAAGGCCCAGGCCCGGTCATAGGGGATGGTCGCGCCAGCAACGAGATCGACCGAGGGCACGCGCTCTGCACCTAGGCTCTTGATCGGATGGCGCCAGATCTCGGCTACATGCGCGGTCATGGCGCTCATTCGCCTCTGCCGCCGCCACCCCCGCCGGACTCACCACCGCCGCCATCACCCGAGGCGCTGCTGTCGCCGTCGTCGCGGCCTTTGCCGCGCGCTCGGCCACGGCCGGATGCGTCGGGACCGCCGGGGTTGGATCCTTCGGCCCGGCGCTTGCGGCTGCGCCGCGAGCCGCGCTTGCCTCTTTCCTGGCCCGTGCGCTGAGCGGGTGCGGGCGTCTCGGCTTCCTCCGCGTCCTCGTCGTCATCGGGTTCGGTAGGCGCCTTGGAGGTCGGCTTGTCGCTCGCCACCTGTGCGGGTTGGCGTTTGAAGCTGGACTTGATGTTCCCCAACAGGTCGATCTCGACCCCCTGGCTGCGCATGATCACGTATTGCTGGACGAAGGTGATGATGTTGTTCGCGCACCAATAGATCACCAGGCCGCTCGCGAATTGGCCCAGCATGAACATGAAGAGCCAGGGCATCCAGGCGAAGATCATCTTCTGGGTCGGATCGGTGGGCGCGGGATTGAGCTTTTGCTGCATCCACATCGTGACGCCCATCAGGATCGGATAGACCCCGATCGAGACGATCGCCAAGAAGGCCGGGATCTGGAAGTCCAGCAGGCCGAAGACGTTCATCCACGAGGTCGGATCGGGCGCGGAGAGGTCCTTGATCCAACCGACGAACGGCGCGTGACGCATCTCGATGGTGACGAACAGCACTTTGTAGAGCGAGAAGAAGATCGGGATCTGCAACAGGATCGGCAGGCAGCCCGAGGCGGGATTGACCTTCTCCTTCTTGTAGAGGGCCATCATCTCCTGCTGCATCTTCTGGCGGTCGTCGCCCACGCGCTCCTTGATCTTCTCCATCTCGGGCTGGAGCTTCTTCATCTTCGACATCGAGACGTAGGATTTGTAGGCGAGGGGGAACAGGACCGCCTTGACCAGCAGCGTCAGCGCGATGATCGCGATGCCCATATTGCCGATCAGACCCTTGATCCAGATGAGCAGCCAGGCAATGGGCTTGGTCAGGAAATAGAACCAGCCCCAATCGATTGCCTTGTGGAAGTCGACAATTCCCAAGTCTTCCTCGTAACCGGTGAGGGTTTCGAGTTCCTTCGCCCCGGCAAAGAGCCGCGATTTGGACTCGACCGTTGCGCCGGCACCGATGCTGAGCACCGGCAGGCGCATCTCGGTGCGAAATTCTTCGACACCGCCGAGATTGAGCAGGCGGTAGACCGCGTCAAAGGCCTGTCCAGGTTCGGGGATCAGGGTGGACATCCAGTATTTGTCGGTGAAACCCACCCAGCCATTGTCGGTTACGGGGAGCGTTTCGACCGGTCCGCGTTCGGCGCTGCCGACCGGCAGGTCGCGGATCTCGTCATAATCGACTTCCGAGAGTTCGCCGTCGAAGACGCCGACCGCGCCCTCGTGCAGGATGTAGAATCCGACCCCGTCAGGCTCGCCGCGCCGGGCGATCGCGCCATAGGGGGCCAGGCTCATCGCCGCCTCGGTCGTGTTCTCGACCGACTGGGTGACGGTGAACATGTAGTCTTCGTCGAGCGCGAACATGCGCCGGAAGATCAGGCCCTGGCCATTGTCCCAACGCAACACGACGGGGCTTGAAGTGGTCAGCTTGTTGCCGCTCTCGACCCGCCATTCGGTCTTTTGGTTGGGCAGGGGGCCCGGATCGTTGTCGACCGTTCGGCGCCAGCCGTAATCGACGAAATAGGGGTTCGGCCCACCGGCGGGGTTCAAGAGAACCACGGTGTCGGAGCCGGGCTCGAGCGTTTCGCGGTATTTCAGCAGGTGCAGATCGTCGAGCCGCCCGCCGGCCAGCGCGATCGAGCCTGAAAGCGCTCCGGTCTCGATCGCCACGCGCGGCGTGCCTGCCAGAGCCTCGTCACGGCCAAGACCGCCCTCCACGACCGTTGTCGGCGTGGGCACGGTGCCGCCCTCAACCGTCGCCGCCGGCACATCCGCCTGGCCCTCGACCGCCGTCGGCTCAGGTGGCGGCGGAGGAGGCGGCACGACAAAGGCCTGCCAGGCGAAGACCACCAGCATCGACAGCACTGCCGCCAGGATCAGGTTCTTATTGTCGTTGTCGCCGCCCATCGGCCGCTCCGAGGTTAACCGCGCCCGCCTTGAAGCGCCTGGTGGGGTTCAGGTCAAGGGTTTTCCGGGCCCGACGCAGCGAGGTTGGCGAAATCGAAGAGGTCAGGATCCGCCAAGTGGCTGGGGCGCACGTTGCTCAGGGCCTTGAACATGACCCCGCGGCGGCCCGGGCTGCTGCGCTCCCACCCATCCAGCATGGCCTTGATCTGCTGGCGCTGCAGCCCCTCCTGGCTGCCGCAGAGATCGCAAGGGATGATCGGAAAACCCATCGCCTTGGCGAAACGGTCGCAATCGTCCTCGGCCACATGGGCCAGTGGGCGCAGCACCGTCAGATCGCCGTCCTCGTTCACCAGCTTCGGGGGCATCGCCGCCAGCCGCCCGCCATGGAAGAGGTTCAGGAAGAAAGTCGCCAAAACATCGTCGCGATGGTGGCCCAGCACCACCGCCTGGCAGCCCTCCTCGCGCGCAATCCGGTAGAGGTGCCCGCGCCGGAGCCGCGAGCAAAGCGCACAATAGGTCTTCGAGGACGGCACCTTGTCGATGACGATCGAATAGGTGTCCCGGTATTCGATCCGGTGAGGAATGCCCAGACGCGCGAGATACTCCGGCAACACGGTCGCCGGAAAACCAAGCTGGCCTTGGTCGAGGTTGCAGGCGAGCAGATCGACAGGCAAAAGCCCACGCCACTCAAGTTCAATTAGTGCTGCCAGCAGGGTATAACTGTCCTTGCCGCCCGAAAGACAGACTAGCCAGCGCTGGCCGGCCGTTGCCATCCCATATGCCTCGATTGCCTCGCGGGTCTGGCGGACGAGCCGCTTTCTCAGCTTGCGGAAATCCAGTCCCTCGGGAGCGTCGGCGTAGAGCCGTTCCAGAACGGTGCTTTCGGTCGCATCCAGCATGGATGTTCGCTACGCGATCGGCAGGCGGGGCGCAAGGCGGGAAGGTGGGGCCTTGCGCCGCAATTCCGTTTCCCAAAGACTTGGGCCGCCATGACCTTTACTGATTTCGTCCGTACCTTCCCGGGCCAATTCGAGGCGCTGCGGGCCTCCTACGGCGAGCCTCACCGTGCCTACCACAATTGGATGCATATCGAGGCTCTGCTTGCACAATTCCGGGAATGCAAAAGCGCTTTCGAGGATCCCGATGCGATGATGCTCGCGATCCTCTATCACGACTGCGTCTACGACCCGCTTGGGTCCGGGAACGAACGCGCGAGCGCCGACAGGATGGCCCGTGAGCTGCGGGGGCAACTGGACGGTCGCATTCTGGCCGATGCGGCCCAATTGATCCTGGCGACCGAAAAACATGTTGTTCCGGGCGCCCTGTCCGCCGGGTTGTCGGCGGATTGCGCGCTCTTTCTGGATATGGACCTTTCGATCCTCGGCGCGGAACGTGCAACCTTTGATCAATATGAAGCCGCTATACGTGAGGAGTATCGCGCGGTTCCCGATCGCCTATTCCGCGACGGCCGAAAGGCGATTCTAGGGCGGTTCTTGGCGCGTCCCGAGATCTATTTCACCAATCGGTACCGTCTTGAGCGCGAAAACCAGGCACGCACCAACCTAGCCCGCGCCATCGCGGCGCTCGATGGCGCTTAACCCGCTTCTGCTTCGGCCAGCCGGCTTTCCAGCAATTCGCCGGATTCGCTGAGGATCGGGTAGGCGAGCGAGGAGAAGAGCGAGTTGATCTGCTTGAGCGCGCGGATGGTTTCCAGGTGCACCTCGCTGGTCTCGATACTCTCGACCGTGCCGCCCTGGAGGCGCCGGAGATGGCGTTTCTGGCTACGCATCTCAAGCTCGCGCATGCGCACCTTTTCCTGCAGCAACTCGCGTGCCGAGTCGCGGTCGCCCGAGACCAGCACGTTCAACGCCAGCTGGATGTTCTGCATGACTTGGGTGTGCTGGTCGGTCAGTTCGCGCCAGCCTTCGTCCGAGAAAGCCAGGTGCTTGTCGCGCATCTCGCCGACCAATTTCAGCAGGCTCTTCGAGATGATGTCGCCCACATGTTCGAGATTGATCGCGAAGTTTGCCAATACCATGCTGCGTCGGGCGTCGTCGCCGCTCATCGAATTGCGGTTCAGTTCGGCCAGGTAGAGCTTGATCTCGGCATGGGCCTTGTTGACCTCCTGGTCCAGCCGGCGCAATTCCTTGACCCGGTCCTTGTCGCCGGTCTCGTAGAGTTCCATGACTGGGCGCAGCATCACCTCGACGATCTCGCTGACCCGCAGCAATTCCCGCGTGGCGCTGGCCAGCGCCAGGCGCGGCGTGTCCAGGACCGAGCGGTCGAGCGCGCTGACCCGGCTGGACAAGAGATCGGTCGGTTCGCCGGTGCCATTCGCCTCCGGGATCCACGCCGCCAAGATGCGGCTCATCAGTCCGGTGAACGGCGCACAGAGAACCACCAGGGCCACGTTGAACGTGACATGGAGGATCACGATCTGGCTCGCCGGATCATCGCCCGCAAGCTCGACCGGGAAGTCCACCGCGCCAAAGACGACCAGCGCGATGAACGCGCCGAGACCTCGAAAGATCAAGTTGCCGATCGGCACGCGGCGCGCAATCGGCATGGCGTTTCGCGTCAAGCCCACCGCGATCAAACCGGCCCCCAGATTGGCGCCCAAGACCAGGGCAATCCCCAATTCGAGCGGAACCGAACCCTGAGCCGCCAGCGTTGCGACCAGCAGGATCGAGGCGATGCTGGAATGGAGCAACCACGTGAAGAGCGCGCCCAGCAGGAATGACAGGAGATACTCATCCTTCAGGTATGAAACGATCGCCGGCAGCGCCTCGCTTTCGCGCAAGGGCAGCGTCGCTGCCGCGATCATTTGGAGCGAGACCAGGACCAGGGCGATCCCGATAAGGATGCGCCCACCCTGGCGGGCGCGGCGCGTTTGACCCTTAAGGAACATTCCGCCGCCGATCAGCAGGAGGAAAGGCGTCAGCCAGGCCAGGTCAAAGGCGAGAATCCGGACAATCAGCGCCGAGCCAAGATCGGCCCCCAGCAGCAGGATCAGCGCACCGCTCACCTCGACCAAGCCGCTTACCGCGAAACCCGCCGCCAGTATTCCAACGGCGGTCGAGCTCTGCAGCAGCATCGCTGCCCCGGCGCCGAAGGCGATCGCTTTCGGCCAGTTGCCGCCCGCATAGCGCAGGGCGCGTTCCATTCCTGGGCCGTAGGCGCGTTCGACCCCGGTGCGCGCCATGCGCACCGCGAGGAGCAGCAGCGTCACCGCTCCGGCCAGATGCAGAAACAAAAGGGTCGTGTCCATGCTCGTCCATCAACTTCGGTCTAGCGGCCGCTGGGCGGCGCACCTGCCGAAGGTACGTTTGTTATGGCCCGCCATGCCCCGCGCGCCATCGCGGCGGGATCGGCGGTTTCATTGCGGGGCCCGTCAGGCAACGACAAAGCTTCGCATCGCTCAAATCGATATTTTGGATGTTTTGATCGATCTGGCTTATGCTTGTCATATGAACACTCCGCCACTTTGATCTTCAACGCAAGTTTCGGCGAAATGTCGAGGGTTTCGAGGGCCTGGACTGTCACAAAACGATTACAAAATCGTTGCGTTGACCGATGATCAACCGGAGTCGACGCGCCGATCATGTTGAAAAGGGGCGCACGAATCGCCCGGCGCGCGTTGCTTGCCCGACCGGTTGGGCGCATTAGAATAGCTGGTGAACTCAAACCCGCGGGAGCGATATGGGGCTTTTCCGAGGCCTTTCCGGGCGTCTGCTAGTTGTCACGATCATGGTCGTGATGATGGTCGAGGTGGCGATCTTCGTACCGTCGGTCGCGCGCTTCCGTGCTGACTACCTGGCCGAGAGGGTGGTCCGCGCCCAGATTGCCTCGCTGAGCGTCCTCGCGGCGCCGGATGGCATGGTGTCGGAGGAATTGCAGGCCCAACTGCTCGAGAAGACCGAGGCGCTCAATATCGTGCTGCGCGAAAAGGGCGTGAGCTCGATCATCCTTTCGCGTGATCAGATGTCCGAGGTTACGGCGACGTTCGATCTGCGCGAGATGGATCCGGCGACATTGATCATGGACGCGCTGTCACGCATGACCGACGGTGAGGACGAGGCGGTCATCCGAGTGATTGACAAGCCAACCGTGATCGACGCGGAGGCGATCGAGATCACGCTCGACGCGGCGCCCCTGCGCGACGCGATGATCGAGTTCGGATGGCGTATCTTGCGGCTGTCGCTGATCATCTCGGTGATCACGGCAGCGATGATCTTTCTCACGGTGCGCCGTTTCATCGTCTCGCCGCTGCTGGGGGTGATCGAGAACGTCAAGGCGTTCCAGCAGAACCCCGAGGATCCGGCGCGGATCATCCGGCCGGTCAGCCGGTTGGGCGAGGTTGCCGAGGCCGAGCGCGCGCTGGCCGACATGCAGGGCGACGTGCTGACCGCGCTCCGCGAGCGCGCACGGCTCGCCTCGTTGGGCGAGGCACTGGCCAAGATAAGCCACGACCTTCGGAACATGCTGTCGACGGGTCACCTGATGGCCGACCGGTTGGAGGGGAGCCGCGATCCCCTGGTGGCGCGGACTGTGCCAAAGCTGATCGGATCGCTCGACCGGGCGATCAACCTCTGCAAGCGCACGCTGGATTATGGGCGCGCCGAGGAAATCGCGCCCGAGCCGCGCCAATTGCGGCTGCGCGCGCTGGCGGTCGAGGTTGCCGAGGGGCTGGGCCTGGATGTCGATGGGCAAAGCGGAGGAGCAGGGGTCCCGATCCGGATCGACATTGACGAGCGCTATACGGTCGAAGCGGATCCCGATCAGCTCTACCGGGTGCTGGCCAATCTGCTGCGCAATGCGACCGAGGCAATCGCGTCGAGCCGGGGGCCTGGCGAGATCCGGTTGAGCGCGGCGACCGGGACCGATGGCATGCAGGAGATCCGGGTCGCCGATACCGGGCCGGGGATGCCGGCCAAGGCATTGGAGAACCTGTTCCAGCCGTTCCGCGGCGGCATCCGCCATGGCGGGTCGGGGCTTGGCCTGCCGATCGCCGCCGAGCTGATGCGCGCCCATGGCGGTGAGCTGAAACTGGTGTCGAGCACGTCCGAGGGCAGCGAATTCCTGCTGCGCCTGCCAGGCCCGCTGCCCGATGCGGCGGCGGCGCAGGACGCCCGGGATTGACCCTTGCATTTGCCCATGCCGACCGCTAGATAGCGGTCTCGCCGCCGAAGCCGCACGATATGCGGCTGAGGGCACGGCCCAAAGCACCGGTAGCTCAGCTGGATAGAGCACCAGACTACGAATCTGGGGGTCGGGAGTTCGAATCTTCCCCGGTGCGCCAATCTTCTCAGAGAGTTACATCGAAGTGGCCTTACCGCAGTAAGGCCAAAAGTAAGGCTCCAACTGACGGAACCGCGCTGCAAGGTCTGGAGGCTTGGGTCCGCGAGGCTCGTCATCGTGCCCTTTTGCCAGCGAGCGCTCGCGCCCACCCCATTGGCAAGCGCCATTTGATGCCGTAGTTTTCTCAAAAGAGATCGAGCGGTGAAGCAATGTGGCGCTGGGACCAAGGAAGGCTTCCATACTTCCAATATGACGCGTTACGTGCAGTCGCGAAGATAGCGGTTTCCGAAGACCTGAAGGCGGTCGACAAGGCAGTAGCAATCAAGGCCACAGGCCTGCCCTTTCTGCCAGTTGATTATCCCAACCTTTGGCGAAATTATTCGCGAATCTACAAGACAACATTGCTGGTCTACGAAGATGGCGGCGTCGCGTTGCCGACTGCCGTAGCAGGTCTTCTTGCGGGCGATGGGCTTGTCACGTCCGATGAGTATTTTCACTTCTTAGCGCAAGTCTTCTCGGACCCTTGCCCAGCATTTCAGGAGTGGAGTGCCGATGCTCCGTTACGATTCCCAATAGCGTTCTCAATAAGGTATGCTTTGGCAAAATTGATTGTGAGTGAGGAGAGCACAACGCATTTGAGTGAGATATTAGGCGCTTATCATCATTCTGGTTTTACTGGCGGAGAAAGCGATGAAGATCTTTCCCAACTGATTTCTAGTGGTGTTGATTTTAGCAAAGTCCACATACCTGGAGATGCAAGGCAAGCTAGAGAGAGTTTGCGCGTTATTTCACAAATTTCTTACTTATTTTACCGGAATAATTCTATTACAATATCGCTTGATGTAGAGGATGCAAAAGATGTATTTGAGAAACTTACTCCAATAACAGGACTTGCAGAAAAAAATAGTGACAATGAGATTTTCAGAGTATCAGAGTTGTTCAAAGGCGGTACAACTTTGGATATTTTTGACTTCAAGAACACTGTAGTTGCCGATGTCATCGATAGCGGTTTCAAAGAAGGTTCAAAGGTCAAGAAGACCCACGTCACGATTGAACGCAACGGAAACTTAAGGAAGGCGTATTTTGAAGCTCATCCGACAAGCGTCTGTGACTGCTGCAAGATGGATACCAACATTTTGTATCCGTGGGCAGACAGAGTACTAGACCTGCACCACATTCTTCCACTATCCTCCGGAACCCGGGTGGAAACAGGCGGAACGACACTGACAGACCTAATCCCAGTCTGCCCAACCTGTCATCGAGCTGTTCACCGCTACTATGATCAATGGCTGAAGGCCAAATCGCAAGAAGACTTCGCGTCAGCATCGGAAGCGCTGATCGTGTACGACGAAGCAAAGACCAATCTAGGGGGCGCGAGCGGTGCTTGATGAGGTAGACCAGCGGAGCAACGAACTAAGCATTGATCGCCAATTGAAATTGATATCTCGGACAGAGGCCAATGGCATGCCATTGGCCGAAGTGCTCGAAGGGAATGGCTTTACATATGACGACCTGCGTTATGTGCGAAGCCGCGAGTTAGTGTGGGATGGTCCGCCAGCAAACGATTTGACGGAGTTCAAACGCAGACCAAACGATATTCCAGTAGTGAGCTTCTTTACTGGTTGTGGTGGCATGGATCTCGGATTCGAGGCCGCTGGCTTCTCGCATGTAGCTGCTTTCGAATTCAACGAGTTGTTCTGTAAGACGCTTCGCAAAAATCGCCCCGACTGGAACGTTTTTGGGCCGCCTGTCCACAGTGGAGATGTCTCGAAAGTTGGCGAGGTCACTGATGCGCTTTCGAGGCTGATTAGTTCACCCTTCGAGGGCGTATTCATCGGAGGCCCACCGTGCCAACCGTTTTCGATCGCCGCGAATCAACGCTTCGCCAAATGGGGTGACAAGTTTAAACGGACTGGTTTCTCTCACGAAACCAACGGCGGCCTGCTATTCGACTATGTTGAGATCATTCGGTCGTTCAAACCCTCCGTCTTCATTATTGAGAACGTGCCTGGCCTTAGGGACATAGACGATGGCGCGCAGCTCTCAGAGGCAATGCAAGCCTTGAGAGCGGCTGGATATTCCCTCGAGACGCCGACCGTGCTTGATGCTGCCGATTACGAAATCCCGCAGCAACGCCTAAGATTGTTTGTAGTAGGGAACAGACGAGGCAAACAGTTCGTATATCCAAGAGCGTCTCTGCGCCGGATAGGCGCGGGAGCGGTTCTGTCAGATCGCGCTCCTAATGCCGCGAACAATGAAACTCGAAGACATAACGCAGGATCCATTGTCCGCTACATGCGGTTGGACTATGGCTCGCGCGATCAACTTGGTCGAGTTGACCGCCTGAACCCCGCGATTCCGTCAAAAACTGTCATCGCCGGTGGGTCTGGGGGAGGAGGACGTTCACATCTTCATCCCGAGATTCCGAGAACGCTCAGTGTTCGTGAGTGCGCGCGGCTTCAATCGTTTCCCGATGATTATGTTTTTGCTGGCCCGACCGCGCGCCAGTTCACACAAGTTGGCAACGCCGTTCCGCCGGTGCTCGCGGCCAGAATGGCATCGCAGGTGGCAAAGCTCTTTTGATCGACGCAGAGAACATTCGTCTCGACCCTCTTTCTGCTTCCGAGCGAAGTGCGCGCATGGCGAGGATTCGGAGCAAGAATTCAAAGCCTGAACAAACGGTACGAAGCCTCATCCACGGGATGGGATACCGCTTCAGGCTCCACAGGAAAGATTTACCGGCGACCCCTGACATCGTATTTCCGGGAAGGCGGTGTGTGATCTTTGTGCATGGGTGTTTTTGGCACCAGCATCAATGCAGGAATGGGCGTCGACCAAAATCTAATTTGGAGTATTGGGAAGGTAAACTTATAAAGAATGTTGAAAGAGACCGGACTGCTACTCGTAAACTTGAAGAAAATGGCTGGAGAGTATTGATTATTTGGGAGTGCGAGGTTAAATGTGAAGATAAAATGCGTGATCGCATCCGAGATTTTCTCGAACTTGGCGAATCCTGATCGGCGCCAGTTTCTTCGGAGATGAGGCAGAAATTAGCGAAGTTCGAGCCTCCGTACAACTTCTACATCCAGATCATCTTTACCAATCCCGTCCGGTAGTCCCCTGGGCGCGATCAGCACGGCCTCGCCGTTGCGCATCTCCGCCGTCACCCGGCCCGGGACCTTGGCCCAGAGTGCGACCCGGACTGCCTCTCGCAGCCCCTCGTCGCGAAGGGCCTGCTCGCGCAACGTCTCCATCTTCGCTTCGTTGCGGGCAATCGCCAGCTCGGTCTCGCGCAGCTTTCGGTCCAGCTCCCGGCCTTCCTTCTCCCGCTGGGCCTGCTCGGCGCGGCGGCGGGCGGCTTTCTCGTGATCCTTGCCGTTGGAAAATGCCCAAGCCATCACGCCACCCCCTTCTTCAGCTTCGCCAGTTCACGGTTCGCTTTGGCGCGGGGCGTGTCGGTCCCGCCCTGGACCTTGGCGAACCGGGTCAGGACTTCGCCCCCAGCCAGATCGACTGCCTGCATGAGTTTGGTCACGGCTTCGCGTTCCTTGATCGACTGCGGCGCAAACTTCTCGGAGGCGAGGACGCGGGCCGTGCTCCATTCCTCGGGTTTCAGCCCAGACAAGAACGGCTGGCCGTCGAGGATCGCGGCGACAGTCGTCAGGTCTCCCTCCTTGATCGCGCTCTGGATGAAGCCAAACCGCTCACCCTGTTTCATCGACTTGACATGCGCCCGGACCTCGGCCGCGAGACACGCGCCCCGGGTGGTGGTCGCTTCATCGTCGGTCAGCGCAAAGGCGATGGCCTTGTCGAGGGTCTCGGCGGTGCGTTCCAGTTCACCGCGCGGCGTCGATCCTCTTGGTCACGCGCTCCATATGGACGCCCGCCGCCTCCGACAGTTCCTCCTCGTGACCCGAAAACTGGCGCAGTCCCTGCGAGGTGAGCCGAAGATCGCCCAGATATTCGCTTCGGCCGGTCGGCAATTGCCGCCGCCGGGCCGGGGCTTCGGCCTTGGCGAGGACGGTCAGTACCCTCTCGGCGTCGTTGACCGCGCCAATCCAGCGGTAGGCGGTCTCAAGGGCGCCTTGCGCGGTGGCGAGAGCCCCCGGCTTGGCTTCCAGCGCCTTGCCATGGGGCGACAGCGCGTCCGGGTGAATGCTGATGCTCACATCGGAGCGGATGGGTGTGTCGGTCATGCTTAGTCTCCTTTCAAGTCATGCCTTCGTGTCGGCCCGAGCCGTAGCGCCGGGACTTGGTGATGTGCCCTTCGAGGTATCGAAGCGCGTCTGCCGCGTGATCGTTGGCGCCGGTGTCCACGTCTTCAGGTCGGTTTGGATCGCGCGGAAGAACTGGGAAGGTTTCGAGCAAGAGCCCGCACCTGCCGGTGACATAGAGGCCGGGGCCGTCGCGGCTGACCGACCGGGAGAGGCGCTGCCGAATGCGCTGCCAGCCCGCGATGCGCGAGCCCGGCCCTTTGGTTGGCTTGGTTAGATAGACGCCCTCGCGGCGCAGCACGTCGATCAGGCTGTCATCGAGCCCAACTGCATCATCGCCGACGCCATAGGGCCGCATGTTCCAATGCGCGCACCGCTCGCGGATCGCATCGGCGAGCTTGCCCGGCGGCCAGCGGAGCCCTTGGTTGATGTCCGTCGGGTCGGCGGTGTGAACCTCATCGAGGATCAGCAGCGAGCCGCGGGGGAAGCGCCCATCGTCGCCAGGGGTCTGGACGCCCAACAGGCAGACCGCCGGGGCTGAGGAGCCCCAGTCCAGGCCGATGGCCGTGCGGTTGCCTCTGAGGGGCCAGGGCGGGCGGAAATCGACCGGCAGGACGTGGACCGTTGGATCCCATACGTCGCCGAACATGGCGCCCCGGGCGATATTCCAATCACCATCCGTCCAAGCCCGCAATAGCTCGGCATCGCCTGCCGTCGCGGCCCGCAGGCGGCGCAGATATTGATCCCCGTCGAGATGCGGGTTGTCAGCGTAGGTCGAGGGCGCATTGACCCAGGTCTCGCCGTCGTCGGTCTCGTAGGGCACCCATGCCAGGGCGCGGTTCACATGCTCGCGGGCAAGGATCGCGTGGGCGACACCGCCGGGGTTGGCGGTCCTGATCTCGCGCAGCGGCACGCCGTCGGCGGCGCGCAGGTTGGACCGCAGCATTCGGACCCAGCGCAGTTCGCGGATCAGTCCGATCTCATCCACGACCAGGAGCGTGAAGCTGCGGCCTTGATACTTGGCATAGGCGTTCGGCCCGTCGAGCTGGCCGACCTCGATCACCGCGCCGTTAGCGGCGCGGAAGACATTGTCGGCCTTGTTGTAGCGGACCGCGCGGCGCCCGTAGGCCGCGACCAGAAGCATATGCAAGGTCTCGGCCAACTCAGATGCGGCCTTGTAGGTCTCGCGGACGATCAGCGGGCGGGCGCGGTCGCGGTGTTGCTCGACATGGCGAAGAACAAGGAGCATCGCGCCATAAGATTTGCCGCCGCCGCGTCCGCCGCCCAGAAATAGATTGAACGCCTCTGGCACAGAGAGACAGCGCGCCTGGTATGCGGTCGGCGCGATCTTCATTTCCGGCCTCGGGCGCGGTTCGATTGCCCAGAACGCGGGCCAGGGATCGTGCTGGCTTTGCGCCGGTAGAATGGCTGGCCCTCGGCGTCGTATCCGGCGATTTCTTGATCCTCAGCCGGGACGCGGAGCTGCTTTGGTTGGCCGCCGATGTTCTTAGGGATCGTTGTCTTATTATTCATGCTTTGTTCCTTTGCTGATTTTCCTGATCAGGCGTTACGTCGATCATGCGGGCATAGTCCTCGGGCGACGCCGCCCCGGGGAGGTTGATCGTGATGTTGGGGCGGTCGGTTTTAGGCTCGACCGGGGTGCTGTCGCGGAAGTGCCGCTTGGCCTTCAGCAAGAAGATCGCCGCCGTGACGTTGCCCTCGCGGGCATGGGCGAGCAGATGCCCGACCAGCTCGGTTTCCAATGCGCCGTCGCCCCGCTCGATGGATGCGGACAGATCGGGATCGCGCGTAGCGGCGTTGGCGAGAGCCGTTTCGGAGATGCCCAGCGTGGCCGCCACGGTCGCCCTGGAGCAGCCGTTGGCGAGCATCTTCTCGACCACCTCGCGGCCTGGCGCGGTGACGCTGTATGGGCGTCCGGTGCCGCGTCCGCGTGTGGTGAGGGTGCGTTTAGACTTCGACATTGGCGAGGTCCTTCGCTTCATGCTCTTCAAGCCATTCGACAATGTGCTCGACATAGTCCCAGAACCCAGCGCGGTGACGATGCTGAATCCATTCATCGAGGGCGGGCACGAGAGCGGCCCACGCGCGTTTGTGGCGGCGGTCGAGCCCGCCTCGGCGCAGCGAGGCGATGATGGCAGGCACGTCATTCTCAGCCCACCTGCCGTCGTCCATTACGGCGCGGACGGCAGGCGCAATCGGGTCCGCCGTGCATGTGCGCTCGGGATCAGCGAGAACCCATTCAAAGAATGCCAGCCCGCCCTCAGCGCGATGATCGTGCCGGATTGGCGTGCTGATGTGGCCATCCCAGGTCATCGCTTGGCTTCCAAACTTATTTGGCGCCTTACTTTGGCGCTAAGTGGTCGAACGCGTTGCGATACCGTCAGACGGCTAATCTGACGGCCCAGATCGATGGTCTTTTTGATGCATGCGAGAGATAGATTGGCGCGGCCCGTCCACCTGGGAGAGAAAGCCCAAAGCAGAGGGGCCGAACCCCGAACCCGTCTAGCGTCTACAAACCCGACTAAACGTAAGCCGTTGATATTATTATCTTCTAGGTGGGTTAGACGAGTTAGACGGGTATTCCACTCCGCTCCGCCGAGATTTTCCGGGGGCTCGCCGCTCTCCTGTGACCACGCGCGAAAAGCGCGGCGAACCCGGTTAAGCCGACTAGAAGCCAATCGGTTCAATGGGTTAACGCAAGACGGGTTACGTAGCCGGGTTGCGATATGTAGACGGGTCGGCATCAGAACGGCACCTCCCCCGGCGGGATTTCACCGGTGGCGGGCGCAACGTCCCAGCTCGCTGCTTCCTCCGACCAGTCGAGGCGGAGCCCATGCGCCGCTGCCCACATCCGCCGCGCCTCGGAGAGTGGCGCGAGCCAGACGCCTCGGACCTGACGCCCGTAGATGCTGGCCCGCAGGGTCCGCGCATAAGGCGACGCCGTCGCCAGCTCCCGGCCCAGCGCGGTTTCCACGTTGCCGTCGCTGCCGGTGACGAGCCGCTCGGCGCGCGCCCATCTCAGCAGGTCCCCGGTCGGCACGAACACCTCGCCCGAGGATCGCGTGGGGCAATCCTGCTCGGCCCCGGATCGACCGACAGGCGGCGTCTCGCCCCGGTCGAGGATCGCATGAACAATCCCCATCGCGCCGGAAAAGCTCGCCCGGACCTGCTCGGTATGCGTCGCGGTGATCGGGCGTCGGCGGTGATTGAACTCGCCGAGGTCCCGGTCCAGCAGGAAGCGGTGAAACGCCTCTCGGCCGCCGCTCCGCCAGCCGGTGACCACCTTTTCGAAGCGGTCCAGATCGCCCTTCCAGCGCGCTGACACATCCAGTGCAAGCCAGCGCCGGTCGTCAGGGTCGATCTGGACAACGCGGTCGTCATTCGATGCGACGATCAACGCGAACCGATTTGGCGCGCTGAACGCATCAACCCCCTTGGGCTCGATCTGAATGTGCGTCTGAGTTACGAGGGTCTTGAGGCGCGACACCATCGCCCGATCCCCAGCGGCGTTCATCTCATCTCCGAAGACGAGCAGCGCCTGCAGAAGGTGCTTGTTGAAATTCGAGGCGAGCCCATGCGCGCCGGAAACGGCGACGAAGTGCGGGCCGAACAATTCGCCGAACAGCTCGACCCAGAGCGACTTACCGAGGCCTTGACCGCCGCGCAGCGCAATCGCGACCTCCATCTTGAGGCCGGGTTGCTGCACCCGCAGGGCCATCCAGTTCAGGAGATATTCGGCGACCTCCTCGGAGCCGTCCGCGATCACCTCGCGCGTCAGGGCCAGATACTTCTCGCACTCGGTCGATGCATTCTGCGTGACGAAGCCCGTCCAGAGGTTATAGGCGCGTGGGTCGGGGTCCTCGCCCGCCGGATCGAACACGACGCGCGAATGTCGGGCGCGGTCTCGATCGCCCAGCCAAACCTTCGAGAGCGGCGCGGGTACCATCTCGCCCGTCTCACGGTCCATGACGCCAGTCAGGTAGCCGTTGAACCGGCGAGCCCATTGCGTGTCCTCAAGGAACATCGGCAGCGTGGGGTCATCGACCCCGGGCCGCGCCATGACGCGATACTTGCCGCCATAGTTCTCCACGGTCGCAAAGCGTTGATTCATCCAGCCCCGGGCGTCGGGGTCATACGCACCCGGCGGCTCTGGCGCGGCGAGCTTCTCGGCGCGGTCCTTGTCGTTGCCATCCATCGCCCGCTCGACCTGTCGGCGCGCGTAGGTCTCTCGCTTGAAGACCGCGCGGCCCGAATTCCCAGGGGCATGGGAATACAAGTGGTCGGAGATTGCCCATTGCTCGGTCAGGAGAACGCGGGCGATCAGCTCCGGCGCGATCCCCCGGCGGTCCAACTCGGCGGCGACGTAGAACACGGCCAGTGAGCGGTCCCACGTCTTGCCATCTGGTTTCAGCCATCGGTCGCGCAGGTCGGGCTCGGCGAGGTCCCGGGCGTTGGGTCCAGACACGATCACAGCGGCGAGGTCATCCGGCCTAACCGGATCGCCGTCCCTTTCGACCTCATAGCCTAGATCGCGCCAGCTGATCTTTGGTGTAACCGGCGGACACGCACGCCCGATTGCGGAAGTCGCCCTTTTGCGTTGAGCCTTCGGATTCCGTGTTGCTGTCGGGAGCTTTAGGAAGTCGGTTAGGGCGTAGCGCCTGGACCGGGCATTCTTGCCCTGCCAGTCGTCGGACAGGACGGTCGCGAGTTTGTCCGTCCGATTAGCACTTTTGTCGGCTGCGAAGTTGACCGTGTAGGGCAACCGGGCGATCCGGGAAACATCTGTGCAAGACGCATCAGCGCCGACTTCGGCAAAGACCTCCTGAAGACGGCACAGCGCATCCTCGATGTTGTCGATTAAGTCTTGATCGCCATCTACGAGGATCGGCTCGGCAAACATCCAGAACGCCCAGAACCCACCGCCTGAGGAGATGAGAGCGGTGGGTTCTGGGACGCCCTGCGGGAGGTCAGTGGTCAGGCTCGCCAGGGCAGGGCGCTGCGCCTCCGGGTCCTCCCCGCAGTCAATATCGACGTAGAGCCCGCGAACATGACCCACCTCGCTCGCCGCCGCCTTCTTGCCTGGGGTCGAGACCTCGTTAACGGCGAAGTAGATGTGGCCCCGGGCGCGCGGATTGTTTTC
>JAOTXT010000081.1 GCA_029862205.1 Paracoccaceae bacterium
CGCCGGACCCAGATCGCCGGGGCCGGTCACCGTGATACCGTTGCCGCCATAGACCTTGGCCAATGCGGCAAAATCCGTGTGCTGAAAATCGACGCCCGCGTTCTGCAGCCCGGTGCGGCGCTGCTTCAGTTCGATCAGTGCCAGCGATTGGTCGACGAAGACCACCACGACCACGGGCAGGCCGAGATCGCGGAGCGTCGAAAGCTCGCCCAGCGTCATCTCGAGCCCCGCATCGCCGGTAAACGCGATCACCGGGGCGTCGGGCCGCGCATATTTGAACCCCATGGCCAGCGGCAGCGCGCATCCCATGGTGCAGAGCCCGGTCGATTGCAGGACGCCGCGCGGATGCTTGGCCTGCCATTGCTGGCTGAGCAGGATCCGGTGAGCGCCCGAGTCGATGGTGATTGTCACCTCCGGCGGTGCCGCGGCCAGGATCTCGGCGATGGCAACGCCCGGACCCCAATCGCCCTCCGGTGAGAACGCCCCTTGCAGCTCGGCGCGGATGCGCGCTGGCTTGTCGTCGGGCCAGCCGGTCTTGGGTTCGGCACCGTCCTCGAGCGCGGCCAAGCCCGCCGCGACCGAGCAGGTCCAGGAAAGCTCGGCATAGTGCATGTCGTGGGTATTCGGCGCATGGGCGAACTCGACCACCTTGGCCGGGTCCCAGGGGTCCTGCCAGCCGGCCCGCATCTCGATCGGGTCGTAGCCGGCCGAGATCACCAGATCGGCCGCCTCGAAAATGGGCAGCACGATCTTGTCGGATTTGGGCGACAGGCCATGCCCGCCGAGCGACAGGGCGTCGTCCTCGGGCAGGATGCCCTTGCCCTTGTAACTGGTGACGACCGGGATGCTATGCCGGCGGGCGAAGGCGGCGACCGCCTCCGAGCCCCCCGCCTCGTTCAAGGGATCGAGCCCCGCCATGATCACCGGGCGCTGGGCGGCCGCGAACATGCTCCGTGCTCGGTCGAGATCAGGTCCCGGCGCGGGCGCCAGCGGCGGAACCGGGCTGCGCTTGACTTGCTGGGGTGCGGGCTGCTCGGTCTCGGCGACCTTGATCGGCAAGTCGATATGGACCGGGCCGGGGCGGCCATCCGTCGCGATCGCCAGCGCCTTGTCGATCATGGTGTCCACCGCGCCGTCGGGCACGATAAAGGATGCCTTGCAGATGCGGGCAAAGGCGGCGGAATGGTCGAAGACCTGGTGATTATAGCGCATCGCCTCGGCCGCATCGACCGCGCCCGAGATCACGATCAGCGGCACCCGGTCCTGTTCCGCGTTGGCAACCACGTTGAAGGCATTGGCGATGCCGGGGCCGACGGTCGCGACCAGGATGCCCGGCGCGCCGGTGGCGTGCCCAGTAGCGTGCCCAGTAGCGTGCCAAGTGCCCTCGGCCATGAAACCGGCCGCGTTTTCGTGCTTGGTCAGCACGAAGCGGATCCCCGCGCGTTCCAGCGCGTCGATCAGCGTCAGCACCTCGCCGCCGGGAATGCCGAAGGCGGTGCGGCAGCCAGCGGCGTGGAGCGCCCGAGCGATGATGTCGGCGGCGTTCATTTAATCCCCCTCGAATGCGCACAGCGTGTGGACCTCGATCCCCATCTCCTTCAGCCGCTGCTCGCCGCCGAGATCCGGCAGGTTCACGACGAACGAGGCGGCGACGATATGCCCGCCCAGGCGCTCGATCAGCTTGACCCCGGCAACCGCGGTGCCGCCGGTGGCCAGTAAGTCGTCAATCATCAGGACCCGGGCGCCCGCGGTGATGGCGTCGTCATGGATCTCGACCACCGCGTCGCCGTATTCCAGGCTGTAGGCCTCGACGATGGTCTTGCCCGGCAGCTTGCCCTTCTTGCGGATCGGCACGAAGGGGAGCGACAGGTTATAGGCAACCGCGCCGCCGAGGATGAAGCCGCGCGCATCCATGGCCACGATCGCGTCTATGCCGTCGCCGTGATAGGGGGCGGAGAGCTCGTCCACCGCGCGCCGGAAGGCTTGCGGATTCGAGAACAGCGTCGTCACGTCCCGGAACTGGACACCGGGGACGGGGAAATCCGGGATGGTGCGGATGAAATCGGTCAGAGGGCGGTCGGTCATGACGGGGAACTCACGCGCGGAATCGGGCCGGCGGCGATCTTAAGGGTTGGGGCAATGGGTGCAACCAATCCAATGCCCCGGCCTTTAGCCGGAACCTCGATCAAGAAGGCGCGAGGCCTCGGCTGATGCCCGGGGCATTGGCTGAGGGCGTGCGGTATGCACCGGCCATTCGCTATCGGGCCGCTCCCAAAGCCCTGGGAACGGCTCGGCCATCAGCCGTTCGACCGCCGCGCGGGCTTGGGCCTCGCGGGCGTTCCAGTCGCCGGTGACCCGCTCGACCCGGACACCTGTCCGGTCGAGCGCCTCGACGCAGAGTGCCTGAAATTGGGTGCGCGCCGTGTCGGTGGCGAAATAGCGCCCGCCGTCCTGGACGAAAGGAACATTCGCGTCCATGAGCAGATAGAGATCGGCCTTCGGCCGTGCCTCGAGCCAGGGCACCGGCGCGCCCAGCAGCATCCGCGCCCAGACCGAGGTAAGCAGCGGGTCGGTATCCTCGGCCAGGACCGGTCCCGCTTCGGGCGCGATGGCGGCCCGGTGGGCCTCGTGGCGGCTCGCCAACTCGATCAGATGCGCCGCCTGCCAGTCGCCTTGCGTGCGCACGTCCTCGTAGGTGCGGCCCATCTCCGGCACGGCCGGGCCGCCGAGCCACTGGGCCAGTGCCTCGGCCATGACCGACTTGCCGGTGCTCTCGGCCCCGAAGGTGACGACGCGCTTTTGATACCAGGGGCGCACGGGGGCCGGAATATGGCGCCAATGGGCGGCAGGGTTCTGGCGAATTGCCTGGCCCGAGACCGGAAAGGCGCGGCGGTCCGGATCGACCGGAACTGGACGCGCACCCAGTTCCTGGGCGAGCCGCGCGATGTAGGGCTCGGAGCCGAAGACGAAATCGACCGGCTCGGGATGGATTTCGCCGATTATCTTGCGCCAGATCGGCCAGAAATCGGGGTGCTCGGCCGGCTCCTGCGGAACTTCCTGATCGTAGTGGACGATGCGGGCGCCCGGCAGCAGCTCGCGCATCCAGGCGGCGCGCAGCCAGCCCGGGATCGGCTCGCGGTCCAGGGTGCAGACCAAGACGGTCAGCTCGCCGACCAAAGCGGCGGCCATCCGGCACATGGTCAGGTGCCCCGCATGAGGCGGCAGGAATTTGCCCAGAACGAAGCCGCGGGTGGTCATCTACGCACCGATGTCCCGGACTTGATCCGGGACCTCACGGAGTTTCTTCGAGGCCCCGGCTCGGGGGCCGGGGCATTGGAGAGAAGATTTCACCGCTACCCCAGCACCCGGCCCGCCACGGCGTCGAGCTTGGCCAGCAGGTCGGGGTCGCGCTTCTCCGGCGCGGTCAGCAAGGCGAACTCCAAGGCGCGGTCGCAACCCTGCGGGCAGGCCGCGCGCGGGCCGGCAAGCGCCGGGATCACGTGGCCCAGCAAGGTCCGCGCATGGGCGACATTGGCGTTCATGGTCTCGAGGATCCGGGTGATGTCCACCTCGCCATGATCCGGATGCCAGCTGTCGTAGTCGGTGACCATGGCGACCGTGACGTAGCAAAGCTCGGCCTCGCGGGCGAGCTTGGCCTCGGGCATGTTGGTCATCCCGATCACGTCGGCGCCCCAGTGATCGCGGTACATCCGGCTTTCGGCCAGGGTCGAGAATTGCGGCCCCTCCATCGTCAGATAGGTGCCGCCGTCATGGGCTTTGACGCCGGCCTGCGCCGCGGCGGCGGCCAGCGCCGCGCGCAGGCGGCCACAGGTGGGCTCGGCAATCGAGACATGGGCGACGCAGCCGGTTCCGAAGAAAGTCTTCTCGCGGTTAACCGTGCGGTCGATGAACTGGTCGATCAGCACGAAATCGCCCGGCGCCATCCCCTCGCGGAACGAGCCGCAGGCCGAGATCGAGATCACGTCGGTGACGCCCAGCCGCTTCAGCGCGTCGATATTGGCGCGGTAGTTGATCGAGGTCGGGCTCAAGCGGTGCCCGCGCCCGTGCCGGGGCAGGAAGGCGACGCCCACACCGCCGAGCCGCCCGGTCAGGATCTGGTCCGATGGCGGCCCCCAAGAGCTTTCGACCGTCACCCAATCCTGGCCCTCCAGACCATCGATGGCATAAAGCCCGCTGCCGCCGATGACCCCGATCTTCGCCTCTGACATCGTTGCCCCCCTAATCCGGCCGCAGCATCTCCCAGACATCCGTCACGGTCGTGTAGTCCATGTAACCCATGCGCGCGACCGGCTTGAATGCCTCGACGTCGATCCGGCCATCCTCGCGGATATAGGCGTCGTCGATATGGACGCCGACGATCTCGCCGATGACGATGATATTGAAGGCGTGCTCGCGCCACGAGGGCAGATCGTCGACGATCTTCACCGTCCGGCATTCCAGCACCGCGGGCGCCTCGCCCACATGGGGCGCGGCAATTGCCCGGCCCGGTGTCTTGGTCAGCCCGGCAAGTTCGAACTCGTCAACCTCCGGTTGATAGGTTCCGGACGAGAGGTTCATCGCGTCCTTCAGTGCCTTGCTCACGATGTTGCAGGCGAACTCGCCCGTGGCGCGCACATTCGCGATGGTGTCCTTGACCGCCTCGGGCCGGCTCTTGCGGCCGGTCTGGGCGAACATGACCAGCGGCGGCGCGTCGCCACAACCGTTGAAGAACGAATAGGGCGCGAGGTTCGCGCGGTCTTGCGCGTCCAGCGTCGAGACCCAGCCGACGGGCCTGGGCGCGACCATCGCCTTGAACGGATCGTGGGGAAGGCCATGGCCCTCGGCGGGACGGTAGAACATATGGCGGTGCTCCCTCTGCCTTGGACGGACCTTGGAACCGATGGGGCTCTGGAACCGGCCGGTGCCGCATGCTAACGGCTGACGCCAACAGATAACGCCGTCCGCCGCGCAAGCAAATGCCGAACGGACCGGAGGTGAGAGCGCCGCAAGCTGATGTTCCGTGTCCTGCCCGAAACGCCAGGCGACAGTTTCGAGGTCGAGATGCTCTACGACCTCGCCTTTGCGCCCGGACGCGCGGCATTGAGCTCGTATCAGCTGCGCGAGGGGGTCGATCCGATCGCCGAACTCTCGACCATCGTGCGGGACGAGTTTGACGCCGTGGTGGGCGCGATCCGCTACTGGCCGGTGCGGATCGGCGACGCCGGCACCCCTGCCCTGCTGCTGGGCCCGATCGCGGTGCACCCGACCCGGCAGGGCGAGGGATTGGGCGGTCTTTTAATGATGGATACATTGGACCGCGCCTGTTCGCTCGGCTGGCAAAGGGTGCTGCTGGTCGGTGACGAACCCTATTACCGGCGCTTTGGGTTCCGGCAGGCACTCACCCAAAAGCTGGATTTTCCCATGCCTGTCAATATTGAGCGATTACTTGCGAAGGAACTAGTTGAAGACTCAATGGCCCGAATCTCGGGCGCTGTCCGGCGCTGGAGCTCTGAAATCACTAAAAACCGATAGCATGTAGAGTCAGATCTTGACTCGCGATTTTGTAAACTGAACACCTATTAAATATTTGCATCGCCAATTTTTGAAGTATATTTCTAATCATAATTCGGTGCCAGGATGTGTCTACTGCCTTCTGTGTAAATGCGACGGTGCCGAGTTTGCGTGAAGACCAACGAGGATAAAAACAATGGCCGAAGCTGCAACTGACCACGGCGAGCTCCTTGCACTTACCTCCGATATCGTCGCTGCACATGTCTCGAACAACGCTGTTCCCAGCACGGAACTGTCCGGTTTGATCGAGACCGTGTTCGGCACGCTTTCGGGTCTCACTGTGGGGCCCAGCGAGCCGGAAGTCGAACTAAAACCCGCGGTCCCGATCAAGAAGTCGGTGACCAACGACTTCCTGATCTGTCTCGAAGACGGCAAGAAGCTGAAGATGCTGAAGCGCCATCTGAAGACAGCCTACGACATGACGCCCGAGGACTACCGGGCGAAATGGAGTTTGGCCCACGACTATCCGATGGTCGCGCCGAGCTATGCCAAGAAACGGCAGGAGCTGGCGAAGAAGATCGGACTTGGGCGCAAGCCGCGGAAGAAATAAAGGGGGCCGTCGCCGGTCTGTCGTAAGTCGCCGTGGCGCGAGTTGCGGTGGGGCGCCCGGCACGGTAATGAGACGGCGCGCCACACCCGTGCATGGGGGGCGCGCCGTTTCCTTTGTGGGATGAGCCAAGCGGATGGGCAAAGCAAAGAAGCTGTTCATCAAGACCTATGGCTGTCAGATGAACGTCTATGACAGCGAGCGCATGGGGTCTGCGCTTGCCGCCGATGGCTATGTCCCGGCGGATTCGCCGAAGGATGCGGACCTGGTCATCCTCAACACCTGTCACATCCGTGAGAAGGCTGCCGAGAAGGTCTATTCGGAGCTGGGGCGCCTGAAGCCGCTGAGCGAGGCAAAGGCCGCGTCAGGCGGCCAGATGACCGTCGCAGTCGCCGGATGCGTCGCCCAGGCCGAGGGCGGCGAGATTCTGAGCCGGCAGCCTATGGTTGATCTGGTGGTCGGCCCCCAGGCCTATCACCGGCTGCCCGGAATGGTCGCTAGGGCACGAGGCGGCGAGGGCGCCCAGATCGACACCGAGTTTCCCGCCGAGGACAAATTCGACCATTTGCCGGAGGCGCCGAAAGCACGGCGGGCACCCGCCGCTTTCCTGACCGTGCAGGAGGGGTGCGATAAATTCTGTGCCTTCTGCGTGGTGCCCTATACCCGTGGATCGGAGGTTTCGCGGCCCGCAGAAAAGGTGCTCGCCGAAGCCCGCGGCCTAGTCGAGCGCGGCGTCGTCGAGATCACGCTTCTGGGCCAGAACGTGAACGCCTATCATGGGGCCGGACCGGATGGCGCCGATTGGAGCCTGGCGCGGTTGATCCGGGAACTGGCGAAGATCGAGGGGCTGGAACGCCTGCGCTACACCACCTCGCATCCGAACGACATGACCGAGGATCTGATCGCCACCCATGGGGACGAGCCGAAGCTGATGCCCTATCTGCACCTACCGGTGCAAGCCGGGTCGGACCGGGTGCTGAAGGCCATGAACCGGCGCCATGATGCCGCGAGCTATATCCGGCTGATCGAACGCATTCGCGCGGCGCGGCCCGATATCGCGATCTCCGGCGACTTCATCACTGGCTTCCCGGGCGAAATGGACGCGGACTTCGAGGCGACCATGGCGCTGGTCCGCGAGGTCCGCTACGCTAGCGCCTATTCGTTCAAGTATTCGCCGCGCCCCGGCACCCCGGCGGCCGAGGCCGAACAGGTGCCCGAGGGCCAGAAGGCGGAGCGCCTGGCGCGCCTCCAGGCGCTGCTCACCGAACAGCAGACCGCGTTCCAGCAAGCCTGCATCGGCCGCACCCTGCCGGTCCTGATCGAGAAGCCCGGCCGCCACCCGGGCCAGATGGTCGGGCGCTCGCCCTACCTGCAGGCGGTGCATCTGGATTGCGACCCGGGGCTGACCGGGCGGATTGTCGATGTGACGATCGAGAAGGCATCGGCAAACAGCCTGTCCGGTGTCCTGGCGGCGTAGGGCGGGATTTATCCCGCAAGACCGGGCCTTCGGCGGGGTGAACCCCGCCCTACCGCGCGCAACACATGACAGCCCGATGACGTGCTTTCCCCTTGCGCCCCCAGCCCGCCTGCGCCACCATATCTGGGTGTGGATGGCAAGGGACACAAACCTTACGTGGCAAACCCAGCCCTTAAGAAGATGGGCCTCAAGGACATGACCATGCCCGAGGCCCCGAAGGAATCCTTGGACGAAACCCTTGTCGAATTCCCCGACAATCGCGTGCTGATCGAGCTTTGCGGCCAGTTCGACCGCAATCTGGCGGCGTTGGAGCAGGGGTTCGGCGTGGTGATCATGCGCCGGGGCAATCAATTGGCGCTGCACGGGCCGGGCGACCAGCGCGAGCGCGCGGTGGCGGCGCTCGAGACGCTTTATGACCGGCTCGACGATGGCGGGGCGCTGGAGCCCGGCGATATCGAGGCGGTGATCCGGCTGGGCGCCCTGCCAGGAGACAAGACGGGGGACGGCGCCGAGCCGGACCCGCGCGGGCAGTTGGACATGTTCCCTGCCGGGCGGATGGAGATCCGCACCCGCAAACGCACGATCCTGCCACGCTCGGCGACGCAGAAGGCCTATGTGGCCGAGCTCTTCCGCCGCGAGATGGTCTTCGGCATCGGGCCCGCGGGCACGGGCAAGACCTATCTGGCGGTCGCCGCCGCGGTCTCGATGTTCTTCGACAACCAGGTCGACCGCATCATCCTCAGCCGCCCCGCGGTCGAGGCGGGCGAGCGCCTCGGCTTCCTGCCCGGCGACTTGAAGGAGAAGATCGACCCATACCTGCGCCCCCTCTACGACGCGCTGGGCGACATGATCCCGGGCAAGCAGCTGACGCGCCTGATGGAGGAGGGCAAGATCGAGGTCGCGCCGCTGGCCTTCATGCGCGGCCGGACGCTCGCCAACGCCTTCGTGGTTCTGGACGAGGCGCAGAACTGCACCGAGATGCAGATGAAGATGTTCCTGACCCGCATGGGAGAGGGCAGCCGCATGGCGGTCACGGGCGATCCGAGCCAGATCGACCTGCCGCGCGGCACCGGCTCTGGCCTGTTGGAGGTACTGCGGGTGCTGGAGAAAGTTTCGGAAATCGGCTTCGTCCAATTCTCGGCCGCCGATGTTGTGCGCCACCCACTGGTCGCGCGAATCGTCGAAGCCTATGACGGCGGGACCCCGGCCCAGACGTGAGCAACGGGTTTGTCGATCTGGCGATCGCCGATGATGGGTGGAAAGCCGCCCTGCCGGACCTGGCCGTCCTCGCCGATCAGGGCGCGCGGCTGGCCCTCGATTCGGCGGGCCTTCAGGCCGCGGACTGGTCGGTCTGCATCCTGGCGACGAGCGATGCCGAAATCGCTCGCCTGAATCACGAATTCCGCGGCAAAGCAGGCGCAACCAATGTGCTCTCGTGGCCCGCCTTCGATTTGGTGCGCGAACGCCCAGGCGCCCTGCCCGAACTGCCACCACGCCCGGATTCCGGTCTCAGGTGCCCGCTTGGCGATGTTGCGCTGGCGCTGCAGACCATCGAAGCCGAGGCAAAGAACGCTGCAATTCCCTTGAAAGATCACGTCATTCATCTGATCTTACATGGGTGTCTTCATCTTCTGGGGTTCGATCACCGAATCGACGAGGACGCGGAGACGATGGAGCGGATCGAGGGCGAGGCGCTGGCGCGTATCGGAGTCCCCGATCCATATTTGCGACGTGACCCGGGGCGCTCAGCGGCCCCGTGAATTGAGAGCGATGGAAGACGGACCAAGTCAGTCGCCCGCCGATTCACCAGAATCGGACAAGGGCGCGACCAACGGAAAGGCCGACGGCGACGGCGACGACAGTCAACCCAGCCGATCTTTCCTGACACGATTATTCCAATGGAGCCCGGCCGGCGGCAACGGCACGGACGCGACCGACGAGGATCTGGTCGCCCAGTTAGGCCCAGCGTTCAGCGAGACGACGCCGGCCGAACTGGCCATGGTGTTGAACATCCTGCGCCTGCGCGAGCGCCGGGTCGAGGATGTGATGACCCCCCGGGCCGACATCGTCGCGGTCGCCGACGACGCACCGATCGCCGACGTGATCGCCGCCTTCGAGCAGGCGTCGCTGTCGCGTCTGCCGGTCTATCGCGAGACGCTGGACGACCCGATCGGTTTCATCCACCTGAAGGACATCGCCCTGGCGCTGGGCGTTGGCACCGCACAGGCGGCAAAGAAGTTCCGGCTGTCGGACCACATCCGCAAGGCGCTTTTCGTGCCGCCCTCGATGCGGATCGCCTCGCTGCTGCAGCGGATGCAGGCGGCGCGCATTCACATGGCCCTGGTGATCGATGAATTCGGCGGGGTTGACGGATTGGTCACCATCGAGGACCTGGTCGAACAGATCGTCGGCGACATCGAGGACGAGCACGACAGCACGGAAGCCGAGCAATGGTCCGAGGAAGCGCCGGGGACCTTCGTGATCAATGCCCGCGCCGATATCCGCGAATTCGAGCAGGCGGAGGGCGTCCACCTGCTGCTGCAGGAATGGGAAGAGGACATCGACACGTTCGGCGGCCTGGTCTTCATGCTGACCGGCCGGGTGCCGATGCGCGGCGAGGTGATCGCCCATCCGGGCGGCTACGAGTTCGAGATCGTCGATGCGGACCCACGCCGGATCAAGCGGCTGCGAATGCGGCTGAACGGTGCCGGGCATAACCGCACGCCCCGCGAAGCCGCGGAATAGGCGGCCAAAGCACGCATGCCGCGGAGCCGCCGAATGGATCACCTGGCCGATGGCGCAGCGCCGAAATCACTCAGACCGGTGACTTGGCTCGCTGTACAGCGCGCGTGGCTGCGCCTGGGCATCGCGATCTTGGCGGGCGCCGCGATGACCCTGGGGCAGCCGCCGGTCTCGGTACCCTGGGCGCTGTTCCTGGCCGTGCCGGTCCTCGTCTGGCTGGTGGATGCGGCGCCGGGCCCGCGCGCGGCGGCTCTGGCGGGTTGGGGTGCCGGGTTCGGCTACTTCGTCACCGGGCTCTATTGGATCGGTCATGCCTTCTTGGTGGATGCGGAGAAATTCGCTTGGCTGATGCCGTTTGCGGTCACGTTGCTGCCCGCCTTCCTGGGGCTCTTCTGGGCCGGCGCGTTCGCGTTGGCGCGGCGGGTCTGGCCGCAAGGCCGCTGGTGGCGCGTGCTGACGCTCGCCGCCTGCCTGACATTCGTCGAATACGCCAGGTCGAATGTGCTGACCGGGTTTCCCTGGGCCCTGCCCGGCTATGTCTGGGTCGAGACCCCGGTGATGCAGGCGGCCGCCTGGGCCGGTCCGTTCGGAATGACGCTGATCACGCTGGCCGTAACCGGGCTGGCGCTGACCGCTCTGATCGAGCGCCGTGCCGCGGCGGCGGCAATTCCGGTCCTGGTACTGGTTCTTCTATGGCAGGCAGGTCAAATGGCGCTCGACCGGCAAGGCGCCGCCGATGGCCCGGTCCTGCGAATTGTCCAGCCGAACGCCGCGCAAAAGGTGAAATGGAGCCCTGACCACGCGCCGCGCTTTTATGCCCGGCTGCTCGATGCAACGGCGGCGCCGGCGGATCCGGCGCTTGGCCCACCGAAGGCGGTGATCTGGCCCGAGACCGCGGTCGCCTTCCTGCCCGCCTACCGGCCCGACCGCCGGGCCGAGATCGCCCAGGCGGCGAACGGTGTCCCGGTCCTTCTGGGGGCGCTGCACGGCGTCGAGCGCGACGGGCGCGAGTACTGGTTCAATTCCCTGACCGCGATCCTTCGCAATGGCGAGCTCGGTCCACGCTATGACAAGCACCACCTGGTGCCGTTCGGTGAGTATTTGCCAATTGCCGGTCTTCTGCGTGCGATCGGCCTGCGCCAGCTTGCCCGCCAAGGCCGGTTCAGCGCAGGGCCCGGACCCCAGATTCTCGACGTGCCGGGCCTGCCGCCGTTCTCGCCACTGATCTGTTACGAAATGATCTTTCCGGATGAGGTCGTGCCCCGAGGCCAGCGCCCAGCCTGGATCCTGCAAGTAACCAACGATGCCTGGTTCGGCAGCTATGGCGGGCCACAGCAGCATCTGGCCCAAGCGCGCATCCGGGCGATCGAACAGGGCCTGCCCATAGTGCGGGCGGCGAATACAGGAATCTCGGCGGTGATCGACGCGCGGGGACGAATTCTCAAGCAAATCCCCCTGGGGACGGACGGCTTCATCGACGCCCCTTTGCCCGCCCCGAACCCTCCGACGATCTATTTTCGTTTCGGAGAAATACCTGCCATGGCGCTGGTGTTGCTGATAATCTTCGCCTCAGTGCGACTTAGGCCACGGTCGCCGGAAGCTGGTTGACCGCGGCTGGCCCGCCGTGTCAAAGGAACACCGCTTGCGGTCCCGGGGGGTTCCCCCGGGCTCCCCCGGCTCCCCCGGGCGCGTTCCCGCGCCAATCCGGCAGATAAGTTAAGAGGCGTATATGTCCCGTCAGAATTACCTCTTCACCTCCGAATCCGTGTCGGAGGGTCACCCCGACAAGGTCTGCGACCAGATATCGGACGCGGTCGTCGACCTGATGATCGGCCGCGACCCCGAAGCCCGGGTCGCCTGCGAGACCGCCGCGACCACGAACAAGGTGGTGCTGATGGGCGAGGTGCGCTCGGACGTGCGCCAGGACGAGATAGTCGATGTGGCGCGGCAGACGATCCGCGATATCGGCTACGAGCAAAAGGGCTTCCACTGGGATTCCTGCGATATCGAGTGCTATGTGCACCAGCAGTCGGCGGACATCGCGCAAGGCGTGGATGCCGCGGACAACAAGGACGAGGGCGCGGGCGACCAGGGTATCATGTTCGGCTATGCGACGAACGAGACCCCGGAACTGATGCCGGCGCCGATCGTCTATTCGCACCGGATCCTGCGCCTGATGGCCGAAGCGCGCCACGCGGGCGAGGCACCTGAATTCGGGCCGGATTCGAAAAGCCAGGTCACGGTGGATTACCGCGACGGCAAGCCCGCGCGGGCGCATACGATCGTTGTCTCGACCCAGCACGCGGCTGGGTTGGAATCGGGCGACGTGCGCAAGCTGGTCGAACCCTACGTTCTGGCGGCGATGCCCGATGGCTTTGTCGATGCCGAGACGATCTGGCATGTGAACCCGACGGGGCGCTTCGTGATTGGCGGGCCGGACGGCGACGCGGGCCTGACCGGCCGCAAGATCATCGTCGATACATATGGTGGCGCCGCGCCCCATGGCGGCGGCGCCTTTTCCGGCAAGGACCCGACCAAGGTGGACCGCTCGGCGGCCTATGCGGCACGCTATGTGGCCAAGAACGTGGTCGCGGCCGGCCTTGCGGACCGCTGCTGCCTGCAGCTCGCCTACGCGATCGGCGTGGCCGAGCCGCTGTCGGTCTACGTGGACAGCTACGGCACGGGCAAGATCGCCGACGAAGAGATCGAGAAGGCGATCCGCGACACGATCAGCCTGACGCCGCGTGGCATCCGCACGCAGTTGGGACTGAACCGGGCGATCTATCGCCGCTCGGCGGCCTATGGCCATTTCGGGCGAGAGCCCGAGGCGGACGGTGGTTTCTCGTGGGAGCGAATGGACCTCGTCGATGCGCTGAAGGCCGCGGTTTAGGTCTTCCACGGAATTGCCCCGGACTTGATCCGGGGCCTCGAGCCGCTACCGCTCCACGAGGTCCCGGGTCAAGCCCGGGACATAGGCACAAAGCAGATGACCGCACCGGACCGCGAAGATGGCGTGCCATGGCGCAACTTTTACGGACGGCGCCACGGCAAGAAGTTGCGCAAGGGCCAGAAAGACCTTCTGGCCACGAGGCTTGAGGCACTGGCGCCAAAGGGCGTGACCTGGGAGGAGAACCCGGAGCGCCGCCCGATTGACCTGCGCGCGCTCTTCCCAAATGCCCGTGAGGTCTGGCTGGAAATCGGTTTCGGCGGCGGCGAGCACATGCTGAGCCTGGCCGCCCAGCATCCGGACGTGGGCATCATCGGCTGCGAGGCCTTCATCAACGGCGTCGCTATGCTGCTGTCGGGAATCGAACGCTCGGGCGTTACGAATCTGGCGATTCATCCGGGCGACGCGAGAGACCTGCTCGACGTATTGCCGCCACACTCTCTCGGCCAGGTCTTCCTGCTCTATCCGGACCCCTGGCCCAAGAAACGGCACCATAAACGCCGTTTCGTGAACCCGGAGAACATCGATCCGCTGGCACGCGCGATGACGCCCGGGGCTATGCTTAGGGTTGCGACCGATATCGGCGACTATGCCAGGCACACTCTGGAAGTCTTGGAAAGAAACCAAAATTTCGAATGGACGGCTGAATTCTGCCGCGACTGGCGGGCACCCTGGCCGGGCTGGCCAAGCACCCGCTACGAGGTCAAGGCATTGGCCGCGGGCCGGGCGCCCTACTACTTAAGCTTCAGGCGGAAATGCTGATTGCCCTTAGTGATTTGGGCGCTCGAAAGACGACTTCGGTCAAAACCACGCCATCTTTTTCATGGATTATAATGAGCAAGGACCAGACGGGTCCAACGAAGTGTATTGTTTGGCGTTTTCTGGCGTGTGCCAAATCGAGTTGGATGAAGCAACACGATCCCAGTGCTGTCTGTGTCGCGTAAGGGCGCCGGCCGAGAGGCCGGCGCCTTACGCGTTTTGAGGTCCCGATCAACGCGGCGCGCTGGACCAACGCTCCAAGATAACGCTATATGCCGGCGATCCTTGCGCCGATCCGCGACCCGCACCGGAGCCTATTGCCATGCCCGACTCCTCGACCGATAGCGCGCGGCCGAGACCGGCGAGCGCACGCCGCGGAGCCGGCCTATCGGGCATTGCCGTTGTACCGGGCGACAAATCGGTCTCGCATCGCGCCCTGATCCTGGGCGCGCTGACGGTCGGCGAGACCCGGGTCACCGGCTTGCTTGAAGGGGCGGACGTGCTGGCGACCGCCGAGGCCATGCGCGCCTTCGGGGCCGAAGTGACCCGGTGCGGCGATGGAACGTGGTCGATCCATGGTGTGGGCGTCGGCGGTCTCGGCGAGCCTGAAGACGTGATCGATTGCGGCAATTCCGGCACCGGGGTCAGGCTAATCATGGGGATGATGGCCACCACGCCGATCAGCGCGACCTTCACCGGGGATGCCTCGCTGAGGCGTCGGCCCATGGGCCGCATTCTCGACCCGCTGCGCATGTTCGGTGCGAAGCACGCCGGGCGCCAGGGCGGGTTGCTGCCGATGACCCTGACCGGCGCGGCGGATCCGGTGCCGGTGGACTACACGTTGCCAATTGCCTCGGCCCAGGTGAAATCCGCGGTTCTGCTGGCGGGGCTGAACGCGCCGGGCGAGACCGTGGTCATCGAGCCGGTCGCCACCCGGGACCATACCGAGCGGATGCTGCGCGGCTTTGGTGCCCAGGTGACAGGCGAGGACCTGCCGGAAGGCCGCACGATCCGGCTCGCGGGCCTGCCAGAACTTGCGCCCTGCCAGATCACGGTGCCGCGCGATCCTTCCTCGGCGGCGTTTCCAGTCGCCGCTGCCCTAATCGCCGAGGGGTCCGAGATCACTGTGCCGAACATCTCGCTCAACCCGACCCGGGCCGGGTTCTACGAGGCGCTGAGCGAGATGGGCGCGGATATCGAGCGATTGAACCCGCGCGAGGAAGGCGGCGAGCCGATGGCGGATCTTCGCGTGCGCCACGGCGCGCTGACCGGCGTCGAAGTGCCGCCCGAGCGCGCGGCCAGCATGATCGACGAATATCCGATCCTGGCGGTGCTGGCGGCCTTCGCCGAGGGCGACACGGTGATGCGCGGCATCGGCGAACTGCGCGTCAAGGAATCCGACCGGATCGCGGCGACGGCGGCGGGATTGCGCGCCAACGGCGTCGAGGTGACCGAGGAGGAGGACGGCATGATCGTCCATGGCCGGGGCGGGCAGGTCCCGGGCGGCGGCACGGTCGCGACCCATCTGGACCACCGCATCGCCATGTCGTTCCTGTGCCTTGGGCTGGGAACGGCGAAACCTGTCAAGGTCGACGACACGGCGCCGATTGAAACCAGCTTCCCAGACTTTCTTGAATTGATGGCTGGGCTCGGCGCCGCGATCACCAGGGATAACGGCTGATGCAGTTCGTCGTCGCCATCGACGGGCCTGCGGCGGCCGGCAAGGGCACCATCGCCCGGGCGGTGGCCGAACGTTTCGGGTTCGCTCATCTGGACACCGGCCTTCTCTACCGCGCGATCGGGGTCAAGGCGCTGGCCCAGGGCCGGGGTGTGGTGGACGAGGGCCTGGCCGCACTCATCGCCCGCGACTTGACGCTGGAGGAGCTGCAGGGCGACGAGCTGCGCGGCGCCCGCGCGGCACGTGCCGCCTCGAAAGTCGCCGCGATGCCGGAGGTCCGGACCGAGTTGCGCGAGTTCCAGCGCCGGTTCGCGGCGCGCGAGGCTGGCGCGGTGCTGGATGGGCGCGATATTGGCACCGTGATCTGCCCGGAGGCGCAAGTGAAGCTGTTTGTCGTCGCCGATGACGCGACCCGGGCGCGCCGCCGCCTGGCCGAGTTGACCCAGCGTGGCGAAGACACCACATTCGAGGGGGTTCTGGCCGATCTCCAGGCCCGCGATGCGCGTGATTCCCAGCGCGCCACCTCGCCCATGCGGCGCGCTGAAGACGCCCACTTGCTGGATACGACTGAATTGTCTATAGACGCGGCCGTCGACAAGGCGACGCAGATCATCGAGCAGGCACTCGACCGGGCAAAGGCATGAACCCCCGGGACGGTGTTCTTTTTGTTTGCGCTGCCGACACCTAGCTGAAAGACCGCCGGAGCCAACCGGCCGGCCTGACAAAGAACCGATAGGAGACTGCATATATGGCCGCCAATGCCTCAATGGAGGAATTCGAGACCCTCTTGAACGAGAGCCTCGAGCGCGAGACCCCGGAAGAGGGGACCGTCGTCAAAGGAAAAGTGATCGCCGTCGAGAACGGCCAGGCGATCATCGACGTGGGCTTCAAGGTTGAAGGCCGCGTCGACCTCAAGGAATTCGCAGCCCCGGGCAAACCCGCCGAGATCGGCGTCGGCGACACCGTCGAGGTGTTCCTCGACCGGGTCGAGAATGCCCGTGGCGAAGCCGCGATCAGCCGTGAAAAAGCCCGCCGCGAGGAAGCCTGGGACCGGCTGGAGAAAGCCAACGACAAGGAAGAGCGGGTCGAGGGCGCGATCTTCGGACGGGTCAAGGGCGGGTTCACTGTCGATCTGGGCGGTGCCGTGGCCTTCCTGCCGGGCAGCCAGATCGATGTGCGCCCCGTCCGCGATGTGGGGCCCCTGATGGGCGTGCCGCAGCCGTTCCAGATTCTGAAGATGGACCGCCGCCGGGGCAACATCGTGGTCTCGCGCCGCGCCGTCCTGGAGGAGAGCCGCGCCGAGCAGCGGGCCGAGATCGTCGGCAAGCTGAACGAGGGCGATGTGATCGACGGCGTGGTCAAGAACGTCACCGACTACGGCGCCTTCGTCGATCTGGGCGGCGTCGATGGATTGTTGCACGTCACCGACATGGCCTGGCGCCGGGTCAACCACCCTTCCGAAATCGTCAATATCGGCGAAACCATCAAAGTGCAGGTGATCCGGGTCAACAAGGAAACCCAGCGCATCTCGCTCGGTATGAAGCAGCTGATGGCGGATCCGTGGGAGAGCGTCGAGGCGAAATATCCGCTGAGTGCCAAGTTCACCGGCCGGGTCACCAACATCACCGACTACGGCGCCTTCGTCGAATTGGAGCCAGGCGTCGAGGGTCTGGTCCATGTCTCGGAGATGTCCTGGACCAAGAAGAACGTCCATCCGGGCAAGATCGTCTCGACCAGCCAAGAGGTCGAGGTCATGGTGCTGGATGTCGACCCGACCAAGCGCCGGGTCAGCCTGGGCCTCAAGCAGTGCATCTCGAATCCTTGGGACAGCTTCGCCGAGCGCTTTCCGGCCGGCACCGAGATCGAGGGCGAGGTCAAGAACATCACCGAGTTCGGTCTGTTCGTCGGCCTGGAAGGCGACATCGACGGTATGGTGCACTTGTCGGATATCTCGTGGGACCGCTCGGGCGAGGAGGCGATCCAGGACTTCAACAAGGGCGACCTGGTCAAGGCCGTGGTTCTGGACGTGGACACCGAGAAAGAGCGGATCTCGCTGGGGATCAAGCAGCTCGAGGGCGATCCCTTCGCCAGCGCCACCGAGGGCGTCAAGCGTGGTCAGGTAGTGACCGTGGCGATCACCTCG
>JAOTXT010000021.1 GCA_029862205.1 Paracoccaceae bacterium
GTGCCTGTTGCAACAGACGGTCGAGTTCCCGCATCGCTCCATCGTGCTCGGCGAGGTCGTGCAAATGCATGTCCGTGACGAATGTCTGGACGAGAGTGGGCACTACGTGCGTCCCGAGGCCTATCAGCCGCTCGCCCGCCTGCATGCAGACAACTACATCGTCGCCGACACACAGTTCGAGCTGAAACCGAATTCGTCGCTGAAAGCTGCAGCAAACGCTTGAGGAACCTATGAGCCACGACCTCCTGATCCGCAATGTCTGCCCATGGGGCGCGCCCAAAACCGACATCCTGATCAGGGATGGGCGCATCGCCAGCATGAGTCCCGGGCTCGCCGCCGATGGAATTGCCACCGAGGATGGCGGCGGGGCCATCGCGCTGCCCGGGCTTGTCGAGGCACACACGCATCTCGACAAGTCGCTCTGGGGAATGGGTTGGCGACCGCACCAGGCGGGACCGCGGCTGATCGACAAGATCGAGACCGAGCGGCGCTTGAAGAAGGAATGGGACATCGACGCGCACCGTCAGTCGGCCCGGCAGGCGGTGCTGTCGCTTAGCCATGGCTCGACCGCGATCCGCAGCCATGTGGACATCGACACCGAGATTGGCCTTGCGGGGTTCGAGGGTGTAGCGGCGACGCGCGCTGACCTCGGCGAGGTCATCGACATCGAGATCGTCGCCTTCCCGCAATCTGGGATGATGTGCCGCTCCGGCACGCTGGAGCTGATTGAAGCCGCGCTGGCGAGCGGTGCCGATGTGGTTGGCGGGCTCGACCCCTGCGCCATTGACGGCGACCCGAAAGGCCAACTCGACGCGGTCTTCGCCCTGGCCGAGAAGCACGGCAAACCCATCGATGTCCACCTGCATGAGCCGGACGAACTTGGCGCGTTTTCGATGGAGATGATCCTCGAGCGCACGAAAGCCCATGGCATGCAGGGGAACGTGACGATCAGCCATGCGTTCTGCCTCGGCATGGCCGACCGCGCCCGTGCCCACGGATTGGTTGAACGGCTCGCGGAGGAGCGCATTGCCATCGCCACCGTCGCGACAGCGTCGCGCCCGGTGCCTGCAGCGGCGGAGTTGCGGGAGGCTGGTGTGACGCTCTGCGCCGGCTCGGACGGTATCCGCGATACCTGGGGACCCTATGGCAATGCCGACATGCTGGAGCGCGCAATGCTGCTGGGCCTGCGCAACAACTTTCGCACTGATCCGGACGTTGAGCACGCCCTCTGGTGCTGCAGCTATGGTGGCGCGAAGGTAATGGGGTTGCCGGATTACGGTCTCGACGAGGGCTGTGCCGCCGATCTGGTGCTGGTCGAAGCCGAGGCGGTCGCCCATGCGGTAACCGCTCATCCGCCCCGCAGGCTGGTGATCAAGCGCGGCCGGGTTGTCGGCCGCGACGGCCGCGCGCTTGTCGAGGTGCCATGACTTCAGCCCGGGAACCCGGCCCCGTCCTGATGTCCGCCCGCTGGGTGGTCGGGCATGTGGAGGGGCGCCATGTGCTGCTCGAAGACGGCGAGGTGGTGTTCGAAGGCGGCCGTGTCGTCTTCGCCGGCCACAACTTTCCCGGCGAGGTGGCGCGGCGGATCGATTGCGGCCATGCGCTCATCGGCCCGGGGTTCATCGACCTAGATGCGCTCTCGGACCTCGACACCACGGTGCTGGCCTTCGACAACCAGCCGGCCTGGAAGAAGGGCCGGGTCTGGCCCGAGGATTACATGCGCGCTGCCCGCGAGATGTATTCACCCGAGGAACTGGCCTGGCAAAAGCGCTATGCGTTCACGCGGCTTATTCGGAACGGCATAACGACGGCACTGCCGATCGCCTCGCTGTTCTATCGGGAATGGGGCGAGACCTGGGACGAATTCGCGGCTGCGGCAGCAGCGGCAGGGGACCTTGGACTGCGCGTCTATCTGGGACCCGCATATCGGAGCGGCAACAGCTTTGTCCGCGTTGACCGCACGGTTGATCAGTTCTTTGACGAGGAGCGCGGGCTAGCGGGCCTCGCCGAGGCCGAGCGGTTCTGCCGGGACTTCGAGGGTCGGTCCGACGGCCTGATCCGCACGATGCTGGCGCCCGACCGGATCGAGACTTGCACGCCCGAGCTAATCCGCCGCTCCGGATCGCTCGCGCGCGATCTCGGCGTGCCCGTGCGGCTCCACTGCTGTCAGTCGCTCTACGAGTACGAGACGGTCCTGAAGCTCCGCGGCATGAGCCCGCCGGAATGGCTGGCTTCGCTCGGCTTCCTGTCCGAGCGGTCGATCCTGCCCCATCTGACCGTGGTCTCGGGCGCCAACGGCGTGACCCGCCCCGCCCCGGACCTGGAGATCATCCGCGACTCCGGCGCCGCCCTCGCGCATTGTCCCGTGGTCATGGCGCGGCACGGCACGGCGCTGCAATCCTTCCGGCGCTACCGTGACATGGGGATCACGATCGGCATGGGCACTGACACCCATCCGCCGGACATGGTCCTGAACATGCAGACCGGCCTGCTTCTCGCCCGTGTCGCGGAGAACGGTGCCCAGGCGGTTCGGGCCGAGGATCTCTATGACGCGGCGACCCTTGGCGGGGCGAAAGCGCTCGGTCGGGGCGATCTCGGACGGCTGGCGCCCGGCGCTCGGGCGGACTTGACAGTAATCGATCTCGACGCACCGGAGATGGGTCAGGTGATCGACCCAATCCAGACGCTGATGCTGAATGCGTCGGGACGCGAGGTTCGGACCGTCGTCATCGACGGGCGTTTCGTGATGGAGGACGGCCGCATCCCGGGCATCGATGAACGTGCAATGCGCTCCCAGGCCCAGGCGCAGTTCGACCGGATGGCGGCGCAGTATCCGGACCGCACCCATGGCCACCCCCCGCTCGATGAGATTTTCTCTGCAAGCTACCGCCGCATCGCGAGGCCCGAATGACCGACCTGCTGATCCGCCATGTCACTGCCGTCACCGTGGACGCCGAGCGCCGGGTGATCGAGGACGCCGCCATCGCCGTGACGGGCGACCGCGTCGACGCCATTGGCCCGGATGCAGAGACCGCCGCGGCCCACCCCTCGGCAAGGGTGATCGACGCGCGTGACATGGCTGCGATCCCCGGACTGATTGATTGCCACTCGCATGCCGGGCACGGGCTCGTGCGCTCGCTCGGCGCGGGCGACGGCCAAGTCTGGTTCGATGCTTGTGCCGAAATCTACGCCCGCGGCTCGACCGTCGAGTTCTGGCGCGCCGAAGCCCGGCTGGCGCAGCTCGAGCGGCTGAAGGCCGGCGTTACCACGGCGGTCTCGCTGCTCGGCGGCGGGGCGGATGTCTACCGGACCGACGATCCGGCCTTCGGCGATGCTCATTGCGACGCAACCAGCGAGTCCGGGCTCCGCACCATTCTGGCGGTGGGGCCTGGGCGGCGGCCCTTCCCGCTCGACTACCGGCACCCGGAAGGCTCCGCCCTTTCGCTCAGCTTCGCGCGCCAGCTCGAGGTCAGCGAGGATCTGATCCGGCGGAGGAACGATATCCTGCAGGAGCGCACCGGCGTCTGTCTGATCATGCCGGTCTACCATGCCGCCGAACTGGCCGAGCATGAAGCGGAGATCCGGGCCATGTCCGAGGCCGTTGCGGACCTGCGCGCCCGGCTCGGCGCGCTTTTCACTCAGGACGGGCACCGCGACGGCACCATCGCCATTGCCCGCGACCTCGGCCTCCTCGGCCCCTTCGCGCTGCTCTCGCACAGCGTCGACCTGACCGAGGCGGACTTTGCGGCGCTGGCCGAAACCGGCGCCCATATCGTCCATAACCCCAGCGCCATCATGTCGGTCTATGGCCGCTGCCCTGCGCCGGAGCTGATCGAGGCGGGCGTCACTGTCTGCCTCGGCTCGGATGCTGGTGCGCCGGATCGCGGCTTCGACATGTTCCGGCACATGGCGCAGTGCATGCACTACCACCGGCGCCATTTCCGCGACCCCGCCTACATGCCGCCCGGCAAGGTCCTCGAGATGGCGACCATTGACGCTGCGCGCGCCTTGGGGTTGGAGGCGGATCTCGGTTCGCTGGAGGCGGGCAAGAAGGCGGACATCGTGCTGGTCGACATGCGCAAACCCCATCTTTGGCCGTCCAACATGCCGATCACCCGGCTGGCCCATTTCGCCAACGCGGCAGACGTGGACACCGCCATCGTCGATGGGCAGGTCCTGATGCAGGGCCGTGCGCCGGGCCGCGTCGATACCGGTGAGATTTTCGAGGACGCTGGCCATGAACTCAACCGCGCGCTAAAGCGGACCGGCCTCGAACATACAACGCGCGAGCCTGATGGCTACTGGACCAGCACACGGCGCGGAACTGATCGATATCCGGTCCGATAGCAGCATCGCCGACGCCGAAGTGGAACCGACCTGAAGCTCGTATGCAGATTTGGTTCAACCGGTTTCAGATCAGAGATCGGCCCGGCCGGAAGCACTGACAGTTTACGAACTGCGGGATCCGCGCTTGGGTTTTAGAAGCTTTCACCGCAAGGCTGTGTGCGAACTTGGTGCACTCCATTGCATCGATGTCCAATATGCCGCCAAGAACGACGCTCGGGAAAATTGAGGAGCGCGTGCTTTTGGCACTTTGTTGCCGTAGCCTCAATGGCGGCAATCGCGATCAAACCGGGCATTAGAAATTTTGCGCCAACGGCAGGTTTGTCCGCACAGCGGACATCCGCGTTCGGCGCGAAAACGGGGGTTTCAACGCGAACCAAACCCACCGAATTTTCCATTCACGATGTAACTTTTGCTGACTTGGCCGGCTCAGCGCCAGAACCGCGGGGCGCTCTTCAGCGCGCGCCAGCGGTACCGGGCCTCGGCCCAGTCGTGCTCGGCGCGTTCGGTGCGGATGCCGATCACCAGCCCGGCGGCGCGCTGGGCGGCGGGGTTGCCGCCTGCCGGGGCATCGGGCGCCTCGAACATCGCCTGGATCATCGCCGCGTCATTCAGCTCGCCGAACAGCTCCTGCAGCGCCTTGAGGTAGCGCACGAAGGGTTTGACCTTCTTTTGCCGATAGAGCGGGCCCAGGAATTCGGCCGTATAGCGCAGGCGCTTGACCGATTTGCGCAGCTCGTGGCGTTTCTCGACGCTGAGGCTCTCGATGCCGCGTGCGCGTTTCTTGACACGGCGCCAGGCCTTGTCGAGCGCAGTATCGGCGACGGTGCCAAGGCAGGTGATGCCGTTCCCCGGCCAGTCCGCGGTCTCGACAAAGGCCGCAAGATCCAGCAGGAAGCCCTGGGCGCGCGCCGAGGTGAGCGTTGCGCTCAGCGCCCGCCGCTCGGCCTCGCCGGCCTGGACCAGGCCATCGATCAGGGCCGGGAAACCGCGCAGGCCCGGATGCGCCGCGGCCTCCGGGCGCACGACATCGCTCAGCGCCACGTCCAGGTCGCGTTTGCGGCTGACGGCCCGGCCTAGCAGGCGCGCCTGGTCCTTCAGCCGCGTGCCTTCCTGGAGCGGGATGCAATCGCGGAAGATCGTGAAGGCGGCGCGCAGGCGGCGCAGGCCAATCCGCAACTGGTGCGGCCCCTCCGCCGCGTCCGCGTGGCGCACCGCCAGCATGTTGGCGGCGATCTGGTCCAGGCATTCGCGCAGCACCGCGCGGGCCGCATCCTCGGCGCCCTGATCGCGGCTGAGCGGCACGTCTTGGGCATTGCGCGGAGCGATCGGCGGCATGATCCGCCCCTCGGCGGCCAGCAGGAACCCGCGCTCGGCCTTCGAGAGGGTCGAGAATTGCATGCCGCCCTCGGGAAAGAGCTTGCGCGCGGCGGCGTAGAGCGCGCTCGGCTCGCCGGTCTTCAGCTCCAACTCGGCTTCGCGCAGTTCCTCGGCCCGTTCGCCCGCCAGGATGCGGCCGGCATCGATGGCCAATTCGATCTCGCCGCCCCCGGGCAGGCTGATCTGATAGGTCTTGCGCTCGATCCGGCTTTCGCAGACGGGCGCGAGCCGGGCGCCCTTGACGCTTTCAAGAATCTGCTCGCGGATCTTCTCGTCCGGGATCCGAGCGATATCGAGCTCGCCGCCCGGCACCGGACACTCGCTTTCCATCGCCTTCGAGAGGCCAGAGGCAATCGATTTGCCGGACTTGACCGTCTGCACCCAGCCGCCCGCCTTCTCGCGGAGCCGAAGCGCGATGCCGGCCTCGCGCAGACGGTGGTCGTGGGTGTCGAAATAGATGCTGCGCAGCGTATCCGTGGCCGGCGCCCCGGCGTTGAGACCCGAGCGGGCCAGGCCTTCCTTCAGGCGGCGTTCCTGAGCCTCGTCCAGAACGATCTTGAGCTCGGTCTCTCTCATGACGCGACCTTAGGATGGAGCTATCCGCAATTTCAAGTGCGCAAAGGTATGAGATCGGGCACGAATTCCGATTCATCCACATCCACCGTTGTCGGGGTGCAAGGCGCCCGTTATATCCAGGGATATATAACGAGATGCCGAGGCCCTTATGGCGGCAAAGCTGATCAGGATCGTGCTCGCGGCGCTTGCCATAGTCGCCGCCGCGCCCGGCCTTCGGGCCGAACCGCTGACCGTGTTCGGGGCGGCGAGCCTGACGGATGTGCTGAGCGAGATCGGCGCGGGCTTCGAGGAGGAGACGGGGACAAAGGTGCGGTTTTCCTTTGCCGCCTCCTCGACGGTGGCGCGGCAGATCGAGGCGGGGGCGCCGGTGGATGTGGTGGCGCTCGCCAGCACGGACTGGGCCGACTATCTGGCCGCGCGCGGGCTCATCGGCGAACAGGTCTTTCCGGCAGCCAACCGCCTGGCCCTGGTCGCGCCGGCGGGCATCGTGGCTGCTGACCCGCTGACGCGGGAGGCGTTCACCGCCCTGATCGGTACCGACGGACGCATCGCCGTTGGCGACCCGGCTCACGTTCCGGCTGGCGTCTACGCGCGGCAAGCGCTGGAAAACCTCGGCCTCTGGCAGATCGCCGAGCCCCGGCTGGCCCCAACCGACAATGTGCGGGCGGCGCTGGCTTTGGTGGCGCGCGGAGAGGCCGCGCTAGGCGTCGTCTACCTCACCGACGCGGCGATCGCGGATGTGGCGGTCCTGGCTGAGGTTCCGGCCTCGGCGCATGCGCCGATTGCCTATCCCTTCGCCATCGTCGCCGACGGCCCGGCGGCGCGGGCGTTCCTGAGCTATGTGACCGGTGGCGCGTCGCGCGCGATCTTCCGGCGTCACGGTTTCCAGGTGGAGTGATGCTCGGCGCCCTGACCCCCGCCGAGATCGAGGCCCTGATGCTGAGCCTCAAGGTCGCCAGCGTCGCGGTGATCGGCGCCCTGCCCCCGGCAATCGCGGTGGCGTTCCTGCTGGCGCGCGGGCGCTTCGCCGGGCGGGCGCTGCTCGACAGTCTGGTGCATTTGCCCCTGGTTCTGCCGCCCGTGGTGATGGGGTATCTGCTGCTGGTGATCCTGGGGACAAAGGCGCCGTTGGGCGCGTGGCTGAACGAGACCCTCGGCATCCGATTCGCGTTCTCTTGGACAGGCGCCGCTCTCGCCGCCGGGATCATCAGCTTCCCGTTCCAGGTCCGCGCCATCCGCCTGTCGATCGAGGCAATCGATCCGGGCCTGGCCGAGGCCGCCGAAACACTGGGCGCCGGGCCGTTCGACCGGTTCCTGAACATCACCCTGCCGCTGGCCCTGCCGGGGATCGTCGCGGGGGCGATCACGGCGTTTGCCGCCAGCTTGGGCGAGTTCGGCGCGATCATCACCTTCGTCTCGAACATCCCCGGCGAGACCCGCACCCTGCCGCTGGCGATCTACACCGCGATCCAATCGCCCGGCGGCGAGGCGGCAGCGGCGCGGCTGGCGGCACTGGCGATCGCGCTGGCGGTCGCGGGTCTGCTGCTGGCCGAGATCGCGGCGCGCCGTGTGCGCAGATTGTCCGGCCGATGACGCTGAGCGCCACCATCAATCACCGTTTCCCGGGCTTCCGGCTGGAGATGGATTTCGAGGTCTCGGGCACGGGGCTGACCGCGCTCTTCGGTCCGTCCGGGTCGGGGAAAACGACCTGCATTAACGCGATATCCGGACTTCTTCGCCCCGATCAGGGCCGCATCGTCATCAACGACCGGCCGGTTTTCGACCGCGCGGAGGGCCTGAACCTGCCGGCGCGGAGGCGGCGCGTCGGGCATGTCTTTCAGGATGCGAGGCTGTTCCCGCATCTGACGGTTGCTCGCAATCTGGATTTCGGCGCCCGGCGCTCATCCAATCCACCCTCGGCGGCGGAACGTGCGCGCGTCATTGAGATGCTGGGGATTGGACATCTGCTGGAGCGCCGCCCGGCGACGTTGTCGGGCGGCGAGCGTCAGCGGGTCGCGCTGGGACGCGCGCTGCTGACCAAGCCGCAATTGCTGCTGCTCGACGAGCCGATGGCGGCGCTGGATCAGGCGCGCAAGGCGGAAATCCTGCCGCATCTGGAGCGCTTGCGCGACGAGGCACGGATCCCGATCGTGTTTGTCTCCCATGCGCTCGACGATGTGGCGCGGCTGGCCGACGACATCGTGGTTGTCAACGACGGACGCGCCGTCGCGACGGGTCCGGTGGACGAGGTGCTGTCGCGCACGGACCTGCTCGGCCTGACCGGGCAATCCGAGCCAATGTCGGTGATCACGGCGGAGATCCTGCGCCACGACGTGGAGGGGGGCCTGAGCGAGCTCGGCTTCAACGGTGGCAAGCTATGGGTCGCCCGGGTCGATGGCGCACAGGGCGACGCGGTGCGGCTGAGGATCGCCGCGCGCGACGTGATGCTGGCGCTGGAGCCGCCCCAGGGGATCAGCGCGACCAACCAGATCGCGGGGCGGGTGGCCGAGATCCGCTCGGGTCCCGGGCCCTATTGCGACATCCGGCTGATCTGCGGCGGCTCGGCGCTGTTGGCGCGGATCACCCGGCGCTCGGCCGAGCGGTTGGGTCTGGGGCCGGGGCGCGAGGTGATCGCGGTGATCAAGTCTGTCAGCGTAAACCGGCGGGCAGGCCAGGGCCCGGCGCTCAATCGTCCGGCTGGATGAGGTCGGCGAGTTCGGCCAGTTCCTCGGCGCTTTGACCCTGGGCCTGATCCAAGAGCGCCAGGTAGCGCGCGACGATCTCGCGCCCGAGCGCCGTGAGCTCGGCCCCGCCGCGTGCGCTGCCGCCGGTGCGGGTGGCGACGACTGGCTGGCCGAAGGTTTGGTTCATCTGATCGACCAGCAGCCAGGCGCGGCGGTAGGACATGTTCATGGTCCGGGCCGCGGCCGCGATCGACCGATCGGCGTCGATGGCTTGCAGCAGGCGGATCTTGCCGGGACCGAGCTGGCCGCGTTCGCCGAAATAGATCTTGATCCAGAGTCTGGGGGTGGTGTCCGCGCCTGCCATAGGGTGCTGATAACAGATGTCGCGTGAGAAAACACCGATGCCCCGGACGTGATCCGGGGCCTCGATGACCGGTGAAACCCCACGAGGTCCCGGCTCAAGGCCGGGACATGCGGCGCTAGATCGCCCAGGCGGCCTTCATGCCTTCCAGCACCGCTTCTTCGGCGGTGCGCGGAACCAGGCAATCGCCGATTAGGGTCACGTCGTAGCCGTCGAGCTCGGCCAAGAGCGCGTCCCGGGACGCACCGCCCTGGGCGAGCACCAGGGTATCGACGCCTTCCAGGATCATCGGGTCGCCCGAGGCGGAATGCTGCAAATACACACTGTCCTCGTCGGCACCGTGGAAGCGCGCATAAGGGATGATCTCGACCCCCAGCCGGTGGCAGCGTGCCACCATCATGTCGCGGGTGTAGTTCTGCACCTGCTCACCGGCCATGCGCCCATTGACCGCCAGGCGCACCCGGCAGCCCTTGGCGGCCAGCATTTCGGCCAGGCCGAGCCCCACCCAGTCCGAGCGCCAGTCGTGGATCACGACGGATGCTCCGGGATTGACCTCGCCCTTGAGCACGGACCAGGCATCGACCGCGTGGGCGCCCTCGGCGATCTCGGCATGGGACGGCGCGCGCGGCCCGGCGCCGGTGGCGAGGATCACATGGTCCGGTGCCAGCGCGTCCACCAAGGCACGGTCGCCACGGGTGTTGAGATGAATCTCCGCACCCGCCGCCTCGGCGTCGCGGGCGAGGTTGGTGACGATGCCGCCAAACTCGGCCCGGCCCGGCAGCAATTGCGCCAGCAGCGCTTGGCCGCCGAGGCGCGGCTCCGCCTCGACCAAGGTCACCTCGTGCCCCCGCGCCGCCGCTACGGCGGCCGCCTTCAGCCCGCCTGGACCACCGCCGATCACCAGCACATTGCGCGATGCCGCGGCAGGGGTCGTCGCCCCATAGCTCAGTTCGCGTCCGGTTTCCGGATGCTGGATGCACGAAATCGGAAAGCCGATCTGGAAATGCCCGATACAGGCCTGGTTGCAGCCGATGCAGGCGCGGATGTCCTCGACCCGGTCCTCGGCCGCCTTGCCCGCCATCGCGGGGTCGCAGATCATCGCTCGGGTCATGCCGCACATATCCGCCTGGCCGGTGGCGATCGCCTGCTCGGCCTGGTGCGGCTGGTTGATCCGGCCGGCGACCAGGACCGGGATTTCCACCTGGGCTTTCACCGCCGCCGCGAAGGGCGCCACATAGGCGCCCTCGATGAACATGGGCGGCACGATGTGGGTGGCGCCGCCGATCGAGGACGAGGTGCCGGCGATCACATTGACGTAGTCGAGGCTTGGCGCCAGCGCGGCAAGGGCCGGCAGGGTCTCGGCCTCGGTCAGCCCATCGGCGTCCTTCTCATCACCCGAGATGCGCAAGCCCACGACGAAATCGCCGCCCACTGATTTACGCACTTCTTCAACGACTTCCCGCAGAAACCTGAGGCGGTTATCGAAACTCCCGCCATAGTCATCCTCACGCAGGTTGACGCGCGGGTTCAGGAACTGCGCCGGCAGGTAGCCGTGGCTGGCGACGATCTCGACCCCATCAATGCCGGCCTCGCGGATGCGCGCCGCGCCTGCCGCATAGCCCGCGACGATCTCGCCAATCATCGCCTGGTCCAGCGCCCGGGGCATGCAGTGGAACCGGTCGCTGGGCACGGCCGAGGGGCCGTAGGCGACGGGGATCGAGCCGTCCTGGCTTTCGTGAATTTCGCGCCCCGGGTGGAAGATCTGGGCAAAGACTTTCGTGCCATGCGCATGGAGCCGCTCGGCCAGGCGCCGGTAGCCGGGGATGCAGCCGTCATCGAGCGCCAGCAGCATCCGGGTGGTGTAACGCGCGGTCTCGTGGATGCCGGCGACCTGGGTGACGATCAGTCCCGCCCCGCCGCGCGCCCGCGCCTCGTGATAGGCGATCAGCGCATCGTTCACCGTGCCGTCATCCGGGATCATCGTGTCATGCCCGGTCGAGAGGATGCGGTTGCGGATCTCGACCTTGCCGATGGTTACGGGCGTGAAGAGATTGGGGAAGAGGTTCGACATGCGCGGGCTCCCGAATGCGCGGTATCGCGCGATTCCCTGGCTTGACTGTCCTCAATGAAGCCATGCGGGGTCCATGAAAAATTTGTGGTTCCCGAGGGACAGGTGCGCGTGACGCGGGCGCTTACGCCGCGCGCATCAGCGCCGCCGCGATGATCTCGGGCACCGCCGGGTCGGTGCCGATCGGATCGAGCATGCGCCCGGGGAATTCGGCCTCTGCCAGGGCCTCGGGCAGGTCGCCCTCCACATGGCCGGCGCGCCCGGCGAAGAACGGCAGGCAAAGCGCGGGGGCCGAAGCCCGGGCCGCCTCGGCCAAATACGGCGCCTCGTCGACAAAGCCGGTCAGGACCTCGCGGAACCGACCGCTTCCAGCGATCACCGTGGCGGCGGCACGGGCCGCGGCGGACGGGCGCGGGTCCGAGGGCGAGCCATGGGCGGCGAGCATCACCGCAACGCTGCCGGGCGGATGCGCGACCGCCGCCTCCGCCGCCCGCTCGAGGCAAAGACGCTGGACGGCCGAATCCATCCCGAAGGCGGGCACCACGCGGTGCGCGCCAGAACCTGCCGCTGCCAGGCGCCGGGGCAGCTCGTCGCTGACGAACCAGCCGTCCGACATGAAATGGGGATAGACGAGAAGAGGCCCGGGATCACACCCAGGGCCGAGCCCTGCGACCGCCGCCTTGAGAGCCCCGGGCGCCGCCAGGGTCGCCCCGGCGACCGACCAGCCCGGCAGATGGCTCGCCACCGACCGCGCCAAGGCGCGCATCACGTCCTCGGGCCCCTCCGGGTCCGAGGGCGAGCCATGAGCCACGATCAGCGCATTGCCGGGTGTTCGCTCCACCATCCGGCGAGGTTTAGGGCAGTCGCGCCCGGCATCAAGGGTCAAAGACCGTGAAGAGTCAGATTCCGGCCAGATTTCCGCACCGCTCCACCTTGCCGCCTCACCCCGAATCTAGTATCTCTCGAATCCCGTGGAACCAAATAAAGGGGCGCACCGGGACCGTCCGGAAGCGTCCGAGAAAACCCACCGAGGAAATCCACGGGGTCGAGCATGGCACGGTATGTCTTCATCACGGGTGGCGTGGTTTCCAGCCTTGGCAAAGGGCTGGCGTCGGCTGCCTTGGGCGCGTTGTTGCAGGCGCGCGGCTACACCGTCCGGCTGAGGAAACTCGATCCCTATCTGAACGTCGACCCGGGCACCATGTCGCCCTTCGAGCATGGCGAGGTCTATGTGACCGATGACGGGGCCGAGACCGACCTGGACCTCGGCCATTACGAACGTTTCACCGGGGTCGCCGCCCGCAAGACCGACTCGGTGAGCTCGGGCCGGATCTATTCCAACGTGCTCGAGAAGGAGCGCCGGGGCGACTATCTGGGCAAGACGATCCAGGTCATTCCCCACGTCACCAACGAGATCAAGGAATGGATCGCCATCGGCGACACGGAGGTCGATTTCATGCTGTGCGAGATCGGCGGCACGGTCGGCGATATCGAGGGCCTTCCGTTTTTCGAGGCGATCCGGCAATTCGGGCAGGAGCGGCCCCGGGGCGAGTGTATCTACGTTCACCTGACGCTGCTGCCCTATGTGGCCGCCTCGGGCGAGCTCAAGACCAAGCCGACCCAACACTCGGTCAAGGAGCTGCGTTCGATCGGCATCGCGCCAGACGTGCTGGTCTGCCGGACCGAGCACCCGATCCCGGAGAAGGAGATCCAGAAGATCGCGCTTTTCTGCAATGTGCGCGAGAACGCGGTGATTCCAGCCCATGACCTGAAATCGATCTACGAGGCGCCGTTGGCCTATCACGAGGTCGGCCTCGACCAGGCGGTGCTGGACGCGTTCGGCATATCGCCCGCGCCGCGTCCGGATCTGGTGCGCTGGAACAATGTGGTGGACGCGGTCCACAACCCGGACGGCGAGGTGAACATCGCGATCGTCGGTAAATACACCCAGCTGGAAGACGCCTATAAATCGATCGCCGAGGCGCTGACCCATGGCGGCATCGCCAACCGGGTGAAGGTGACGTCCGAATGGCTGGATTCGGAGATCTTCGAGCGCGAGGACCCGGCGCCCTATCTGGAGAATTTCGACGGCATCCTGGTCCCCGGCGGCTTCGGCGAGCGTGGCACCGAGGGGATGATCCACGCCGCCGAGTTCGCGCGGCTGCGCAACGTGCCCTATTTCGGCATCTGTCTGGGCATGCAGATGGCGGTGATCGAGGCGACGCGGAACCTGATGGGGGTCGCGCGGGCAGGGTCGGAGGAATTCGACCACGAGGCCGAGAAAAAGGGTGGCGAAAAGCGGTTCGAACCGGTGGTCTATCACCTGAAAGAATGGCTGGAGGGCAACCGCACCATCAAGCGCGAGGTGACCGACGACAAGGGCGGCACCATGCGGCTGGGGGCCTACAACGCGAACCTGGCCGAGGGCAGCCAGGTGGCGAAGATATACGGCGACCAGGCGATCTCCGAGCGTCATCGCCACCGCTACGAAGTGGCGCTAAGCTATCGCGAGAAGCTGGAGGGGGTGGGGCTGAAGTTTAGCGGCATGTCGCCCGACGGCCGGCTGCCGGAGATCGTGGAGATCCCTGGCCACCCCTGGTTCGTGGGCGTGCAGTTCCACCCGGAGCTGAAGTCGAAACCGTTCGAGCCGCATCCTCTGTTCGCGGATTTTGTCAGGGCGGCGGTGGAGCAGGGGCGGTTGGTTTAGGGCGGTCCCGGCCCGCGCCGGGCCCCGTAGGGTGGAACTTGTTCCACCACTCATTCCCGCCGGCGTCATGATGGTGCATCAAGATGCACCCTACAGGACTTGGCGATCTCATTCTGCTCACCCCAATCGACCGACACAAGGGCGCTCTGATCCCCGCCCCAATCTATCGGCAGAACGCCCGTTTTGACGTAACGATGAAACGACGAATGCGGCCAATCGCGGACGCGGTTGACCAGACCGTGCGTGATCGGCTTGAAGTGGACATAGTCCAGATGCGCTTCGAAGTCCCTTTGGTCGCGGATCAGATGCTCCCAGTAGCGTCGTTGCCAGATGCCCCGTTCGCCGCGCCGCTGACGGTTCAGCGCGATCGGCTCGGTGGCCGGCAACGACCTGACGAACAGGGTCTTGAAGTAACGCCAGCGAAGCGGGAAGTCGGAGTCACCTGCGGGGAGCCGCATTATTGCGTGCAGATGGTCGGGCAGCACCACCGCCGCCTCAAGCGTGAAAGGATACCGCCGGCGCACCGCGGATGCCGCGGCGCGCGGCCGCTCGATCTCGCGGACCAGCAGGTCCGAACCGCGGTGGCTCAGATTCACCGTGAAGAACCAGGTTCCACCCGGGGTGCGGACCCGGTGATAGTTGGACATGGCAGGCCGTTCAGATGGTGGATCAAGATCCACCCTACGAAGCTGAACTTCGTTAACGAAGCGTGACCAATTGCGGTCGCGCGCCCGTCGGGCGGTTTGGTCGCAACTCTGCTATACTCCCGCCGTTCCAGCACACATTTTGGGAGCGATGACCCATGAAACCGATCCTCGCGTTTGCCCTTCTCGTTTTCCTGCTTGCCCCGCTCGCCGCCCCCGCCCAGACCCTCTACCCGATGACCTGCGGGGTTGGCGGCGGGATGCGGATGATCCTCTCGCCCAATGGCGACAAGACCACGATCCAGCTTCGGTTCCGAAAGGCGCGCCAGGCGGCGCGGGTAGTGCGCCCCGCACCTGGGGAATGCGCCTGGTGGGACCGGCCGCTCAATGCGCGCGAGCCGACGCTGATGGCAATCGAGGTCAAGGCCGAGCTTTGGACCGAGTTCCGGACCGTCGGCTCGGGCCCGGCCTCGGCGGGCGTCGTCTCGAAACGCTCGAACCTCAGCGATCAGCGCACGGCGAACTTCCTGCTGGACGCGGTCCGGCGCGGCTCGTGCTTTGTCGTCAACACGTTCAACACCAACCGGGGGTATTTCGAGATCGTCGCGATTACCGAAGGGTGTTGAGCGGGCGCCGACTGAACGGGATACCGCGCGCGAGCCTCAATGGCTCGTGACGATGATCGCCAGTTCGGTGTTGCGGGATTTGGCCTCGATCTCGCCGAGCGGCGGACCGAGGCCCGAGAGCCGCGCGCCGGCCTCGGCCGGTTTCGGGCGGCCCTCGACCACGTAGGTCTTGCCGTAGCTGTCGGCCAGATAGGTCGTGCGGGTCTGCCCGGCGACGCGCGCCAGCGTTTCGGTGTCGGGGAAGACCAGCACCAGATAGTCGCCCGCCCGGGCTGCCTCGGCGACCGGCGGGACCTTGCGGAACCGCTGGGCCGTGATGTCTTGCGTGACGTTGGTGTTGAGGAACTCCAGGACCACGCCCAGGTTCACCCGGTCCTCGTCGCGGACCTCCGCCACTTTCCGGGTTGAGAGCAGGTAGACCGGCCCCTGCCAGCCGGCGGCGCCCCGGGCGGCGAACAGGATGCCATCGGGCACGAACCGCCCTTCGCTGATCAGGTGAAGCTCGGCGCGGGCATAGCGGGGCTCGTCCTCGTTATGGTTGCCCGCGATCGCAAGCGGCCCGAGGGCGAGGCCGGTGACGACAAGCGCGGCGAAAAAGGCCGGCAAGCTGCGCGATCGGGCCATGATCCATCCTAGCATGATAAGGCTGAACGCGCGACGCGCGGCATTCCGGCGGATACCCGGCATCTCGACAGGGCGCAGGACGTGCGATAAGCGGCGGCGATGGCCGATCCCGCGCTTGCCTGCAACTTCACCCATGCGATCACCCGCGCCCCCGGGCCCGAGGTGACCGGGGGCCTGCGCGCGGCCGATACCGGGGCGCCGGACCTTGACGCTTTCCTGGACCACCATGCGGCCTATATCGCGGCCTTGCGCGAGACCGGCTCACAGGTGGTGGAATTGCCCGCGCTGCCGGCCTTTCCGGACGGGGTTTTCGTCGAGGACACGGCGCTTTGCCTGCCCGAGGGCGCGGTGGTGCTGCGCCCGGGCGCGCCTTCGCGGCTGGGCGAGGCCGCCCAGATGGCGCCGGTTTTGGCGCGGTTCTTCCCGGAAATCCGGACAATCGGGAATGGGTTCGTCGAGGGCGGTGATCTCCTCTGGACCGGAGCCGAGATTCTGGCCGGGCGCTCGGCCCGCACGGATGCGGCGGGGATTGGCGAACTTGCGCGGCTGGTGGCACCCTGGGGGCATCATGTGCGCGAGGTCGAGACGCCGCCGGGGGTGCTGCATTTCAAGACCGATTGCTCGCTGGTCGGTCCCGGGATGGTGCTGGCGACCGAACGGCTGGCGGCCTCGGGCCCGTTCGAGGGCTACCAGGTGATCCTGACGGCGGAAGGCGAAGAGGCGGCGGCCAACGCGATCCGCTTCAACGAGCTGGTGCTGATGCCCGCAGGGTTCCCGCGCACGGCAGCGCGCTTGGCGGAGGCGGGATGCGAGGTCCGCGAGATTCCGAATTCGGAGGCGGCGAAGCTGGACGGGGGCATGTCCTGCCTGTCGCTCAGGTTCACACCGCCCCGGGAAGGTTGTCCGGTTTGATCAATTCCGCTCGAGCGCGTGTTCGCGCAGATAGTCCAGCGGCACGATTTCCAGCGCGCGGCGGTGGGTCGCCGTCAGCTTGACCCGGGGCGCCTGGCCCGCCTCGTAGGCCTGCAGGAACCGCGCGGCGCAGAGGCACCACTGGTCGCCGGGCTTCAGCCCGCCGAAGCCGAATTCCGGCCGCGGCGTCGAGAGATCGTTCCCACATTCCTTTGAGAACGCCAGGAAATCCGCCGTCATCACCACACAGACCGTGTGGCTGCCCTGGTCCTCGGCGGAGGTGTCGCAGCAGCCATTGCGGAAGAACCCGGTCATCGGGCTGGTCGAGCAGGTCTCCAACTGCCCGCCCAAGACGTTCACCGAGGCATCGATCTCGATCTGGCGCATGGTGGTGTCTCCTGAACTCTTGGCCCGCACTCTTGTCTTGGCAGGGCGGCTGCCCTTAACCATATTGCACCAAGACCCCCCCAATCGTACACGAAATCTGGACGTGCACGAAAAATCGAGAGGCAGAGCCATGAAGTTGACCCGCAGAAGCACACTGACGGCGCTCGGTGCCACAACCCTGGCCGCATCCTTGGGTTTGCCCGCGGTGGCGGCCGAGGCGGAAGTCATCGACACCCGCGTCAACCTTGCGTTAGGGCGGCTTTGGAAGGAGACGCCGAACGCGCGCGACATCGCCAACAAGGCGAAAGGCATGCTGGTCATGCCCAAGGTCGTCAAGGGCGGCCTGATCGTCGGCGGCGCCTATGGCGAAGGCGCGCTGAAGATCAACGACCCGGCGGTCGGCTACGAGCGCCACGGCGGTTATTACTCGGTCGCGGCGGCCTCGGTCGGGCTGCAGATCGGCGTGCAGAAGACCAGCCACGTGCTGTTCTTCATGACCGACAAGGCGCTGGCCGATTTCCAGCGCGCCGATGGCTGGGAAGCGGGCGCCGATGCCGAGGTCACCTTCCCCGACAAGGGGCTGCATGCCGGGGTCGATACGACGACGCTGGAGAAACCGGTCATCGGCATCGTCTTCGGTGAGGACGGTCTGTTGATCGGGGCGAGCCTGGAAGGCGCGAAATATTCGAAGATCAACCGGTAACGGCGGACGGTGGGCTCTGGCGAGCCCACCCTACAGGGCCGCTTCGGCAGCGGCCCTGATTGCTTTGATGTTGTCGCCATAGACCTGGGGCTCGGCGACCGAGCCTCCCATGAAGACCGCCGATCCGGCGACCAGCACGTCGGCGCCCATGGCGGCGCAGCCGCCGGCGGTTTCCGGCGTGACCCCGCCGTCGATCTCGATATGGATGTCGCGCTCGCCTACCATTTCGCGCAAGGTAGCGATCTTCGGCAGCATGGCCTCGATGAAGCTCTGCCCGCCGAAGCCGGGATTCACCGTCATCACGCAGATCAGGTCGATCCGGTCCAGCACGTATTCGATCGCTTGCGGAGGGGTGGCGGGGTTGAGCGCGACGCCGGCCTTGGCCCCGAGCGCGCGGATATATTGCAGCGAGCGGTCGAGATGCGGCCCGGCTTCCGCGTGGACGGTCAGGATATCGGCGCCGGCCTTGGCGAAGGCATCCAGATAGGGGTCGGCGGGCGAGATCATCAGATGCACATCCATGATGCCCTTGATGTGAGGGCGGATGGCGGCGCAGGTTTCCGGCCCGAAGGTGATGTTGGGGACGAAATGCCCGTCCATCACGTCCACATGGACCCAATCGGCGCCCTGCCCCTCGGCCGCCGCGCATTCCCGCCCGAAATCGGCGAAGTCGGCGGCCAGGATCGACGGCGCGATCTTGATCCGGCGGTCGAAGGATTCGTAGGGCATGGGCGGGCTCCCGGCGGGGTGCTTTGGGGCTGCTCTTAGCGTGCCCGTCAACACGGGGGAAGCCCCCTTGGCGAGCGTGTGCCGGTCATCGACGGGCAAGGCGCGGCGGCATGAGCCCCGCTTCCCCATGTCCCGGGCCTGACCCGGGACCTCGACGGGTAGCGCACGATGGATCGAGGCCCCGGATCAAGTCCGGGGCATTGGGAAACCCTTATCGGCCGATATCGGGGCCGAAGGCGGCCTCAAGCTCGGCGAGCGCCGAGTCGCCGGGGAGATGTTCCCGGAGCAGGTGGGCATAGTTGGCGGCACCTGCTTTCGTGTTGGGATGGTCATCGCCGAGCTTGCCGCGCAGGATCGGCATCATCTGAGCGTAGAGCGGCTCCGCCATGTCATAGCGGCCCGTGGCCTTGAGCAGACCGGCCAGGTTGTTGAGCCGGGTGGCATAATCCGGATGCCCCTCGCCCAGCGCCGCCTTGCCGATCTCCAGCGCCTGGCGGTAGAGCGGCTCCGCCTCCTCATACCGGCCCGTGGCCTTCAGCAGACCGGCCAGATTGTTGAGCGATTGAGCATATTCCGGACGCCTCTCGCCGAGCGCCGTCTTTCTGATCTCCAGCGCCTGGCGGTAGAGCGGCTCCGCCTCCTCATGCCGCCCCGTGGCATTCAGCAGAAGGGCCAGGTTGTTGAGCCAGGTGGCATAATCCGGATGCCCCTCGCCCAGCGCCGCCTTGCCGATTTCCAGCGCCTGGCGGTAGAGCGGCTCCGCCTCCTCATACCGGCCCGTGGCGTACAGCGTAATCGCGTGCTCGTTCAGGGCGGTCGCATATTTCGGACTTTTTTCCCCGAATTCGTTTGCCGCCGCGCTGATCAATTTGCCCCCGAGGGACAGCGCGTGATCGAAGTTTCCGCTCCGCCAGGAAAACTGTCGGGCATTGAAAAGGTGACCGTAGGTCGGCGCCAGCCGAGCCGCCTTGGCGTAATGCTCCGCCGCATCGGCCCAGCGGACCTGTTCCTCGGCAATCTGGCCCTGGCCGAACGCCGCCTCCGCCGCGCGCTGGACCGCGATCTGCTCGCGGGCCTGGACCTCGGCGAAGATCTCGTCGGCCTTGGAGAAATCGCCGGCCTCCAGCGCGGTGCGGGCCTCGGCCAGCCGATCGCCGCCGATCTCGTTGCCGAAGCGTGCGAGCGTCGTTTCCAATTCGGCGATCTTAGCCTTGGCCTCGGCGTAGGCGGTGTCAATGTCAGCAAGGCGGCGCTCAAGTTCGGCCTTCTCGGCGACAAGCCGCTCACGCTCGTCCCCGGCGGCGTCCTTAATCCTCGCCTCGACCTCGGCCTCGCGGTTGCGCAGAGTTTCCTCATATTTTTCGATTGTCAGGGTGATAGTGCCTTGCGCGCCCTCGGGAATCGGTGCGGTGGGGGCGACAGTCACCGTAGAGCCTGCGCCCGCGCTGATCGCGGTGCCGCTGCCGGTGCTCACCGCACTCTTGTCTGTCGCGGCGGTGGTCGCACCGCCCCCGGAGTTTTTCTTGGAGAAATGGGTGTAAAGCGCCCATCCACCACCCGCGAGCGCGGCGATGACCGCAAGCAAGGCCAGAAGGCCGTCACGATTGTTCTCGTCACGAAGCCATTCAAACCAATCCATCGTCTTCCTCCAACCGACTTGGGCAGTATCGGCGATGGGTGGCGTGAATCAATGGTGCGTGCGAGCACGCACCCTACGGGTGAACAACGGAGCCGAGAGGTAGGGTGGGGTTTCACCCCACCGGTTGATTGAAGGATGGTGGGGTGAAACCCCACCCTACAAGAACGCCAGAACCTTCTCCACCACCGCCTCGGGTTGCTCCTGCTGCACCCAATGGCCGGCACCGTCGATCAGATGGGTGCCCCGGTAATCGGCGCAGGCCGTTGTCTCCATCGCTTCCAGCGCACCCGGCACCTGGCGGGTGCCCCAATCGGCAGCGCCCGCGAGGAACGTGACCGGCACCTCGATCATCTTTCCGGCATAGACTGAGAGGTCGCGGCGGAACGCCGGGCTGGTGGCGTAGCGATACCAGTTGAGCCCGCCCTGGAAGCCGGTGCGGGCAAACTCGGCGGTGTAGAAGGCGAGAGCGTCCTCGGTCAGCCATTCGCAGGCGGCGATCTGGTGCTCGCCCGACATCTCCGGCGCCACGGTCGCGGGCATGTCTTGGCCCAGCTCCATCACGTAGTAGGTTGGCAGCTTGGCCAGCTCCGTGGCCGCCCAGCCGGTCAGGGGATGGGGCCGGTTCGCCTTCCAATCCGCGCTCTTCATATGGAAGTAGGCGCGCAGGAAGGCGTGCAGGCCATGGGGCGGGTTGTCCATGTCCGGGGCGGCCTGGCGGGTGCTGTAATACCACTGGTAATGCTTGCGCGGCCGCTCCAGCGCGGCCAAGTCGCCGTGAACATCCCCCTGGAGCGCGGCGATGGCGGGCGGACCGCCGAAGGGGGCGCTCATCAGCACCGCGCTGCGGAAGATGTCAGGCCTAAGAAGCGCCGCCCAAGCCGAGACCGGCGAGCCGAAATCGTGGCCGATCACCGCGTGGACGTGACCGCGGCCCAACGCCCGGATCAGCGCCACCTGATCTCGCACCAGGTTCGGCAGCGCGAAGGCGTGCAAGTCGCCGTCATAGTCCGCGTCCCAGCCGGTGGTGCGCCCATAGCCCCGCTGGTCGGGCGCCACCACCCAAAAGCCCGCCGCCGCCAGCGCCGGCATAACCCGGCGCCAGGAGAAGGCCAGTTCCGGGAAACCGTGCAGCAGCAGAAGCAGGGGCCGGTCCGGCGCCCCGGCCTCGAGCACATGCATGTCGAGCCCGGTCTCAGTCGCGACCTGGCGCGACGTGATGCCGTCAGGCAGCGGAATGGGCGCGAGCCCGCTCACGGCGGGAACGTCCAATCGATGACGGCGCGGGCGTAGGGCGCCAGATCGAGCCCCTCGGTGTCGGCACCGCAACCAACGGCGATGATATCGACGAGTTCGCCGTCGCCCCGGGCCTCGATGCTCTCGAGCAGCCGGTCTCGAGCCTCGGTGGCGGGCCAAGGCATATCCGCGACCCGGCCGACCGCGAGCTCGACCGGCGTCTCGACCACCAGAAAGCCGGGGCGCAAACTGATCTGATCGGTATCAAGGCCACATTCCTCGGCCAGCTCGCGCCGAATGTTTCCCTCTGCGTCCAGACACCCGTCGCTGCAGTCACTCTCGTCGATGACGCCGCCCGGAAAATAGACCCGATTGGGGTTCGCCGTGTGATCAGCCATGCGCCCGAGCAGCAAAGCACCATCCGATGCCGTCGTCGCCGCAAACCCAAAGGCAAGGCGCATCGCCGGCCCGGGATAGCCGGTGTCGCGCCAGCGGAGAAAGCTGGCGAACCGCACCGGGACGCAAAGGGCGGTCAGCCGGCCGCCCTGGACCGACACGTCGGTCGCCATATGCACCCGGCCGTCGAAGAGGGCGGGGTTCCGCGCCACGGCCCGCGCCCAGTGCGCATCGATCGCGCCCTTGTTCTCGACCTCCCAATCCAGCGGCCCTGGATCGACCGGTAGCGATACATCCGCGACCCGATGGAGGGCGATCACCTGTTGAGGCGGCGCATCAGCGATGACGTGTCCCAGCGCGCACCGCCCATGTCCTGGACCTCGCCGTAGAACTGATCGACCAGCGCCGTGACCGGTAGCCGCGCGCCGTTGCGCCTGGCCTCATCGAGCGCGATGCCCAGGTCCTTGCGCATCCACTCGACCGCAAACCCGTGCTCGTAGTGGTCCTCCAGCATGGTCTTGTGGCGGTTGGCCATCTGCCACGAGCCCGCCGCGCCACCGGAGATCGCCTCGATCACCGCCGCGCCGTCGAGCCCGGCCTTGACCGCGAAGTTCAGCCCCTCGGAGAGGCCCTGGACCAGTCCCGCGATGCAGATCTGGTTGACCATCTTGGTGAGCTGCCCAGCGCCCACATCGCCCAGGCGCTTGGCCGACTTGGCATAAGCCTGCATTACCGGTTCCGCCCGGTCATAAGTGCCCTGGTCACCGCCGCACATGATGGCGAGCTGGCCGTTCTCGGCCCCTGCCTGACCGCCCGAGACCGGCGCGTCGACGAAGCCGACGCCCTTCTCGGCGGCAAGCCCGTGCAATTCGCGCGCGACCGCGGCCGAGGCGGTGGTGTGGTCGACGAAGATCGCGCCCGAGCCCATGCCGGCCAGCGCCCCATCCGCGCCCAGGACCACCGAGCGCAGGTCGTCGTCGTTGCCCACGCAGGCCATGACGAAATCCGATCCTAGGGCCGCTTCGCGCGGGGTCAGCGCGGTCTTGCCGCCATGCTGATCGGCCCAGGCCTGGGCCTTGGCCTGAGTGCGGTTATAGACGGTGACTTCGTGGCCCTTGGCCGCCAGGTGGCCGGCCATCGGATAGCCCATCACGCCCAACCCCAGAAACGATACGATCGCCAATCTTCCCTCCCTCGATTGCCCGCCAGGTGCGCCCCCACGAGTGCGCCTGCAGCGGGGTTCGTGTTAGTTGCGGTTGAACCCCGCCGCCGCATCTGGAAAAACGGGCCTTGGGGGCTGGCGACAGAGTGTGGGCCTGGGCCCTCGCGGTCAAGACGCGCGAGCCGCGAATGCCGCAAGACGGAAGTTGGGGAGCGGGAAAAGGGGTGAAGGCCAGATGAGGGTTATCCTGCGCTGGCTGGTGCGCATCTTCGTTGCCGCCGTGTTCCTGCTGGCCGTCGGGCTGGGGCTGGGCTGGTATCTGGTCTCGCGCTCGCTGCCCGACTATGGGCTCGACATCGCGGTCGCGGAGCTCGAGGGCGAGGTCAGGATTATCCGCGACGCCAATGCGGTGCCCCATATCCGCGCCAGTTCGGATCATGATGCGTTCTTCGCCCTGGGGCTGGCGCACGCCCAGGACCGGATGTGGCAGATGGAGCTCAGCCGCCGGGCCGCACGCGGCGGGCTGTCCGAGCTGTTCGGCACCCGCACGGTCGAGATCGACCGGCTGATGAAGACACTCGACATCTATGGCCTTGCCGGCGCCTCGCTGCCGCATCAGACGCCGCAGACCCAGGCGGCGCTGGCGGCCTATGCCAAGGGCGTGAACGCCTGGATCCGGCAGGTGAACGCCAATGCGCTGGGGCGCGGGGCGCCGGAGTTTTTCCTGTTTCCCTCGGGCCTCGCACCCTGGAGCGAGACGGATTCACTGGCGATCCTGAAGCTGATGGCGCTGCGGCTTTCGAACAGCGCGCGCAACGAGGTCACGCGGGGGAAGTTCCTGCTGAATCTCGAGCCAGAGCGGGTCAGCGATATTCTGCCGGAGGACCCGAACCCGGCGGTCACAACGCCGAGGCGGTTCTCTGACCTCTTCCCGGGCGCCCGGTTCGCCGAGGCCCGGCCTGCGCCGCGCGATCCGTGGATGGATTTCTTCGGGCCCGCCACCGATCCGCGCATGGCGGGCGCTTCGAACGCCTGGGCGGTCGACGGCTCGCGCTCGTCCGGGGGCAAGCCGCTTTTGGCCAGCGACCCACATCTTTGGCTGGCGGCGCCGTCGATCTGGTACCTGGCCGACATTCAGGGTCCCGGAATCTCGGCGATTGGCGGCACCTTGCCTGGTGTTCCGGTGGTTCTGGTCGGACGCAACCGGGCGATGGGCTGGGGGATCACAACGGCGAATGTTGACGACCAGGATCTTTATATCGAGCGGGTCAACCCGGACGATCCCAGCGAGTATTTGACTCCGGGCGGCTGGCGCTGGTTCACCAACCGGCAAATACGGATCGAGATTGCGGGTGCCCCGCCCGAGACGCAGACCGTGCGCCTGACCCGGCATGGGCCAGTCCTGTCCGGCGACATGTTCGGCGCCGCCGGGGTCACGCCGGAAGGCCATGTGGCGGCCTTGAGATGGACCGCGCTGGCAATCGAGGACCGGACCATGAGCGCAACCATGCGCATGATGACGGCGGATGGCATCGAGGAGGCGCTCAAGGCCGCGGAGATGGCGCTGGCACCCGCGCAGAACATCATCATGGCCGACCGCAACGGGGTGGCAATGGTGGTCGCCGGCGCGATCCCGGCACGCAAGGCCGAAAGCCCCAGTCAGGGCCGCATCCCCTCGCCCGGCTGGCTGGGCGAGAACGATTGGGCGGGCTTGCGGCCCGCGATCCTGAACCCGCGCGTGATCCGGCCCGCCTCGGGCGCGGTGGCGAACGCGAACAACCGGATCACCGACGCGCCCTTCCCCAACCATATCAGCTTCGACTGGGGCTATCCCTACCGGATCCAGCGGCTGGAGAAGGAGTTGTCGAAGCGGGCCTATCACTCGCGCGAGGGCTTCGTGGCGCTGCAGAACGACGCCGTCTCGGAGATGGCGCGCGCCACCTTGCCGCTGATCGCCCGCGACCTTTGGTGGCGCAAGGAAGCGGGCGGTGGACGCGATGAACTGAGACGCGAGGCGATCGAGCTGCTTGGGCGCTGGAATGGCGACATGGACCAGCACTCCCCCGAGCCGCTGATCTTCGCCGAATGGATGCGGTTGCTGACCCGGCGGCTGGCTTCCGACGAACTGGGGCCGCTGATCGGCGATGTGGAGGGGCCACGCCCGCTGTTCGTCGAGCGGGTGTTCCGGGATATCGACGGGGCCGGCATCTGGTGCGACGTGGATAAGACGCCCGAGCGCGAGGGCTGCCCGGAAATGGCGGCGCTGGCCTTGGACGACGCGCTGATCTCGCTGTCGCGGCGCAATGGCTCGAACCTCGAGGGCTGGCGCTGGGGCGCCGCCCATGTGGCGGTCCATAAGCATACGCCGCTGGGGCTTTTCGGTGCGCTGGCCCCGTTCTTCAACATCGAGAACGAGACCTCGGGCGGCAATTACACGCTGCTGCGCGGCCAGACCACAGGCCGGGGCGAGCGGCCGTTTGCCAATGTCCATGCGGCGGGCTTGCGGGTGGTGATCGATTTCGCCGATCCCGACGGCTCGGTGATGGTCATCTCCACCGGGCAGAGCGGGCATCCGTTCTCGCGCTACTACGACCACTTGGCCGAGCTTTGGGCGCGGGGCGACATGATCCCGATGTCGATGGACGATGAAGAGGCGGCGGCGGGCGCGATCGGGGTGATGACGCTCAGGCCGGGTTAGGCGCCTTAGCCAATCCAACGCCAAGCCCGCTGAACCGGGGCGACGCTCGTTCTCGATGGATCAACAGTGCCGTCCGTGTCGCCCGGCGGGCACCGCCGGGCAGCGCCCGACCGCCCCCCCGGGCGGGCGCTTCGCTTCCGCCCGCGGCCGGTCGCTGCCCTCCTTCCATAGGAGCGGCGCCACAAGCTGAGCGAATTGAACCGAGGAATTATGCGAGCCGGACGAGCGCGTGGCGCTTCTTTCCAGCGGATAGCTTGATGGGATCGGCCAAGTCACTCGCACCCAACATCTGCCCAGGATCGGTGACGGGTTCGTCATTCAGACGAGCACCCCCCTCGGCGATCAGGCGCTTGGCCTCCTTGCCAGACGCGGCGAGGCCCGAGCGCACGAAAAGCTGAACAATCGATATCCCTTCGCTGATTTCTTTCGACGTCAGTTCCAGGGTCGGCCAACCCTGAGTGATCGCGGGCTGGTAAGAACGGTTTGGGCTGTCGAACCGAGTATGCTTTAGCTCCTGAAACAACGCCTTAGCCGCTTGCTCAGCATCATTGGCCGCATCGGCGCCATGCGCCATCGCGGTTGCCGCATTCGCCAGCACCTTCTTGGCCTCGTTGATCTCCTGACCCTCCAGCGCCTCCAGTCGGTCGATCTCGTCCATCGGCAGGGTCGTGAAGAGCCGCAGGAACCGCCCGACATCCGCGTCCGCCGTGTTGCGCCAAAACTGCCAGTAGTCGTAGGCGCTCAGCATCTCGGCGTTCAGCCACACCGCGCCGGCCGCCGTCTTGCCCATCTTGGCCCCATCCGCGGTGGTGATCAGCGGGCAAGTCAGCCCGAAGACCTCGGCACCCTCGACCCGGCGGGTCAGGTCCACGCCGTTGACGATGTTGCCCCATTGGTCGGAGCCGCCCATCTGCAACAGGCAGTCCGCGCGCCGGTAGAGTTCCAGGAAATCGTAGGCCTGCAACAGCATGTAGTTGAACTCGAGAAAGCTCAGATTCTGCTCGCGGTCGAGGCGCAGCCTGACCGAATCGAAGGTCAGCATCCGGTTGACCGAGAAATGCCGCCCATAGTCGCGCAGGAACGGGATGTAGCGGAGTTCATCCAGCCAGTCCGCGTTGTTGCGCATGACCGCGTTACCGCCCCCGGATGCATCCTCGAAGCTGATGAACCGCTCGAAAACCGCGCGGATGCCGGCCATGTTCTGAGCGATCATGTCCTCGGTCAGCAACTGGCGCGACTCGTCCTTGCCCGAGGGGTCGCCCACTTTGGTGGTGCCGCCCCCCATCAGCACGATCGGCTGGTGCCCGGTCTCCTGGAACCAGTGCAGCATCATGATGCTGAGCAGATTGCCCACATGGAGCGAGGGCGCGGTGCAGTCATAACCCACATAAGCCGGGACGACACCCGCCATCAGGGCCTTGTCTAGCCCCTCCAGATCGGTGCAGTCCTGCAGGAAGCCGCGCGCGGTCATCACGCGCAGGAACTCGGCTTTCGGCTGGTAGGTCATCGGTCTTCCCCGTAGTGTGGTGGGCGGGTTCTATAGCGGAATTGCCCGATAAAGGAAGGGTGCGACGGGAAGGGGCGGCCCGGGTCCGTCATTGCCCGGCCTGACCGGGCGATCCCGCAAGAGGTCCATGAGATGCCCCGGCCAAGCCGTGGCATGACAGAAACGGTGAGGCATGGTCGAGGTTGCAACGGGCAAGCCAGTCTGGGCGCTGGGACTGATGAGCGGGACCTCGATGGACGGGGTCGACGCGGCTTTGGTTTTGACGGATGGGGAGACATTAGAGGAGTTCGGACCAAGCCTTTTCGTGCCCTATCTCGAGACCTATCGCGATCAGATGAAAGCCGCAAACGCCGTGGCGCCTACCACGCCAACAGACGCGCTGCGTGACCCGGCGCGCTGGCCTGAAGCCCTCACCACCTTGGCGAAGAGCGCGGTGACCACGCACCTCGACGCCATCCGCCAACTTGGCGGCGGGCCGGCCATAATCGGGTTCCATGGCCAAACCGTTTCTCACCGTCCGATGGAAGGCTTCACGCTACAACTCGGCGATGGATCGGCGGTAGCTTCAGGATCCGGCGTTGCGACCGTATGGGATTTTCGCTCGGCCGACATGCGCAGCGGCGGTCAAGGAGCGCCGCTCGCACCCTTCTACCACTTCGCGCTTTCGCGGCATGCCGGATTGCGTGATCCCATCGCCTTCCTGAATCTCGGTGGGGTCGGCAATGTCACATGGATTGATCCATCACGAGATGCGCCGGAGGAATCGGCGGCACTCTTGGCATTTGATACGGGTCCGGCGAACGCCCTTATCGATGATTTCATGGCTGCGCGGACCGCGTTGGGCTTCGACAAAGACGGCGTGGCAGCGGCCGCAGGCCATACGCACGAAGACGTTCTATCAGGATTGCCGCGGTTCGATTACTTGCATCGGGCCCCACCAAAATCGCTGGACCGGAACGATTTCCAGCCTGTTCAGAAGGCCGTCGAGCAGCTGTCCACCGAAGACGGCGCGGCCACGCTGACTGTCTTCACCGCCGATTGTGTGGCCGCATCGGTCGCGCATATGCCTGCACCCCCTACCCGCTGGCTGGTCTGCGGCGGCGGGCGGCATAACAAAACGATGATGGGGATGCTGGCCGACCGGCTCGACGCGCCGGTCGAGGCGGTCGAGGCGGTGGGGCTGGACGGCGACATCCTGGAAGCGCAGGCCTTTGCCTATCTGGCGGTCCGGGTCCTGCGCGGCCTGCCAACCTCGGCGCCGTCGACGACCGGGTGCCGCGAGCCGGTCTGCGGGGGGCGGATCAGTTATCCGTGACTTGCGCGTGGGGGGGCACCCCCTCCCTAGCCCTCTCCCCATTGGGGGGAGGGTTAGCAAGGGGATGCGGCACCTACCGCCCGCCCTCTTTCATGCGCTTGACCACGTAATCCTTGATGTTGCCGACCAGGGTCTCCATGCCCTTCTCGAAGAAGTGGTTGGCCTCGGGCACCGTCTGGTGGGTGATGGTGATCCCCTTCTGGGCCTTCAGCTTGTCGGAGAGCTTGATTACCTCTTCGGTCGGCACGATCCGGTCGGCCTCGCCGTTGATGATCAGGCCGGACGACGGGCATGGGGCCAGGAACGAGAAGTCGTACATGTTGGCGGGCGGGGCCACCGAGATGAAGCCGCTGATCTCGGGACGCCGCATCAGAAGCTGCATCCCGATCCAGGCGCCGAACGAGAACCCGGCCACCCAGCAGGCCCGCGCGTTCTGGTTCTGCGCCTGCAGATAGTCGAGCGCCGAGGCAGCGTCGGAAAGCTCACCGATCCCCTGGTCGAACTCGCCCTGGCTGCGCCCGACGCCGCGGAAATTGAACCGCATCACCGTGAAGCCCAGATCCCGGAATGCGTAGTGCAGCGCATAGGTCACGGGGTTATTCATCGTGCCGCCGAATTTCGGGTGCGGATGCAGGATCAGGGCGATCGGCGCGTCCTTCTCGGGCTCGGGATGGTAGCGGCCTTCAAGACGGCCCTCCGGGCCCGCGAAGATCACCTCTGGCATGTCTGCTCTTCCTCGTTATACGCGCGCATCGGGTAGGGCGTCCCGATTGCTTGACTTCTTCTGTCAGGTTTCCTAGAACAATTCTAAATCAGCCGGATACGGCCTCTCGCTCGCGTTTAAGGGAGGTAATGCCGATGGGCGCGCAGGTCAACATGTGTGCGGGGGCCTGGGGCGTTGGATTTGGCCGATACGGGAGGCGCGAATGAAGCTCAGCACCAAGGGCCGCTATGCGGTGACGGCGCTCGCCGATATCGCGCTGAACGGCGCGCCCAGGCCGGTGACCCTGGCCGAGATCTCCGAGCGCCAGGACATCAGCCTCGCCTACCTCGAGCAGCTTTTCGTGCGCCTGCGGCGCGCCGGGCTGGTGGATTCAGTGCGCGGGCCAGGCGGCGGCTACCTGCTGGCGCGCGCGCCGGAGGAGCTGCGCATTTCGGACGTCATGGCGGCGGTCGACGAGCGGCTGAACGCCATGGGCTGCGACGGCAAGTGGGAGGAAGGCCAGGGCTGCGGCAAGTCCAAGGAGGCCTGCCTGACCCATAACCTGTGGGAACAGCTCTCGGCCCATGTGCATGTTTTCCTGAGCCAGACGACGATTGCGGATGTGATCGGCGACCGGATGGTGCCCTGCCCGGCCGTGCCGGATTTCAGCGAGCTGCTGGAGGAAGAGGCGGCGCGGGCGTGAGCATGCTGGCGCTGCAGACCCGCTCCCTTTCGGCGAGCATGGACAGCATTCGGGGAGACGGACGGATGGGAGACAAACGCCCCGCCCGGCGTGCAAACGCCGGGCAGCGCCCGACCGCCCCCCCGGGCGGGCGCTTCGCTTCCGCCCGCGGCCGGTCGCTGCCCTCCATCCATAGAGGCGACGTCGCGGCGCTCCAGGAGGCAGCGCTATGATGAACCGCGTCTACCTCGACTGGAATGCCTCGGCGCCGCTGAGGCCCGAGGCGCGCGCCGCCATGCTGGCGGCGATGGACGTGGTGGGGAACCCGTCCAGCGTCCATGCAGAGGGCCGGGCGGCGAAGGCGATTGTCGAGAAGGCGCGCGGCCAGGTGGCTCGGCTTACTGGGTGGTCCGAAGGCGAGTTAGTCTTCAACAGCGGTGCGACGGAGGGTGCCAATGAAATCTTGGCGCATCGACAAGCGATCATGGCCCGCACTGAACATGATTGCGTCTTCCGGCACTTCGATCCGGGCTGGGCCTTGCCGTCCGACGAAAGCGGACGGGTTGTGATCGACGAACGCTTTGATGCGACAATTCTTGGCGGTTTGCGGGATGGCGAGATGATAGCCATCCAATGGGCAAACTCGGAAACAGGTGTGATCAACGACGTCGGTCAGTGCTTCGATTACATCCAGAACCGGAACCGAAGTGCGGAAATTTTCGTGGACGCTACACAAGGTGTGGGAAAGCTAAACCACGATACCGCAGTCACATTGGCGGATTTTGGCATCGCTTCGGCTCACAAGCTCTCTGGGCCGACGGGAGTCGGGGCCCAGCTTTGCCCCTTCGGTTGGCTCCCTGCTGTGGGCCATGAAAGCGGGCAAGAGAATTCTCGCCGTGCTGGCACCGAGAACGTAATCGGCATCGCCGGGTTCGGCGCGGCGGCCGAGGCGGCGCAGCTGGATCAGGAGGATGGGGTCTGGGACCGGGTGGCGGACCTCCGGGACCGTTTGGAGGACCGCCTGGCCTCGGAGGCGCCCGACCTGATCGTCTTCGGCAAGGACGTCCCACGCCTGCCCAACACCTCCTGCTTCGCCGTGCCAGGGTGGAAGGGCGAGACCCAGGTCATGCAGATGGACCTTGCCGGCTACGCCATCAGCGCGGGCTCGGCGTGCTCCTCGGGGAAGGTCAACAAGGCCAGCCGGGTGCTGCTGGCGATGGGCTTCGACGAGGAAACCGCGTCGTCGGCCATCCGGGTCTCGATGGGGCCGACGACAACGCAAGCCGAGGTGATGGGCTTCGCCGAGACTTGGATAGACAACTACCGCCGCCGGAAGGAACGGGCGGCGTGAACGCGCCCTGTGCCCCGGACGTGATCCGGGGCCTTGTGGAGCGAGAGAGATATCGAGGTCCCGGGTCAAGCCCGGGACATGGGAGAGAGGAAGCCGCATGAGCGCGCTGGACGACATCAAGGTCAAGGCCGATTTTAAGGTCAAAGAGGGCGTCGAGGACGAGACGGTCGAGGCCGTCCGCTCGATGGGCAAATACAAATACGGCTGGGAATCCGATGTCGAGACCGAGTTCGCGCCCAAGGGGTTGAGCGAGGACATCGTGCGGCTGATCTCCGATAAGAAGAACGAGCCCGCCTGGATGCTGGACTGGCGCCTGGCCGCCTATCGCCGCTGGGTCGAGATGACCGAGCCCGATTGGGCGATGCTGGAGATCCAGCCGATCGACTATCAGGAGCAGTATTATTACGCCCAGCCCAAGGGGTTCGACGAGAAACCTAAGTCGCTCGACGAGGTCGATCCGGAACTGCTGCGCACCTACGAGAAGCTGGGAATTCCGCTGAAGGAACAGATGATCCTGGCGGGTGTCGAGGGCGCGGGCACCGCCGCCGCCGAGGGACGCAAAGTGGCGGTCGACGCGGTCTTCGACTCGGTCTCGGTCGGCACCACCTTCAAGAAGGAGCTGGCGGCGGCCGGCGTGATCTTCTGCTCGATCTCGGAGGCGCTGCAGGAGCACCCGGATCTTGTGAAGAAGTATCTGGGCTCGGTCGTGCCGCAGTCCGACAACTTCTTCGCGACGCTGAATTCGGCGGTCTTCTCGGACGGCTCGTTCGTCTATGTGCCCGAGGGCGTGCGCTGCCCGATGGAACTGAGCACCTATTTCCGCATCAATGCCGAGAATACGGGCCAGTTCGAGCGCACCCTGATCATCGCCGACAAGGGCGCCTATGTCAGCTACCTGGAAGGCTGCACAGCACCGATGCGCGACGAGAACCAGCTGCACGCAGCGGTCGTGGAGTTGGTGGCGCTGGAGGACGCGGAGATCAAATATTCCACCGTCCAGAACTGGTATCCGGGCGACGAGGAAGGCCGGGGCGGCATCTACAACTTCGTCACCAAGCGGGCCGATTGCCGGGGCGCGCGCTCGAAGGTCTCGTGGACGCAGGTCGAGACCGGCTCTGCGATCACCTGGAAATACCCGTCCTGCATCCTGCGGGGCGCGGAGTCCCAGGGCGAGTTCTACTCGATCGCCATCACCAACAACGCCCAGCAGGCCGATACCGGGACCAAGATGGTGCATCTGGGGGCGAATACCCGCTCGCGCATCGTCTCGAAGGGGATCAGCGCGGGGCGGGCGCAGAACACCTATCGCGGCCTGGTCTCGATGCACCCGCGCGCCGGCAACGCGCGCAACTACACCCAATGCGACAGCCTTTTGATCGGCGACAAATGCGGGGCGCACACGGTGCCCTATATCGAGGTCAAGAACTCCTCGTCGCGCTGCGAGCACGAGGCGACGACCTCGAAGGTCGACGACGACCAGCTGTTCTACTGCCGCAGCCGCGGCATGGACGAGGAGGAGGCGGTGGCCCTGGTCGTCAACGGCTTCTGCAAGGAGGTGCTGCAGGAACTGCCCATGGAATTCGCCGTCGAGGCGCAGAAGCTGGTGGCGATTAGTTTGGAGGGGAGTGTTGGGTAAACTGATCGATACGCTCGAGGCCCGGTTCAGGGAACTCGGTCATCTAAAGGCACTCGCGATGGGTGTTTGCCTGGGCGTCGTGTCTGTTGGATTGGCCTATTTGACATCGAGCATCGTACCGCTCGTTCTGTCATTCCTCGCTTATTTTCCCTTCCATGTTTGGTTGACCATCTCGTTGTTCCTGGTTGTCTTTTCGGCATACGAGCGCGCGAGACTCGTTGGACCGAGCCACTCGTTCGGTAGAGCGTTTTTCCAGCGCCTGTTCTCGGAATACGGCGTGTTCTGCTTGGCCTGGTTTTATCCCCTGGTATTCGCAATACCCGAGAATGGGGGCTTTAAGTCGTGAGCGTAGGAAACTCGATCGAAGAGGCGTTACTCCGGGACCCGCACAGCCCTGCCCATCGTGACCGGTCGCTTGGCACGGTTGCTGCGGTGCTGGGTGTTTGGGCGCTGGGCGCGATTCTCGCCTTTTCGATCGACCTCTCGCCGGTTCCCGCCTGGTTGGTCTGGCTGATCATCTTCGTGATTGGAGTATCGGCCGGCGCGGTAGCCACCCGGATGGGGGCGACCGCTGCGCGGTCGCGTCGCGCGGCAGGCGAGATTCTGGCGCGCGAGGAACGTGCGCAGGAGCGAGCCGAGCAACTTGCCGAATTCCGAGCCCACAATACCGCCCCGAGGGATCCCCGGTCTGATCGCGATTGGGAGATCATCGAGTGACCGACCACTGGTTCAAACCGAAGACCTACGGCTATGGCGCCTCGCCGGCCAATTGGAAGGGCTGGGCGGCGATAATCGTCTTCGTGCTGGTCGTGCTCGCGTTCACCCATATGCTGATCGTCCGGCCTTCGGCATCCGAGGCCGGTCCGAGCGGCGCCCAGGTCGTTGCCTTTCTGTTGCTCTTCGCCGCCGCGATCCTCGCCTTCATCAGGCTCTGCAAGGCCAAGACCGATGGCGAATGGCGGTGGCGCTGGGGCAAGGACTGACATGAGACTATTATTGGAGAACGGACGATGAAAGGCGACAAGAACTTGCTTTATGGCGGACTGTTCTACGGCCTCTTCGTGACGGCCGTGGTCTACTGGCTGGGGGTCTATCTAGAGGTCAGCGGCTCGCCGGCGGTGCGAATCATTTTCGCCCTGGGGTGCGGAGCGCTGGCCAGCCTGGTGTTCCTGTTCTCGTATTTGGTCGGCAAGCGCCGCAGCAAGGATTGATCGCAAGGAGGGCAGCATGAGCCAGTCGGACGATTTCAACAAACGCCTGAAAAAGGTCAAAGCCAAACTGCCCGGCGGGCCGCCGCCCGTGGGGCTTAACCGGCGCATGGCCTACGAGAAGGATGATGACGACGACTTCGAAATCTCGATCGGCAAGATGGTTCTGCCGCCCCTGGCCTTCATCCTGGGCGCGGTGGCGCTGGTCGCCGGGCGCAGCATCGCCATGAGCCAGCTGGGCATCGAGGGCAGCACCCAGACGCTGCACATCGCCGAGGGTGTGATCACCCTGATCCTGATGGGCATCGTGGTGCTGGTGATGGGCAAGACGAACTACATCGCCATGCTGGCGCTGCTGATCGGCGGCGTGCTGGCCTTCATGGCCGAGCCCATATGGGTGCCGATGATGCCCGGCCTGATGGAACAGATCTACACGCCCGAATACGTGTCGCGGGTGGTGTTGGGATTGGAGTGACGCCGCAGGCGGCGCCTGCGAGGAAACATGCGGCCAAGGCGCCGCCAAAGGGAAAACTGAATGCTGAAGATCGAAAATCTGCATGTGAAGCTGGAGGAAGAGGACAAGGTGATCCTCAACGGGGTCGACCTCGAGATCCCGGCCGGGTCTGTCCATGCGATCATGGGGCCGAACGGGTCGGGCAAGTCGACGCTCTCCTATGTGCTGTCGGGCCGCGAGGGCTACGAGGTGACGGATGGCTCGGCCACGCTCGACGGCGAGGATCTGCTGGACATGGACCCGGAGCAGCGTGCCGCCCATGGCCTGTTCCTCGCCTTCCAGTATCCGGTCGAGATCCCCGGCGTCGGCAACATGACCTTCCTGCGCACCGCGATGAACGCCCAGCGCAAGGCGCGTGGGCTGCCCGAGATCTCGGCGCCCGACTTTCTGAAGCTGGTGCGCGAGAAGGCCAAGGCACTGAAGATCAGCGCCGACATGCTGAAGCGCCCGGTCAATGTGGGCTTCTCCGGTGGCGAGAAGAAGCGCAACGAGATCCTGCAGATGGCCGTGCTCGAGCCCCGGATGTGCATCCTGGACGAAACTGACTCGGGGCTCGACGTGGACGCGATGAAGCTGGTCGCCGACGGCGTGAACGCGCTCCGCGACGAGGGCCGGAGTTTCCTGGTCATCACCCACTATCAGCGGCTGCTCGACCACATCAAACCCGACGTCGTGCATATCATGGCGGACGGTAAGATCGTCGAGACCGGCGGGCCGGAACTGGCAATCAAGGTCGAGACCGAGGGCTACGCCCACCTGGAGAACAAGGTAGCGTGATGGCGACGGACGCAAAAAGGAAGGCCGCCGAGGCCCTGCTGCATGTCCTGCCCCTGCCCGGCCACGAGGCGGGCTGGGCGCGCGATGCGCGCGCCGCGGCGCGGACCCGGCTGTTGGAAGCAGGCGCGCCGGCGCGGCGCGACGAATACTGGAAATACACCGATCCGGGCCGCCTGACCGCGCCCATCGCCGTGGTCGGCGAGACATCGGACGCGCCCCAGATGCAAAGCCAATTCGGCGATGTGCATCCGCGCCGGTTGCGCTTCGTCAACGGGCATTTCCGGCCCGACCTGTCGGACGACGCCGCCCAACCGGGTTTGCACGTCATGATGCTGAGCGAGGCGCTGCAACAGGACATCGCGCCCGCGCGCGAGATCTTCGGACACCTCGAGGCCGCGGGGCACGAGAAGGTGGCGCGCCCGCTGGCCGCGCTCAACACCGCTTGCGCCACCGAGGGGCTGGCGCTGCATGTGACAGGCCAGGTGACCGAGCCCCTGCATCTGCGCCACGACCAGATCGGCGAGGGGTCGAGCCTGTTGCACCATGTGATCCGGGTCGAACCGGGCGCATCGCTTATGCTGCTGGAATCCGGCACCGTGACCAACAAGGTGCTGGAGGTCGATGTGGCCGAGGGCGGCAGCTTCCAGCATGTGCGCATTCAGGAAGGCCCGCGGGCGCCTAGCGCCAGTCACATCTTCGCGCGGATCGGCGCCGAGGCGCAGTTCAAGACCTTCACCCTGACGGCCGACGGCGAGATGACCCGCAACGAGGTGGTGATGGACTTCGTCGGCGAGAGCGCCGTGGGCCATATCGCGGGCGCGGTACTGGCGAAGGGCGAGAGCCACATCGACAACACGGTCTTCGTCACCCATGGCGCGCCCGGCTGCGAAAGCCGCCAGGTCTTCAAGAACGTGCTGACCGACAAGGCGCGCGGCATCTTCCAGGGCAAGATCTTCGTGCGCCAGGTGGCGCAAAAGACCGACGGCTATCAGATCAGCCAGTCGGTGCTGCTGACCGAGGGCGCGGAGTTCTCCGCCAAGCCAGAGCTCGAGATCTATGCCGATGACGTGAAGTGCAGCCACGGCTCGACCACGGGGAAGCTGGACGAGGCAGCGATGTTCTACCTGCGCTCGCGCGGGGTGCCCGAGGCGGAAGCCGAGGCGATGCTGGTCGCCGCCTTCGCCGAGGAGGCCTTCGAGGAAATCGAGAACGAGGCGCTGGCCGGGGCGATGCGCGCCCATGTCGCCGCCTGGATGGCCGAGCGCGCCCAGGCAAGTACCGGAAAGAACACCGGGACGGCCGGCTGATGGCGATGGCCGAGGAGGAGGCACCGGCGAACGGACTGGTCTCGCGCGTGCTGGGCGCCTGGGCGGATTTGCGCGGCTCGATGCGGGGCGAGCTGACGCGGGGGCCCAGCGAGGGGCGGCTGCTATTTTATGTGGTGCTCTCGGGCCTGATCTGGTTCGCCGGGCGCGCCGTCTTGCTGGCCTGGGGGCCGAAAGGCCCGACACTGACGCCAGACGAATTTCGCCGGTTGATCGGCGCGGCGCTGGTCTCGTCGGTCTTCTACCGGACCATCGCGCTTTATGTGGTGGCGGCCTTGGCAGGCGCGGTCGCCCGAGCCTTTGGCGGCGCCGGGTCCTGGCGCGACAGTCGGGCGGCGGTCTTCTGGGGTTCGCTGGTAGCGGCACCGGCGATCCTGGCGGCGACCATGTTCTCACTGCTGCTGACCGGGGCGCCGGGCCGCGCTGCCGAGATCGCCAGTATGTTGGGCGCCATCGCCTCGGCCTGGGTCTTGGCCCATTGCCTGGCCGAGGCGCATGGATTTGCCAGCACCTGGAAAGTCTTGGGCGTCATCGCCGGCCTGGTTGGCACTCTTGTCCTTGCACTCTATCTGCTGGGTCGGGCCTTTTGAGATGAAGACGGGGCGGCAGCCATGATGGGCGCAGTGATCGAGAACATCATCGGCGGCTACATGCATCCGCGCGCCTCGGTGCGGCGGATCATGAGCGGCGATTATGGCATGCAGGAGATCCTGCTTCTGGTCTTGCTTGCCTTCGTGGTGCGCCAGATCATGGTGATCCTGATCCCCATCGAGGTCGCCGGCGCCGGACCCGCGGGGCTCGGCGCCTATATCGGACGGCTGGTCGGCGCGCTGATCTCGTTCGGCATCATCACGGCACTGATCTGCTACATCGGCCGCGTCTTCGGTGGCACTGGCGATTTTCGCCAATCGGCTCTGGTCGTCGCCTGGTACGACGTGGTCACCAGCGTGACCTCGCCCTTCGTCGAACTGGCGGCGCGGCAGAACCTGGAAGCGATACAAACGCTGGCGAAGAACCCGGATGTCCCAGTGGCAATGAGCGACAGTGCGGCAATGATTGCGCTGATCGGCGGCGCTTTGCTGTTGTGGCTCTATGCCGCCTTCATCGCCGAGCTGCACGGCTTCAAACGGACCTTTAGCGTCCTGGCGGCGCTGTTCGCGATCATGATCCTGCCCGCAATGCTGCTGACACCGATGATGATGGGCGGCTGAACGAGATTCCCCATGTATGACGTCGAAAAAATCCGCGCCGATTTCCCGATCCTGTCGCGCCAGGTGAACGGGGTCGATCTGGTCTATCTGGATAACGGCGCCTCGGCCCAGAAACCGAAGGCGGTGATCGACGCGGTGACCAAGGCCTATTCGGAAGAATACGCCAATGTGCACCGGGGCTTGCATTTCCTCTCGAACCTGGCGACCGAGAACTATGAGGCGGTGCGGGGCAAGATCGCCAACTTCCTTGGCGCGGCCTCGGAGGAAGAGATCATCCTGGCCTCGAACGCCACCGAGGGGATCAACCTGGTCTCCTACGGCTGGGCCGCGCCCAGGTTCGAGCCGGGCGACGAGATCATCGTCTCGGTCATGGAACACCACGCCAATATCGTGCCATGGCATTTCCTGCGCGAGCGCCAGGGGGCGGTCTTGAAGTGGGTCGATGTGGACGTGAACGGCGACCTGGACCCTGAGGCTGTGATCGCCGCGATCACGCCCCGGACCAAGCTGATCGCGGTGACGCATATGTCGAACGTGCTGGGCACGGTGGTCGACGTGAAGACCATCTGCCAGGCGGCGCGAGAGCGCGGGATCGCGACCCTGCTCGATGGCAGCCAGGCGGCGGTGCATATGCCGGTCGACCTGGCCGATATCGGCTGCGATTTCTATGTCGTGACCGCCCACAAGCTCTATGGCCCGACCGGCGCCGGGGCGCTATATGCCCGCAAGGAGCGCCAGGCCGAGATGCACCCGTTCCATGGCGGCGGCGACATGATCAAGGAGGTGACGAAGGAGCGCATCACCTATGCCGACGGGCCGATGAAGTTCGAGGCGGGCACGCCGAACATCGTCCAGGTGATCGGCTTCGGCGCCGCGATCGACTATCTGACCGGGCTCGGCATGGAGAATATCGCCGAGCATGAACGGGGCTTGCGCGATTATGCCCGGGACCGGCTGGACGGGCTGAACTGGCTGCAGGTCTACGGCAAGTCCAAGGGTAAGGGGGCGATCTTCTCGTTCAATCTGGAAGGGCCGGCGCACCCCCACGACATCTCGACGGTGATCGACCGCAAGGGCGTCGCGGTGCGCGCGGGCCATCACTGCGCCCAGCCACTGATGACCCATCTGGGCGTGACCGCAACCTGCCGGGCCTCGTTCGGGCTCTACAACACCGAGGCCGAGGTCGACAAACTGGTCGAGTCGCTCGAGCTTTGCCACGAGCTGTTCGGATAGGCGCCCGCCATGTGTCACCCCGTCATCCCCGCGCAAGCGGGGATCTTTGATCCCGGCGAGATTCCCGCCTTCGCGGGAATGACGACGGTCCACATCACCGGTTCTTGCGACACATATCACATAACGCAATGAGATCGTTGTTCCCAGCCATGCCGGGCTGGTTCCGGGACAACCGGGATTTCGGGAACGTCGCCGATGGCCTGCGCGGGATCGGCATGAGCGAGACCGAGGTCGCGGGCGTGATGGGCGAAAACTGGCTGAAGTTCTTCGACGAGAACTTCGGGCCAGCGTGAGTTGCCAGCGCATCTGTGTCTCGGCCGAGAGCCGGGACCTCGAGGGGTTCCGGTGGCCATCGAGGCCCCGGATCAAGTCCGGCGCATCGAGGCGGCCGGCCTTTCCCCTTTGGAGCGAGAACGGGCGAGACGGCCTCACCGCGCCCGATGCGCCTCACCGAATCCGCTTAGGAAGCTGCGCAAATTGTCGCCCAATTCGGGGCAGAGATAGCCGCCCTCCTGGACCAGGATCGTGGGCAGGCCGAGCTCGGCGATGCTGGCGGCGATGCGCCCGAAGCCCGGCGTCGTGACCGCCAGCCCCTGGAACGGATCACCCTCAAAGGCGTCGAGGCCGAGCGCCACGACCAGGATGTCGGCGGCGAAGGCCCCGATCCGGGCCTTGGCCGCGTCCAAGGCCTCGAGGAACCCGTCATCGCCGGTGCCGCGCGCCAGCGGCAAGTTCAGGTTGGCGCCCTCGCCCGGGCCCTCGCCGCGTTCCTGCTCGTAGCCCCAGAAGAACGGATAGAACCGCTCGGGATGGGCGTGCAGCGACACGGTCAGCACATCGCCACGCGCATAGAAGATGCCCTGGGTGCCATTGCCGTGATGCACGTCCACGTCCAGGATCGCGGGGCGGCGCCCGGCGGCCAAGGCCCGCTCGGCCGCGATCGCGCTGTTGTTCAGGAAGCAGAACCCACCGGCCATGTCCGCGTAAGCGTGGTGGCCGGGCGGGCGGGCCAATGCGTAGGCCGCCCCTGCCCCGGATAGCACCCCGCCCAGCACGTGGTCCGCCGCGCCCAGCGCGCTCTGCGCGCTCCAATAGGCCGCGTCCCAGGTCTCGGCCGAGATCGGGCAGGCCGTGTCGGCCTGGTGATAGCCCGCATGGCCGACCGCGGATTTCGGGTAGCTGGCGGCGTTGCGGTTGGGGTGGATATTCGGGATCACCTCGGCGGAAGCGCCAGGGATGTGCTGCCAACGCGCGTAGATGGTTTGCAGGAAGCGAATGTATTCGGACGTGTGGATCGCCGCCATCGGCGCCAGGCCCCGGTCCGCGGGTTCCTCGACCGCCAGGCCCAGCGCATTCACGGCGTCCAGCAGCATATCGACCCGGCCCGGCTGCTCCGGGTTGGGTTGCAGCGCCCCGGATGACAGAAAATGCTTCGGGTCATGGGTCTTCTGGATCGGATGATAGAATGTTTTCATTAGGTTCCTACCAATTCCTCAAGTGCGGTTCCCTCGACCCAATAGGCCCGCTCGTTCGGGTCCGTCCGGAAGCCGAGGCGCCGGTAGAAGGCCAGCGCGTCCCGGTTGTCGTCATGGACGGCCAGGCGCAGATAGACCGCCTCCCAGGCAGCGGCCTGGTGCAGGACCGCCGCGATCAGGCGCCGGCCGAGGCCGAGACCCCGCGCCTCGGGTGCCAGATAGAGGTCCTGCAGATAGACCCCGGGCCGCCGGCGGAGCGTAGAGAATTCCGGGAAGTAGACCGCGAGGCCCAGCGCCCACCCGCCGCGCTCGGCGATCAGAGCGTCGAAGAGCGGGCGCGCGCCGAAGCCGTGGCGCGCCAACGCGGCCGCGTCGTTTGCCGCCGGGCTTTCATAGCCGATCTCGGCCGAAAGGGCCGCCAGCATCCGGCTGAGCTCGGGCACATCTGCCTCGGCCGCCGAGCGGATCACAAGGTCATCGTCCTTCATGGTCCACGCATCTAACCGGGATCGGCGGCGGCACTCAACCTGGGCTGCGTCGAGCCGCCCAACCGGGGTTGCAAATCGCACGCCTTGCGGATCGGATGACGGGATGGACGGGACAGCGGACATTCTGGTCATCGGCGCGGGCATTGCGGGGGCTTCTGCCGCCTGGGCTCTGTCCGTAAATGCCGAGGTGGTCCTGCTCGAGACGGAGGATCAGCCGGGCTATCACACGACCGGGCGGTCGGCGGCGCTCTTCACCGAGACCTATGGCAACGCGGTAATCCGCCGGCTGACCTCGGCGGGGCGCGGGTTCTTCAAGGACCCGCCGGAGGGGTTCGGAGACCATCCGTTGCTGACGCCGCGCGGGGCGCTGTTCCTGGCGCGTCCGGACCAAATCACTGCCCTGGATGCCGCCGAGGCGGAAGTGCGGGCAACCGCGCCGCCAGGCGTTGCCCCGGTCGAGCGGTTGGGATCTGACGAGGTCGTTCGTGCGAACGGCGCGATCCGGCCCGGTTATGCCGCCGGCGGCCTGCTGGAGCCGGCTGCCGAGGATATCGATGTCCATGCGCTCCATACCGGGTTTCTGCGAGGGCTGAGAGCGCGCGGCAGCCGGGTGGTGACTGGCGCCAAGGTGCAAGCCTTGACCCGCGCCGTCGGTATCTGGACCGCCGAGACCAAGGCCGGAGACTTCGCGGCGCGTGTGGTGGTCAACGCGGCGGGCGCCTGGTGCGACGAGGTCGCCGCCCTAGCAGGCGCCACCCCGGTGGGGCTGGTGCCGAAGCGGCGGACCGCCTTCACCTTCGATCCGCCCGATGGCTTGGACCCGGGCGGATGGCCCGCCACCATCGACGTGGACGAGCAGTTCTTCTTCCGTCCGGATGCGGGGCGAATCATGGGCTCGCCCGCCGACGAGACCCCCTCGCCCCCCTGCGACGCCCAGCCGGACGAGATGGATCTGGCTCTGGGCGCCCACCGGATCGAGCAGGCGACCGTGCTGCAAGTGCGCCGGCTGGTCACCAAATGGGCGGGGCTGCGCTGCTTCGTTGCGGACAAAACGCCCGTGGTGGGGTTCGACGATGCGGCCGAGGGGTTCTTCTGGCTCGCCGGCCAGGGCGGCTATGGCATCCAGACATCACCGGCGCTGGGACGCGCTGCGGCGGCGCTGATCACGGAGGGCGACTTGCCAGGCGATCTGGCCGCGCGGGGGCTTGAGAAATCCATGCTGGCGCCGGAACGGTTGAGATAGGGTCGGCTGAGATAACGGAGGGACAACATGCCGAAGCAAGACAAGGTCATCATCACCTGCGCGGTCACGGGCTCGATCCACACCCCCACCATGTCGCCGCATCTGCCGGTGACGCCGGACGAGATCGCCTCGGACGCAGTGGCCGCGGCGGAAGCGGGGGCGGCGATCCTGCATTTGCATGCCCGCGACCCGGAGACCGGCAAGCCCAGCGGCGACCCAGCCGAGTTCATGAAATTCCTGCCCCGCATCAAGCAGCAGTCGAAGGCTGTGGTGAACGTCACCACCGGCGGCGGCCAGGGGATGAGCGTCGACGAGCGCATCGCCGCGGCGGTCCATGCCAGCCCCGAGATGACCTCGCTGAACATGGGCTCGATGAATTTCGGCCTCTTCCCGATGCTGAACCGCTATCAGGAGTTCCAGCACGAATGGGAGCGCCAGCACCTGGAATCCTCGCGCGACTGGATCTTCCGCAACACGTTCGCCGATATCGAGCGCATCCTGAAGGAACTGGGCGAGGGCCACGGCGTGCGGTTCGAATTCGAGTGCTACGATGTGGGGCACCTCTACAGCCTGGCCCATTTCCTGGACCGGGGCCTGGTGAAGCCGCCGCTGTTCGTGCAGACGATCTTCGGCATCCTGGGCGGGATCGGCGCCGACGAGGAAAACGTGCTGCATATGCGCCGGATCGCCAACAAGCTGTTCGGCAATGATTACCGCTGGTCGATCCTCGCCGCCGGCCGCCACCAGATGCCGCTTTGCACGCAGGCCGCCACCATGGGCGCCAATGTGCGGGTGGGGCTGGAGGACTCGCTCTATCTCGGCAAGGGGGAACTGGCCCCATCGAACGCCGCCCAGGTGGCAAAAATCCGGCGTATCCTGGAGGATCTGTCGCTGGAGATCGCGACCCCGGACGAGGCGCGCGGGATGCTGGCCTTGAAGGGCGGGGATCAGGTGGCGTTCTGAGGCCTCGCGCCAACCAGGCTGCGCCGGGATTGATCGATCTCAAGCCGAAGCCGTCTTTCCCGTAGCAAGCTCGAGCGCGAAATCACCGCTCAGGAGCTCGCGATGGGTAAGGGTATTATTCTGGCAATCTCGATCGGCGTCGCTGTCAGCCCAACGGCCGCACACGCCGAAGCGAACTATGACGAAGTCACCTTGCGCGGCGCATGGGAATACCATGAGGCCTGCGCAGTCTGTCACGGTCCCGACGGCGCCGGCGGGGGCGCCATGGGTGCGATCCTGAAAGTCCCGCCACCCGATCTCACCACGCTTTCCGAAAGGAACGGCGGGGTCTTTCCCTTTGACCGCGTGTTCCAAGTGATCGATGGGCGCGTGCCGGTCGAGGGTCACGGTAGCACGGACATGCCGGTCTGGGGTCGCACGTTCCGCAGCGAGGCCTATAGCAGCGGCGGGGCGGGGATCTTCCGCGCCGATCCGAGCGTGCTGGTCGCCGGCCGGATTTACGCGCTGGCGCAATATCTTCGCGCGATCCAGGGCGGGAAGAAGGTGCCTTTGGTCGAGCCGTCACGTCCCCGGCGGCACTTTCCCAGCGACATCCCGGTCTGGCCGGAGAAACGGTAGAGCAAGGCGTATCGGCGAAGGACAATTGGCGCATTCCTGGAAGCCGCTGAGGCATTCATGCCGGTGCCCTCGCTTCGGGACTTGAAGACGAATGGACCGCTTCGCCGATCGCGCGTAACCTGGCGGCACACACTCACTTTTGGATCAAGGCGAGGCCAGACATGCAGAACGAACAGCACCAGCAAGAGCACGACCGCTTGCGCCGCATGGTTTCGCTGCCACGGCCGCCGGCGGAGGTTTGGGCCGAGGTCGGCGGGTTCGGACAGATCGCTGATTGGCATCCGCTGATCGCCTCGGTCGAGCTGACCGAGATCGAGGGGGATGCCTACCGGCACCTCACGACCACCGATGGGGAGATTTTCTTCGAGCGGCTGATCGAGACCGGCGATCACCACATTACCTACGAGATCGTCGACGGCCCCCTGCCTGCCTCGGACTACCGCGCGACCTTCAGTTGCGTGGCCGAGGAAGGCGGCTGCCACATCTTCTGGTCGGCCTATTTCATTCCGGACGAAGCGGCGCCGGAGCTGTCGGACAAGATCATTTCGAAGTTTTACGAGATCGGTTTGGACGCGCTGAGGGAGCGGTTCGCCTGAGCGGCTGCGCGCCGCTCTGAAGGGAGCCCACGAGATTCCGCAGTCATAGAGCGGGGATCAGGTGGGGTTCTGAGGTGCCGTCAATTGGATCACAAGCGCACCTTGCCGATCGTCGGCGATGCGCAGACTAAGCCGACGTTCGGTCGCTCGTTCAGAAGTGCGTCTCGATGGCGAGCTTGAGACGATAGCGAGCGCCAAATCTTCGAACGAGTTGCCATCGGGCATGGAAAAACGGATCATCTTCTTAGCTCATCAGCAATCTGCGAAAATAGTATAGAAGAGAAAAGAAGTAGTATGCGAATACCCCCCATAAAAATGTGAAAATTGCAGCTATATATATAAAATAATAATCCATTATAAATTCTTCCCGAATTCCGGTGCTGTCCTAAATAGGACACTCGATTATTCATCTTAGGACACTCCGCCGTCAATCACCCGGAACCGGCCAACCATCCGGCCAGCGGGCTTGTGGTCATCCGGGTTGCTCGCCGCCTCGATCAGTTCCTCGATTGACCAGACGTGATCGGAGACGCCCAACTCCATCGCTGGTGTGACGCGGAGCGTTTCATGGATGCGGCACAGGTTGTAGTGGGCGACAAAGAGGCCGACCGCCGCCTTGTGGTTTGTCAGCGTTTTGCTGAACCCGGAGGTCAGCCGCGTAAAACGCCGCTGTTGCATCCGAAAGGTCAAATTCGACCGCTCGACATAGCTGTGCTGGTCAGGAACCCTACCGGGAAGCCGCTGACCACTCGCTTGGATACGGATACTACCTTGCCTGGCGAGTAGCGACGTGCGGCGTTTACTGGCGGCTCGCCTACTACCTTCTTGACGATCTGCGCGTAGTGAGCGTCGCGACCGAAAGCGTCAGCGATGGCCTGTTCATAGGGCAGGAAGGCATCAGTGTTGATCTGCATGTAGTCACTGACGCGCTCGCGCAGGTCCCAGACGAAGGCGCGGGTGTTATCGCCATCGCGCTTGCCGACCCGGTAGGCGACGATGGCTTTGCTGTCAGCATCCAGGGCGGTGAACGTGTATTGGTCGCCTTTCTCGTTCCCATCCTCGGGCTTCGTGCGCTTCTGCTTCTTGCCGACGTAGGCCCAGACCTCATCCAACTCCAAGATGCGCGTATCTAGGTTGCGGAACAGATGGTCGTGCAGCCCGGCGCAGCCGTCGCCGATCCGCGCGCCTAAGCGCATGATCGTGTCACGGTGCGCTCCGGTCATCCGCTCGGTCGCGCGGATGCTATTGCCCTCGGTCAATGCGGCGATGATTTGAGCCTGGCGCTCAAGGGGAAGGATGTTCATTGCTGACCCCAATCTTGTCGGAATCGAGCAATGCGCGTATATAGAGAGTTGCGGTCATCGCGGGGCTCAATCCCGTGTTGATCTCAGGGTCCGAGGCTGTTCGCGCAACTTCGGACCCGACTAAGCTAGGTTCCCCGACCAGGATTCGGACCTGGACCTCCGCAGTTGTAAGGCCGGGCGTCCTACCGTTAGACCACCGGGGATCGGCGCCGATTCAGGGCCGTTGGCGATGCCTTTAGACGGGATCACGCCAACGGCCCTTCCTGTTGATCCTCGCCCCTGACGCCGGTCGGCTGAACGTCGGGGCTCGCTACTCTTCTGGTCATGGTCGTCTCCCTTGGTTACATGGGAGTTCAATTTTAGGTTCCTTGTGCGTCCGCGTCAATACCCTTATGCGTTTCTGTATGCATTTTACTCTTGACCCAGGGCGCCCTTGTGCGTATATCCCGGGATCAGGAGGACCGGAAATGTCTGAAACCGTATCTAGTGCGCAAAAGAAAAAGCGGTTCCGCTCGCCACCGTATCCGGCGTTCGCGCTCGAACGTGCGGTGGGGCGAACCAAAGAACTCCATAAGCACGCTCAGCACCATGAGGTTGGCGTCTCTACTTTGCAGGAAGCATGGGGGATGAAATCAGCCGAGGGTCAGGTTTGGCGCACGGCTGCGGCTCTGATTCAATATGGTTTGGTCGAAGACTCAGGCACTGGAAAATTACGCAAATTCAAGGTTACTGACGCTGGGCGGCGCATTGTCCTTGACGCTGATCCGTCCTCTGAAAAACGGAAACAGGCAATGAAGGCGACAGCCCTCTGTCCTATGATCCATCAGGAACTCTGGGAAAACTACGGGCTCGCATCCGGCGTCTCAGATAGCGTTCTGCGGACGTATCTAACGGTCGATCGAGTCGAGAAGAAGGAGTCGCCATACAGCGAGACTGCTGCAAACGAGGTCATCGAAATCTATCGCAGCACGCTTGACTATGCTGGCCTATCGGATTCTGATAAGGTGGCTTCGCTGGAAGGCGGAGAAGTCGATAAAGGGAAGACACCGAAATCGGAGGATTCAAATACGGTTGAAGTCCAGGTTGGCGACTTTGTGCAATGGGCATCGAATGGCCAGGATATGTTCAAAGTCCCCCGACAAGTTACTTGGATAGCCGATGATCTTTCCTGTGTCGGTGTCTTCGGAAGCCCCTCAGGAGTCCCGATGAGCGAAATCACAGTGGTGGAGGCCCCCGGCAAGGGCGGTATGCAAGACCCAAATCCTGCCAAGGAGGACAGCGCATCCGGCCGATCTGATCGGGCGCATGATATCTCTGCTTACTTGGTCGGGAACCGGCTTCAAATCTCGGCAGAAGTCGATGCGGCTGGGATAAAAAAGTTGAAGGATATCCTCGATAAATACGAGGAAATCCTGAAACTCCTAAATTGAGGGTAGCGCGATCCAACTTAGGACACCCGCCCTCAAACTAGGACAGCACCCGAATTCCAATAATACTGAAGAATGCTGAGTGCCAATAAACTCCTGATGCAATCGGTAACGTCAGCCTTGGTCTCTCAAGGTAATATAAGAATTTCTCTCTGGTTGACAAAAATGTCAAAATAATGGCGCTCATCATAAAAGGAAACATAAACAACATGGAAATATATAGATGAATAATTAATCCGTATTCAACACCAAACAGATAGTAGGCAATGTTTATCTTGAAATACCCCAGAAACACAAAAAGAGGCGCAGCGGAAAGGGCGAATTTATTCAGATAAACAGCGTATTTCACCAAATCAGCCTCAAGTAGACTTGCTGAGTTAAGCTAGCATGGCCTCCCCAGCGCGCCTACGAGAAATCCCACCAAATGGGGCTGTGGGATTTGAGTATTCATAACCACCCGGTGCGGGCGTCCGGGATTCCCCACTTGCTGTCGTCCGTCCGCGATGCAGCATCGGACAATTTGGGCTCCAAGCAGACCTTCGCTCGGCCTCTTTGCCGGGGTCGATGACCCTAGATCGGGTCGCTCGCCACTGTCACTCTGCCGCGGCCACTTGGTCGATCAATCCCAGCCCTGCCAGGGCCGCCCTGACGGCTGCCTTCTGCGCCTCGGTCGCCGGCGAAGTCGGCCGGCGTGCGAGACCGGCGGGGACCCCCTGCAGGCTTTGGGCGTATTTGCAGAGCGAGGGCATGTTGTCCTGGCCGATCGCGTCCCAAAGCGGCATCAGGCCCTCGTGCAGCGGCCGCGCGGTGGCGTGATCGCCCGCCTGGGCCGCGTCCCAAAGCCTTCGCGAGGGGCCGGGGGCGGCGGTCAGGATCGCGGCGATCGAACCCCGAGCGCCGAGCATGTAGGAGAGGTAGAGCAGCGCGTCGACGGCGCTGAAGATCAGGTTCTGAGGCTTGGCCCGGCGTTGCAGGTCGGCGAACAGCTTCATGTCGCCCGCGCTTTGCTTGACCCCCGCGACACCCGGCACCTCGTCCATGATCCTCAGCAGCAGGTCCGGCGAGAGATAGCACCAGGGCACCACGTTGTAGACCAGGATCGGCAGGCCGCATTCGCCATGGATGCGGCGGAAATGATCGACCATGGCGTCGTCGTCCGGCCGGAAGAGGTAGGAGGGCGGCGTGACCTGCAGCGCCACGACGCCGAGATCCGCCACCTGGCGCCCCCGCGCCGCGGTCTCGGCGGTCGAGTTCGAGATGATCCCCGCCACCACCGGCACCCGGCCATCGGTGGCTCGCACCGTCTCGGCCAGGATGTCACGATGCTCCTCGCGGGTGAGCGCATGGCCCTCGCCGGTCGAGCCCCCGGCGGCGAGACCATGGACACCCTCGGCGACCAGCCAGTCGACTTGGGGCCCGATGGCGCCCAGATCGACGCTGTCATCCTCGCGGAACGGCGTGGTGAAAGGGGCGATCACACCCCGGAGCTGGTCGAGCATGGTGTCCTCCCTCATGGCCGCGCCAATAATGCGCCGCTGCCCGGCCAAGGGCAATATCGCAGCGATTTCGGGTTGAGACGGCTTCCGGCCTGGTGTCTGATCGGACCCGCCCAGCCATGGAGGCCCGTGATGCAAGAGACCGCACCTTCCCGCGCCGCGCCCTCACGTGCGAATGAACGGATCGTCTACTTCAACGGCGATTTCATCCCCGAAAGCCAGGCGCTGGTTCCCTATCGGGACCGGAGCTTCCTGTTCGGCGACGGCGCGTTCGATTTGACCCGAACCTTCCATCACCGGATCTTCAAATTGGACGAGCATCTGGAGCGGTTCTATGCCTCGCTGAAGGCGTTGAGACTCGACCCGACCATGCCCATGGACCGGATGGCCGAGATCACCCGCGAGGTGGTCGAGCGCAACCTGCACCTGCTCTCGGAAACGGAGGACTATTGGGTCGGCCAGCGCATCACCCGGGGCGTGATGAAGGTCGAGGGCGACAACTGGGACCATGACGGGCCCACCGTCATCATCGAATGCCTACCCATGCCGGTGGCCGAGCGTGCCCATCTCTACCGCGATGGCATCCAGGTGGTGACGCCCTCGGTCCGGCGCACCCCGCCGGAGGCGCTGACGCCGCGCGCCAAGACCCATAACTACCTGAACCTGGTGATGGGCGATCTGGAGGTGCGGGCCCAGAACCCGGACGGCTGGGCGATCCTTCTCGACATGAACGGCAACCTCTGCGAGGGGATGGGCTCGAACATCTTCCTGGTCAAGGACGGGGTCCTGCGCACCCCGCGCGAGCAATTCGTGCTGGCGGGCGTCAGCCGCCAGACGGTGATCGAACTGGCTGAGCGGCTGGGGATTCCTGTCCAGCAGGACGACCTCGACCTCTATGATGCCTATAACGCGGACGAGGCCTTCATCACCTCGACCAGCCTCTGCATCTGTCCGGTGGCGAAGATCAACGGGACGGAAATGGCGGCGGGCGCTTACGGCCCGGTCACGCAGCGGCTGATCGACGCCTATCGTGACTTGGTCGATTGCGACTTCGTGCAGCAGTATTTGGACCGGCTGTAGGGGGTGAATGCTTCGTCATCCTCCGCGCATGCGGGGGATCTAGTTGATTTATTTGAGGTTCCCGCCATGGCGGGAATGACCGGAGCAGTCCGCCCCTGCACGAAATCTGCACGAACGGCCCCGGTTCCCTTCGCCCGGGCGCCCTTTTGGCCCCATGAAGCCCCGCCATTCTTGCCTTGTCTGTTGAGGCAAGCAGAGGCGCCCGGATGATCAGCCAGACCACCCCAGCGACCGACGCCGAAACGTCGGGGACCCCTCCCCCAGGGACCGGTATTCTTCCCCAACCGGTCATCCTCGTCGTGGCGGCCGGTTTGCTGGTGGCGGGCGATTGGCTGCTCTGGGACAGCCGGCCCGGGATCGCGCTCGCGGTCTTCGGGCTTCTGATCCTGCTGGCGGTGGCGTCCCTCGCGCCGCCCGGCCGGATCGCCGCCCGCCACCTCGCCGGTCTTGCCGGCGCGGTGGCGGGCCTTTTGGCGGTGGCGGAATATGTGCAGCCGCTATCGGTGGCGTTCATGGGGCTGGGCCTGATCCTGCTGGCGTTGAGTTTCGACGAGCGGGTCGGGGACAGGCTTTCGCGGAACGCGCATCTGGTCCTGGTCTTCCCGTTCCTCGGCGCGGCGCGGCTGGTCCAGGATATGGCGGCGGCCGGGCAAAAGCTCTCCAGACGGGCCTGGTCGCCGCTGAACCTCGCCGCGGACTGGGTTCTGCCGGCGGTGATCGGGCTGGTATTTCTGGGGCTGTTCGCGCTGGCCAATCCGGTGATTGAGACCTGGCTCGACGAGCTAGCCCGGATCGACGTACCGATCGACGAGTCGCTGCGCCTGCTGTTCTGGGCCATGATCCTGATCCTGGTCTGGCCGTTCCTGCGCACCGCTGCTTGCGCCTGGCCGGTTGGATGGCGCGCGGACCTGCCGGCGCCTGGCGAGTTCAGCACGGGCGGGCTGATCAGCACGAATTCGATCCGAAACGCTCTGATCCTGTTCAACGGGCTTTTCGCGGTGCAGACCGGCCTGGACGCAACCTATCTTTGGAGCGGGGCGACCCTGCCCGAGGGGATGACCTATGCGGAATACGCCCATCGCGGCGCCTATCCGCTGGTCGTCACCGCGCTGTTGGCGGGAGCGATCGTGATTGGCGTCACGACGCTCTTCCGCCCGGACCGGCTGATGCGTCGGTTGATCCTGGTTTGGATCGCGCAGAACGTGGCTCTGCTCGGGTCATCCGTGCTGCGGCTCAATCTCTATGTCGCGGCTTATTCGCTGACCTATCTACGCATCGCCGCCTTCATCTGGATGGGACTTCTGGCCGCGGGGTTCCTGGTCCTGGTCGCGCGTCTGGTGCTGGGCAAGAGCAACCGCTGGATGGTGGCCTGGAATGCGGGACTGGCCGGGGCGGTGCTTTATGCCAGTTGCTTCGTCAACTTCGCCGATGCGATCGCGCGCTACAACATCGCCCATAGCAGCATCGTGGACCTGGAAGCAGGGCCGTTGGACACTCGCTATCTTTGCGGGCTGGGCCCCCAGGCGCTGCTGGCCGTGCTGGAAATCGAGGGCTTGGCCACAACGCTCCGCTGCGGCGGCCGGCCCATCGCTGAGCATCTGGCGTTCGATCCCCCTGACACCTGGCGCGGCTGGACGTTTCGCGATTGGCGCCTGTCGGGGTATCTTGCTGAAACTGGCTTGGAAGAGGAGCGGGTGAGCCATGGCTGGAGATATCCTGGTCGTTGATGACGACGCCCATATCCGCGACGTGATCTGCTTCACCCTGCAGGATGCGGGGATGGCGACGCGGGCGGTGGGCAACGGTTCGGAAGCGCTGAAGCAGGTCGAGGCGTCCGAGCCCGAACTGATGATCCTGGATGTCGGCATGCCCGAGATGGACGGGTTCGAGGTCTGCCGCACGCTGCGACGCTCGTCGAACCTGCCGATCCTGTTCCTGACCGCGCGCGATGACGAGATCGACCGGGTGGTGGGGCTGGAACTGGGCGGCGACGACTATGTCGCCAAGCCGTTCAGCCCGCGCGAGCTGGTTGCCCGCGTGAAAGCGATCCTGAAGCGGGTGCAGCCGCACGAGGAGGTAATCGAGAACGCCCAGTGGGGCGACCTGGAATTGGACGGCGATCGCCATCTCTGCCGGTTCGGGGGCGCGGAGGTGAACCTGACCGCCTCGGAATTCTCCATCCTCGCCACCCTGATGCGACGCCCCGAGGTGGTACTGAGCCGCGCGCGCATCATGAGCGCGGTCTACGGACCCGCGATCCACGTGGCCGACCGGACGCTCGACAGCCATATCCGCAACATCCGGCGCAAGCTGGCCGATGCCGGCTGCCATGACGGGATCGAGACCCTGCACGGGGTGGGATTGAGGCTGGGCGAGTGCCGCGCGGAGACGTGAACCGGGTCATCCGGAAATGGCGCCCTTCGCTGGGGCTCTTGATCGCGACGGTGCTGGGACTGGTTCTGTCGCTGGCGCTGGGCGTCGTGTTCCTGTTTCAGTTCTACACCAATCAGCTGATTCAGCAGACCGAGGAATCACTGCTGGCCCAGGCGACGCTTCTCTCCGAGAGCTATGCAGAGGCCTATGGAGCGCTGGACGATGGCGTGGCCCGCGGGGTTCCGGCGCCGGCGGGCCTGCTGCCGGGGCCCGGCACCCCTTATCGCCCGATCGAGCCCCGCCTCAGCCTGGCCGACCGGATCCCGCCACCGCGCAGCGATCCGGTGCCGGCATCCGAGCCGCCCGCGCCGATCTATGAAGCGGCGGGCGAGCGGCTGTCGCCGGTGACCGAGCGCAGCCAGGTGCGCAGCCTGGCGGGCTACCGGCTGATCGACGACCGGGGCACGGTGATCGGCGGCACCGGCGAGGTCGGCCTGTCGCTGGCCCATGTGCCTGAAGTCGCGGCGGCGCTGGAGGGCCGGATCGTGACGCTGCTGCGCCACCGCGAGTTGGACGAGCCCGCGCCGCCTGTCTATTCGATCAGCCGGGGCACGCGGGTCCGGGTTTTCGTCGCCATGCCGGTGATCGCCGACCAGCGGGTCGTCGGCGCGGTCTATCTGAGCCGCACGCCCAGCAATATCGTGCGCTATGTCCATGCCCAGCGCGGCAACCTGATCTTGGCCGGCCTGGTGATGCTGGTCTGTACGGGACTGATCGGGTTTCTGTTCTGGCGTTTCGTCTCGCGGCCGATCTATGGGCTGATCCGGCGGGTGGACGGCATCGCCGAGGGCGAGCCGGAGTCGCTGACGCCGCTCGATCATTACGGCACCAGCGAGATGGCAAAGCTGGGCCAGAACCTGCTGAGCATGGCCCGCACGGTCAACGACCGCCAGCAGGCGGTGCAGACCTTTACCGCCCATGTGACCCACGAGCTGAAATCGCCCCTGACCTCGGTCGCGGGCGCGGCCGAGCTGATGCTCGAGAAGGGCGATCAGATGCCCGAGGGCGACCGGATCCGGTTTCTGCGCAACATCTCACGGGACTCGGCCCGGATGACCCGCCTGCTCGACCGCCTGCGCGACCTGGCAGCCGCCCGGTTGCCTGGGACGGCCGGCACGTCCAGCCTGGGCCAGCTGCGTGGCGCCCTGGCGGAGCGGTTCGCTGAGCTGGAACTGACGGTCGATGGGCCCGGGACGCCGATCCCGATGGCGCCGGACGGGTTGGAGGTCGTTCTGACGCATCTCCTGGAAAACGCGGCCGCACATGGGGCCGGATCCGTGCTCATGCGGGCCGACGCCACCGAGGACGCGGTCACGCTGGATGTCATTGATGACGGCCAGGGAATCTCGCCCGCCAACCGCGCCAAGGTGCTGGAACCCTTCTTCACCACGCGCCGCGACGAAGGCGGCACCGGGATGGGGCTGAGCATCGTCCATTCGATGATGACCGCGCGGGGCGGGCGGATCGAGCTTTTGGAGACCAAGCAAGGCACCGCCTTCCGGCTGATCTTCGAGGCGGCCTGACCACCCGCTTGTGGCCGCGCCCGGCGGTTTGTAGCCTTGGCCCCGGAGAAAAACGGGAGCCTAAGCGATGGCCAAGATCGGGATCATGCCGCCCACCAAGACCGGGGCCTTCGCCGCCACCGGCGCTTTCATGAACGTGCCCTTCTCGAGCGATCCGGCAGGCGCCAAGGCCGCGATCCTGGGCGTGCCTTTCGACGCGGGCCTGCACCCGACGCGGATCGGCGCGCGCTCGGGCCCCGCTTCGATCCGCGAACAATCCCTGCTGGTGCGCCCCTATCAGCCGCCCCATGCGGCCTTCAATCCACTCGAGTCGCTAGGCCTTGTCGATTGCGGCGATGCGGACGCAGCACCAGGGCTGATCGAGGAATCGTTCCAGGAGATCGAGAGCGCGGCGGGCGCCATCCTGAACGCGGGCGCGGCGCCGCTGGCCTTTGGCGGCGACGGCATGATCTCGCTGCCGCTGATGCGGGCGGCGACCAAGGGGCATGCCGGTCTCGCGGTGCTGCATATCGATGCGCATACGGACACTTATCGGGGCGACGGCAACGCGGTGCATGACCGCTATAACGTCGCCACCACGTTCACGCGGGCGGCCGAGGAAGGCGTCGTCGACCTGGCGAAATCCTATCATGTGGGGCCGCGCGGGCCGGTCATGGTGGGCGATGTCTTCGAGCACACGCGGGGCGTCGGCTACAACCTGATCGACGGCACCGAGCTGTATGAACGGGGGCTGGTGGAGACGGCGGCAGGTCTTCGCAAGGAACTGGAGGGCGTGCCTGTATATCTCTGTTTCGACATGGATTTCTTCGACCCGTCCTGCGCGCCCGGTGTCTGCACGCCGACCTGGGGCGGCGCGACGGCGCGCGAGGGGTTGGGCTTTCTCCAGGCGCTGTCGGGGATCGACTTCGTTGCCGCCGATATCAACACCGTCTCGCCGCCGCATGACACTGCCGGCATGACGGCATTCCTGGCGGCGACCGTGGCGCTGGAGATCCTGACGCTTTTCTGCGCGGCACCCGGGATGGCGGCGCGGCTCTGAGGTCAGGACGCGCTGGGCTTGCCGGCGAACCAGCGGATCAGGTTATCTGTCCACATAGACTGGGCAATCCGCGTGGCGCACCACGCGCGCGGCGGTCGATCCCAAGAGATAATCCGTCAGGCCTGGGCGATGCGACCCGATGACGATCAGGTCGGCATCGAACTCGCGTGCGCATTCGAGTATCTCGGCTGTCACCGAGCCTTTCCTGACGACCGCTTCGGCACCCGTCTCGGCGGCGAGCGCCTCGAGCGTATCGCGCGAGGTGGAGTCGGTCTTTGCGAGAATCCCCTCTGGCAGCTCGGCGGCCACGTATTGCGGTATCTCGGGCGTGATATAGAGCGCCGTGATGCGGCTTTCCGCCCCGCCGACCTTTCGGGCGACCTGCAAGATCTTCCGCGCGTGATCGAGATGCGCGAGATCGATCGGTGCCAGGACTGACTCTGCCATGGTGTTCTCCTGTCGTTTCGGCGTCAGAGTGCGGGGGTTCGGCCCGTCCGTCCTTGATCTGAATCATGGGATGCGGCGTTGCGTCATTTGCGCTGAGGAACGAGCAAGCTATCATGTGGTTGGGCGTATTGCCCCAAATGTGGAAAACAAACGATGCCCGACGAAAATGTCACGGGCTTGCGCCCTGTCCACCAGCGGTGCAGCGATTGTCCGATCCGCCACCGCGCGGTCTGCAGTTATTGTGCGCCTGCGCAATTGGCCGAGCTCGACGCGATCAAATTCTATGTCGACTATGCGCCAGGGCGCGAGATCGTTGGCACAGGCGAGCCCACGAAATCGCTGGGCTCGGTGGTCAGCGGCGTCGTGGCCCTGCAAAAGATCCTGAGCGATGGCCGCCGGCAGATCGTCGGATTGCTTTTCCCGGGCGACTTCATCGGGCGCCCGTTCGAACAAAGGGCACCATATGATGCCGTCGCGGTGACCCCGGTTAAAATGTGCCTGTTCCGGCGCAGCCAGTTCGAGGACCTGCTCACGCGCGAGCCCGAGCTCGAGCACAGGCTGTTGGAGATGACGCTCAACGAGCTCGACGCCGCGCGCGACTGGATGGTGCTGTTGGGCCGCAAGACCGCCCGCGAGAAAGTCGCGAGCTTCTTGGTCGTTCTCGCGCGGCGGGCGGCCGTTCTCGAGCAGGCGCGACTGGCGGACGGGCTGGCCTTTCAGATCCCGCTATCGCGCGATGCCATCGCTGAGCATCTGGGTCTGACGATCGAGACGGTCAGCCGTCAATTGACGCAACTTCGCAAGGACGCTCTGATCCATCTGGACGGCGCGCGCGACGTCAGGCTGCGCGACTATCGGGGCCTGCTCGAAGCCAGCGGGGACGACGGTGACTGGGACGATACCCTGGTCGACTCCGCCTGAAGCTGGAACCCGCGAAAATTATCCTGCTTCCGGGTGCGGCGGGAGCGCACACTTGACCCAGATCAAAGCTTCGACGCCGAGCGGCTGTTTGAAGCGAAAGAACAACAACTCGACGGAGAACTGCCGTGGTCACGGGACTCAAGCTTTCTATCTATGGACTGATTGCAATTTTTGCCGCCATGGCAGCGAATTGGGGACATGACCTCGCGTATCGCGTGAACGCGCTCGTCGTCCTGGCCGCCGCCGCAATCGCCTTCTGGTGGACCATGACCCGCGAGGCACGGCCTGCGGACGGGCCCACGGATGGACCGGGGGCAAGCGGCTATATGGACGATGTGGTCCGCGCGGGCGTGATTGCGACCGTCATCTGGGGCATCGTCGGCTTCGCGGCGGGCACCTATATCGCCTTCCAGCTAGCCTTCCCAGTCCTGAATTGGGATCTGCCCTGGACTTCGTTCGGGCGGCTGCGCCCATTGCACACCTCGGCAGTGATCTTCGCCTTTGGCGGCAACGCGCTGATCTGCACCTCGTTCTATATCGTGCAGCGCACCTGCGCCGCGCGGCTCTGGGGCGGTAACCTGGCCTGGTATGTGTTCTGGGGCTATCAGTTGGTCATCGTGCTGGCCGCGACCTCGTATGTTCTCGGCGGCTCGGAGAGCAAGGAATACGCCGAGCCCGCCTGGCACATCGACCTGCTGCTGACGGTCGTCTGGGTCGGTTACCTAGCTGTCTTCATGGGCACGCTGATCCGGCGCAAGGAGCCGCATATTTATGTGGCGAACTGGTTTTTCCTCAGCTTCATCGTCACCGTGGCGATGCTGCATGTGGTCCGGAACGCCTCGGTGCCGGTCTCGATCTGGGGCTCGACCTCCTACAGCGCCTTCGCCGGTGTCCAGGACGCCCTGACCCAGTGGTGGTACGGCCACAACGCGGTCGGCTTCTTCCTGACCGCGGGCTTCCTCGGCATGATGTACTATTTCGTCCCGAAACAGTGCGAACGCCCGGTCTATTCCTACAGGCTCAGCATCATCCACTTCTGGGCGCTGATCTTCCTATATATCTGGGCCGGGCCGCACCATCTGCACTACACCGCGCTGCCCGACTGGGCGCAGACGCTGGGCATGGTGTTCTCGATCATCCTGTGGATGCCCTCGTGGGGCGGCATGATCAACGGGTTGATGACCCTGCAAGGGGCCTGGGACAAGCTGCGCACCGACCCGGTGCTGAGGATGCTGGTGGTCAGTGTCGGCTTCTACGGCATGGCGACCTTCGAGGGCCCAATGATGTCGATCAAGGCCGTCAACAGCCTAAGCCACTACACCGACTGGACCATCGGGCACGTGCATTCCGGCGCGCTGGGATGGAACGGCATGATCACGTTCGGCGCGCTTTACTTCCTGGTGCCGAGGCTCTGGGGCGCCGCGCGGCTCTATTCGCTGAGCCTGGTTAGCTGGCACTTCTGGCTGGCGACCATTGGGATTGTGCTCTACGCCGCCTCGATGTGGGTGACCGGGATCATGGAAGGCCTGATGTGGCGCGAAACGGACGCGCACGGCTTCCTGGTCAACAGCTTCGCCGACACGGTGGCCGCTAAGATGCCGATGTATGTCGTCCGGGCGCTGGGCGGTGTCCTCTACATCACCGGCGCGCTGATCATGGTGTGGAACCTGTGGCAAACCGCCAAGGGCCGGGTGCGGGGCAGCGAAGCCCCCGCCGCCGTGGCTGCAGAGTGAGGAACTGAGAAATGGCAAACGAAAGCACAAGCCAGAGCCTGCTCAAGCGCCACGCCAAGATCGAGCGCAACGCGACCCTGCTATTGGTGCTGGCCTTCGTCGTTGTGACCATCGGCGGCATCGTCGAGATCGCGCCTTTGTTCTACCTGCAGAACACGATCGAGAAGGTCGCGGGCGTGCGTCCCTATTCGCCGCTCGAGTTGCTGGGCCGCCAGATCTACGTCCGCGAGGGCTGCTATGTCTGCCACAGCCAGATGATCCGCCCGATGCGCGACGAGGTCGAACGCTACGGCCATTACAGCCTGGCCGCGGAGTCGATGTATGACCGTCCGTTCCAGTGGGGCTCGAAGCGCACCGGGCCGGACCTGGCCCGGGTCGGCGGACGCTATTCGGACGAGTGGCATGCGGACCACATGGAAGACCCGCGCGCCCTGGTGCCGGAAAGCGTGATGCCCGCCTATCCATGGCTGGCCGAGACCAAGCTCGACTTCAAATATGTCGCCGATCACCTGCGCGCCAACCGCGTGCTGGGCGTGCCCTATTCGGACGAGATGGTCGCCATGGCGGTGACCGACATCCACGCCCAGGTCGATCCCGATCACGAGGAGGCCGAGGCGCTGTTGGAGCGCTACCCGGGCGCGCAGCAGCGCAACTTCGACGGGCGTGACAAGATCACCGAACTGGATGCAATGATCGCCTATATGCAGATGCTGGGCACGCTGGTCGATTTCTCGACCTACGACGCCCAGGCGAATGCCCGCTGAGGAGGTGGTTCAGATGGATACCTATTCGCTTCTGCGCGGGTTTGCCGATAGCTGGGCCCTGTTGGCGATGTTCCTGATCTTCGTTGGGATCATCGTCTGGACGTTCCGGCCGGGCTCTCGTGCCAAACATGACGATATCGCCCGGATTCCGTTCCGGAACGACCGGCTGGAGGACTGAACCATGGCCGTACCTGAGCGTGACGAACTGACCGGCACCGAGACCACCCAGCATGAATGGGACGGGATCACCGAGCTCGACACCCCGCTGCCACGCTGGTGGCTGTGGACCTTCTACATCACCATCATCTGGGGGATCGGCTATACGATCGCCTATCCGGCCTGGCCGCTGGTCACCTCGGCGACCGAGGGGGTGCTGGGCTATTCCTCGCGGATGCAGCTGGCCGAGACGATCGAGGCCCATGAGGCGTCGCGCCAGGAAATCACCCAGCGGGTCGGCAAGGCCGATTTCAGCGAGATCGAGGCCGATACCGAGTTGGACGATTTCGCCCAGGCTGGCGGCGCCGCGATCTTCCGCACCTATTGCTCGCAGTGCCACGGGGCGGGCGGCGCTGGCGCGCCCGGATACCCGAACCTGCGCGACGACGACTGGCTCTGGGGCGGGGCACACGAGGACATTTACCTGACGATCCGCAACGGCATCCGCTGGGCCGAGAACGAGGAGACCCGCGACTCCGCCATGCCGGCATTCGGGGCAGACGAGATCTTGGACGATGCGCAGATCGCCGCGGTCGCAGACCATGCGCTGTCGCTTTCGGGCGCCGGCGAGGCCAGCGCCGAGGGCGCAGAGATCTACGCCGAGAATTGCGCCGCCTGCCATGGGGACAATGGCGAGGGTGTCCGCGAGCTCGGCGGGCCCAAGCTCTCGGACGGCATCTGGCTCTACGGCGGGGAGCGCGAGGACGTGATCCGCACCATCACCTATAGCCGCGCGGGTGCGATGCCATCCTGGGACACCCGACTGACCGAGGCTGAAATCAAGCAGGTCACGCACTACGTGCACAGCAGGGCCGCCGGCGAGTGAGCCTGCGATGCCCGGCAGTGAGCCCATGACCGACGAAGCACCACAATCGCTCTATGCGGCCCGCGAGCCGGTCTTTCCCAAGGCCGTCCGCGGAACCTTCCGCAACCTGAAATGGATGATCATGGTGGTCACCCTGGGCGTCTACTACGTCACCCCGTGGATCCGCTGGGACCGGGGGCCGCACCTGCCCGACCAGGCGGTGCTGGTCGACATGGCGAACCGCCGGTTCTTCTTCTTCTGGATCGAGATCTGGCCGCAGGAATTCTATTATGTGGCCGGGCTCTTGATCATGGCGGGGATCGGGCTTTTCCTGTTCACCTCGGTCTTGGGCCGGGTGTGGTGCGGGTATGCCTGTCCGCAAACGGTCTGGGTCGACGTCTATCAGTATGTCGAGCGCTGGATCGATGGCGATCGGAACGCGCAATTCCGGCTGCTCAAGCGCAAATGGGACCTCCAGAAGATCACCCGCCGGCTGGCGAAATGGTCGATCTGGCTGCTAATCGCGGTGGCCACCGGCGGCGCCTGGGTCTTCTACTTCGCCGACGCACCGACGCTGGCACGCGATCTGGTCTCGGGGCAGGCCCAAGCGATCGCCTACACGACGATCGCCGTCCTGACCGCCGCGACGTTCGTGCTGGGCGGGTTCATGCGCGAGCAAGTCTGCATGTATATGTGCCCCTGGCCGCGCATCCAGTCGGCGATGCTGGACGAGAACTCGCTGACCGTGACCTACAAGGACTGGCGGGGCGAGCCGCGGGGCAAGCACCGCAAATCCGCCGACGCCGACCGCCTGGGCGATTGCATCGATTGCAATGCATGTGTCGCGGTTTGCCCGATGGGCGTCGATATCCGCAACGGTCAGCAGCTCGGCTGCATCACCTGCGCGCTCTGCATCGATGCCTGCGACGACATCATGGCCAAGATCGGCAAGCCGCGCGGCCTGATCGACTATTGCTCGCTGGCCGACGAGGCGCTGGAGCGATCGGGAACCGCTTCCTTGCCGGCTTGGCGCCGGGTAGTCCGGCCGCGCACGGTGATCTATTCCACGCTCTGGGCGGGGGTGGGGGTCGCCATGGTGATCGCCCTCTTCCTGCGCGACACGATCGACATCACGGTGCGCCCAGACCGCAATCCGGTCTTCGTCACGCTGTCGGACGGATCGATCCGCAACGCCTACGAGGTGCGGGTCCAGAACCGGAACGCCGTGCCGCGTCCCTACCGGCTGTCCGCCGAGACCGAGGAGGGCGGCTATCTGCGCCTGACGGTCCAAGGGGAGGACGCCGCCGCCGTGCTGATCAGCGCCGACGCGACCAAGAAGCTGGATGTGTTCCTGACCAGCCCCGCGGATCAGCAGATGACCGGGCGGTTGCCGGTGCGGCTGTGGGTCGAGAACCTGGTGACCCGCGAGCGC
>JAOTXT010000022.1 GCA_029862205.1 Paracoccaceae bacterium
TCCGCGCGACGGAGTGGGGAAGATCCGGATCGACGACCGTTTCGGAGGCCGGACGCTGGATGATGCCGGCGCCCGGCGGCTCGACCGGTCGAGCCAGGCCGAGCGCGAGGCCCAGGCGCGCGCGCGCGCGAACTACAGGGCCCTGTTGCAGAAGCAGCGCGCCGAGCGCGGCTTGAAGCCTGACGACGGCGCGAACTGATCCGTTAGCGCAGGACCAATTCCACCCGCCGGTTCACCGCGCGCCCCTCCTCGGTTGCGTTCGTCGTGATCGGCGCCAGATACGCCACCCCGTGTGCCTCCAAGCGCGTCGCGTCGACTCCACGCTCGACCAGTGCGTCGCGTACCGCTTCGGCCCGATGCTTCGAGAGCGCCAAGTTAGCGTCGAGCCCGCCCTGATTGTCGGAATGGCCCACGATGACCACGTTCAGGTCCGGATTTCCGGCCAGCACCTCGCCCAGCGCGTCGAGGGCGGGCCGCGAATCCTCGGTCAGCGCCGCCCCGCCGGTCTCGAAGTTGAGACCGCGCACGGGCACATGGCCATTGGCCTTGAGCAGATCCAAGAGGTTGGCCTGGTCTTGCGCCAGCACGACCGGCTGGGCCGTCGCTTCCGGCTCGGGCGCCGCGGCCATGGCGAGCGACGCCTCGGCCGGTGCGACGACGACGGTCTGAATGTGGATCGTGCCCAAAAGCTGGCTGACCAGGATCGAAACGAACGTCTCGTTCCCCTCGGTGCCCTTAGAGGCCGTGAGCTGCGCGAAATCGGCGGCATCCATCAGCATTGCCGGGGGCGGCAGCAATTGCACCGCGAAGCGGAAGTCGAAGCCGCCGCAATCCTGGTTGGCGCAATCGAGGAGCGGTGCGAAGCCGAGCGCCGCCAGCCGGTCCCGGTAGCCCGCGATCACCTGGGCGGTGGTCGCGCCTTCATCCGTTAGTTTGAAGCCCGACCAGACGATACGGCCCTCGACCCGGCGGGTGCCGGCGGCGTCGGGAGTATAGCGGGCAACGGGCAGGTCATAGGCATCGAAGGGACGTTCGCTGCGCGCGGTCGACACCGCGCCCTCGGGCGCGCCCGGGTCGGGCGGCACAATGTGCTCGTCCGCGAGCGCGGCAACTCCCAGCATGGCAAGGGCAATGATCCCGAGGATCGGGCGCAAGGTCGGGCTCCTTTTCACTCTGCCCAATTGAATGGCCGATTCACTGGCCAATTCTTTGGGCCAGGGCCCGGTAATGGTAGCCGCCCACATGCGCCATGCCCAGTTTCTCGTAGAGCGCCCGGGCCGGGCCGTTGGCCTCGGTGACCGCTAACGTCAGCCACTTCGCGCCGGACTGCGTGGCAAAGCGCGCGGCACCGCGGATAAGCAGCGCCCCGCCGCCCTTGCGGCGATGCTGGGGCGCGACCTCGATGGCATGGATCATCGCGACCGCGCCGTCGGTGGCGACGAAGGCGACCCCGACCGGCTGGTCATCGGCCCGCGCCATCAGGGTCATGGCCTGGCCTTGCGCGCGCGCCATCACCGCGCGGCGGCCGGGACCGATGCCGCCGGCGGTCCAGATCTCGTCGACGATTGCCAGTGGCGCGCCCACATGGAAGACCTTGACCGTGTGATCGGCGCCGTCGTCGAGGTCGGCGGCTAGAGCGGTGTAGAGTGCGACCGGGTCGTGGCGGCGGAATCCTGCCTGGTCGAGGCGGCTGTCAAGTTCGGCCTGATCGGGTGTCACCCGGAAGAGCGGGTCTTGGCCCCAGGCCTTCATGCCCTCGATCGCGGGCTCCAGAGACGCGGACTGGTCCTCGCTCGACGCAGCGGAAACCCGCTGGCCGCCGCCCGCGCCCCGGCGGAGAAGCCATGGCCCCAACTCGCGGTATTCCGCCGGCGGCCAGGTGGCGTCGACGGCGGCCATGATGCGATGGGTGTCGGGGCGTGTATCGGGCAGGCTCATCCGCGCTCCCGCATCAGCCGGGCCTTTTCGCGCGCCCAGTCTCGGCGCTTCTCGGTCTCGCGCTTGTCGGCCATCTTCTTTCCCTTGGCGATGCCGATCTCCAACTTCGCCCGGCCCTTGTCGTTGAAGTAGAGCTTCAAGGGCACCAGGGTCATCCCCTCGCGTCCCACCGCCTGGTAGAGCCGGGCCAGCTCGCGCTTGTGGACCAGAAGTTTCCGCCGCCGCCGCTCGTCATGGCTGAAGGCGGCGGACTTGGCCTGGCCGTAGGGTGGGATGTAGGCGTTGATCAGCCAAAGCTCGGCGCCCTCGACCGATGCGTAGCTCTCGGCGATGTTGGCCTTGCCCTCGCGCAGCGATTTGACCTCGGATCCCTCCAGCACGATGCCGACTTCGAGGGTGTCCTCGATGAAATAGTTGTGGCGCGCCTTGCGGTTCTCGGCGGCGATCCGGCTGGGCGCGCCAGTCTGCGTCTTCGCCATGGCCTTAGGCGTTGATCAGCCCGGCATGGACCATGGCGTTTCGGATCTCGGCCTGGACCGGCGAGGTTACCGGCACCAGGGGCGAGCGCACCTCGTCCTCGCAGCGCCCGAGGATCGAGAGGCCGTGCTTGGCGCCGGCCAGCCCCGGCTCGCGGAAGACTGCCTGGTGCAACGGCATCAGCCGGTCTTGGTAGTCAAGCGCGGTGGCGTAGTCGCCTTTCAGCGTCGCCTCCTGGAACTCGGAGCAGAGCCTGGGCGCCACGTTCGCCGTCACCGAAATGCAGCCGACACCGCCCTGGGCGTTGAAGCCGAGCGCGGTCGGGTCTTCGCCCGAGAGCTGGATGAAATCCTTGCCGCAGGTGATCCGCTGCTGGGGCACCCGGCTGAGGTCCGCGGTCGCGTCCTTGACCCCGATGATCCGGGGCAGCTTGGCCAGCTCGCCCATCGTCGCCGGCGTCATGTCGATCACCGAGCGGGGCGGGATGTTGTAGATGATGATCGGCAGTTCGCAGCAATCGTGCAGCGCCTTGTAGTGAGCAAGCAAACCACCCTGGGTCGGCTTGTTGTAATAGGGGGTCACGACCAGGCCCGCATCCGCGCCCGCCTTCTCGGCGAACTGCATGAAGCGGATCGCCTCTGCTGTGTTGTTCGAGCCAGCGCCCGCGATCACCGGCACCCGTTTAGCCGCCTTGCTCACCACAATCTCGATCACGCGCTCGTGCTCGGCATGGGTCAGCGTCGGGCTTTCGCCAGTGGTGCCGACGGGGACGATCCCGTGGGTGCCTTCGGCGATGTGCCAGTCGACCAATGCCTCGAGCGCAGCTTCATCGATCGCACCGTCCTTGAACGGCGTCACCAGGGCGACAAGGGAACCTTTGAACATCTTCTTGTCCGATCACTGAGAGTTTGGTTGCGCGGAGTATTGAGGGGCGCGACCCTAGGCGCAATCGCGGCCGACTGCAAGGGAGCGCCGGCAAGGTCCAGGTGCGGTTGCCAGCGGCATTGCGCAAGGTTGCCCAACCCGAATTACGGTAGTGATTTCAGTATGTTTCTGCCCAGGGTTGATACTTAACCAAGTGGCAAAGAAAGACTGCTAAGCTTGAGCGATTCTGTGCTAATAGTGCGCATTAATAGTGGGTTGTAAATCACTGTTGCTGTGCGAGAGAAGGGACTTAACGCGGTGTTAAGGCAGGTCCTTGTTGTTGGCGCTCTCATCGGCTCTCTGAGTCTGATTTCCAATCCTGCCAGCGGCAACGGCACCACGACAATCGATCTGCAAACCGCGCGTGCCGGGGGCGCTGTCCTGGCCGACGCTCTGAGCCTCGGGGAACGCGGCAAGTGGTCCGAAGCGCAGGCAATGGCCGAGCGGAGCCGCGACGCGGTCATCAAAGACGTTGTGCTGTGGCGCAAATTGCGCGCCGGCAAGGGAACCGTCAGCGAATACCAGGATTACATCTCACGCCGTGCGGACTGGCCGGGCGGTTCGGTGCTTACGCGGGCGGTGTTCGGCGCGGATGGATCGTCAGGGAGAGACCGGCCACGCGGCGCGGCACGGGCCAATTGGCGCGAGATGTCCCGCCTGTGGAAGCGCAAGAAATACGACCAGGCTGAGCGGCTCTTGGCCAAGATCACCGGCGACGAACACAAGCTGGGGGTGCCATCGCTCTGGGCCAGCCGACGGGCCGTCTTAGTGCGCCGCGCGGCGCGCGAAGGCCGGCAGCAGGTTGCTTACAATCTGGCGAGCCAGCACTACCTGACGCCGGGGGACGGTTATGACTACTCCGATCTGGAATGGCTGTCGGGCTGGATCGCACTGCGCCGCCTGGACGATCCGCGCCGGGCGGTTCAGCATTTCGAACGTTTCAATGTCTCGGTCGGAACACCGATCAGTCTGGGCCGCGGAGGTTACTGGCTCGGCCGCGCCTATGAGGCGTTGGGTGACCAGGAAAACGCGCGCAAATGGTACGCGCAGGGAGCCAAGTATCAGACCTCGTTCTACGGCCAGCTAGCAGCGGCGAAGATTGGCGCGCCCGGAATTCCGGAGCTCGCCAACGGCACGCTGCCGGATTGGAGCACCAGCCCGGCCTTGCGCTCGGACGCGGTGCGCGCCGGGCTTCTGCTCCACTATGCGGGCGAGGACCGGCTGGCCTTCCTGATGTTCAGCGAGCTTGGCAAACAGATGGACGGCGGCGCGACGCTGGGGGCTCTGGCGCGGCTGAGCCTGGATTTGGGCGAGCCGCATTTCGCGGTCCGGATCGCCAAGCACGCGGCGCGCAAGGGCGTGCTGCTCTATCCAGCATATTACCCGATCACCGATCTGGCCGGTTACGCCAGCGCAATTGAACCGGCGCTGGCCATGGCGCTCGCGCGTCAGGAGACCGAATTGAACGAGCGGGCGGTCAGCCCTGCCGGGGCGCGCGGGCTGATGCAGCTTATGCCGCGCACCGCCAAGCGGGTGGCGGGGTGGATCGGCGAGAAATACTCCCGCGACCGGTTGATCGAGGACTGGCGCTATAATGCACGTCTCGGCCAGACATATCTGGCGCGCCGGATTAACCAGTTCAGCGGCTCCTATGTTCTGGCAGCCGCCGCCTACAATGCCGGCGCCAGCCGGGTCGACAAGTGGATCGCCGCCTATGGCGACCCGCGCCTCTCGGGAACCGACATGATCGATTGGATCGAGACGATCCCGTTCAGCGAGACGCGCAACTATGTCCAGCGCGTGATGGAAGGCGTTTACGTTTACCGCTCGCGGCTGGGCGGCGAGGCGGGGCCGATGACCATCGAACAGGATCTCGCGCGCGGCCTGCGCAGCTAGACGCTCCCCGATCTTTCCCTTGCGCCCGGCTTGACGGGGCGGCGATAAGCGGCGGATGCGGGCTTCGAGTGGCCAATCCATGAGCGAGGACCAGGCGACAGGCCCGGCCTTGGCCCGGCCTCTTTCCGGAAACCGGGACTTTCTCGCATTCATTCTCAGCCGGATGGCCAATGTGATGGGTAACCAGATCATCACGGTCGCCGTCGGCTGGCATGTCTATCTGATGACGGGCGATCCGCTGGATCTGGGCCTGGTGGGGCTGTCGCAATTCGCGCCGGCGCTGGCCCTCTTCCTGGTCGCGGGCCTGGCGGCCGACCGGTTCGACCGGCGCAACATCATCGTGCTTTGCAACGGGCTCCACGTCGCGGCGGCGGCGATGCTGTTGGTCTACACGCTGACCGACGGGCCCGCCGTGTGGCCGATCTTCGCCATCCTGGTCGTGCACGGCACCGCGCGCGCCTTCTACTTCACCGCCAGCCAGGCGATCCTGCCCAACCTGGTGGACCCGGCGGTCTTTCCGAAGGCAATCGCCTGGTCGTCGTCGGTCAACAAGGCCGCGCAGCTGATCGGCCCGGCGGCGGGCGGCGTCCTGGTCGCAGTGACCGGCGATTGGACCTATCTGTGGGCGTTGGTGATCTTCGCATTGGCTGGCGTGGCGGCCTGGGCGATTTCCGCGCGCCTGACCGTGCGTGGACGCGAGCCTTTCAGCCTGGCCAAGGTGCTGGGCGGGTTCAGCTTCGTCTGGCGAAAAAAGATTGTGCTGGGGGCGATCTCGATCGACCTGCTGGCGGTGCTATTCGGCGGTGTCATGGGGCTGTTGCCGATCTACGCCAAGGATATTCTGGATGTGGGCGCCGATGGGCTGGGGGTGATGCGCGCCATGCCGGCGGTCGGTTCGCTGATCGTCGGACTGGCGCTGACCCGGCTGACGGCGCCCCGGCATATGGGGCCGGCGTTCTTCGTCAGTCTGGCAATTTTCGGAACGTCGATCCTGGTTTTCGGTCTGTCGGAAATCTATTGGCTATCGCTTCTGGCGCTGGGCATCTACGGCGCGGCGGACATGGTCAGCGTCTATATTCGCCTGACGCTGATCCAGCTCGCCACGCCCGATCAGATGCGCGGCCGTGTCAGCGCGGTGAACGCGGTTGCGATCAACGCCTCTAATGAGCTCGGAGATTTCCGCGCCGGTGTCTCGGCGGCGCTGATCGGAACGGTGCCTGCGGTGATGGTCGGCGGCGCGGCGACCCTCGGCGTGACTGCGCTCTGGGTGTGGCTGTTCCCGGAGATGCGCAAGGTGGACCGGCTGGAGGAAATCTCGGCCCGTGAGAAATCCCCCGCTTGACGGGGGTTCATCCGCGCTCAAGTTTCGGCCATGGTCGGCGCCAGCCAGGGAGGTTCGCCTATGCCCATCACGACATGTGTCTTCGACGCCTATGGCACGCTTTTCGACGTCGCGGCCGCGGCGCGCGAGGCCGCCGCCGAGCCGGGCCGCGGGGTCTTCGCCGAGAAATGGCCTGCCATTGCCCAGACCTGGCGGCTGAAGCAGCTGCAATATACGTGGCTGCGCGCCACCGCGGGCGTGCATCAGGATTTCTGGACCGTGACCCAGGACGGGCTTGACTATGCGCTGGAGGAGCAGGCGGTCGAGGACGCGGAACTTCGCGCGCGGCTGCTGCAGCTTTATTGGGAGCTTTCGGCCTATCCGGAAGTGCCGGAAATGCTGCGTGCGCTGAAGGAGGCTGGAATGAACACGGCGATCCTCTCGAACGGCACGCCCGACATGCTGGAAGGCGCGGTGAACGCCGCCGGGATCGGCGAGGTGCTGGACGCTTGTCTCAGCGTGCAGTCGCTGGGGGTCTACAAACCGCATCGCTCGGTCTACGGGCTGGTGCGCGCCTATTTCGGATGCTCGGCGCGCGAGGTGCTGTTCGTCTCGTCCAATTGCTGGGATGCCTGCGCGGCATCGGGCTACGGGTTCCACACGATTTGGGCGAACCGGGCGGGCGAGCCGATGGACCGGCTGCCCTGGAAGCCCGCCCATGTGTTGAGCGATCTAACCTCGGTTCCCAGCATCGCGGCCGCCGCATGAGCGAGTTTTTCGACGCAGCCGACGGCCGGCGGATCGCCTATGCGGTTTCCGGCGAGGGCCCCGCGATCTTCTGCCTGCCGGGCATTTCCCGGACCATGGTGGACTATGCGGACCTGGCGCGGCACCTGGCTCCGCGCCACCAGGTGATCCGCATGGACTACCGGGGCCGGGGCGCCAGCGGTTGGGCTGAGAATCCGGTCGCCGAATACACGCCCATCGTCGAGGGCCAGGACATGATGGCGCTGGCGGCCCATCTGGGCATCGAGCGGGGCACGATTGTCGGCACCTCGCGCGGCGGGATCATCGGCATGCTGCTGGCGGCGGGCCAGCCGCATTTCGTGAGCGGCCTGGTGCTGAACGATATCGGCGCAGTGGTCGAGCGCGCCGGGCTGGAATTCATCATGACCTATATCGGGCTCGATCCGGGGCTCGCGGATTTCGAGACGGCGGCCGCGCGGATGAAGACGAATTTCAGCGCGGCTTTCCCGGGACTGACCGAGGCCGACTGGATGGCCTTCGCCCGGCGCACCTATCGCGATGACGGCGGTCGCCCGGCGTTGGCCTACGACCCGGACCTGCGCGAGGCGACGGCGGTGGCGCTGGAAAACTCGCCCCCGGATCTCTGGAAGCTGTTCGACGCGGTCCAGGCGCCGATCCTGACGCTGCGGGGTGAGCATTCGAACATTCTTAGCGCCGGGACCCTGGCCGAGATGGCCCGGCGGCGCCCGGACATGACGCATCTCACCATCGCCGACCGGGGTCATGTGCCGTTCCTGGACGAGCCCGAGGCGCTCTCGGCGATAGATCGGTTCCTGCTGGAGGTCCATGCATGAGCGAGCCAATCACCATCGACGACATCCGCGCCGCTCGGGGCCGCCTGACCGGCGTCGCGCGGGTCACGCCCATACTTGAGAGCCCATTCCTGAACCAGATCGCCGGGCGCCGGGTGCTGGTGAAGCTCGAATGCCTGCAGCGCACTGGCAGCTTCAAGTTCCGGGGCGGCTGGTCGGCGATCTCGGCGCTAGAGCCGGAGCAGCGCCAGCGCGGGGTGATCGCGTTCTCCAGCGGCAACCACGCCCAGGGCGTGGCGCACGCGGCCGAACTGATGGGGGTGCCCGCGGTGATCGTGATGCCGGTCGACGCGCCGGCGCTCAAGATTGCCAACACCCGCGCCCACGGCGCCGAGGTGGTACTCTACGACCGCCCGGGTGGCGAAAGCCGCGAGACGCTGGGCCAAAGCTTGGCCGACGAGCGCGGGCTGACCCTGATCAAGCCCTTTGACGAGCCGATGGTGATGGCCGGCCAGGGCACCTGTGGGCTCGAGATCGCCGCACAGGCGGCCGAGGCCGGTGTCACGCAGGCGGATGTGCTGGTCTGCTGCGGTGGCGGCGGCTTTACGTCTGGCATCGCGCTGGCGCTCGAGGCGGACGCGCCGGGACTGCGGGTGCGGCCCTGCGAGCCGGAGGGGTTCGACGATGTGGCGCGCTCGCTGGCGACGGGAAGCCGCCAATCGAACCCGAGCGAGTCCGGCTCGATTTGTGACGCCGTGCTGACGCCCGCGCCTGGAGAACTGACACTGCCGATCCTGCAGCGCCTTGCGGGGCCCGGCCTTACGGTCAGTGACCAGGACGCACTGATGGCCATGGGCCAGGCGTTCCAGCGCCTCAAGGTTGTGGCCGAGCCGGGCGGCGCGGTGGCGCTGGCCGCGGCGCTCTACCGCGCCGACCGGATCGAGGGCGATGCGGTCATCTGCACGATCAGCGGCGGAAACGTCGATGCCGCAATGTTCGCCCGCGCGCTGGACACGCTCTGAGCCATGCGGGCCGCCGCCGCATCCGGGACCCTGATCCCCAGCCTCGCCATCGTCGTTGGCGGCGTCTTCTGGGGCCTCTTCTGGCTGCCGATCCGCTGGTTGAGCGAGACTGGGCTCGCGGGCGGCTGGCCCGGCGCGGCGATCTTAGCCGCGACGCTCCTGTTGCTGCTTCCGATGGCGGTGCTGCGATGGAACCAGCTCAGGACCTATTGGCTGCCGCTGGCGGGATGTGCGCTGTTCACCGGGACCGCGTTCGCCTTCTATTCGATCAGCCTGCAGCTGACCGAAGTGGTGCGTTGTATCCTGCTCTTCTACCTGACCCCGGTCTGGAGCACGGCGCTGGGCTTGGCCCTCTTGGGTGAGCGGCTGACCTTCGCGCGGATTGCGGCGCTTCTGCTGGGCGCAGCGGGGCTTTTGGTCGTGCTGGGCTTCGGAGCGCAGTTTCCATGGCCGAGGAACATCGGCGATTGGCTGGCGCTCGGCTCGGGCCTCGCCTGGGCCTATGGCTCGCTCAAGCTCTACCGGATGGGCGCGGTGGCGGTCCCCGAGCAGATCCTGACCTTCATAATCGGCAGCCTGGTGGTCGCGCTTGCCGCGATCGCCATCGGTGGACCTGCCTTCGGCGGAACGCCCGATGGCGCGGCCCTGCGCGCTGCGGCGCCTTATGCGCTGCTCGCTGCGCTCTACGTGCTGCCCATGGTCTGGCTGACGCTCTGGCCGACGACGCTGCTGAGCCCCGGCCGGGTCGGAATTCTGCTAATGAGCGAAGTCGTGGTCGGCGTCGCCTCGGCCGCCACCCTCTCGGGCGAGCCCTTCGGGGCACGCGAGGCCCTGGGCGCCGCGCTGATCATCGGAGCGGGCCTGGTCGAGGTTTTGGGGCAGGGCGCTGTAGTCGAGTAAGAACTGGCCAAGGCCGAGGTGCAATGCCCCGGCTCGGGGGCCGGGATGTCAGACCTGGAACCGCCCGGGGCCGCTGACCACCTTCTCGCCCTCGTAACCGGCCACCGACAGGGCGCCGCCCGCATCCATGACCAGCGCAAGCCGCGTCAGCGAATTGAGGATTGGCGGCGTCAGGCCGTCGATCGGTGGCGGCGCGTCGAGCGCCAGCGCCGCCTGGTGGCGCCCGGCACTGTCTTCGCCGCGCGGGCGCCAGGCGCCGTCGCCGAGCGCGCTGGTGAAATGGTTGGTCGCGGTGGGGGCAGCGGTCTCGATCGCGCGGTCCTCGATGCGCTCGATCGTGCAGGTCTGCTCGGCATCCGTCCCAGCCAGCGTGAAGATGACCGGCGCGGCGACTGGGGCCTGGGTCAACATCGCCCGGGCCGCCGGGTAGTCTGGGGCCTCCTCGAAGACCTGGCGCAGCAAATGCGCGGGGGGCAGGCCCCGCTGGCGCAGGAACCGGCGCTTGGAAGAAACCCAATCGACGAGGCGGCCAAGGCCCGTGCGCCGCTCCGGCGCCTGGTTCAGCGCAATCGCAAAGCGCCCGGGCGCAGCACCATGCAGGACGCCCACGACCCCGGGCCATGTGGCGGTGATCCAGTCCCCGCCAGGGCCCGAGAGCCGGACAACCTCGATCCGTTGTCCCAGCCCAGCGAAGGGCCAATCGAGCACCCGGAAGAGCGTTGGCATGCCGCCTTCGCCAAAGGCCCGTGAGGTGCAGCCCCATTCGTAGCTGAGGCTGAAGGCAATCGCGCCCGGCCGGCCCATCAGCCGCGGCAGGGCCAGGATTTCGTCGCGATAGGGATCGTCGATCCGCGCCAGGTGCCGCGCCGCGATCCGGTCGCCGAGCGGCAGGAATGGGCGCAGCGCGGTGCCCGCCAGGCCAAGGCCATCCAGAACCGCGTCCATTACGGCGCTCGCTTCGCTGTGCCGGTCGGCGGCGAAGGCGGCGAGCCCGCCCGTTCGGTAGTCCCAGTCGGGGATCTTCTGCATTGCGCAAGGATGGGAGCGTTTCGGCCCAATTACGAGCCGATTACGGCCGCTGAGGCGCGGGAATGCCGGAATTCGTTGCGGGCAAGCCGCATTCCGGCTACTTGACACATGTGTCCAGTGCTATCCTGATGTCTCGAGGGAGGCGCCGATGCCCGAGACTCAACCCCGCCGCCGCACCCGCGGAGAAAGGCGCATCCGTCGCGCCCCGGCTGCGCCGGCCTATGTCAGCCGCGCGGTGCCGTTCTACGACTTCCTCGACGAAGAGCAGCTGGTCCGGATCGAGGACCAGGCGGATTGGCTGATCCAGGAGATCGGCATCGAGTTCCGCGAGGATCCGGTCGCCCTCGACATCTGGCGCGCGGCCGGGGCGGATGTGAAGGAGACGCGCGTGTGCCTGCCCCGCGGCATGGCGCGCGAGCTCTGCAAGACCGCGCCGAGCGAATTCGTGCAGCATTCCCGCAATCCGGCCCGCAGCGTGCGGATCGGCGGCAACCACCAGGTCTTCGCTCCGGTCTATGGCGCCCCGTTCGTGCGCGATCTGGAGAGCGGGCGGCGCTATGGGACATTCGAGGATTTCGAGCGGCTGGTGAAGCTGACCTACATGCTGCCGAGCCTGCACCATTCGGGCTTCGTCACCTGCGAGCCATGCGACGTGCCGGTCAACAAGCGCCACCTCGACATGCTCTACGCCCATATGCGGTTCTCGGAGAAGCCGCATTTGGGCGCCATCGTCGAAAAGAGCCGCGCTGAAGACTCCGTGGCGATGGCCAAGATCCTGCACGGTGGATCGGAGGAGGCGGACATCTCGGATCGCTGCTACGTCATGGGAAATGTCAACACCAACTCGCCGCTGATGGTCGACAAGGTGGTGACCGAGGCGATCCGCACCTATTCGGCGGCAGGCCAGGGAATGATCGTGGCGCCATTTATCTTGGGTGGCGCAATGGGCCCGGTAACGACCGCAGCTTCGCTGGCCCAGGCACTGGCCGAGGGGATGGTCTGCGGGGCGTTCACGCAGCTTGTTAAACCCGGCGCCCCGTTCGTCCTGGGCAATTTCCTGAGTTCGATGAGCCTAAAGTCCGGCGCCCCGACATTTGGGATGCCGGAGCCGGTGCAGTCGAATTTCGCCATCGGGCAACTTGCCCGCCGGTTGGGGGTGCCGCTCAGGTGCGGCGGCTCGCTAACCGCCTCGAAGATCGCGGATGCCCAAGCCGCCGCCGAAAGCGCCGACTCGATGATGTCGACTGCGCTTGGGGGCGCCCATTTTATTTTGCATGGGGCGGGATGGCTGGAGGGGGGGCTCTGCACCGGCTACGAGAAGCTGCTGATCGATGCCGACAGGCTGGGGGCCTATCAGGTGATGCTGAGCGGCATGGCGACCGATGAAAACGCGATCGGGCGCCATGCCTATGATGATGTCGAGCCCGCCGGGCACTTCCTGGGCTCGGCCCATACCATGGCGAACTACGAGACCGCATTCTACGACGCAACGATGTCCAACAGCGACAGCGTCGAGCAATGGGAAGACGCGGGCGCCAAGGATACCGCGCGCCGGGCCTACGATCGGTGGAACGCGATGCTAGCTGAATACGAGGTGCCCGAGATCGACTCCGGCGTCGATGAGGCCTTGAAGGATTTCGTTGCCCGGAAGAAGTCGGAAATGGAGGATGCCTGGTACTAGAGATGCGACGTCCGGTCGGGGTGGCCTAGATGTTCTCGGTCGACATGCCGGAAACAGCTGCGCGCCCAGCGGCGGCGTCCTCGTTCAGCAGGCGGATCGAATGCTCGATCAGATAGGCGCGGAAGGCCAGCTTTTCGGCCGGTAGACGGCTCTGCACGCCGCGCTTGATCCGGAACATCACCGAATCCGGCAGCCAGCGCTCCACCACCCGCCGCGCCTGACGGCGGAGCCAGCGGGAGGAGTTGGGTTTCTCCTGGGTCTTTTTCAATTGATCGAGCACGGCATTCGTCACACCGGCGGGCAAGATCGCACTCTGGCCGCCATCACCCAGATAGGTTCGCATGAAATCCGCAGTCTCCCCGGTCACCAGGAAGTCCTCGGACGCGTTCATCGCTGCCGAATAGGCGAATGGGATATCGGCGCAGTCGCGGGCGACGAAATCGCGGAACGCCTTTTTGTCGGTGCGCAGCGCGTCGGGCATGGCGGGCACGAAGGCCATGATCGGCTGGCTGAGCCAGGGATTGAAGACCTCGACGAAGGGCGTCTTCATCTTGTTGAGCGCGGACAGGATGACCGGGACGCGGAACTCGCGGTAGAGCCGGTCGCGGAATGCGGGCAGCGTCTCGCCAGATCGCCGCTCGAAGATCTGAGGCGGCTCGATGGGCGGGATCTGGGTCCTAATCTCACCGAGGTTCTGATAGTCGGCCGGCAGGTGCAATCCGACCGAGCGCCTCGGCCGTTCCTCCGAGGCGAGATCATCGACCCAGCCGAAGGCCTCGTCACCGCGAATAACGCCGCCGATCTGGTTTTCGAAAAGCGTTTTCCAGACGGCGAATCCATCGACATAGCCGGCAATATGATCGGCGGTTCCTTCCGAGCAACGGGCGAACCGGTCAAGCACTGTCTCGGCCGGTTCCGAAGTGGCTGCGATTTCCAGGAACTCGTTCGCAACCCCGACGCGCCTTGCGACTTCGGCCGCGATCTGCCCATCCGTGCCCTTCTGGTGGCGCAGGTGGCTCTCGCCCCAGGTGACGGTCCGGAGGCCCTGCGTGCTGGCAAATCCGAACAACAAACCGCGGCTGTCGACTCCGCCTGACAACGGCAGTACCCAGCGGCGCGGGTCGAGTTCGTAAGCGGCGACCGTCGTCGTCAGCAGATCGTGAAAGGCCTCGGTGCTGCGAGCGTCTTCCTCGGCGGGTGCCGCAGGTGTAGCCGATGGTGAAAGTGTAACGCTCCAGTCAGCTGCGTCGAAGCGAAGCCTGTGCGCCGCGGGCAGAGGCTTGACGCGGCGGTCCCAGCCATTGCCGTGTCCAAGACTGCCGGTCGCGATCATCCACGAAATCACCGGCTCGTTCGGCTCGACATCGCCTAGCACCATCGCCAGCAGACGTTGCGAGGTTGCGGCCGCGAACAGGTCATCCCGCGCCACATACCAGACCGTCCTGGTCCCCATCATATCGGTTAGGCATTCGCAGCCGCCGTCATGCGCCCGGAAGATTGCGTATGTGCCGACAGGCTCGGGTGCTCCAGGCCGATGCCAATCGGTGCAATCCTCCTGGACCTCTCCCAAGCAAACGGAAGTGCCGGAGGTCCTCATTGCCGGACTAGGATTGAAGATACCCAGCGCCGCACCGCCAAACCGATGCACAACACCATCCCGAGGTTCGATATTCCCCGGGCTGAGGCGGTCGAACAGGCCGGCCAACGCGTCCGACATCCGATCCCCAGTTGCCCGGTCGCGCCAGCAAGAATATATCGCTTCCGACATCCATTCCCCCGCTCGTCGGCGGCGACAAGCTAAGTCGATCGCACTGCGGGCGACAACCGAAATTTCGCCCGCCGGCGCGCGCCTCTAAAAATCATTGATCAAGGAGACTCGAACGAGCGCGCACGCGGCGCGCTCGAACGAACCTCTGAGGTCCTAGGGGTTCAACCAGTCAGTAGACGCGACGCAAAACGACAAAACCAACGCCAATTAGCAATGCCAATAGTGCGACCGTGGTCTCCGTCGGAGACTGAAGTGCCGTATAAATCGAATTCATGTCTCTCATCCTCGCCTGGGGGGACAAACTTAAAGATAAAATACAATTTTAGCGAAAATTTGACGGCGTTCTTCAACCATTGGTTGATTTTTCCCAAATGCTTGAGCGCACATGTTAACGCATTGGTGCAAAAACGGGATTCTCGATCGGGCAGTCCTTTGCAACGGCGCCGCTGCAAGGCCGTGGCACCAGGCCCTTGGTCAGACAAATCCGCACCTCACGGAATCGCCGGTCTTTGCAGGTGACGGTTACGCCATTGGCCCGTAGGCCCTGATTCGCCTCGATAAAGGCCTGTTCGATGACCCGAGGCGGCACGCGCAAAGGGGTGGTGACGCGGCGCAGGACATCTGGGCGCACGATCATCTCCCAGGCGTCGCGGGCGAGGGCAAAATAGGCCTCCGGGCTTAGGCCGGAGCAACGTCCATGCTTCTTCCACTGGTGCCAGGCGAGCCCGCCCGAGCCCATGATATCGGCCATCGCGCGGGTCTCGCTGCGCGACGGGTCGCGTTGGCCGGTGCGGCAGAATTCGGGCCAGCCGCGTTCGTGCTGCGGCCAGAGGCCATGAAGCGTGAATCCGATATCCCGGGCAGGGTCGCATTGTGGCGCACCGCGCCCGGCGCCCTCGGCCTCGCACCAGGCTGCATTCCAGGAAAGCGCCAAGACGTAATAGTCGAAATCGCCCGCTTCATCCGCCGCTATGGCCCGCTGCGGGGCCGTGAAGCTGAGCGCGATCAGCGCAAGGGCGTGGGCAAGGCGGATCATTCGGATTCCACTTTATTTTCCTGTCGCACGTTTCTATATAGCCCGTTGGATACCCCCTCGAAACCGTCGTTTGCGCCGCGTGCATCCGGTCTCGGGCCCGATCTCGGGGCGCGGTGCAGCGTGCATTGGGGGCAAGAAAGAAGAGGTTCGACGCGATGACCGATCTGCCCCTGATGCCCAAGGCGACCGCCGTTTGGCTGGTCGATAACACTACGCTGACCTTCCGCCAAATCGCGGAGTTCTGCGGGATGCATGAACTGGAGATCGCCGGTGTCGCGGACGGCGAGGTCGCGGTGGGGATCAAGGGTCTCGATCCGATCGCCAATCATCAGCTGACGGCGGATGACATCAAGAAATGCGAAGCCGATCCGGTGGCCCGCCTGACCCTGGTCAAGCGGGAAATGGCGCCGCCGCAAAAGCGCCGCGGTCCACGCTATACGCCGGTCTCGAAGCGCCAGGACCGGCCTGCTGCGATCGCCTGGCTGGTGCGCTACCACCCGGAGCTGGAGGATAGCCAGATCGGCAAGCTGGTGGGCACGACCAAGCCCACGATCCAGTCGATCCGCAATCGGACTCACTGGAATATATCAAGCATCCAGCCGGTCGATCCGGTGGCTTTGGGGCTGTGCCAGCAGCTTGATCTGGACGCGGCCGTGCGCAAGGCCGCCGAGAAGAAGGCGAAGAGCCAGGAGGCGGTGCCGACGGCCGAGGAGCGGATCAGCCTGATGTCGACCGACGAATCGCTGGCTGCGGCCGAGGACGCCGGGGCCGGCCATCGGCTGTCCGAATTCCGAACCTTTGGCCTTGACGATCCGGGAGGCGCGCCGGAACCGGCTTCGAAAAAAGAAGAGCGGATTGATCCCGATTCGATCTTCAACCTGCCGAAGGGCGGTGACGACGAGGACGAAGAAGAGAAGGCCTGACGCGCTGATGTCCCGCAATTGATGCGGGACCCCAATAAAACAGCACACCGACGGGCGCCTGGTATCGTCGAGGTCCCGGGTCGGGTCCGAAGCGTCTGGCAGTTGCTAAGCCAAGATCAACCCGACCACTGCGATGGCAAGGCCCAGGAAGGCGAGCCCGACCGAGGCCATATTGAGCACCACCAGCGTCCGGAACTCGGCCTGGGTCGCGTCCGGATCCAAGTCGGCCCCCTTCAGTCTGCGCGCCCGGCGGATGAACCAGAGAATTCCGGCAAGCCCGATCAGCGTGACGACGACGCCCAGATAGAAGATCGCGCTCATCCCGCCTCCGGTAGATAGCCGCCGCCGCCCGGGGTCTCCAGCAACCAGGTATCGCCGGGGCCGGCCTCGCGTTTGTCGGCCGAGTGCAATTCCTCCACGGTGCCGTCGGCGCGCAGAATGCGCGTGCGCCCCAACTCTCCAGGCCCGCCACCGGCCAATCCAGGCGGCGGCACCACCCGATGGCCCGAGAGGATCGCAACCGTCATGTCCTCGAGGAAGCGGATGCGCCGCGTGGCGCCGTCGCCGCCTCGGAACCGGCCCTTGCCGCCCGATCCGTGGCGGATCGAGAATTCTTCCAGCAGCACCGGGAAACGCCACTCCAGGACCTCTGGGTCGGTCAGGCGGGAATTGGTCATGTGGGAGTGCACCGCCGAGACCCCGTGATGCCCAGTGCCGTCGTTCAGGACGCCGGCGCCGGTGCCGCCGCAGATGGTCTCGTAGTACTGATATTTCGCGTTGCCCCAGGTGGTGTTGTTCATGGTTGACTGGGCCGCGGCCATGACCCCGAGGCCAAGGAACAGCGCCGAAGTTACCGCCTGGCTGGTCTCGACGTTCCCGGCGATGACGGCTGCCGGGTATTCGGGGCTGAGCATGGTGCCCTTGGGCAGGATGACGTTGAGGGGCTTCATCACCCCTTCGTTCATCGGGATCGCATCATCGACCAGGCAGCGGAAGACATAGAGCACGGCGGCGCGAGTCACCGGCTCCGGCGCATTGTAATTGGTGGCGAGCTGAGCGGTGGTGCCCGTGAAGTCCACCGTGGCCGAGCGGGTCTCGTGGTCGACGGAGATCTTCACATGAATCGCCCTGGGCTTTCCGTCGAAATCCGGGTCCATCTCGTAGACGTATTCCGAGTCCCTCAGCGCAACGATGCGGCGGCGCACCCGCTCCTCGGCATTGTCCTGGACATGGGCCATATAGGCCTGGACCACGTCGAGGCCGAAATGCGCGACCATCTTGCGAAGCTCGGCGGCACCCTTCTCGCAGGCAGCGACCTGCGCCTTCAGATCGGCGAGGTTTTCCAGCGGGTTGCGGGCGGGGTATTTGGCCGAGGTGAGCATCTGGTAGATCTCGTCCTCGCGGAATTTCCCCTGATCGACCAGCTTGAAATTGTCGATCAGCACCCCCTCGTCCTCGACCACGCGGCTGTCGGGTGGCATCGAGCCCGGGGTCAGACCGCCCACATCGGTCTGATGGCCGCGGGCGGACGTGTAGAACAGGACCTCGGTGCCGCCGTCGTTCCAGACCGGTGTCACAACAGTGATGTCGGGCAGATGCGTGCCACCATTGTAGGGTGCGTTCAGGACATAGACGTCGCCCGGCTTCATGTCCGGGTTCAGCCGCATGATCGTCTTCACCGAGGCGGCCATCGAGCCAAGATGCACCGGCATGTGGGGGGCGTTCGCGATCAGGTCGCCCTCGGCGTCGAAGACGGCGCAGGAGAAGTCGAGCCGTTCCTTGATGGTAACTGAGACGGCGGTGTTCTCGAGGACCGCGCCCATCTGCTCGGCAATCGACATGTAGAGGTTGTTGAAGACCTCGAGCATCACCGGATCGGCTTGCGTGCCGACGGCGCTGCCTTCGCGGGCTTTGATCCGGGCCAGCGTTACGTGGTCGTGGGCGGTGATCCGGGCTTGCCAGCCGGCCTCGATGATGATCGATGTATGCGGCTCAACCAGGACGGCAGGGCCGGTGAGCGTGTCGCCGGGGCGCATGGCTTCGCGGCGCACGAAGCGGGCGTTGTGCCACGCGCCGTCGGAGTAGAAATCGGCCTCGAGGGCGGTCTCGACCTCTCCTTCGTCGCGCGTGGCGGTCGAGACCTGCGTCTCGTCCAGGTCGGCTGCCTCACCGATTGCCTCGGCCGCGACCGCCTCGATTACCAGGGGCTTGTCGCCCGCGTCGAAGCCGAAGCGGACGCGGTGGGCCTCGGCGAAACCCCGTTTCATTTCGTCGATGGAGCCGAATGGAACGGCGAGTGCGGTGTCGGTGCCCTTGACCTTCAGCATGGCCGTGCGCACGACCCGGATCGCGTCCGCCGCCACGCCCTGGCGCTCGACCTCGCCCAGGGCATCGCCGCCCAGACGGTCGAGGTTCGAGGCCGCCAGCAGGCGGCCATCGTCATCCAGCGCCGTCTCGATCGCCTGTTCGCGGGTGGCGCGGATATCGGCGAGGCCCATCCCATACGCGCTGAGCAGCGAGGCCATGGGGTGAATCAGGCAGGTCTCCATCCCCAGCGTGTCGGCGATCTGACAGGCGAACTGCGCTCCCGCTCCGCCGAAGACGGTCAGGCAGTATTCGGTCACGTCATGGCCCTGCTGGACGCTGATCTTCTTGATCGCGTTGGCCATGTTCTCGACCGCGATCTTCAGGAAGCCGTCGGCGATTTCGACGGGATCCTTGCCGATCTCGCGCGCGAGCTTTCCGAACGCCGCGCGGGTGGCCTCGGCATCCAACGGCCGGTCCGCCTCGGGTCCGAAGATCGCGGGGAAAAACTCGGGCCTCAGCTTGCCGGCCATCACATTGGCGTCGGTCACTGCCAGCGGGCCGCCGCGCCCATAGGCCGAAGGGCCCGGATTGGCCCCGGCGCTGTCCGGGCCGACCCGCATCCTGGTGCCGTCGAAATGCAGGATCGAGCCGCCCCCGGCGGCGACCGTGTGGATGTCCATCATCGGCGCGCGCATCCGCACGCCCGCGACCTGGGTCAGCAGCACCCGCTCGTATTCGCCCGCATAGTGGCAGACATCGGTCGAGGTACCGCCCATGTCGAAGCCGATGATCTTGCCGAACCCGGCGATCTCGGAGGTGCGCACGGCGCCCACGACGCCGCCGGCGGGGCCCGAAAGGATCGCATCCTTGCCCTGGAACATGCGCGCATCGGTCAGCCCTCCCGAGGATTGCATGAACATCAGCTTGCCCGCCGAATCGTGGTCCGCGTCCGCGTCGCCCTCGAAGGCCGCCGCGATCCGGTCCACGTAACGCCGCAGGATCGGGCTGAGATAGGCATCGACCACGGTCGTGTCGCCGCGGCTGACCATCTTCATCAACGGCGAGACCTGGTGGCTGACCGAGACCTGGGTGAAACCGATCTCGCGGGCGATTTCACCCGCTTGGGCCTCGTGCGCCGTTTGCCGGTAGCCGTGGCAGAAGACGATCGCGGCCGCGCGGATGCCTGTTGCATGGGCCGCTTCCAGATCGGCCCTCAGCCGCGCCTCATCAAGCGGGGCCTCCACCGTGCCGTCGGCCCGGATGCGCTCGTCGGCCTCGATCACCTGGGAATAGAGCATCTCGGGCAGCACGATCTCGCGCACGAAGAGCTCGGGCCGGTTCTGGTAAGCGATGCGGAGCTGGTCGCGCAGGCCCTTCGTGGTCACCAGCACCGTCGGGTCGCCTTTGCGCTCCAAGAGCGCGTTGGTCGCGACCGTGGTGCCCATCTTGATCCGGTTGACCCGCGCCGCCGGGATCGGGTCGCTGGAACCCAGAGTGAGATAATCACGGATCGCCTGCAATGCGGCGTCTTCGTATTGCTCCGGGTTCTCGGACAGAAGCTTTCGGGTGTGAAGCACGCCATCTGGATCGCGCGCCACGACATCGGTGAAGGTGCCGCCCCGGTCGATCCAGAAATCCCAAGACCCGTTGCCCATCGCGCGCTCTGCCCCTACGATCTGGTCCAGCCGGGTCGATTGACGCTGGTCCCGGCACGTCGGGGGAATAGACGATTAGATTGACGAGCGAAAGACGCGGAGAGACAGATGACCTGCACCCTGATCGGCATTGCTGGCTTCGCCCTGGTTCTTGCCGCCTTCCGGCACATCCGGCTGCCGCAGCCGGACATGATCCCCATCCCTATCCGCGAGGCGCCGCAGGGGCGGTGATCGCCGGAAGGTGATCCTGCGCGAGGCGATGGCTGGCGATCTGCCCGCGATCGCCAGGATTCTGAACGCCGAGATCGCTTCGGGCACCGCAAGCTGGACCGAGACCCCGAAGACCGGGACGGACATGGAAACCTGGTTCGCCGAGCGGCGCGCGGGCGGCTATCCGCTGTTCGTTGCCGAGGCCGGCGGCGAGGTTCTGGGCTATGCGAGCTATGGGCCATTTCGCCGCGGCGAGGGCTATCGCGAAACGGTCGAGCACTCGGTCTATGTGGCCCGGGGCGCCCGGGGCCGGGGCATCGCGCGGCTGCTGATGGAGCGGCTGATCGCCGAGGCGCAGGCGGCCGGTTTCACCCGCCTGGTGGGCGGTGTCAGCGCCGATCAGCCCGCGAGCCTGGGACTGCACCGGGCGCTTGGTTTCGAAGAGCAGGGGCGCCTGAAGGGCGTCGGCGTCAAGCGTGGCAAGCGGCTGGATTTGGCGTTGATGGTGCTGGCGTTGGACTGACCGGGCGGCCAGTGGCGGGAGATTAGCGGCCTCTCACGTGTGAGAATCTTATCAACGTATTGATTTATATATATAATATGTATCAGTTTACGCATTTTTCACAGTTGGAGCGCGCTCCTGGTGTTTTGCGCGCAACAGGCATTGGGTGGCCTCGTGCGAGCCCACGCTACCGGCTGGATCAGTGGTAAGTCGCCGAGCCCCAAGGTTGGTTGTTGTCGGCTCCGCGGACCGAAGCGGTCATCCGACGGGATTGCTCAGATGACTGGTCCTGACCCGATCCGGACAAACGATTGAATCGGAGTGCCTACCTACCCGCGCCGCTGTGGTATTTTGCTGAACGTCTCGATACCACCAGAACGCCGACATCGCCCTCGTGATCCAAAGTCAGCACAGATCTCGAAATTCCCGTGCAGTCCCGAGCGCGTACTTTGGCGGCATCCAAGAAATTTGGCCGATTGTCGGCTTTGATTAAGGCTCGCGGCGCTCACAATAATCGCATCGGTCACTTTTGACAGAATGTGCTCCGGGAAACGGAAAATTCCGCTAGCGCCCGGCGTGGATGCGCTCAGCATTTTGTGCGGCCCATGCTTTGCCTCGATTCTCGTGGCAACCGAGGCAGCTATATTCGAGCGAAAGCGATGCGCGGCCGAGACTGTCGATCCGAACGAATTTGCCGTCGTCGGTGAACATGTTCCAGTCCGCGCTGGCCTGAATGCGAAAGATATGGCTGCGGATATCGCCTCTGGGCAAGGTTCCGCCCTCGTAGGCGGTGCTCACCGAGACAGCAGATTTGCCGACGTACGGCATATGGCAGCTGGTGCAGGTACTGTGTGCCTTCGGGGCGACCACCACTGTTTCTTGCTGGTGGCAATCCAGACAGGTCGACTGCCCCTTGAAGCCGCCGAGGCCGTATTTCGTGCTCTTGTGCGGATCGTGGCACGCAAGACACCCCACGGCCAAATGCGGTGAGGCAAGAAGCTCTTCGTATTGCTCGTGATGGCGGACAAGACCGCCCTTGGCGTCGATCTTTTCGACATCGCCGCGAACATGACAGGCTTGGCAATTCGTTTCGGTCGAGAGGGATACCTACGTGGGATTGGCCGCATGCAAGGCGCCCGGGCCATGGCAAGCCTCACAGGTCACGCCTGGCTCTTGCCAGATGCCGTGGATTCCCGGCAGCCCATCCTGGTGGGGGCCTTCAGGGCCAGTCTTTCGCCAGCCGGTGGTATGGCAATCGCCACAAGTATAGGGCTTTCGTGGCGCGGTCTTCGGATCGTAGCTGGTCCATCTTCCAGCGGTTCCCAGCTGGTCGTTGGCGAGGTTGAATTGACGGTTCGCCTCGCCGGTCAGAATGTAGCCGTCGCGGTCCATGAAGCGCGCCTTCCAGCCGTAGCCTCCGATGACATAGCTGATCTCCTCCCAATCCATCCCCGCCGGGGGCGCGAGCACACCCGGAGAGGTGCCTTGTGGAAAGACCGGCGGCGTCCCGTCGACTTTCTGGATCTTGAGAGGATGGCCGGAGCGCAAATAGTCTTCGGAAATCTCCGCATGACATCCGGCGCAGGTTTCCGAGCCGGCATATTCCCGGTCACTGGTGGCGAAAGTGTCGGACAACGTCGCAAGTGCAGCCAAAACCAAAACAATGAAGAGCCCAATCTGATAACGAAACACCTGTCGTCTCCTTGTGAGCAGGCCATCGCGCCCAACGATCCTAGGCTACTGATGTGTGCCTTGTCACGCGCCCGGAGGGACCGGTCAAAAGAACCTGCTCAAGCGCAGCGTGACGAAATCATCCTTGCGGATGCCGGCAATCGGGTCACTGTCTGACACGTTGAGAAAGAACCGGCCTTCGAGCTCGATCTTCCAGTTGTCGCCGATGCGCCGCTCGGCCTCGGCGAAGAGGATGGTGGAGCGGGTGTCGCGATCGATGATGGCGCCGCCGAGCACGCTGGTATCTTGGACGTCGTTCAATGTGAGCCGCGCACCAAGGAACAGGTCGTCGTCGAAGACAGTCGCAGGTGCCCGCTCTTCGTCCCGGCCATCGTAGTTGTACTCAGTCAGCAGGCCCAGATCCGCGTTCGTTCCGAAAATGCCGGAGACGGTGTGTTCGAAGCCGCCCACCGCGGCCGCGAAGCGCGCGCCGTGCCCGCTGCGGGTCATCGCCTCCAGCTTCCAAAGCCATGCGCCGGAGGTCAGCTGAACGTCCAGGCTGGTCTGGCCGATCTGGTCGTAATGGGGCACCAGCACGGTTTCACCTCCCGGCCGCGTTTCGGACAGCAAGCGTGGTTCGCGGCTGGTTCCGCGGAAGTGCGCGATCCCCAGATCCCAGTCTCCAATGGCGTGGGACCAGCGCGCGGCTAGGTCGACATGATGGGTCCTCGCGCCTGCATCGAAGGTGGCGTCGCCTTCGGCGACCGGAAGTGACCCCCGCAGCCGGTCGCCCGAGTCCGGGAACGCGCGTTCGCGGAACCCCGGAAGAACGAACACGCTCACCGTTCCCCAGTCGCCCAGCAGGTTGAGATTGACCATGGGCTGGCCGAGCTTGTCCTCGCCGTCGATATCCTCCACCGCGTCGTCCTGATTGATGATGTCCACCAGGTGGCGCGATTCCGCGACCCCCCAGAAGACCTTGTCGATTCCGGCCACCAGGCCCCAGCCATCTCCTATATGCAGCCAGTTCGCCTCGCGCAGGTCCGCGTGGCTGCGTCCGCTCTGGGTCGCGTCGAGGCGCAGGAAGGGGGCGAAGGTAAGCCTGTCTGCGCCCTCGCTCCATTCATAGACGAGCCGCGGCTCCAGCGAGAGCGCGGGCGAGAAGTGGTTGGCGTCCTGGCCGGGAAACGCCGGGTCGCCCGGAAAGATACGCAGTTCGCTTGTGACCGATCCCGAGAGCTCCCATTCGCCGGCCGCCGTGCTGTCCACCGGAGCGATTGCCAGGATGGCCGCCAGCGCCATGACAGACAGGGCGGCGCGCCGGCGGTTGGATCTCGGGCAGTTCGCCATTGCGCTCATGACGCTCACTCCACCCTTCTGAGATTGCCCTTGCGGAAGTGCTCCTCGGTCAGCCCGGTCTGGAACTTGTAGACATCGTAGATCAGACGGGTCGTCTTGCCGGTGCGGAAATTCTCCATTGTGTATGTTTGCGCGCGCCAGAAACGCCCCAGATACTGGCGGTAACCGCTCAAGGTCAGCGTCTTGAGAAGGGTCTCCTTGTGGTCGTAGTAATCGATGCGCTGGACCCGGTACTCTGCCGTGTCGTACCAGGTCACCAGACGGCTGTAGCCCGAATTCCGAAAGAGTGGCAGGCGCTCAACCACATAGCAATCCAACTCACCGCAAACGTCGTCGGACAGCCACTTGTAGGCGTATTTCCCGAGCTCCTGGCCGGTGATGTCCTCGTAGGCGAATTCGCTGCCGAAGAACGAGCTGGTCTTGTTGGCCGACGAGATGCGCTTGACCCTCTTGAGCGCGGGCAGGAACAGCCATTGGTCGTCGTCTTCAAGGATCTGGGCGTGGCTCAGCAGCGCTGTCCCCTTCATGTCGCGCGGCGTCTCGAACACGACCAGCGACTTGTCACCACGGGTCTCGTCGGGCACTTCCAGCGTGTCGATCCGCAGGCGGCGTTCCCGCGTCCGGCCCTTCCGATCCTGGAGGATCATGGTCAGGACCGTCCGGTTATCGCCGAAGCCCCGATCCCGGAGATCGGCCTCTCTCGCGATGGCCTCGCCCCTGGCCTGCGAATCCTCCGCGCCGGACACCGACAGCGGTGCCGACGTGAGCGCCAGGAGTAGGAGCAGGAGAATCCGCATCATTCGCTCCGTTCGGCAGAGGGCGAGGGCTGCACGGCGCTCTCCGCATAGCGGTCCGGTTCGGCCTCGAACCTCTCCAGACACCGGCGCGAGCAGAAGACATAACGCCGGCCATGATGCTCGGCGAAGAGCGAGGCGGTCCATCCGTCGACCCGCATGCCGCAGACCGGGTCCCGGACCCAGGAATGCGGCTCGGCCTTGCGGTCACGCAGAGCGCCGTCCTCCAGCCACAGAATGCGGTCGGCCACGTCCTCGATCCGCTGGTCATGCGACACCAGCACGACCGAGCAGCCCTGGTCGCGGGCGATGTCGTGGAGGATCATCATCACCTCCTGCCCGCTCTGGGAATCGAGATTGCCGGTGGGCTCGTCGGCGAAGATCAGGCGGGGTTGGTTGATCAGGGCCCGGGCGATCGCTACCCGCTGCTTCTCGCCGCCTGACAGGGTGCGCGGCAGCGCGACCCTGCGGTGGGTCAGGTTCAGCCGCTCTAACAGCGCGGCTGCCCGCGGCCTCGCGGCCTTGACGCCGCCGAGCGCCAGATGTGCCGGGAAGAGCACGTTGTCCTCGACGGAAAGTACCTCCAGCAGATTGAACGACTGGAAGATGAAGCCGATCTTCTGCGCGCGCAGGCGCGAGAGCCCTGTCTCGCCGAGCGTCGTGATATCGACACCGTCGATGGCGATCGTCCCCGAGCTCGGGCGCAGCAGCGCGCCGAGCATCGAGACGAGCGTCGTCTTCCCCGAGCCCGACGGCCCCATGATCGCGACCAGCTCGCCGCGTGCCACGTCGAGGGACACGTCATCGACCGCACGCACCTCGGTGTTGCCGCTGCCGAAGGTCTTGGTCAGGTGCTCTGCACGAAGGATCGGACCGGACATCGCGACAATACCTCACTCGTGAAACGCGGAAACCGGATCGACGCCCACGACCTTGCGGACCGGCATCACCGAGGCGGCGAGGCTCACCGCGACGGCCGCCGCGCCGACCCTCAGCAGCGCCTCGGCGGTCACGCTCAGGGTGATCTGCGGCACCAGCCACTCGGTCAGCGGAACCGCCAGCGACACCAAGCCAGCGGCCAGCAGGAAGGCCAGCACGGTGATGCAGCCGACCTGGAACATGATGCCCGCATAAATCGCACGATCGCGGACGCCCAGTGCCTTCATGACCGCGAGTTCGCGCTCCCGCTGGGCGACATGGGTGTAAACAATGAAGCCGGTGAGCATGATCGCGAGCGTGCCGCCGATGAACGTCATCAGACCGATGATCTCCAGCCCCATCTGCATGGCGACCTCCCAGTCGCTGTCGATGAACTCGGCTTTCGGCAGGGCGTTCACCTTTTCGACCGTTTCGCGGATGCGCGCGGCCAGGGCCGCTCCGTCGACGCCCGGCGCCGCGTCGACCAGGAGGTAGCTTGTCGAGCCGATGGTCGACATGATGTCGGAGAGATCGGCCATGGCGATAAAGGTGATCGAATTCGCCATTGAGAACGTGTCGCCCGAAAGCCCGACAATTGAGAAGTCGCGCCCAGCGATCGAGACCCCGTCGCCGATCCCGAGGCCGGTCAGATCGGAGAGAACCGACGGAACGACCGCTTCACCGGGGCCGGGATGCGCCTCTCCGGCCACCATCTCCCATGGCCCGGCGCGCGGGTCGCCCTCCTCGAGGCCGACGATGAAGGAGAACCAGTTCCGCGCACCCGCCTCCATCACCGTGTTCAGGTAGAGGATCGGTGTGACCCTGTTTACCGCCTCGATTGCCTCGACCCGGTCGGCCTTCCAGTCCCAGACGAAGGAGGTCGCCATATGCATGTTGGAGACGCCCTTCTGCATTACCCACACATCGGCGTCGCTGTGCTCGATATAGGCAACGATCTGGTCGGACTCGCCGGCAAAAACCGCCTCGAAAAAGAGCACGAGCGCGAACGCGCCGGCGACCGCGCTGATGCTCGCCACAAGCTGGAGCGGCGCGGCGAACAGGCCTTTGAGCGTTCATTTCAGCATGGCTCAGCTCCTGAACACCATGGCGGGATCCATCCCGGCGATCAGGCGGACTGGGGCGAGGGCTCCGAGGCCCGCCAGGGCAAGGCAGATCACTGCCGTCCGAACCAGGCCAGCGGGCTCCGTCGGCAGGATCAGGTAGACCGGCGCTAGGGCATGGATGATGGTTGCGAGGATTTGCGACAGCGCAATTCCGAGCGGGAGTGCCAGCAGCGTCAGAACGCCGGCCTCGATCACGACCGCCATGCCGAGCATTCTCGGCGTGAACCCCAGCGCCCGCATCACGCCAAGGCTGCGCTGCCGGCCGCGCACGGCGGCGAACATGAACATGCCGATCACCAGCGCTCCGATCGCGTAGCTCACCACCAGCAGGAGACCGAGGATCGGCCCCATCAACTCGCGGCCGAGGTCCTCGTCCCGTTGTGCCAGCTCGCCGGGCAGGAAGGCATTCGCGGCGGGCACTTCCTGCCTAATCCGGTCGGCGATCACCGCCGGATCGGCGCCCGGTTCGGTCTCGACTAGGAGGAAGCTCAGCAAGGGGAAGGTGGCGATGTCGTCGGCGATGTCTGACTCGAGATAGAAGTCGATCAGGTCGTCGTAGGTGACGAAGGCGAACGGCGTGAAGAAGGCGGCGGATTTCTCGGATATCCCGGCGATCCGGAAATCGAAGTCCGAGATCGTGATCGTGTCTCCGGGCGTGAACCCGTAGCGCTTAGCGAGGGAGCGGTCGATCACGATCTCGCGCTCGCCACCGATCGGGCTTCCGGTGACGATCTCGAGCGGCCCGCCGGCCGTATCGTAGACCAGGATGATGATCGGCGTCTTGCGCCCGTCGCGATCATAGATGACCGACAGGGCGGTCAGCGGATGGGCCTCGCGGACGCCCTCCAGCTCCTCCACGGCCAGCCTTGTGAGCTGCGGCAGGATCGACCGCGCCGCGATGAAATTGGAGATGCCCGCCTGGGTGACGACGACGTCGCCGCTGCGATTGAGCACCGCATTGCGCAACTGCACATACATCCCGGCTAGGAATCCCTCCAGGATCAGCATCTCGGCGATGATCGCAGCGATCACTAGAACGGTCAGGGCAACCCGGCCGATCTCCCGGTAGCATTGCTTGTAGATCAGAGAGAGCACTTCCTGCGCCTCACATCTCTGGATCTGACAGTCTCGGATCAGGTCTCCATCTTGAATTGACGGTAAATTCCAATCTTACATGGCGTTGCGATCTTGGCGGCAACGCCATGCCGGATCACCTGGCCTTTGCTTTCGTCGCGATGGTCGACGAGCGAAAGAAAAGGTCGATTACGGTGCTAGGCTATGAGAGAGTTCACTGTCGGTCATTGACCCCGATCAAGCAGCTCTTGACCTTCCAGTTACTGAAATTAAAGCCAGTCTTGGGGCTGAAGCGTGAATTGTCGGGTTCGCCGGAGCAGACATCTCCGCTGTCAGATCGTTGCCGGATCGGTGGGATTTGAATGTCGCTTTCCCTCCCGAATGCGGAAGTTGGCATTTTGGGTGTCGTTGGCGGCAGCCCCGACCGAGGACGATGTCGTCCTATGGCACTAGGCGGACGTTAAACGAAGCCGGCTCTGGGGTCCGCAAAGGGCTCAGAGTCGCCGTTGCTGCTTAATGCCTGGCGGTTAGACCACCCCGCCCCGCTCGAGCCATTCCCGGCAGTCGGGGCTCAGCGTCCGTTCGCAAGCCTGGTCGTAAAGCGCCAACTCCTCGGCCGAGAGGATGCCTTCCCAGCGCCGGTTGGTCCCTTTGTTCAGGAAGGTGTCCGAACCGCCCTTCCAGGCGGCTCCGCCGCGCGGTGCGTAGGTCGCGCCCTTGGGGCGCATGGTATCGATCGAAACGGCCTCGGCTACCTGTGCCAGCCGTTTGGGCGTGATCGGGACTTCCAGGAAGTCGGCGATCCGGGCGACGGCGCCAAGCGTGTCCGCCTTCATATCCCCGTAATGCAGCGTCAGGACGTTCGGCAAATGCCGGTAGTTCCACCAGGACTGGGTGACCGAGAGATGGGACCAGAAGGGCCAGCCGTCGGTCTCCCAGTCGAACGAGCCACGCGTGCACCAGTTGCGCCAGCATTCGTGAATGTCGTCGGGCGCGACAGGGAATTCCGGGCCTGGGCGCGGCACCCCGTCGATTGGGCCGTTGAAGAGCTCGATCGAGTCGGGGAGATAGTTCGAATAGTGGTTCCACATGGACATGAAGACGTCGCGTCCGTCCCGGCTGATAAAGATGTATTTGAGCTGGGGGAAGAACTTCAGCGAATTCAGCGGCAGATGGGTCTTGACGAAGCGCCGGTGGGACTGGCCCCCGAGCGCCGCCTTGACCTCCGCATGGGGCTGGCAGCGGAAGTCGAGCCAAGGGGACATCTCCCAGACCGGGGCCGGGAAGGCGCCGTTCTCGAACAGCAGGTTGGCGACAATCGCCTGGGTCCAGGTGGTGCCGGCCTTATACGAGGTGGCAATCACCACGTCATCGTCACGCGGGCTGAAATCGTCCCAGCGCGAGCTGTCGATATGGTGGTTCTGGTAGACGTGCTCGAATTTCGGCTGGTCGGTCATGTGGGAACCTCGTGCGTCGAACTCGGCGGCAGATTGCCACGGGCCGAGGCATCGCGAAAGCGGTTGATCGAGACCCTCCCTTATGTGACCCAAAGGGCCGATGTCGATCTGGTCGAGGATACGCGAGGCGCTGAGCGCGCTGGCCACGGGCGATCCGCTCTCGGCCGTGTTCCAGCATCTGACCACGCCGCCCGAGAAGACGGTGGCGTTTACCATCGCCGTCATCGCACTGGGCGCCAAGATGGCCAAGGCGGACGGCCGGGTGACCCGCGACGAGATCTCGGCCTTCCGACGGGTCTTCCACATCGCGTCCGAGGACGAGGCGGCTGCTGCGCGCATCTACAACATGGCGCGCACCGAAGTGGCGGGTTTCGAGGGCTACGCCAATCAGGTCGCGCGCATGTTCCGTGACCGGCCGCTGGTACTGGAGGACCTGCTAGAGGGCCTGGCCTTCATCGCCGCCGCGGATGGGGAATACCACCCGGGAGAGGCGGCCTATCTAGAAATGGTGGCCGGGATCTTCGGAGTGGGCGAGCCGGAATTCCGCGCGATCCGTGCGCGCCACTTGCCGGGCGAGCACGACCCCTGGGCGGTGCTGGGTCTTGAGCCGGGCAGGCCGCTGGAGGAAGTGCGCGCCCGCTACCGGACCCTGGTGCGCGAGTTGCATCCGGACCGGATGATCGCCCGCGGCGTGCCCGAGGAGGCGCGGCGGATGGCCGAGCAACGTCTGGCGGCGATCACGGCCGCATATGAAGAGATCGCCGGTTAAGGCGGACAATTCGGTCCGCCCTATCCTTGGCCCAGCCGCTGAAAGGCGCCGCCGTGGTAGAGCAGCGCCTCGCCCTCGTGGCGTGAAAACCCGATCACGCGGCCCATCAGGATATCGTGGTCGCCGGCGGTGACCCGCTGATGCATGGCGCAGTCGAACCGCGCCAGGCAGCCTTCGATCAGCGGGGCGCCCATCCCGCCCGGGTGCCAGTTCGTGGCGCCAAACTTGTCGGCGCCGCGGGTCGCGAACAGCATGGCGGTCTCCTCCTGGTCTGCCGCCAGCACGTTGACCGCGAAACTGTCCGCCTCGCGGAAGGCGCGGTAGCTGGCAGCGGTATGGGCGAGGCAAACCAAAAGCAGCGGCGGGTCGAGCGAAACGGACGTGAAGGAATTGGCGGTGAAGCCCACGGGTTCACCGGTCTCGGCGGCGATTGCGGTCACGATTGTGACCCCGGTCGCGAAGGCTCCCAGCGCCTGGCGGAGCGCGATTTTGCCGTTTTCCTGCGCCGCCATTTTGCCGCTCCCCGTTAGCTGAAGGCCACTCTACGCGCCCGCGCGCCGGGTTTGCAGGCAAAAATCTGGGGCAATCGTCCCAGTTTTCCCCAGAAATGCCCACAGAATGGGGGGTTTTCAAAAAAAACCATTGATCCCGCCGCCGAGTTCCGATTCGTTTGTCACACGACCATGCGCGGGGTGATCGCGCGACCCAATGGGAGGACCCAATGAAAAAATCCGAACTCGTCGACGCGCTGGCAGGTGCATCCGGACAGAACAAGGCGACCGTGGAATCGGTCTTGGACGCTTTGCCGGGTGTCATGCTATCGGGCATGGCGCGCGACGCGGTGACGCTACCTGGCGTTGCTAAATTCGCGGCGCGTCATCGTGCGGCGCGGACGGTCCGTAACCCTGCGACCGGGGCCTCGATGCTTTCGCCGGCGACGACGGTGTCATCGATCAAGCCGGTCAAACAATTCAAGGACGGGGTCGCCCGGATCATCACCTGATCCAGGCGGGCTGCCGGCTGCATTAGCGAAACGCCGGCTCGTCGAACCCCCGCAGCTTGCGCGAGTGCAGGCGGTCGATGCCGCGCTCGCGCAAGATGCGCATTGTCTCCAAACCGACGCTCAGATGCTGGCTGACCCGCTCGCGGTAGAAGGCGTTCGCCATGCCGCCGAGCTTCAGTTCCCCGTGCAGCGGCTTGTCCGAGACACAGAGCAGTGTGCCATAGGGCACGCGGAACCGTAGCCCATTGGCGGCGATCGTCGCCGATTCCATATCGACGGCGATGGCCCGGCTTTGGTTCAGCGAGCGGAAAAGCTCGCGCGAGCGCAGCTCCCAGTTGCGGTTGTCGGTGGTGTAGACCGTGCCGGTGCGCAGCCTGGTCTTGAGTTCGCGCCCTTCCAGTCCCGTGACCAGCGCCGTCGCTTCCTCCAGCGCCTGCTGCACTTCGGCGATTGGCGGCACCGGCGCCCATTGTGGCAGGTCCGCGTCCAGCACGTTGTCCGCGCGCACATATCCATGCGCCAGCACATAGTCGCCCAGAAGCTGGCTGCGGCGCAGGCCCGCGCAATGGCCAAGCATCAGCCAGCAATGGGGCCGCAGCACCGCCAAGTGGTCGGTTATGGTCTTGGCGTTCGAGGGGCCGATGCCGATATTGATCAGCGTGATCCCGTCGCCGCCGGGCCGGGTCAGGTGATAGGCCGGCATCTGCGGAAGATGGCCGGGGCTCTCTTCCTCGACCCCCCGGCCAGCGCTGTGCACCCGGTCGCCGGGCTCGACGAACTGTGCGTAGCCGTCCCGGCCGATCTGAGCGCAGCCATAGTCGATGAACCGGTCTACATAACGCTGATAGTTGGTCAGCAGGATGAAGCTTTGGAAATGCTCGGCCGAGGTGCCGGTATAGTGCTTGAGCCGGGCGAGCGAATAGTCGACCCGCTCGGCGCTGAACAGTGCCAAAGGGTTCGGACGCGCCGCGCGATCCGCGACCGTGCCATTGGCGATGGCGTCGTTGGTGGTCGAGAGGTCGGGCAGGGCGAAGTTCTCTTCCAACGCCCTCACCTCCGGCTCGGTGACGTCGATCACGCTGCTCTCGATCACGTAGGGAAGCGGGATCGGCCGGGCCGAGAGGCCCACCTGTACCGGGATCCGGTGGCGGCGCATCACAAGCGCGACCTGCTCGCGGTAATAGGCGCCGAAGAGGTCGGGTCGGGTCACAGTTGCGCGGTACTCACCCGCTTCCAGCAACACGCCGAAGGAATGGCGGCCATCGGTGTTGAGCTCGCCATGGCCGACGGAGAAGCCGATGAAAGGATAGTTCGCGGCGACCGGGGAAATGCCTTCGCCCGCAGCGGCCTGAGTGAAACCGTTGCGCAGCCGCGCGATCGAGTCGCCGTAGATTTCGGAAACCCGGGCGATCGCCTGATCCGCGTCCTCGATGGTTCTGGTCTCGAATTTCTGCGTCATGCGCCAGTCTATCACGACCGATCAATCATGGGACAGCGGGCACTTCGATCTCGCCCTCGATCCAGGCGGTCATGATCCAGCGGGCGATCGAGTCCTGACGCGGCGAGGCGAATTGCGGGTGCTCGCCATTCAGTGCCATGGCCGTCTCGGCGCGGCTCAGCCAGCGGGCATCCTCGATCTCGTCGTCAATCGTGATCTCCTCGTCCAGAGCGACGCCCCAGCAGCCGAGCATCAGGCTGGCGGGGAACGGCCAGGGTTGCGAGGTGATGAAGCCTACAGGTCCGACCCGGATCGCGGTTTCCTCGAAGACCTCGCGGCGGACCGCGTCCTCGATGGTCTCGCCGGGCTCCATGAAGCCTGCGAGCAGGGAATAGAGGCCAGGGGGCCAGACCTGCTGGCGGCCCAGCAGCAGCTTGTCGTCCCGGACGATCAGCATGATCACCACCGGATCGGTGCGCGGGAAGTGGAGCGCGCCGCAATCGCCGCATTTGCGCCGCCAGCCGCCGTCTTCCGGCGCGCTGGCCGCGCCGCAGCGTGCGCAAAAAGGGTGGATGCGGTGCCATCCGATCACGCCCTTTGCGGCGGCGACGATATTGGCCTCGGGCTTGGTGATCTGCCCGGCGATCGCGCGCAGATCGATGAACTTGGTCCTGGGCCCGAAGGCGGCTTGGGCGTCCTCCTCGCTCAGCGCCGAGACATCCGCCGTGAACCGTGGGGCACCGTCGACAAGGCCCAGGAACACGGGCGCTTCGGCGCATTTGCCGAGCACCTCCGGCGTGGGCGTGATCCAGCCGAGTGCGGGCTCGGGGCCCGATATGTCGATCAGGGGCTTGTCCTGCCATTGCGGCAGCAGCCGCGCACCGCCCTGCCGCGCCATTTCGGCACTTTTGGGCCGAAGATGCGCGGCGCGGTCCAGCGCGTCGCCGCCAGTGGCGAAGGTCAAGGGGTCCTTGAGGCTCATGTCTCCCGGATGGGCGGATCGGATAGGCCGTTCTTGATGCCAGAGAGCCGCGCGCGCGGCAATGGCTGCGCGCCGTTTGCGCTTTTGGGCCGGGTTGATGCGGGCGGGTCCAGGGGATATATGCAAGCCCGAGAGGTTGGCGCGGGCGAACGCCTCGCCAACCCGGTCAGGTCCGGAAGGAAGCAGCCGCAACGAGATCCGTTCGGGTCGCAGTCCAGCCTCTCACTTGATGCATGCATCCGCGTTGGGCACGCCGTCTGCGACAAAAATCACCGACTGTGCGCCGATCACGAATGCCCTATATGCGGGACAAAACGGACGCCCGCAATTTCCTGCCGACACCTGCCGCCCATCCCCTTGCCCGGAATCAAGGCGCGCAGCGCCGCCGGGCAGCGCACGACCGCCCCCCGGGCGTGCGCTTTTGCGGCGTCTCTACCCGCTCCGGCCCGGGGAGGTCTTGCACCATAAAGGGATCATCTCATAGGCCGCTGCGCACACCCGCCGTCGCGCGCTGCCCTCCCTCCGTGCTCGGTAGCAGGTCCGCAATGGGCTCGACCAGGCGTTCGCTGCGCGCGCTAAACCGATCGAATTTGCCAATCTCAACGGCTGGTGCCCGAGTGGGGCTGCCGATCGGATCACATCCCACCCGCGCTCCCTTGTCCGCCCTTCCACCCCCGGCTATAGCTGGCCAATGCCTCACCCCGGACCCGGCCGATGAACGATTCCTCCCCGCCGCCCACTGACTCCCAGACCGGCGCCTATCAGGTGCTGGCGCGCAAATACCGCCCCGGGCATTTCCGCGACCTGATCGGGCAGGAGGCGATGGTGCAAACCCTCACCAACGCATTCGCCCATGACCGGATCGCCCATGCTTTTATCCTGACCGGCGTGCGCGGGGTCGGCAAGACGACCACCGCGCGGATCATCGCCAAGGGGCTGAATTGCATCCGCGGCGACGGACCGACAATCGATCCTTGCGGTGAATGCGAGGCGTGCACGTCGATCGCCGACGGGCGCAACGTGGACGTGCTCGAGATGGACGCGGCCTCGAACACGGGTGTGGGCGACGTGCGCGAGATCATCGACTCGGTGCGCTACCGGGCCTCGGCCGCGCGCTACAAGGTCTATATCATCGACGAGGTCCACATGCTGTCGACCTCGGCCTTCAACGCGCTTCTGAAGACGCTCGAGGAGCCGCCTGAGCACGTGAAGTTTATCTTCGCCACGACCGAGATCCGCAAGGTGCCGGTGACGGTGCTCAGCCGCTGTCAGCGGTTCGATCTGCGCCGGATCGAGCCCGAGGCGATGCTGGCGCATCTGCGCGGCGTGGCCGAGAAGGAAGGCGCCAAGATCGCTGACGAGGCGCTGGCACTGATTACACGGGCGGCGGAGGGCTCGGTGCGCGATGCGCTGTCGCTGCTGGACCAGGCTATCGCCCATGGCCGCGGCGGCGAGGACGAGACCAGCGCGGCGGAAGTGCGCGCCATGCTTGGGCTGGCCGACCGGGGCCGGGTCATCGACCTGTTCGAAGCGATCATGAAGGGTGACGCGGCAGGGGCGCTGCAGGAATTGGAGGCGCAATATGCCGATGGCGCGGATCCGGCTGTTGTGCTGCGCGACCTGGCGGAACTGACCCACTGGATATCCGTCCTGAAGATCTCCGCCGAGGCGGCGGAGGATCCGACGGTCTCGGCGGCCGAGCGCGCGCGTGGGAGCGATTTGGCCGGGCGGCTCTCGATGCGGGTGCTGACGCGGGCCTGGCAGATGCTGCTCAAAGCGATCGAGGAGGTGCCAATCGCCCCCAGCGCCATGATGGCGGCCGAGATGGCGGTGATCCGGCTGACCCACGTCGCGGACCTGCCGCCGCCCGAGGACCTGGTGCGCCGATTGACCGAAGGGAGCGCCGGTACGCCTTCCGGCGGGCGTCCGGGACCCGGCAATGGCGGCGGTGGCCCGGCGGCGCAATTGACCGCCTTGGCCGGCGGGGTGGTCTCGGCGCCCGGACTCGCGCCAAAGGCTGAGGCGGAAACCGCGCTTGCCGCCTATACGCGGTTCGAGGACGTGACCGCGCTCCTGCGCGCCGAGCGCGACATCAAGCTTCTGGACGAGGCCGAGACCCATATCCGCTTGGTGCGCTTTCGGCCGGGCGTGATCGAGTTCAACCCCGCCCCGGGGGCACCGGCTAATCTGGCGGGCCGGTTGTCGCAGCGGCTACGCGACCTGACCGGTGCGCGCTGGCAAGTGGCGGTGGTCGCCGAAGAGGGGCGGCCGAGTATCGCCGAGCGCGTTCTGGCCGAGAAGGACGCGGCCAAGGCGCGTGCGGCGGAGCATCCCCTGGTGCTGGCCGCGCTCGAGAGCTTCCCTGGCGCCGAGATCCGGGCCGTGCGGCCGATCGGCGGCGATGGGGCGCCCGAGGAATATCTGGCGCCCGCGCCGGAACGGACATTCGTCGAGGTCGAGGGCGATCTCGTCGATGATGACGATTATGGGGACGACCCGTTCGAAGAGGACAACTGACATGCTGAAAGGGCCGAAATGCTAAAGGGACTGGGCGGTCTGGGCGACATGGCGAAGCTGATGCAACAGGCCCAGGAGATGCAAAGCAAGATGACCGAGGCGCAATCGCGCATCGCCGAGATCGAGGCAGAAGGCACGTCCGGCGCCGGCATGGTCAAGGCGGTGGCGACCGCGCAGGGCGAGCTCAAATCGCTACGCGTCGAGGAGGGGCTGCTCGACGGGTCGCACGAGCGGGAAGTGCTCGAGGACTTGATCGTGGCCGCGGTCAATGATGCGGTGCGCCGCGCCCGGGAAGAAGGTCAGAGCGAGATGGCCAAGGTGACCGACGGGTTCGGTCTGCCGCCCGGCATGAAGCTGCCCTTCGGCTGATCGCGTGGACGGCACCCTGAAAAAGGGGTCCAGCTTCGGCACGGCGGCCTATGGGGGCGCAGGATGGTCGGGGCGCGTGGCCACCCACGCGCAAGAGATCGGCGCGCTTTGGGCCGATTGCGGGATCGACAGTGAATGGCGCGGGCTGAAAACCGTGCTGCTGCGCCGCCCGTGGGCCGAGATCGCGGTCGATGACGTGGGCGCGAGCCAGTTCCTGGAGCCGCTGGACCTCGGCCGCGCTCAGGCCGAGCACGACCAAATGGCCGCCGCCTATCGCGACGTGGGGGTCGCGGTGATCGACGTGGCCGACGTGCCGGCGCCCACGCCCAACCGCATGTTCTGCGCCGATCTCTTTGTCATGACGCCCGAGGGCGCGATCCTGGGCCGCCCGGCCTCGACCGTGCGCGCGGGCGAGGAAGTGGCGGTGGCGGCGGCGCTGGCCGGCGCCGGTGTGCCGATCCTGAAAACCCTGACCGGCCCGGCGACCTTCGAGGGCGCGGACCTGATGTGGCTGGATGCAGGGACGGCGCTGATCGGCAGGGGGCTGCGGACCAACGATGCGGCGATCGCGCAAATCGGGGCGCTGTTGGCCGAGATCGGCTGCGAGACCATCGCCGTCGACCTGCCCTTCGGCACCATGCATCTGATGGGGATGCTGCGAATTCTCGACCGCGATATGGCGGTCGCCTGGCCGCGGCGAACGCCGCATGCGGCGGTGATGGCATTGCGCGAACGCGGCTACCGGGTGGCGTTCCTGCCCGACCAGGACGAGGCGGAATCGAACAAGGCATTGAACGTGGTGACCCTGGGCCCCGGGCGCATCCTAATGCCCGCCGGGAACCCGCTGGCACGCGGCTTCTACGAAGGCTTGGGGGTCGAGGTGGCCGAGACACCGATGGCAGAGCTGCGCAAGGCGGCCGGCGCGGTCGGATGCCTGACCGGCGTCGTGGCGCGGGAGCGCGCATGACGGGGGGCGGCGCCGAGATCGAGCGGCTGATCGACCTGCTGGCCAAGTTGCCGGGGTTGGGGCCGCGCTCGGCCCGGCGGGCGGCGCTGGCGCTGGTCAAGAAGCGCGAGCTGCTCTTGGCGCCCCTGGCCCAGTCAATGGCCGAGGTGGCCGAGCGGGTCCGCCTCTGCGCCACTTGCGGCAACCTGGCGACCGGGGACCAATGCGCGATCTGCGCTGATCCCCGCCGGGATGCGGCCCGGATCTGCGTCGTCGAGGATGTGGCCGATCTTTGGGCAATGGAGCGCGCCGCCGTCTATCGTGGTCGCTACCACGTGCTGGGGGGCGTGCTATCGGCCCTGGATGGGGTGACACCGGAAAATCTGGGGATCCCGGACCTGGCAGCCCGGGTGCGGGCCGATCAGGTGAGCGAGGTGATCCTGGCGGTCAGCGCCACGGTGGATGGGCAAACGACGGCCCATGTGATCGCGGATTATCTCGAGGGGACAGGCGCCTTGGTGACGTCACTGGCCAAGGGCGTGCCGGTCGGCGGCGAACTCGATTACCTTGATGACGGCACGATTTCCGCGGCGCTGGCCGCGCGGAAGGCGCTTTGAATGGCGCGGGCGACCGCGCCAGATCGATTGGCTAGGCCTTATCGGAGACCGAGGGTCTCGGCGATCGACCGGCCCAGATCGATGTCGTATTCGGCCGCGACGTATTTGGCCGTGCCGTAAATGACATAGCCGACGATCAGGCCCATCGCGATAAAGGACAGTTCAACCGCCGTCGAATAGCCGGTACCGAGAAATCCGTCATAGACGCCGGTGATCGACTCGAAGCCGTCGCTGTATCCCACACTCGCACCCGAAGCATCATCTACTTTCGCCATCGGTACGCTCCCACTCAGAACGACCCGCTAACCAGGTCAACGGGGTGGAGTATCGGTGCTAAATGTGAATGATTCAGGGCAGAAAAAGGTCCAAAAATCTTTCAGATAGGGTAAAAGACCCTAAGAATAAACTTAAAGTTGAGTGGAAATCTTCTTATCGCCCTGACAGCTCAACTTAAGCGAAATCTGGCGGGTTCGCGTATCTCGATGGGTAGTGCCGTGATCAATTATCGCGACTCGCGCACCTGGCTCAGCCTGACGGCGTTGCGTCCCCTCCCAGTATCCGATCAATTGTCTCCCGCGATTGCGCTCCAATCTCGGCCGTTTTGCTAAGGCAGAGCACCGCGTGGCTTTGCAGGATCAGCCCGTCCTCAACGAGCTTGAGATGGTTTGCGCGCAACGTCTCGCCCGACGAGGTGATGTCGGCGATCGCCTCGCAGCTCTGGTTCATCGGGCCCGCCTCGGTGGCGCCTTGGCTGTCGATCAGGCGGTAGTCCGCCACGCCCTTTGCCTGGAAAAAGGCGCGGGTCAGGTTGTGGTATTTGGTTGCGATCCTCAGCCCGTGGCCGTGGCGGGCACGGAAGGCCTCGGCCACAGCGTCGAGATCGGCCATGCGCTCGACATCGATCCAGAAGGCGGGCACGGCGACCACCAGATCAGCGTGACCGAAACCGAGTTGCCGGGCAATCGATATCCGATCCGCCCAACCGGGCACGCGCTCGCGGATCAGGTCCTCGCCGGTAACGCCCATATCGACCCGGCCTTCGGCCAAGGCGCCCGGGATTTCTCCGGCCGGTAGCATGACAATCTCGAGCCCGGCGGCGCCCTCCGCACGCGCCGCGTATTGCCGCGCATCGCCGGTGCGCGCGATCTCGACACCGTGACCGGCAAACCAGGCGATGGTCTCGGCTTGGATACGCCCCTTTGACGGCAGGGCCAGCGTCAGGGTCATGGCCGCTCTCCGCTTGCCGCCAGCAGCGCCTCGGGCCTGATCATGCCGCCGACGGCGGGGATCGGGCGTGCGGCACCCAGGCGCTGCGTCATGGCGTCGTAGCGCCCGCCGCCGGCGAGCGGCGGCAGGTCGGGCCGCGCCCCCGAGCCGTCCCGCGCGGTGACCTCGAAGACGAAGCCTTCATAATATTCCAGGTTGCGCCCAAAGGCGGCATCGAATGGCATCCGGGCCGCGTCGAGCCCGGCCTGGTCCAACGCCTCGAGGCGTGCCTCGAACCGGTCGAGCGCCGGCGTGATGTCGACTCCAGCCGCATCAGTCAGGGCGCGCAGCCGGGCGAGCGCGTTGCCGGCGGGCCCCTTGATCGAGAGCGCGGTCTCGATCAGTTCGGCATGCTCGGCGGGCATCGGCGGCTCGCCCGCCGCTTCGGCGAGCGCCCGGGCGCGGGCGGTGATCTCGTCGACCTCACGCAGGCCAATCGGCTGGCCGGCGGCTTCGGCCAGGACAGCGACGGCGCGGTCGGGTTCTGGCCCTGTCGCCGCTGCAATAAGGCGCGCGCGGGTTGCGCCTGGGGCGGATGGACCCGCCACCGCCTCTTCGACCAATTCGTGGAACCGGGCCGGGCGCCAGAAATGACGGCGCAATTGGTGGCATCGGCGCGGGGGCATCGGCAGCGCGTCCAAGAGCGCAAACGCGATGCCCAAATCGCCGGTCGAGATCTCGATCGGTCCGGCACCGGCGGCCTCCAGCGCGCGCCGGATCAGAGCAAGCACCTCGGCATCCGCGACCGCCGCATCCGGGTCACCAAGATTCTCGATTCCAGCCTGCAAATACTCCGTTGGCCGGGTGGAGCCCGGATCCTGGCGGCGGAACACCGGCCCCTGATAAGCGTAGCGCGCCGCGCGGTCCCAGCCGCGGGCGCTGTGGGCGCGCACCACGGGAACCGTGAAATCGGGCCTGAGACACATCTCGTCCGAGCCGCCCGGACCGCCGATCCCTGGGAACAGAAATGCCCGGGCGCGAATATCCTCGCCGTATAGATCGATCAGGGTTTCCGCCTCGAACAGATGGCCCGTGGTCACGGGCGCATATCCCGCCTCGGCGAATGTGGCGGCGATGGCGGCCAGGGCCGTCTCGATCGCGGCGTGGTCCGCGCCCTGTCGCACAGGGGTCATGGGGTTCAACCTTCGGCGCGGGCCAGCATGGCGCGGACCTGGGCGATCAGTTCGCCCCGGGGCACCGTGATCTGGGCTGGCTGGGCCTTCCACTCCTCGTGGGTCTCGATCTCGGCCGCCAGCCGCGCGCCAAGCGCCAGATCCTTCAGCGTCACCTGGCCCTGTGCCTTTTCGTCCGCCCCTTCGATCACGGCCACGGGTGCCGCGCGCTTGTCGGCGTATTTGAGCTGCTTGGCCATGTTGCCACCGCCCAGGAAGACCTCCGCCCGGATGCCCGCATTGCGCAGTTCGGCGCACATGGTCTGGTAGTCGGCCATGCGGTCCCGGTCCATGGGCAGGATGACGACCGGGCCGGCGGCCCGCGACCCGTCCAGGCGGCCCTTGGCATGGAGCGCGGCCAGCAGCCGGTCGACCCCGATCGAGATGCCGGTCGCCGGCACGGCCTGGCCGGTGAACCGCTTGACCAGGTCGTCATAGCGCCCGCCGCCAGCGACCGAGCCGAATTGGCGGACCTGGCCGTCCTCGTCGGTGATCTCGAAGGTGAGTTCTGCCTCGTAGACAGGGCCGGTATAGTAGTCGAGGCCGCGCACCACCGAAGGGTCGATGATGGCGCGGGATTGATAGCCTTGGGCTTCCAGAAGTTCGGCGATGGTCTCGAGTTCGCGCACACCTTCGGGCCCCGTGTCCGAACCGCCGACCAGCTCGGACAGCCGCGCACAGGTCGCCGCGCTGGTCTCGCGTCCGGCGGTCACAAAGCCCATTATCTGGTCCGCTTGTTCAACCGACAGTTCGGCACCCTTGGTGAAATCTCCCGACTCGTCCTTGCGACCTGCACCTAGCAGGGCCCGCACTCCGTCATCTCCCAGCCGGTCGAGCTTGTCGATGGCGCGCAGCACGATCCCCCGGGTTGCCGCAGCCGCTTCTTGGTCGCCGAGCCCGATTGCCTCCATCACGCCGTTCAGCACCTTGCGGTTGTTGATGCGGATGATCACGTCCTCGCGCGCGATGCCGAGCGCCTCGAAGGCATCGGCCGTCATCATGCAGATCTCGGCATCCGCGGCGACGGTCGGCGTACCCACCGTATCCGCATCGCACTGATAGAATTGCCGGAACCGGCCCGGGCCCGGCTTCTCGTTGCGCCAGACCGGCCCCACCGCATAGCGCCGGTAGGGGTTCGGCAGGTCCATCCGGTGCTGGGCGACGACCCGGGCCAAGGGCGCGGTCAGGTCGTAGCGCAACCCCAGCCAGGCCTCGTCATCGTCCTGCCAGGCGAAGATGCCGTCGTTCGGGCGGTCCACATCGGGGAGGAACTTGCCCAGTGCCTCGACGGTCTCGACGGCCGAGCTCTCCAGCGGGTCGAAGCCGTAATGGTGATAGACCTCGCAGATCCGGTCCAGCATGACCCGGCGCTCGGCGACTTCCTCACCGAAATAGTCGCGGAACCCGCGCGGGGTCACGGCCTTGGGCCGCTGAGGCTTCTTCTTCTTGTCTTTCGCCATCAGGAACCGCGCGCCGCTGCCAAATCGAGGCGTTCCCTAGCGGATCGGGGCCCCAGGAGCAAGCAGGGGGCAAGAAGGGGCCAAGCGAGATGGCCTGTGCGGGCGCGACCGAGGCTCAGCGATATTGCTCGCTTGCGGCCGCCTCACTATAGCGGAGCGACATGCCGAGATGGGGATCGTGGGAGTTCGAGTATGGCGGCCGGTTCTGGCAATCTGATCTGGATCGCGTCCTACCCAAAATCCGGGAACACCTGGATGCGCATGTTCCTGGCCAACTACATGGCTCCGCGCAGTGACGGCCAACCGTTCCGCCTGACCGATCTCGGGGCGACATCGTCGAGCGACGCGCGCGTTCGCGATATCAGCCGCGCGGTTGGCCAAGATTGCCACGAGATGGCGCCCGAAGAGCTATACCGAGGACGCCAGCGTCATCTCGAAATTCTTTCAGCGTCAGAAAAACCGACGTTGCTGAAGACGCACATGCCGAACGCGATCCTCTTTGGCATGTCGCTGATCCCCGCCGAGCTTAGCCGGTGCGCCATCTACATCGTGCGCAATCCGCTCGATATTGTGCCGTCCTACGCGCATTACATGGAGCTGGACATCGAGCGTTCGGTTGAGTTGCTTGCCAGCTCAAAGAACTGGACGCGGGGCAATGAGCGTCAAATCACCCAGATGGTCGGCGATTGGTCGATGCATGTCAGGTCGTGGCTCTCGGTCGACGATTTCCCAGTCTTGGTCGTGCGCTACGAGGACTTGATCGACGATCCGGCAAAGCATTTCGCGAATGTGGTCGAAACGATCGGCATGCCGCTTGACGACGCGAAATTGAACCACGCGATTGAGGCATCTCGCTTCGATGAACTGCAGGCACAGGACAAGCAAGTGGGGTATTCAGGCCGTGACGTCCCGTTCTTCCGGAAGGGCATTAAGGGCGATTGGAAGGACACTCTCCCCGAGGACCTGTCGAAAAAGGTGATCTCGGATCACGGCAAGGTCATGGCATTCCTGCGTTACCTGGACGGGTCGAGCTAAGCCGGCTTCGGTCCCGCCACCTCCTCCGGCAGGGCCGCCGCAAGCTCCTCGGCGCTTTCGCCGCCCGATGACACCACCTCGACCTTGCGGCGTGCCAGCCCGATGCCGTTCTCGGCGAAGACCTCGCGCAGGCGGTGGTAGATCTCGCGCCTGAGCACGAACTGGGCTCGGGGCTTGCACTTGAACTTGACCCGGAACACTTGCGCCGAGTCGTCGTCGATCATGTAGACCCCCTGGCTCTTCAAGGGTTCGATGAATTTCGGCCCGTGCTCGGGATGCTCCATGAACTCCGCGCCCACCTTCTTGACCAGTTTCTTGAACTTCTGCGGGTCGACGTCGGGCTCCATCCGGAAGCTCATCTTGTAGATCACCCAGTCCCGGTTGTGGTTGGTGACGCTTTTGAGCTCGCCGAACGGGATGGTGACGACCGGGCCGCGGTGATGCCTGAGCTGCAGCGAGCGCAGCGAGATCGACTCGACCTCGCCCCTCAGATCCTGGTCGAGCTCGATATATTCGCCGACCCGAAAGGCGTCGTCGATCAGGAAGAAGGCGCCCGAGAAGATGTCGCGCACCAGCGTCTGGGCGCCGAAGCCGATGGCGATGCCGACGATCCCGGCAGACGCCAGGAGCGGGCCGATGTCGACGCCTGCCGACGACAGCAGGATCATCACCACGACCACCGCCAGGATGGTCAGGAGCACATTTCGAAACAGCGGAATCAGCGTGTCGAGCCGCGAGGCGGCCGAGGCGGTGGGGTCGTCCTCGGCATCGCCCGAACCCGCCACGCTCTCGGTATAGAGCGCGGCGCGGATCAGCCGCCAGACCACATGGGCGAGCAACAGCGTCACCGCGATGTCGAAGGCCGTGTCGGCCCAGCGCGGCGCGGCTTCGCCCTTGGCGAGCCCATAGAGGTCGAGGCCCCAGAGGTCGGCGATCACGAAGACCGCGACGATCGCCAGCACCGTACGCCAGGTGCCATGCAGCACGTCGCGATAGCGCAGCGCGGCCGGGCTGGTGCTGGGGATCAGGCTGCGGCAGAGCTCGGTCCCGAACCGGTCGAGGATCGGCATCATCAGAAGCAGCACCAGGGTGCCCGCCGGGCCGTCGAGCCGCTGGGTTCCTGTCTCGAGCCAGTGGGCGAGCCAATAGGCCCAGGCGCCGGCGATATAGGTGATCAGCAGGACCGGCCCGGCGGCGACGGCGATCCGGGCGAGCGCGCCAGGGGTTTTGTCCACGTCGATCATCACCGCCCGCAGGGCGTCGCGGATTCGGCCATGGTTGCGGATCGCGGCTCCGACCAGCAGCGCGGCGACGCCTGTCCCCGCAAGCGCGACGATCACAAGGGCCGGCGGGAATCCGAAGCCGAGCGTCGGCGAGAGCCCGGCGACCAGCCAGCCCCCGGCCCCGATCATCACCGCGCGGCGGACCAGGCGGTGGATTGACCTGGCTGCCGCGTCACTCAGATGCGCGATCCGGATCTCTGGCGCGTCCGGCGCGAAGGCGCGCCGCGAGATGACAATGAAAGCCCAGCTGTAGGAGACGCCCACATGGTAGATCCAGACATAGTCGACCAGCGGCCCAAGCGACCCGGCGACCAGGGGCGCGACTGCCCGCGTCGCCGCGACAAAGGCGATGATTGGCGCGATCTCGACAAGGCCCAGCGCGATGCTGCGCACCACCCGGTCCCAATAGCTGCCGCTTTGCGGTGCCGAGAGCCAACCGCGCCAAAAGCCGCAGGCCCAGATCACCGCCAAGGCGGCTGCGACCCCGGATAGCAAGACGCTTAGCGCCGCCAGGATCATGCCGGTCGCGCCGCTCTGGGCCCGGCCCAGACGCTCGGCTACGCGTTCGCGCCGGTTGCCGATTTTGGCGAGGGCATCCGCCCAGCGCGAAACCCGGCGCTCGATCGTCGTTGCCATGGCGCGGAGCCGCGCCTGAACGGTCTCCAGCGTGTCCGCGCCCAAGCTATCCTCGGCTGCGCGTTCGTCGGCCCGGCGTCGCAGTTCCGCCAGCAGCAGCGCCCGGATCTCGGCATCGGTCAGCCGCGCGACCAGGGCGTCGACGGCCTCGGGCGACAGATCAGCGGGGATCACGGGCGTGGGCGCCGTACTTTCCGTCTCGGAACTCGTTCCGGGGAACTTCGCTTGGGCGGATGCTTCGTGCGGCGTGAGGCAGACGCCGAGCAACAGCGCGAGGGCCGCCAGCCAGCCGATGCAAGGGCTCGTCGCCCGGCCGCCCATCAATCCCTGCATCTGACCCCCTGGATTCGAGCCCTGATCTTAAAAATGTGATAGCCCGTAAGTCCCGGCAGGTCTAAGGAAATGATCCTTCTTGCCGTGGCGTAGAAGCCGACCGGAGACCGCCTTTAGGGGCTTGTCGATCGGGTTCGGCGAGGGTCAGCCCAGCGCCGCTTTCACCCGGCTGCCGACCGCGCCGAAATCCATTCGGCCGGCATATTTCGACTTGAGCACGCCCATCACCTTGCCCATGTCGCGGATCGACGAGGCGCCAGTTTCCGTCAGGGCGCATTGGATCGCATCGTCCACTTCCGGGCCGGAAAGGGGCTTGGGCAGAAAATCCTTGATCACCTCGATTTCGGCGCGCTCTGCCTCGGCCAGCTCCATCCGTCCAGCGGTCTCGTAAGTCTCGGCGGATTCCTCGCGCTGTTTCACCATTTTGGCGAGCAGCGACATGATGCCGGCATCGTCCAGGCCGCTCGCCCCTTCCTCGGCGCGCAGCGCGATGTCGCGATCCTTGATCGCCGCGGTCATCAGCCGGATGGTGCCGATCCGGACTTTGTCCTTGGCCAGCATGGCCTCCTTCAAGGCCACATTGATGCGATCGCGCATGAAGTCCTCGAGCCGTCGCGCCGCCCGGGGCGGCAGGGACGGCGAGACTACAATACGGGAATTTTCCCGGCAACAATTCGGGTGCTCTATAAGACATTGTTATTAAACAGTTTTTAATATTCTGACAAGTGCTTGACCGGTCCATGGGCGCAAACTAGGTTGCGCCGCGAGGCGATTGGCGGCGGAGCGTCCCCAGCCGGGGAATCGCGCCCGATCGATCGCTGGACGGGACCGGCGATGTCGTCAGTAATCCTTTCAGACCAAGCGGATATGTTCGGCGCCGGAGGCGTCGCCGACCGGTCAACCGGGTGCCTGGCCCTGGCTGACGGCACGCTGTTCTTCGGGCTGGGATTCGGCGCCACCGGGATGGCGGTCGGCGAGCTCTGCTTCAACACCGCGATGACCGGCTATCAGGAGATCATGACCGATCCCTCCTATGCCGGACAGATGGTGACATTCACCTTTCCCCATATCGGCAATGTGGGCGCCAACCCGGAGGACGAGGAGAGCGTCGATCCGGTCGCTCTGGGCATGGTCGTGAAATGGGATGTGACCGAACCCTCGAATTGGCGCGCGGCCGAGCATCTGAGCGCCTGGCTGTCCCGCCATGGGCGGATCGGTATCTCGGCGGTGGATACGCGGCGCCTGACGCGGCGCATCCGCGACCAGGGCATGCCCCACGCGGCGATCGCGCATGCCGCCGACGGCATCTTCGACACGGATGCGCTGATCGCCGCGGCGAAGGGGTTTGGTGGGCTGGAAGGCGCCGATCTCGCCGCCCAGGTCACCTGTGCCCAATCTTACCGCTGGGACGAGGGCCGCTGGGCCTGGGGCGACGGCTTCGCGCGCCAGGGGGCGCCGCGGCACAAAGTGGTGGCGGTCGACTATGGCGCCAAGCGCAACATCCTGCGATGCCTGGCGAGCGTGGGCTGCGAGGTAATTGTGCTGCCCGCAAGCGCCTCGGCCGAGGACGTGCTGGCCCATGAGCCTGACGGACTGTTTCTCTCGAACGGCCCGGGCGATCCTGCGGCGACGGGTCTCTATGCGGTGCCGATGATCCAGGCGGTGATCGAGACCGGGACCCCAGTCTTCGGCATTTGTCTTGGCCACCAGATGCTGGCGCTGGCGCTGGGGGCCAAGACGCTGAAGATGAACCATGGCCACCACGGGGCCAATCACCCGGTTAAGGATCTGGAAACCGGCAAGGTCGAAATCACCTCGATGAACCACGGCTTCGCGGTCGATGCGGATAGCTTGCCCAACGGTGTGGTTCAGACCCATGTCTCGCTTTTCGACGGCTCGAATTGTGGCTTGCGGGTCGAGGGACGGCCGGTTTTCTCGGTCCAGTATCATCCGGAGGCGAGCCCGGGGCCGCAGGACAGCTATTACCTGTTCCAGCGCTTTGCCGCTGCTATGGACGCGCGCGCGGCCTGATGGCCCATCCGGGCACCCAAAAACCGTGGATCGCCGTCGATTGGGGAACCACCCGTCTGCGAGCCTGGGCGATGGACAGTGACCGGCCACTGAAGCAGCGCATGTCCGATCAGGGGATGGCGGGCCTGGCGCCCCATGCGTTCGAACCGGCTTTGATCGCGCTGGTGGATGACTGGCTCGCGTCCGCGGGCCGAACCCTTGTTGTCGCATGTGGGATGGTGGGCGCACGGCAGGGCTGGATCGAGGCGCCCTATGTCCAGGTGCCATGTGCGCCTTTCGCCGGCGACGCCTTCACGGCGGCGCCGGCGGCGGACGCTCGGCTGGATGTGCGGATCATCCCGGGCTTGATGCAAGCGGACCCCGCGGATGTGATGCGGGGCGAGGAGACCCAGATCTCCGGTTTCCTGTCGCGTGACCCGCACTTCGAGGGGCTGCTTTGCCTGCCGGGAACCCACACGAAATGGGCTTTCGTAGGTGGCGGGCACGTTACCGGATTCACCACGATGATGACCGGCGAGATCTTCGCGCTTCTGGCCGAGCAATCGGTCTTGCGCCACTCGGTTGGAGACGGATGGGATGAGGCCGGCTTTGAGCAGGCCGTGGCGGCACCTGCCCCCGCACCAGGACGACTTTTCGAGCTGCGCGCCCAGTCGCTTCTCGAGGGCCTTGCGCCGGGCGCCGCCCGGGCGATGCTCTCGGGCCGTTTGATCGCGTCCGAACTCGACGCGGTCGAGATCGTTGACTGCCCTGTCGTCGTGATCGGGAGCGATGCGCTGGCGGGCCACTACGCCCGGGCGCTGGAACTGCGTGGATGTTCCGTGTCTCGGTTGGATGGCGAGGAGGTCGTCCTGGCGGGTCTGATCCAGGCCAAGGGCGCCATGGCGGAGGTGGTCCGGTGAGCCGGCCGATCATCGCGATCCTGCGGGGGATCCGGCCGGACGAGGCGGTGGAGATCGGTGCCGCGTTGATCGACGCCGGGATCGACCGGATCGAGGTGCCGCTGAACTCACCGGACCCGCTGGACAGCATCGCCGCGCTGGCGGAACGCTTTGGCGGTCAGGCATTGATTGGCGCGGGCACGGTGGTGACCCCCGAGCAGGTCCGTGCTGTCCACGGCGCTGGCGGGCAGCTTGTCGTGTCGCCGAATTTCGACGCGGGCGTTGTTGCCGAGACCAAGGCTTTGGCGATGCAATCCTTCCCTGGCGTGTTCACTGCTACCGAGTGCTTCGGGGCGCTGGCGGCCGGAGCGGACGGTTTGAAGATCTTTCCCGCCTTCAAACTGGGCACTGATGGGCTAAAGGCGCTGAGGGACGTGCTGCCGTCCGAGTGCCCGGTCTACGCGGTCGGAGGTGTCGGTCCGGACGATCTCGCGACCTGGATCGAGGCAGGGGCGGATGGTTTCGGCATCGGCGGGGCGCTTTTCCGGCCGGGTGCCTCCGCCACCAATGCGGCCGCGAAGGCGCGCCTCTTCACTGCTGCCTACGACCGGGCGCATGGTGGATAACGGCCTGGCCGCACGGCTTAAGAAGCCCTTAACTAATTAAGGATTAAGCAAGAATCCTCCAGAATTCACATGGGAGGCTGTCTTGCGTTGCTTGTCATTCGCCGCCGGCGATCACTGCGGCAAGGGGGGAGTGGGTCTCGCGTTCGTGAGATTCGAGGGGGCGGGACTCTGTATGTTGCGGATCGGGGCCAGGCGATGACCCCGCCGCTGGAAATGCTGGATCAAGGCGCCGGGATCGATCGCGGTGACCATCGCCGCCTGGGTGAGATCCTGTTGTCGCAATCGCTGATCGACCAATCACGGCTGGACCTTGCACTGGCCCGCCAAAGGACGTCGCAGCAACGCCTGGGCGAGGTGCTGTTGGCGCGTGGGCTACTCGACGGCCATGCCGTCGCCTCGGCGCTAGCCGCGCAGTGGGGCATCGCGCAGGCGGATCTGGAGCGCGACCCACCGGATGGAGGCCTGATCGAGCCCGATCTGCTGGAACTCTATCTACGGCACCGCATCCTGCCCTGGCGCCGCGCCGGCAGCCTGGTCAGCTTCGTGACCGATCGGCCGGAAGCCGCGCTGACCTCGCTGGCTTCGATCGACGCGGTCGGCTCGGCGGTCGCCGTTGTGCCGACGCGGCAATTCGATCAGGCGATCGGCCAGGCGCTGGGACCAGCACTCGCGCGGCGCGCCGCCGAGCGGACGCCGCTGGGCGAAAGCGTGCGCGCGCTCGGTCGGGCGAGGCTGGTCTCGGTCGCGGTGCTTCTGGGCCTAATAACGATGCTGTTTTGGGGCGGGTTGCCCGGCATCGCGGTGGCCTGTGGCATGCTGTTGGTGCTGAACCTGGCAACCACGATTCTGCGTCTCGCCGCGCTGATCGCCGGTCGTCCTCCGGCGCGGCACCAGGCCCTGTCCGAGGCGGTCGGTGCCTTGCCGATCGTGACAATCCTCGTGCCGCTCTTCCGCGAGGCTCGGATGGTGCCGGAGGTGATCTCGGCGCTGGCCGAGCTCGACTATCCGGCCGAGAGCCTGGACGTGAAATTGCTGCTCGAGGAAGGCGATGCCGACACCCGAGCCGCTGTCGCCCGGATTCGGCCGCCTGGCTGGGTCCAGGCCTTGGTCGTGCCTGCTGGAATGCCGCAGACGAAGCCGAGGGCGCTCAACTATGCGCTCGATTTCGCGCGGGGTGAGATCATCGGGATCCTGGATGCCGAGGACCGGCCCGATCCCGGCCAGTTGCGCCAGGTCGCGGGATACCTGGGCGATGCACCTGCCGACGTGGCCTGCGTGCAATGCCAGCTCTCCTACTACAACGCGACGGAAAACTGGATTACCCGGTGCTTCCAGATCGAATACGCCATTTGGTTCGAGGTTTTGCTGGGCGGGTTCCAGCGGCTGGGCCTGCCAATTCCCTTGGGCGGCACCTCGGTCTATTTCCGGCGCCGCGCGCTCGAGCGGTTGGGCGCCTGGGATGCACACAACGTGACCGAGGACGCGGATCTGGGAATGCGGCTCGCGCGCCGCGGCATGCGCTGCGCGGTGCTGAAAAGCACCACGGGCGAGGAGGCGAACTGCCAATTGGCCCCCTGGATCCGGCAGCGCTCGCGCTGGCTGAAAGGTTATCTGCTGACCTGGCTCAGCCATATGCGCGCGCCCGTGCGCTTGTGGTGCGAACTGGGTCTGCGTGGCTTCCTGGGGCTCAACATCCTGTTTCTGGGCGCCGCCGCGACCTATCTGGCGATGCCGGTCTTCTGGGTCGCGGTTGTCACTGGATTCCTGACCGGTCAGACACTTTGGCAATCCGCCATGCCAGGCTGGGCGTTCTGGCCGCTGATCGTCTCGCTGGCGCTCGGCCAAGTAGTGATGCTGGGCTGCGCGGCGCTGGCGATGATCCGCCGGCGCAGCCTGTGCCTGCTGGTCTGGGTGCCAACCCTGCCGATCTACTGGACCCTAGGGGCCATTGCGGCCTGGAAGGCGGTGATCGAGATCGTGCTGTTGCCCTATTATTGGGACAAGACCCAGCACGGCGTCAGCCGCGTTTTCAAGAAAGAGCCGGAGGCGCGCATGAGATAGGCTTGGATGTCATCGCCGGTTCTGAGGCCAGGACCATCGCCGTACACGCGATCTTGCGTGGAAACTGCCCGAGATTGGTCCATTCTTGAGGGAACGGAATCAGGATCAGGGAGGCCATTCCGATGACAGCATCCAGCGAAAAATCCGTTCTCGACCGGCGCGCTCTGTTGAGCGGTGGCGTCGTGGCCGGCGCCGCCCTCGCCGCCGGTCTGCCCCGCGAGGCGACGGCGGTGGCGCCGAAACAGGGGCTGAGCCGTCCCAGCGTCTACCGCTTCGGGCTGGGCGATTTCGAGGTCACGTCGATCCTCGATGGAGCGATCCAGCTCGATGGACCGCATCCGATCTTCGGGCAGAATACAACCCAGGAAGAGGTCGCGGCGCTGGCGGTGGCGAACTTCCTGCCGCCGGACCGGATGGAGATCCCGTTCACAGTGACCGTGGTCAACACCGGGACCGAGGTGATCCTGTTCGACAGCGGCAACGGCGCGAGGCGGCGGCCCAATGCCGGGCGGCTGCGCGAGCTGCTCGCCGATGCCGGGCTGACGCCGGAGCAGGTCGACATCGTGGCGCTGACCCATTTCCACGGCGACCATATCGGCGGGCTGATGGAGGATGGCAGCCCCGCTTTCCCCAATGCCACCTATGTGATCGCCGATGCCGAGTATGACTACTGGTCCGACGAGTCGCTGCTGTCGAACGAGTCGATGAAAGGGCGCGCCGAGCTGGTGCACTCGAACGTGGTTCCCCACGCCCCGAAGACCCGCTTCATCAAGGGCGGCGACGCGGTGGTCAGCGGCATCGAGGCGGTGGACTCGTGGGGCCACACGCCGGGGCACACCTCCTATCATTTGGAGAGCCAGGGCCGGCGGCTCCTGGTGCTGGGCGATGTCTGCAACCACTACGTAGTGTCGCTGCAGCGCCCGGACTGGCATGTGCGCTTCGACATGGACAAGGAGGGCGCGGTCGCGGCCCGCAAGAAGACGCTTGGGATGATCGCCGCCGACCGGATTCCGTTCGTTGGCTATCACATGCCGCCGCCTGCGGTCGGCTATCTCGAGCCGCTGGGCGAGGGCTTCCGCTTCGTGCCCGTCAGCTATCAGCTGAACCTCTGAGCAGGCACCAAGCGCCGGACATGGGCCGCGGGGTTTCGCCCCCCGCGGCCCTGTCCAGGTTTTGAAGGTATCGGTAAACCACCGATTGTATTTTTAAACTGATTTAACAACCTATTGTTTTCAAAATAAAAAATGGCGGAACTCGTTGATCTGCCGCCCTCCTTCAGTCACAATTTGCAACTGAGACGGCGCCGGACGAAAAGTGCGCCGAAGGGGGAGTGAAACAAAACGCCGGCGCAGAATGCCGGCATTGACCCGAGAGACCGACATGAAAATAATTCATGCATTCCTGACTGACGACGCCGGCACAGTTACGATCGACTGGGTCGCTTTGACATCTGGCATTCTTCTTCTGGGCATCATGGTCGTCTATGGGCTGTTCAATGGCGGGGTCAGCTCGCTGACCTCGACCGTCAGCGATACCCTGGAGACGACGTTCCAGGATGTCGATCCGGGCATTGCCGAGGACATCAACCAGCCAGGTTGATGCCACGCCGGACGGGCCGCACGAACAGAGCCGCCGCGCGCGGCTCTGGCCGCCGACCGGCGTATGCGCTAAAGCGCGCGTCATGGCGACGAACCCTCCAGAATTGCGCCCCGATCTGGCACCAGCTTGGCGGCCTGACGACGCTCCAGCGCGGCCCGGTCAGCCGCGGATCGGGATGGTGTCGTTGGGCTGCCCCAAGGCGCTGGTCGATAGCGAGCGTATCCTGACCCGGCTGCGGGCCGAGGGCTACGCGATCTCGCCGGACTATTCGGGAGCCGACGCGGTGGTTGTGAACACCTGTGGGTTCCTGGACTCGGCCAAGGCAGAGAGCCTGGAGGCGATCGGCGAGGCCCTGGCCGAGAATGGCCGGGTGATCGTCACCGGCTGCCTGGGGGCCGAGGAAGCTTACATCCGCGGCGCTCACCCGAGCGTGCTCGCCGTAACCGGCCCCCATCAATACGAGCAGGTGATGGACGCGGTCCACGACGCGGTGCCGCCCGCGCCAGATCCAAAGATCGACCTGATCCCGCCTCCAAAGGACGGCGAGGGAGTACGGCTGACACCCCGCCACTATGCCTACCTGAAGATCTCGGAGGGCTGTAACCACGCGTGCCGCTTCTGCATTATCCCGCAGATGCGTGGGCGCCTGGTCTCGCGGCCCGCCGGTGCGGTCCTGCGCGAGGCCGAGCGGCTGGTCAACGCGGGCGTCAAGGAGTTGCTGGTGATCAGCCAGGACACCTCGGCCTATGGCGTCGATATCCGTCACGGGGTCAGCCCCTGGCGCGACGCGGACTGGCGGGCGCATATCACCGATCTGGCGCGGGGGTTGGGGACGCTCGGCGCTTGGGTGCGTCTCCACTACATCTATCCTTATCCGCACGTGGACGAGTTGGTGCCATTGATGGCGGAGGGGCTGGTGCTGCCCTATCTGGACATCCCCTTCCAGCATGCGGCGCCCAACGTGCTGCGGGCCATGCGGCGGCCGGCCAACGATGCCAAAGTGCTGGAGCGTATCCGAGCGTGGCGGGCGATCTGTCCCCAGATTACCCTGCGATCCACTTTCATCGTCGGCTTTCCCGGCGAAACGCAAGCGGATTTCGACTACCTGCTGGAGTGGTTGGAGGAGGCGCAACTCGACCGGGTCGGCTGCTTCCAGTACGAGGACGTGGCCGGGGCAGCCGCGAACGAGCTGCCGGGACATGTGCGTGACGAGGTCAAGCAGGACCGGTGGGAGCGCTTCATGGCCACCGCCCAGCGCATCTCGGCGGCCAAGCTGGCGGCCAAGGTAGGCCAGCGCCTCGACGTCATCGTCGACCAGGTGGATGCCGAGGGCGCCACCTGCCGCACCGAGGGCGACGCGCCCGAGATTGACGGCAATCTCTATATCGACCAGGGCTTCGAGGGATTGGCGCCCGGCCAGGTCGTCACCGTCGAGGTGGATGAGGCGGGGAAATACGATCTTTGGGGCCGGTTGCTTTGAGCGGGCTCTGGGTCATGGTCGCTGGGCCTTATAGCGCCGGGGCGGCGGACTCCGAGGCAAAGGCGGCGAACCTCCGGGCACTCAATGAAGTGGCCGTTGCCGTCTTCGAGCGTGGGCATCTGCCGATCATCGGGGTCAACTTGGCGCTGCCGATCATCGAGGCGGCGGGGCCCGGCCGATACGAGCGGATCATGATGTCGGTTTCACTGGCGCTGGCCGAACGCTGCGACGCGGTGCTGCGGATCGGTGGTCCGTCCGATGGGGCGGACGAGGAGGTGGCCCGGTTCCGCCGGCGTGGCCTGCCGGTCTACCAGGCGATTGACGAGGTTCCGCCGGGCTGATGCTTCCCATCGTTTGGATCCCGGGCCATCTCTGCGGCTCTTGGCTTTATGCGGCGCAGCTCACGGTGTTCGGCGCCGGGCGTGAGATGATCCTCGCGGACACGGTCAGCGACGACACGATCGGCGCCATGGCCGATCGCCTGATCGCGGCCGCGCCCGAGCGGTTCGTGCTGGCTGGCCTCTCGATGGGCGGCATGGTCGCGATGGAGGTTCTGGCGCGGGCGCCCGAGCGGGTCGCGGGAGCGGCTCTGATGGATACCGACCCGACGCCTGCGCGTGCGAAGGAGATCGCCTGGCGCGAGGGTCTGCTGGCCGGGACAGCGGAAGACGGGTTCGAGGTCTACGTGGACACCTTCGTCGGCCGGTTCTACCTCCACAGCCCCACCGCCGCCGAGCGGCTTGGGCCGCTCACCAGAAAGATGATGGCCGAAACGCCCATCCCAGTGGCCCGCGCTCAGGCTCGCGCCCTCGATACCCGGCGCGAGATTGTGCCGCTGATTGAAGGTTTCGGCGGCGCGGTCGAGGTGATCGTTGGGGCTGAGGACAAGGTGTGCCCACCGTTGCTGCACGGGCCGCTGGCCAAGGCGCTGCCTCGGGCGGTCCTGACCGAAGTGCCCGGTTGCGGGCATCTGGCGACCGTCGAGGCGCCCGACCAGATCAACACCCGGATCGCGGCCTTGCTCGACCGGATCGGATAGGCCAAATTTCGCCGACCGCCTCAGCCCCGAAGGACACCTGGCCATGGACCAGCCGCTTTGGCAGCCTTCCGCCGACCGCATTGCCAATGCCAACTTGACCCGATTTCTGGAGAGGGTAGAGGCGGATTGGGGCGTCACGCTGCCGGACTATTCGGCGGCTTATGACTGGTCGAATGCCGAGCCTGAGAAGTTCTGGCAAAGCGTCTGGGATTTCTGTGGCGTGATCGCCGAGACCCGCGGTGACCGGGTGCTGGCGGACCCGGACAAGATGCCGGGCGCGCAGTTTTTTCCCGATGCCCGGCTGAACTTTGCCGAGAACCTGTTGCGCGGCGAGGGGCCTGAGACGGCCATCGCGTTTTGGGGCGAGGACCAGGTGAAGCGCCGCCTCAGCTTCGACGAGCTCCGCGCCCTAGTCAGCCGGCTGCAACAGGTGCTTGCCGATCTCGGCGTCGGCCAAGGCGACCGCGTTGCGGGCTTCATGCCGAACATGCCCGAGGCGGTGGCGGCGATGCTGGCGACCGCCTCGCTTGGGGCTGTCTGGTCTTCGTGCTCGCCGGATTTCGGTGTCCAGGGGGTGCTCGACCGATTTGGCCAGATCGAGCCAATGGTGCTCTTCTGCCCGGACGGCTACTACTACAACGGCAAGCGCATCGACTCGCTGGGCCGCGTCGCCGAGTTCTCTGACCGATTGCCGAGTCTGCGGCGGATCATCGTCTTCCCCTACCTTTCCGAAACGCCGGACGTCTCCGCGGTGCGGGGCGCGGTGACGCTTGCCGATGCGGTCGCGGACAAGGTGGCGGGCGACATCGCCTATACCCAGGTTCCGTTCAACAGCCCGCTCTACATCATGTATTCCAGCGGAACGACCGGTAAGCCGAAATGCATCGTCCACGGGGCGGGCGGAACGCTGATCACGCATCTCAAGGAACACATCCTCCATTGCGACGTGAAGCCCGGGGACCGTGTCTTCTACTTCACCACTTGCGGCTGGATGATGTGGAACTGGCTGGTCTCGGGACTGGCGGCGGAGGCGTCGCTGGTCCTCTTCGACGGCTCGCCCTTCGCGCCGAAGCCCGACATTCTCTTCGACCTGGCGGATGCGGAGCGGGTGACGCTTTTCGGCACCTCGGCGAAATTCATCGATGCGCTTAAGAATGCGGGCGTTGATGCGAACGAGGGTCATGATCTCTCGGGCTTGCGGCTGATCACCTCGACCGGTTCGCCCCTGGTGGCCGAGAGCTTTGACTACGTCTACGACCGCATCAAAGAGGACGTCTGCCTCTCCTCGATTTCCGGCGGCACCGACATCATCGCGTGTTTCGTGGGCGGCAACCCGGTCGGCCCGGTTTGGCGCGGCGAGATCCAGGCCCGGCTCCTAGGGATGGCGGTCGAGGTGCTGGACGACGAAGGCAAGCCGGTACGGGGCGAGAAGGGCGAGCTTGCCTGCCTGAAACCCTTCCCCTCGATGCCGGTCGGTTTCTGGGACGACCCGGACGGCGTTCGCTATCGGGCTGCATATTTCGAGCGTTTCCCGGGCGTCTGGTGCCAGGGCGACTTCGCCGAGCTGACAGCTCATGACGGCATGATCATCTACGGCCGCTCGGACGCGACGCTGAATCCGGGTGGGGTCAGGATCGGAACCGCCGAGATCTACCGCCAGGTCGAACAGCTACCGGAGGTCGAGGAGGCCCTGGTCATCGGCCAGGACTGGGACGGCGATGTGCGCGTGGTCCTGTTCCTGCGCTTGGCGGAGGATGCGGCCCTGGACAATGATCTGGTTAGCCGGGTCAAGACCCAGATACGTGCAGGCGCCTCGCCGCGCCATGTGCCCGCCAAGGTGATTGCGGTCGCCGACATACCGCGCACCAAATCCGGCAAGATCGTCGAGCTGGCGGTGCGCGATGTGGTTCACGGCCGGCCGGTGAAAAACAAGGACGCGCTGGCGAACCCGGAGGCGCTGGAGCTGTTCCGTGATTTGCAGGAGCTCGGCGGCTGACTTAGCTTGCGGGCGACGACGGCCAGCCGCAGCGGTGGCGCGGCGTGACGGCCTTGGATTTGCATAGGGCCTCGGCGGCGGCCAGCGCATCGAAGACCCTGACCACGTAGTCCCGCGTTTCGCTATAGGGCGGCACACCCTTGTGCTTGTCGACCGCGCCCTCGCCCGCGTTGTAGCCCGCAAGTGCAAGGATCGGATCGCCGCGATAGCGGTTGAGCAGCCAGTCGAGATAGGCGGCCCCGCCCCCGATGTTCTGGGCCGGGTCGAAGCTGTTGCCGACCCCGAAACGCCGCGCGGTGGCAGGGATCAGTTGCATCAAACCGCGGGCGCCCTTCGGGCTGACCGCCTTCTGCCGGCCGGCGGATTCCACGGCGATCACGGCGACAACCAGCAGCTCGGAGACGCGATGGGTTCGCGCGGCCGCAGCGATTTGCGGCCCATACTGCTCGGCGATCCGTTGCAGACGCTCGGCTGAATAGAGCGCCTCGCCGCCGGCGCGGCGCCGACGCAGGCTGGCGAGCGCGCCGCTCCACCGCTCAGGGGAGGCCGCGGCCGCGGAGACCGAGTGATCGTCCCAGAACCAGCCGAGTTCGGCGCGCTGCGGTGGCGGCGTTGTAGCGGTGCCCCTGGGCGCCGCAGCGCGGATCCGCTGTCGCTGTCCTGGCCGCGGGCGCTTGAGAATGGTCATTGCCGAGCGGTCGCCCACGCGCACGCTGTTTTTCAGCAGGCCCGCATATGCAGGCGAATCAGCCGCGCCGGGCAGCAGGAAGAAGCCAAGAATCAAGGCAAACGAGGCCCATATGGTCTTTTTGCCATAGTTGAGCCACATTCCGTCACACTCCCCCCACATGAGACCCTAGGTCGGCCACGGATTAGACTTGAATATTCACAATTTACGGTAAATGTCACGACTCGTGGGGGAATTTATCAAATCACCCTTTGTCTCCAGCTCGATTTGATGGTATTGAAATCGACACAAGGCGCGTCTCTTGATAGAGTAGGTGTGCCATGGCCGCATCAAAGGGGTTCGATGCGGATATCAACTGGAAGACTGGGTTGCACCAGTAATCTGACTTGAACGTCTGGAGGGTTCTATGACCAACTTCACCAAATTTCTCGCCGATGATGCCGGCGCTGTGACCATCGACTGGGTCGCTCTGACGGCTGGCATCCTGCTGCTCGGTATCATGGTCGTTTACGCGATCTTCAACAACGGCGTGTCCACGCTGGTCTCGAGCGTCAACTCGACGCTGGAATCTGCCGGCGCGGGCGTGAACATCGGCACTCTGGAAAACCAGAACCCGTAATCGCCGATGCGAGACAGAAAGACTGAGAGACGCCTGCGGCGCAGGCGTCTCCTATTTCTTGGGGCTCGTCCACCTAGAGATTCGCTTCTCTGACTGTGAGTGGCCCAATCTGATCGGTCCACCGTGATCGTTAGTTCATGACTGGTCTCTGGTCCATTAGGATGATGGTTTCCGGGTCTGGCGTTCACTGCGTTCCGCGACCAGTTTGAGGGTGTAAGATGCAAAAACAGCTTGATATGATTGGCGATCTTCTTGGCAATACCGTTTTGGCCATGTGGACGTTTGGGGGATTTATCGGGGTCGTGTATTGGGCGGTTCACGGTCAGATGACCTATGTACTTTTCTCAGTGATGGTTCCTCTCTTTGGCGCAACCACGATAATTATGGACGTGCTCCGATTATAGAACGGCGCGGTGAGAAGCCGCTGTGGGTGGCCCATCCTGATCGTTTGAAGTTGGCGGGCACGCGTAGGGGAATTACGGGATCCCGCACAGATCGAAATCGAGGGCGGCGGCGCGCCGGGCGACTATCAGTTCAGCCTGACCTTGCATTGCCTCGAGCTGATGATTGGCGGCCATACATTCGCGACCGGCACGGGCCTCGGAATCGTTTCGGGCGATGTCGTGATCCGGTCCTGATCCAAAGGCATTAACTGGTTCGGTGCAGGGTGCGGCCTATGGCTAGGTCGTCTTCTGGCACATTGCGTGAGTTTGCCGAGCGGCTGATGAAGGTCTGATTACCACCGCATTGCCGAAGGTCAGAGCGGGCACGAGGCCCAACGTCGGCCTTCCACCGCATTCGAGATCCGCATTCAGTGTTAGCTCTACGCCCGAAATTGACCCAAAACGGGCTTAGCCTTTGCGCAGCATTTCTTTGGGAAACACGTGACGAGGGCTTCTAGGGCTCAAACGCACTCATCTGCGGTGTCGGCTCCGACTTGTTCAGTGGGCCACGGAATTCAGAATCAGCATTGTCGCGATGACCCACATCACGATTGCCGTTCCAATATCCAGGAACGCCCAGGCGCGAGGTTGCGCAAATACTAGTGCAAATCTTCGCGCAGCGTAGCCAAGGCTGAAAAAGAAGACAAAGCTTGCGAAGATTGCGCCAACTCCGTAGGCGAACCTATCATCGGGCACAGAGAAGCCCGTAGATACGGCACCGATAACCCCAACTGTATCAATATAGACGTGGGGATTCAGCCAGGTCAGCGCAAAACAAGTGACAATCGCGCCTCGCAACGAACCGGACCCGTTACCTGCTACATGGAGGGCACGAGGCCCGATAGCGCGGCGCATATTGAGCGCCCCATAGGCGATTAAGAACGCGGCGCCCGCCCAAGTGAGCGCTATCAGAGCTGAAGGGTGTGCGCTACCAATCGATCCCGCTCCAGCAACTCCGAGCCCGATTAGTATAGCGTCCGACAACGCGCAGATAAGACATACCCAGAAGACATGAAGGTTCATCAATCCCTGACGGAGCACGAAGACGTTCTGCGCACCGATCACAAGAATGAGCGAGAAACCCGTGCCAAAGCCGGTGATTGCAGGCGTCAGCATGGATTTTGGACCCCAGTCTGCAAAAGAAGCGGCGTCGGCGTGGGCCGGCAAAGGCCGCTGCCTAGCTGTTTTCCGCACGGTCCGGTCCTCGCAAGGTCCGATTTTTCGCCTAATCCAGCATCACGCATTATTCCCACGCCCCACCGCGTTCCACTTGCCACGCACATTAATGCGATGCCCAATATAAAAGCGGTGAGAAACTTATGTAAAATTAAATGTAATAATCTTGCTTTAGCTATTTTTTATTTAAGGCCATTTAAAGTCAGTATGGTATAGTATATATTACAACTTAAAGTTGTTTGTCAGTAATGCGATTCTATTACAATTCTTCATAACTTGAATGCCGGTTCGCGAATGCCCGCCGGACATTAGTGACCGCTCAGCGTCGATCTCAGACCTAAAGCGGCTCACATTTTCGAAGAGAAGCGAATGCGAAGAGGCGGCTGCAAGGAGCAAGGATGACGGCGCAAACGGCCATTCTTGATTCGGGTCATTGAAGCGCTTTCTGCCACCAGTAGCCTCTCGGCATGTCCACGCTAGCGATCTCGGCGCTCGCTTACCCTTCATTGTTCCCGGTCGAAGCGCCGCTCACTTTGGTGGGGCTTATAGGTGGCGTCGCACTCGGAGTGTTGATCGCAATCTATAGGTTCCGGCGAAAGAGGTAATAACGGCACCAAGCCGATGTCGCTTGCTTGCGGCGCCATCGTCCGTCTTTGGCACGAGGCCGACATAGCCCCAAGGTCAACAATCGGGCTCAAACCGGACCTCCGAAATTTTGACCGAACGGCAGGTTTATCCGGATACTGTTGAAAAAGTCGAAATTTGGCTGTGCCCGATTTTTCCGCGAATGGAGCAATCATCTGTGAACCGGCGCTGGATTGGCTGTCAGGCGCTGCCAGCGGACTCCACATCGCAAGAGCGAAAGCACAGCTACCCCCTGGCCGAAAAATTGTGTCGGCCCTCTACGGCCCGGAATTTTCCCGACTTTCACCGGAAAAAGACTTTTTCAACAGTATCTCCGCACAGCGGACGTCGCAGCCCCCGAGAAACCTCGCTCTTGCAGCGAATGCCCGGTGTGAGCCCTTTCTGCTCGATGCTGCGCTCCGTTCGAACGGCAACAATGTGGGCCAATCCGGACGTTCGGTGATTGCGCGCTATGCGTATTCGTGACCGAAAGCGGCGACACGATTTGACGTCGATCAAAGGGCGGCGCTTGAGA
>JAOTXT010000124.1 GCA_029862205.1 Paracoccaceae bacterium
CGCCGAGGCCTTGAAAAAGTCGGGCCAGTGGACCGAGGGTGACAGCCAGTGATCGCCGAGATCGGCCATTACGCCCTGATCATGACCGTATTCGTGGTCCTGATCCAGGCGACCCTTCCGCTTTGGGGCGCCAAGCAGGGCAACGCGGGGCTGATGGCCCTCGCCAAGCCCGCTGCACAGCTCCAGCTCCTTCTGGTGCTCGTCGCCTTCCTGGCCCTGACCTATCTCTTCGTGACTTCGGACTTCTCGGTTGCCGTGGTGGCTCAGAATTCCCACTCGGCCAAGCCGATGCTCTACAAGGTCTCCGGCGTTTGGGGCAATCACGAGGGCTCGATGCTCCTGTGGATCCTGATCCTGGCCATTTTCGGCGCGGGGGTCGCGACCTTCGGACGCAACCTGCCGGCCAGCCTGCGGGCCCGCGTCCTGGCGGTCCAGGCCATGATCGCGCTGGGCTTCCTGGCCTTCATCGTGGCGACATCGAATCCCTTCGAGCGCATCGTCCCGCCGCCGCTCGACGGCAGCGGCCTGAACCCTCTGCTCCAGGATCCGGGGCTCGCCTTTCACCCGCCGTTCCTCTACCTGGGGTACGTCGGCTTTTCGATGGCTTTTTCCTTCGCGGTCGCGGCGCTGATCGAGGGCCGGGTGGATGCCGCCTGGGCCCGCTGGGTGCGGCCCTGGACGCTGGCCGCCTGGTGCAACCTCACCCTCGGCATTGCGCTGGGCAGCTGGTGGGCCTACTACGAACTGGGCTGGGGCGGCTGGTGGTTCTGGGATCCGGTAGAGAACGCCTCCTTCATGCCCTGGCTCGCAGGCACCGCCCTGTTGCATTCGGCGATCGTGGTGGAAAAGCGCGACGCTCTGAAGAGCTGGACCATCCTGCTCGCCATCATCACCTTCTCGCTCAGCCTGATCGGGACCTTCCTGGTGCGCTCCGGGGTGCTCACCTCGGTCCATGCCTTCGCCACGGACCCGACGCGGGGCGTGTTCATCCTGGCCCTGCTCGTGATCGCCATCGGCGGCTCGCTGACGCTCTATGCCCTGCGCGGTCCGGCCCTCAAGGCGACCGGCACCTTTGCGCCGATCAGCCGCGAGGGCGGCCTGGTGCTCAACAACTTCCTGCTCTCGATCGTCACTGCGACGGTCTTCATCGGCACCCTCTATCCGCTGTTCATCGATGCGATCGGGGCGCCCAAGCTCTCCGTGGGGGCGCCTTATTTCAACGCGACTTTCTGGCCGTTCATGGTGCCGCTCCTGGCCGCCGCGCCGATGGGCGCGATCCTGGCCTGGAAACGCGGCGACCTGCTCGGCGTGCTGCAGCGCCTCTGGTTTGCCGCCGGCGCCGCTCTGGTGGTCCTGCTGGTTGTCTGGTACGTCAAGTTCGGCGGTCCGATCCTGGCCGTCTTCGGCATGGCGCTCGCCACCTGGCTCGTGGTGGGAGCGCTGGTCGAGCTGGCCGAACGCCTCAAGCTGTTCCGCATTCCCCTGGCCGACAGTTTGCATCGCGCCAGAAATCTGCCGCGCGCCGCCTATGGCATGACCCTGGCCCACGCCGGGGTGGGGATCGTCGTGGCCGGCATCGTCGGCTCCAGCGCGTGGCAGGTCGAGGCTATTCAGATCATGCACCCCGGCGAGACCGCCGAGGTTGCGGGCTACCAGCTTACCCTCGAAGAGGTGTCCGAGGTCCAAGGCCCGAATTACACCAGCCAGCAGGGCACCTTCCTGGTTTCCCGCGCGGGCAGCGAGGTGGTGCGGCTCTATCCGGAGAAACGGAATTATCCGGTACAACGGATGCCGACCACGGAATCGGGTATCCACACCACCTTGTTCGCCGATCTTTACACGGCGCTCGGCGACCGTCAGACGGACGGAGGCTGGTCCGTGCGGATCTACTACAATCCGCTGGTGCCGTGGCTCTGGGCCGGCGCGATATTCATGGTGATCGGCGGTGTCGTCTCGCTGACCGACCGCCGCTACCGGGTGGGCGCCCCGACGCGCCGACGCGCCGTCAAGGCGCTGCCTACCGGCTCCGCCCCAGCCGGGACTTGAGCCGGAGGCCCGCTCTTGAACAAACGCCTGCTCTTCGTCCTGCCGGTGGTGCTTCTGATCGGCATTGCCGTGCTGTTCGCGGTCGGCCTAAAGCACGATCCGAGCATCGTGCCGTCGGTCCTGCTCGACAAGCCCGCGCCGTCCTTCGACCTACCTCCGCTGTCGAACGACAAGCCGGGGCTTGCGACGGCGGCTTTGAACGGAAAGGTCTCCCTGGTCAATGTCTTCGCCTCTTGGTGTGGGCCTTGCCGGGTCGAACATCCGCTGTTCATGCACCTCGCCCAGGAAGGCGAGGTGCCGATCTACGGCATCAACTACAAGGACAAGGCGGCGGACGCCAAGCGCTGGCTCAGGGATCTCGGCGATCCCTATACGCGCATCGGTGTCGATGGTGACGGCCGCGTGGCGATCGAATGGGGCGTTTACGGCGTGCCCGAGACCTTCGTCATCGACCGCGAGGGCACGATCCGCTTCAAACACGTCGGGCCTCTCTCGCCGGAGGTGCTCGAGGAGACCATCCTGCCGCTGGTACGGAATCTGCAGCAATGAGAGCCCTGTTCGCCGCCCTGCTACTGGCCTTCAGCCTCGGTCCGGCCTTTGCGGTCGAGCCGGAGGAGATGCTGGACGATCCGGCGCTCGAGGCGCGTGCCCGAGAGATCAGCAAGGAATTGCGCTGCCTGGTATGCCAGAACCAGTCGATAGACGATTCCAACGCCGGCCTCGCCCGCGACCTGCGTGTCCTGGTGCGCGAGCGTCTGACGGCCGGGGACAGCAACGAGGACGCGCTAAGCTATATTGTCGCCCGTTATGGCGACTTCGTCCTGCTGCGCCCGCCGGTCAGCCCGCGGACCTATGCCCTCTGGTTCGGTCCGGCACTGTTGTTCGTGATCGCGGGCCTGGGTCTCGTCGTGTTCTACCGGCGTCGCCAGGCGGCCCCCGCCGAAACGCCGCCCCCGCCCCTCACCGAAGAGGAACGGGCGCGGCTCGAGACACTCATGGATGAAGATCGCAAGCCATGACCCTATGGTTGATCCTGGCGGCGATGACCGCCGGAGTTCTGGTATCGCTCCTGCTGCCCTTGGTGAGACGACAGAGGGCCACCTTATCGCGTGCGGCGCTGGAGACGGCAATTTACGGCGACCGTCTCGCCGAAGTGAAGCGGGACCTCGAGCGCGGTCTACTGACGCCTTCGGAAGCCGAGGCCGCGGAGGCGGAAATCTCTCGCCTCATGCTGGCCGCCGCCGGCACCGCAGAGGCGCAGGCCCAAGAGAAGAGCGATCCATTGGCCGGGCAGGGCGCCCGGTGGGCCGCCGCGACGCTCGTGGCGGCGGGCCTGCCCCTTGGCGCCGTCGTCCTATATCTGGCCTTGGGATCCCCCGCCGAGCCGGGTTATCCCTTTGCCGCCCGAGAGGACGAGACGACCGCCGCGGCTCAGCACGTCGGCTCCGACATGGCAGCGGCGATCGATCGTCTTGCCGAACGGCTCGAAACGGAACCCGACAACCTGGAGGGCTGGACCCTGCTGGCCCGTTCGTACCTTTCGGCCGGACGGTACCAGGAAGCGGCCGGAGCCTACCGGCGGGCGGTGGACCTCTCGGGCAACCGGCCTGATCTGGCCGGCGCGTATGGCGAAACCCTGATTGCCGCAGCCGGCGGGATCGTCACCCCGGAAGCGCGCGAGGTGATGGAGGAGGTTAGCCGCGCCCAACCGGACAATCCCGGTCCCAGGTTCTATCTGGGACTGGCCCGGGCCCAGGCCGGCGACGGCCGGGGGGCACTGGAGATCTGGCTGGCACTCGAGGCCGAAGTGGATCCGGGAACGCCCTGGCTGCCGGATCTGCGCGAGAACATAGAGCGCGCCGCGGCCGATTTCGATATCGACCTGGCCTCCATTGCCCCCAGCCGGCGCGCACCAGCCGAACCGTCCGGGCCGTCCGAGCCATCCGCCGAGGATCTCGCGGCAATGCAATCGATGACCAGCGACGAGCAGACCGACATGATCCGCAGCATGGTGGCCCGGCTCGCCGAACGCCTGGAGGACGATCCCGGCGACGTCGAGGGTTGGAGCCGCCTGGGCCGTTCCTATGTTGTGTTGAACGAGCCCGAGAAAGCGAAGTCCGCTCTGGCGCACGCGGTGACCTTGGACCCTGCGAACATCGATCTGGTCTTGAGCTACGCCGATGCGACCCTGGCCGCCCCGGACCAAATCGACCCTTTGCCCGGCGAGTCCGTGGGGGCCATGCGCGATCTGCTCGGCCGCGACGCGAACAACATGCGGGCGCTTTGGTATCTGGGGCTCGCCGAGGCGCAGGGCCGGAACCCGGCAGCTGCCGCCGCGCTCTGGGGCCGACTGCTCGTGCAGCTCGACCCCGGCACGTTCCCCTACGAAACCGTCAAGCGCCGCATCGACTCACTCGCCTTGACGCAATAGCGCCCTCCGGGCCTGGGTCCGTATCATCGGTGTTTTGGTCAGGCGGTGGTGCGGCGGTGGCGTTGGGGTGCGTCTGCCTCGAGGGCCTTCAGCGCCCGTTTGCGGCTGCGCAGGCTGCGCAGGGTCGAGATCAGGAAGGCGACCATGATCGCGGCGGTAAGCCCATAGGCGGGCCAGACATAGAGGCCGTAGCCGCCCATGGCCAAGAAGCTCTCG
>JAOTXT010000082.1 GCA_029862205.1 Paracoccaceae bacterium
TCGAGGCATAGAGCGCGTATTCGTCCATGCGGGCTTCAGATTGCGCCATGCGCAGGTTGCCGACAACCGAGAAGCCTGCATTGAGGCCGGTCTCCTCCTCCAACGACTTGTAGAACTTGACCGAATAGTCGTGGATGTGGCTGGTCGCGTAGCCCATGTTGAAGAGCGGCAATAACCCGGCGGCGTGCCAGGTGGAACCGCTGGTCAACTCGTCGCGCTCGAGGAGCACCGTCTCCCAACCGGCCTTGGCCAGGTGATAGGCGATGCCGGCGCCCACCGCGCCGCCCCCAACAACAACAACCCGCGCATGCGTTTTCATCGTCTGACCCCGTCTTCTAGCCGCCTCGGCTGAGCCGTATCGGAAAATCTGGCGCACTCTGGCGCCGAGCGCAAATCTCCGCTCGGAGCCAAGCGACGCTGATGGGCCCTAACGCGACATGTGCCGAGGCCCCTGCGGGTCCGCGGTTCCTCCGCCTCTCTCTATCGGGTATATTTCGCGGCAAGAAAGCAGGGAGATGCGAGATGGGCGCATGGGGTGCGGGCGGCTTCGAAAACGATGCCGCGCTGGATTTCGCGGGCACGATCGAGACGGTCGACGATATCCGGGCGGCGTTCTCGATCGAGACGCCCGAGGCGTCGATCGATGCGGACAAGGCCAGCGAGATCGTCGCCGCGGCGGAATGCGTCGCCGCGATGATGGGCCGCCCGGTCGACGACATGCCGGGCGATTTGCTGGATCGGTTGAAAGCGTTCGGCGCGCCGGACAAGGCGCTGTTCCACAATGCGCGCGATCACGTCTCGGCGGTGATCTCGCGCAGCGAGTTGGCCGAGCTTTGGGCCGAGGCGGACGATACCGGAGGGTTCAACCGGGCGATGACAGGGTTGATCGACAGGCTGAACCCGGACCTCAAGCCGAAGAAGGGCCGCAGGCGCAAAAAGAAACCGCCGCACAATCCATCGCCTTGTGCCTTCTGCAACGAACCGATGGGCGCCGAAGAATTCTCGATGTTCGATATTTCGGTGGATCTGGGCAACAACGCGCCGATCCGCTTAGGGAAATGGGCACATCTGGCATGCTTGAACGCCCACCTGCACCCGACCCATCTCATCCAGGCCTGGAAGTTTGACCCCGATGAGACGGCGGAGGATGTGGAGCGCCTTCTGCGCGGCGAGGAGCTCGGCGATTGACCTTGCCGGTGCCGGTCACCGCCTGAGCGGCCGCACGTCGTAGGCCTGGCGCAGCTTGCCGAGGCTGACAACCTCCTCGCGCAGCCAGCCGAGGAAGGTCTCGATCAGCGGGCTAGTTTCGCGGCCCATGGGGCAGACGAAGCGGAACTGTCCGCCCGTATCGATCCCCATCTTGAACGGCGCAACCAGACGGCCCGCGGCCAGGTCGCGCTCGACCAGCGAGCCGCGCGCCAGCACCACGCCGCCGCCGTCCTGGGCCGCGTCGACCGCATGATCCGCGTTCGAAAAACGCGGGCCGCGGGTGCCGTCGGCCGCGACCCCAGCCAGTTTCAGCCACATGGGCCAGTCGGGGCACGGATCCATGAAGATCAGGCTGTCATCGTGGATGAGAGTCTGTCCGGCGAGCTCCGCGGGGCTTTTCAGGGTCTCGGCTAGGTCCGGCGTGCAGACCGGCATCACCCAATCGTCGGCCAGGGTCTCGCTATAGGCGCCCGTATCAATCCCAGTGCCGAAGCGGATCGCCGCGTCGATGCCGTCACGGTCGAAATCCATCATCCGAAGCGAGGCGACGAAGCGCAGCTCGATCCCCGGATGCGCCTCGGCGAAACGGAAGAAGCGCGGCGCCAGCCATTTTGCGGTGAAACCGGGCCCGGCGGTGACGGTCAGCACCGTGCCGCCGGTCAGCCGCTCGAGGCTGCGCACCGCCTGGATCAGGGCATCGAATCCCACCGCCACGCCGGGTCTGAGCGCGCGGCCCGCATCGGTTAGCTCGACGGCACGGTTGAGGCGGCGGAAGAGCGGCGTGCCCAGATGCTCCTCAAGGCTCTTGATCTGATAGCTGAGGGCCGCAGGCGTGACGAACAGCTCCTCGGCGGCCTTGGCGAAGCTCATATTGCGGCTGGCTGCCTCGAAGGCACGCAGCGCGGTCAGGGGTGGCAGACGAGCAGCGCTGTCAGACAAGGCCATTTTAACTGAAACCCCAGAAAGTCTCGTTTGTCGCCCGATGAGGTAGCGCCTAGATTGTCATTCAGCAAGAGGCCCATGGCTCCACAGTTAAAAGGAACTTGAAAATGATCGATCCAATTGAGATGTCGAATGACGACTTCGAACGGGCGTACCAGGTTGCCAAGGCGCGCGGGATGGCCGAACGGGCGCGGGTGTTTCGCAATGTTCTGAGCGCGACCTCGGGCATGGTCCGGGGCCTGTTCTCGGCGCCCGAGCGACATATGCGGGCCGATCGTGCCGGATGTTAATGGCGCGCACCGGTCCTCGGCTCAGTTCGCGCCGCGCAACCTAAAGCCGCAAACCTAGGATCGCCCGTTCCGAATGGCATGGGCGATCCGGGGTTCGAGCGGGAGAACGCTACATCTTTCGCGCGACCATCCAGAAATCGGACAAGCCAAACTTGAAGATTCCGAACGTCACGAAATCGGCGACCGCGGTAACGGCGCGATAGGCATAGTAGAGTGGTCGTTTACGTCGCCACAAGGTCCGCGCATGCGTGCCCTCGTATTCGAAGAAGCACAGGATCTTGAGGCCCTCGTGACGGAGAATGTCGGTCATCGGCCCCTTTTCAATCCCATGGGCAAAGCACACTGAAAACGGTGCATTTCCAGGCGTGCCGGCGCGGGGATCACCCTTGATATTTCGATAGTACCAGACATGGAACCAGTGCGGCGAGAACCGCGTCACGATGCCTTGCAGGCTGTTCTTACGCGGGCTCGCCACGAATAGAATGCCGCCAGGCTTCAGGGATTTGGAGAAACATCTGAGCGACGACTCGACATCGGCCACATGTTCCAGGACGTTGATGCAGGAAACCAGATCCACATTACCGTCGTCATGCCATTCTTCGACCGAGCCGAGGACCGTTTCGTCGGCGTAATCGCACTTTTCAAGCTGCTCTTGCGAGATATCAACGACCACTGTTCGGGCCCGGTCCAGCAGGGCCTGCGGAAGGGCGCTCCGCGAGCCGCCGCCCGCTTCGTAGATATAGGGTTTCTCGGCGGAAAGGTTCGCCTCGATCATCATATTCGCCAGATCAAAGGCGCGCGCGAGCGTGCGCGAGTAGAGCAAGGGCTTCTCAGTCGATCCGTTCATAATGATTTTCGTCTTTCAGTTGGCATCCGCGTCGATCCTCAGTCGTAATTTCGTTTCGCAATTATTCCGTGCCCGTCACGAATATGTGCAGAAATAGTCTTTATTTGCAAGTATTTAAACACTACTATTCGTCTTGTCTAATGGCCCGAATCGACAGCGGGTCTCCGAATTTTATGCGATCTCGGCGAGGATCGCCTCGGCTGCCGCAAGCGGGTTCTCTGACGCCCAGACCGGACGCCCCACGACGATATGATCGGCCCCGTCGGCAAGTGCCGCGGACGGGGTCGCAATCCGTTTCTGGTCGCCGGCCGCCGCACCCGCGGGGCGCACGCCCGGTGTGACGATCAGCTTGCCGCCTGCCTCGGGCAGGGCACGGATCAGCGCCGCTTCCTGGGGCGACGCGATCACCCCGTCGGCACCGGCAGCCAGTGCCCGGCGGGCGCGCTCGACGGTCAGATCCCGCACTGCGCCCGGCACGATCAGCATCCGGTCCAGGTCTTCCCGGTCGAGCGAGGTCAGGATCGTGACGGCCAGGATCCGGGTCGGCGCATCGCCGCGGCCCGCCGCTGCCGCGCGCACCACCTGGGGGTCACCGTGGACCGTAAGAAAATCGAGCCTGAACCGCGCGAGACCGGCCACCGCCTTTTCCACGGTCGCGCCGATGTCGAACAGCTTCATGTCGAGAAAGACACGCTTGCCCTGGCCCTTCAGTTCGTTCGCCAGTGCCAGGCCGCCGCCGGTCAGCATCCCAAGCCCGATCTTGTAGAAGGAAACCGTGTCTCCAAGCTGCTCGACCAGTGCGCCAGCGGCGAGCGCGTCGGGCAGGTCGAGCGCGACGATCAAGCGATCATCGGCATGCATTCTGTTTGAGAGATTGGGCTGAACGTCATCGGGCATATGGGGCCTCCGGGAATGCGGCCCATAGATGCGCTGGGCGGGCTTGCCGGTCAACAAGAACCTTACCCAAATGGGCTTGTATGGCCCGGGCGAAATGCCCACATCGCATTCGAGGGGACACGCTGGACCGGGTGTCCCGGACGTGAAGGCGATGCGTGGCGTGCCAAAAGGGCGCCAGACGCAGACGTGCTTGAGGAGCAGACAAATGAACTTGGAGAAGTTCACCGACCGCGCGCGCGGATTCCTGCAGGCGGCCCAGACGATCGCGCTGCGTGAGGGACACCAAAGGCTTACCCCCGAACATCTGCTGAAGGCCATGCTCGACGACGAGCAGGGGCTGGCGGCGAACCTGATCGCGGCCGCGGGCGGCGATGCGCCCGCTGCGAAGCAGGGGATCGACGCGGCGATCGCCAAGATGCCCAAGGTCTCGGGCGGGGGCGACCAGATCTACGTGGACACGAGCTTGGCCAAGCTGCTCGACGAGGCTGGCCGGATCGCCGAGAAGGCGGGCGACAGCTTCGTCTCGGCCGAGCGAGTGCTGACCGCGCTGGCGCTGGCCAAGGGCACCGAGGCGGCCAAGGTTCTTGAGAGCGCGGGCGTCAGGCCGCAGCCGCTGAACCAGGCGATCAATGATCTGCGCAAGGGGCGCACCGCTGACAGCGCGTCTGCCGAGGACACATTCGAAGCGCTGAAGAAATTCGCGCGCGACCTGACCGAGGCGGCGCGCGAGGGCAAATTGGACCCCGTAATTGGCCGGGACGAAGAAATCCGGCGCTGCATCCAGGTGCTGAGCCGGCGCACCAAGAACAACCCAGTGCTGATCGGCGAGCCCGGCGTCGGCAAGACCGCCATCGCCGAGGGGCTTGCGCTCCGCATCGTCAACGGTGATGTGCCGGAAAGCCTGGTCGACAAGCAACTGATGGCCCTCGACATGGGCGCGCTGATCGCCGGGGCCAAGTACCGGGGCGAGTTCGAGGAGCGGCTGAAGGCGGTTCTGACCGAGATCCAAAACGCGGCCGGGCAGATCGTCCTGTTTATCGACGAGATGCATACCCTCGTCGGCGCCGGCAAGGCGGAAGGGGCAATGGATGCCTCGAACCTGCTGAAGCCCGCGCTGGCGCGCGGCGAATTGCACTGCGTCGGCGCCACCACGCTCGACGAATACCGCAAGCATGTCGAGAAGGACGCAGCACTGGCCCGGCGATTCCAGCCGGTTTTCATTGCCGAGCCGACCGTCGAGGACGCGATCTCGATCCTGCGCGGCATCAAGGAGAAATACGAGGTCCATCACGGGGTCCGGATCACCGACCGCTCGCTGGTGGCCGCCGCGACTCTCGGCCATCGCTACATCACCGACCGGTTCCTGCCGGACAAGGCGATCGACCTGATGGACGAGGCGGCGAGCCGGCTGCGCATGGAGGTCGACTCGAAACCCGAGGAATTGGACGCGCTCGACCGCGACATCATGCAGAAGCAGATCGAGGCCGAGGCGTTGAAGAAGGAATCTGACGCGGCCTCGAAGGAGCGGCTCGAGAACCTTGAGAAGGAATTAGCCGGCCTCGAGGAGCGCTCGGCTGAACTAACCGCCCGCTGGCAGTCCGAGAAGGACAAGTTGGGCGCCGCGCGGGACTTGAAAGAGCAACTCGACGAGGCGCGCAACCGCTTGGAGATCGCGAAGCGTCAGGGCGATCTGGCCCAGGCCGGCGAGCTTAGCTACGGCACCATCCCCGAGCTTGAGCGGAAGTTGGTGGAAGCCGAAGAAGCCGAACAGTCCGGCGCCATGGTCGAGGAGGCGGTGACGCCCGAGCACGTGGCCGGAGTCGTCAGCCGTTGGACCGGCATACCTGTAGACAAGATGCTGGAGGCCGAGCGCGAGAAGCTGATCCGAATGGAAGAGGTGATCGGCCAGCGCGTGATCGGCCAGGAACAGGCGGTCGAGGCGGTCGCCAACGCGGTGCGGCGTGCCCGCGCCGGGCTTTCCGACCCGAACCGGCCGATGGGCTCGTTCCTGTTCCTCGGGCCCACCGGTGTTGGCAAGACGGAGCTGACCAAGGCTTTGGCCGAGTTCCTGTTCGATGACGATCAGGCCATGGTGCGGATCGACATGTCCGAGTTTATGGAGAAGCACTCGGTCGCGCGCATGATCGGCGCGCCTCCGGGCTATGTGGGCTATGACGAGGGCGGCGTGCTGACCGAGGCGGTGCGGCGCCGGCCCTATCAGGTTGTGCTCTTCGACGAGGTCGAGAAGGCGCATCAGGATGTGTTCAATGTGCTGTTGCAGGTGCTGGATGAGGGCCGCTTGACCGACGGCCAGGGGCGCACGGTCGACTTCAAGAACACGCTGATCATCCTGACCTCGAACCTCGGCTCCGAGTTCCTGGCGAGCCTGCCCGAGGGCGGCAAGGCGGCCCAGGTCGAAGACCAGGTGATGGGCATCGTGCGCGCGCATTTCCGGCCCGAATTCCTGAACCGGCTGGACGAGATCATCCTGTTCGACCGGCTAAGCCGCGGGCATATGAGCGGGATCGTGCGCATCCAGCTCGGTCTGCTGGCCGGGCGGCTGGAACCCCGGAAGATCGCGCTGGATCTGGACGATGCGGCAATGGCCTGGCTGGCGGACAAGGGCTATGACCCGGTCTACGGCGCGCGGCCCTTGAAGCGGGTGATCCAGAAGGCGCTGCAGGACCCGCTGGCCGAGCTTCTGCTGGCCGGTACCTTGCGCGACGGCGAAACCCTGGCGGTCAGCGCGGGTGAGGACGGGTTGGTGCTTGGCGATCGTGCCAAGGGCGCAACCCAGGACGCAATGGCGGCGGTGCATTGAGGCACCCTTAGGGGGAGGCACGCATAGGAGCGGACAATCATGTCTGCCCTACCGTCAGACCTGGTCCTAACGGGCCGGCTCGTCCGACGGCAGCTTGCCCGAACCCGCTTCGTAGGAAAATCGGCCTACGTCCGGTTGGGCGGCGACGTCGCCGGACGCCATGCGGCCGCCGACCAGGAAACCCGCCAGGAACATAGAAACCGCCAGGATCGCGACCACGAGGACCGTGAGCCAGACGGGTGCTGTCCCGTCCGGGACCGCCACGGAGCGCGGTTGCTCGTCCCGTGCATTCAATGCCGCCCACAGCGAGGTTGGCGGCTGGTCGCTGGCGGCGTATCTATCGGGTCGGTCAAGGTCGGGCGCGGGTTGGTCGTTCTGGCGACCTCTTGGCAAGCCTATCTCCGAGATCTGGGCATCTTCTGGCTTTTCCTGGCGGAGAATTGATGCAAATCGTTAACGATATGTTGACGCAACGCGCTGTAGAGCGAGGGAGGCGGCCATGACAATCTTGCAGACCCAGGGGGTGCATCACATCACCCTGAACGGCGCCGACCGGCAAACCTCGATCGATTTCTGGGAAGGCGTGCTGGGGATGCCGTTCGTGTTCGAGCAGCCAAACCTGGACGACGCATCGGTCAATCATCTGTATTTCGACCCGGGCGACGGGCGCCTGATCACGGTCTTCACCGAGGAGAGCCGGCAGCCCGGTGGCCGGGTGCAGGACCAGATCGGTTCGGTCCATCATCTGGCCTTCCAGGTGAGCCTGGCCAGCTACAAGCAAGCGGCGCGGCGGCTGGACGACGCCGGCATACCCAATACCGGCGAGATCGACCGGGGCTTTATGTGGTCGATCTACTTCCAAGATCCGTTGGGGCTGCGGATCGAGCTGGCGTGTTACAAGTTCGAGCCGCCCGAGGGCGCCACTCATGCCCAGGTCCTGCGCCGGGCACACGATATCCGCGTCGCGCGCGGCGGCGAGAACATCGAGGACCGTGATTTGGCCGACGCGATCGCGGCGATCGTGACCGATCAGGGCTTGAGCCTGAGCGGTACGGACTGAACCGATTCGCCTGATTTCCGGCCGAAGGGCGCGCGGGCCGGCCAAATCGCGTCGCAGGGGCCGTTCACAAGGACTCGATGCCGCACTGCACAAGTGCACGGCAAGCCGAACGTGTTTCGTCAATCTTTCCCGGCCGCGATCCGCATGAGTTGAGAGGCTACATCAAGCGCGATGCCCGAGTGCGCTCAACCAGGACGGGCACCGCGCCGGGAAATTCTGGTTAAAGCTGTCCGAAATCGCTAGGATTTGCGGGTATTTAACGGGGGGAGATGCGGGGCAGGCCAAAGCCTAACCCAGCCCTCGTCCCAGAGATAAAACCCTTGGTCTGAACGGCGGCCCGCAATGCGTGTGTTCCCAGTTCTAGGTGTGATCTTAGCCTCGGTTTCCTTCTCGACCGCTCACGCTGCCGAGAACGGCATCGGCGAGGCGCTGGCGGTGATCGATCAGGCAAATGTGTCCGGCCAGATCGGCGACCGGACCCTTGCGGTGGGCGCGACGATCTTTCTGGGCGACGTGGTCAAGACCGACGCGGTCGGCGAGGCGCAGCTTCGGTTCCAGGACGGCACCCGGATGGTGGTGGGGCCGAATTCGTCCCTGGTCATCGAGGAGTTCCTGTTCCGCGGCGAGGCGGCGGAAAACCGTTTCGCGGTCAAGGCGCTGGGCGGGGCGTTCCGCTTCGTCAGCGGCAATATCAACGACAAAGGATATCAGATCCGCACGCCGTCGGGCACGATCGGCGTGCGGGGCACGGTGTTCGACTTCACCGTCAGCGACCTCCAGGGAACCGAGCTGGTCCTGCTGGAAGGGGCGGCGACGCTTTGCGGCAGCCAAGGCAACTGCGCGGCGGTCGCCTCGGCCTGCGGGTTGCTTCAGACGACCGACGGCAAGCGTGTGCGCGAGGTCGAAGTCGAGGACGGGCGGGTCGATCAGACGCGGGGCAGCTTTCCCTACCTAGTCAACCAATCGACGCTGCTGGAGCCGTTCCGGCAATCGAGCCGCGGCTGCACCGCGGACGCGCCGGGCAACGCGACCGGTCTGGAAGGCGTCGAAACGGCGGCGGCACCGGCCGCCGAACCCGCGCCAGAACCCGCTCCCGCACCGGAAGCCGCGCCCGCGCCCGATCCGGACCCCGCGCCTGATCCCGCACCCGCCCCGAGTGGCCGGGGCAATAACGGTCTGGGCAATGGCGGCGAGGCCAGCCAGGGCGAGGACCCAAACGCCGATACGGATCCCAGCAACCCTGGGCGCGGCGCCGACAACGGCAATGCCGGCGGTAACGGTAACGACGGCGGCAGCGGCAATGACGGCTCCGACTCGGCCGATGCCTCCGGGGCCGATGGCAGCGGGGATGCCGGAGGCGATGGCGGCGGGGGCAGCGAGGGCGGCGATGGCGCCAGCGGCGGAAACGGTGGCAATGGAAACGGTGGCGGCAACGGTAACGGCGGCGGCAACGGCAACGGTGGTGGGAACGGCAATGGCGGCGGCAACGGGGGTGGCAACGGCAACGGCCGCGCCTGATGGCTATGTCCGGGCCAGCCTCGGCCGGGCAAGGCCGCAGCCGAGGACCGCGGCACGGTAAGCTAGCACGCAACCTCTCGATCTTTGCGATCAGCCTTCTTTGCGTCGTTCTATTGACCGTTTTGCGCGCGGTTGATCCGCTGCCGGTGCGCAATGCGCGCGAGACCTCGTTCGATCTGTTGCAGCGCCTGTCGCCGCGCGCCTATGCGGACGCGCCGGTTCGGATCGTTGATATCGACGAGGCCTCGCTGAAGGCGCTGGGTCAATGGCCCTGGCCGCGGCACATGTTGGGCGAGCTGGTCGACCGGCTCCACGCGGCGGGCGCGGCAACGGTCGCCTTCGATGTGATTTTTGCCGAGGCGGACCGGTTGTCGCCGAACCGGTTGGCCGCCGATCCCCGCTTGGGCCCGGTCTTGGGCCCGGCCTTGAGCGCGGCCGGGCCGTTGCCGGACAACGACCGGGCCTTCGCCCAGGCCATGGCGCGCGGCGCGGTGGTGGTCGGCTTCGGCAGCGCGGTCGAGCCTGGGGCCTTGCCGCCGGTCAAGGCGGGCTTCGCCTATACCGGCGAGGACCCCGCTCCTTACGTGCTGCGTCTGGGCGGCGCCGCGCCGGTTCTGCCGGTCCTGGCCGAAGCGGCGGCGGGTGTCGGCGCGGTCGCGCTCAGCAGCGAGGTCACGTCCAGCGTCGTGCGCCGCGCGCCGATGCTGTGGTCCGATGGCGGGCAGCTCTATCCCAGTCTGGCCGCCGAGGCACTGCGGGTTGCGCAAGGAGCCCAGACCTATGTGGTCCATGCCGACCCGCAGACAGGCGGTGTCCAGTCGGTCAGGGTCGGCGCATTCGAGGTGCCGACCGAGCCAACGGGCGAGCTGAACATGTATTTCACCCCGAGCCGGGATGATCGCTATGTCAGCGCCGCGGACATTTTCGACGACGACAAGCTCCGCGCCCTGGCGCCGCGGATCGAGGGGCGGATCATCCTGGTCGGCACCTCGGCGACCGGGCTCTTCGATATCCGAAAGACCACGCTGGGCGAGAACGTGCCGGGGGTCGAGATCCACGCCCAAGCTATTGAGCAGATCGTCAACGGGCAGTTCCTATACCGGCATGACTGGACCCGCGGGCTGGAAATCCTGGCCCTGGTGATCGCGGCGCTGATCATCTCGGCGACGACGCTGTTCAGCGGCGCGCGGCTGGCGCTGTTCTTTGGAGGCGTTGTCGCGGCACTGATCTGCGTCGGCGCCTGGGACGCGCTGGGTCGCTATCAGGTGCTGCTCGATCCAAGCTTCCCTTTGGCGGGCGGGCTGGTGATATGGTTCGTGGCGACCTCGTTCCGGTATCTGACGTCCGACCGCGAGCGGCGCGCGATCCGGGGTGCGTTCAGCCACTATGTGCACCCGACCGTCCTGCGGGAAATCGAGCGCAGCCACCGCGAGCTGCGGCTGGGAGGCGAGAACTGCGAACTGACGGTGCTGTTCACCGATGTGCGCGATTTCACCCAACTCAGCGAACGGATCGCGCCCGAGGAAGTGGTGACGTTCCTGAACAAGCTGCTGGACCGGCTGGGCACCGAGATTGCGCGCGAGGCTGGTGTCATCGACAAGTTCATCGGCGATTCCGTGATGGCGTTCTGGAACGCGCCGCTGCGGCAGGAAGATCATGCAAGGCGGGCTTGCGCGGCCGCGCTGAAGATGCGGGCGGCGGTGGCCGAAATGAATGCGGGCGCGGGCTTCGGCCTGCCCGAGATCGTCGCCAAGACCCATACGGTCGAGATCGGCATTGGGATCAATACCGGGCCGGCTTGCGTCGGGAATGTGGGCTCGGCCGAGCGGTTCGATTATTCGGCGATCGGCGATGCGGTGAACGTGGCGGCCCGGGCGGAATCCGCTTGCAAGGAGGTTGGCTACGACATCGTCGTGACCGATTCCACCGCCGCGGACGCGCCGGACCTGGCCTTTGTCGAGGCGGGCCGGGTGGCGCTGAAGGGCAAGGCCGAGCCGGTGGCCCTCAAGATTCTGATCGGGGGCGCCGAGGTGAAGGCCTCCGATGCTTTCGCCGAATTCGACGCGCGCTACGGAAGGCTGATCGCCGCGCTCGCAGACGGGGACCGCGACATGGGCGATCGGGCGATGGCCGATTGCCGGGGTCTGGCCGTGGTGCTGGATCCGAAACTCTTGAGGTTCCTCGACCGGGTGCCGCAGCGGATCGCGGATTTCCAGATGGGACGCCGGCCGCGTATTGGGCTGGTGGCCGAGCGGGGGAATTCCACAATGCCCCGGCCGTGAGCCGGGGCCTCGATGGATTGCGATGATCGTCGAGGCCCCGGGTTAAGCCCGGGACATTCTGGCTTTGAAAGGAAAGAGCCGTCCCCTTGGGGGCGGCCCAGGCTTAGTCGCCGAGCTTCACGAGGCCGTTCATCAGGCCGTCGGTGCCGCCGAGCACGGTCAGGTTCTTGACCTTGCCGGCGATGCCGTCGAGCGCTTCGAGCTCCTTCAGCCGGAGCATGACCGGATTCTCGGCCATCACCTTGGCGGTGTTGAGCAGCGCCCGGGTGGCAGCCGTTTCCTCGCGGCGGCGGATGACGTTGGCTTCCGCCTCCTTCTCGGCCGCCACGACGCGGTTCAGAATCTCGCGCATTTCGCCTGGCAGGATCACGTCCTTGAGCGCGATCTCGCCGACCTCGATGCCGATCTCGGCCATCTCGGCGCGGACCTTGGCCGCGGCCTCGGCGTCGACCGTCACCTTCTCGGCCAGAAGCTGGTCGAGCGTGCGCGCGCCCAGCGTCTTGCGGAAGGCGAACTGCAGCGCCCGGTGCAGCGCCTCGGCGAAGTCGTCCACCGCGCTGGCCGCCAATTCAGGATCGGTCACGCGGTAGTTGGCCGCGATGTTGACCCGGATGGTGACCCGGTCGGCGGTCAGCACCTCCTGGCCGGCCACGTCGCGGACCGTCCAGCGGGTATCGACCAGCTTCACCTGCACGGCGCGTCCGGTGTTCCAGAAAAGGTGGACCCCCGGCGTCAGCGTGCCCTTGAAGACACCGCCGACGGTCAGCAGCCCCACCTGGCCCGGCTCGACCGTCGCCTTGTGGGCGATGGTGCTCCAGCCGCCGCGCTCGATATGGGTGCGCAGCTCCTCCGCGATCTCCATCCGGTCGGTCAGCGGGAAGCGCTTGATCTCCCACGGGCCAGCATCGGTCCAGTAGACCCCGCGCTCCTTGGCGTTGCGTGCGACCGCGTGCAGCGCGCCCTCGCGCATCAGCACGGCGACCTCGCCATCCACCGGCTCGAGCACGGTCAGATGCTCGGCCGCCAACGCCGCGCGCTCGCGCATCAGCGCCCGCTCGAACTTCGAGTCGAAGGCCGGGCTGTTCAGGTCGTGGCGCTCGGCCACGAGCGTCCGGTCGCGGTTCGCGATCAGGTGTTCGCCCGGGCCGAGGATTCCGACGAACCGGCCCTTGTGGAGCGCGACCACGCGCTCGTTTTCGGCAACCAGGACGCGGGTGTGGCCCTGAAGCCAATCGATCAGTTTGGTCATCATTGTCGTCATTCCTCTCTCGTCTCGTTCTGCGTGCGCAGTCTCCTTTGCAGATTCCCGTCGGCCCATCCGGACGGGATCAGGTGAAGCCTCGGGACCGGCCAGCCGTCCCTGGCCGCGGGCCGGGGAGAGCGGGCGTCGGAGAGCCCGGGCGGGGCGTCGGCCGCTCCGGGGTCGCCCCCGGACCGGCCTCGGCCTGACCCAGGCCCGCCTTGGCCATCACCCCCGGCGCTGGCTGCCAGCGACGGGCGGTGGCTGGGTCAATCCCCGCCCGCCCGAAGGCGGGAGGAGAGATCGCCGGCCTCCGCAAGGCCAGCCCCGAGACCCGATATGTAACCACGACCTGAACGTGGTGCTGCGTGTCAGGCAGCGTTTGGAAGGAGGGACTCGAACCCTCTACCCACGGAGTATCAGTCCGTTGCTCTACCCAATGAGCTACATCCATTGGCGGAATAGGGCGGAATCGAACCACCGGCCTCCGGGCCTCAAGCCCGGCGCTCTGCCACTGAGCTACTGTTCCATCCCCGCCCGTCACGACCCGGCCCAGGCATACGGCGCCCGCAAGGCGGAACCGCACCGGAGGAGGCGAAAGCTCCCGCCGCTTGGGCTCGGCGCTTCGGAATGGGGTTGTGGCTTCTGGTTCGAATCGCTGCGGACAGGCAAGCGCGCGCCGTGGCGGAATGTCGCGATGATCGGGGACTGTTGCCCGCGCGCGACAGTTTGCGGCGGTTTGGTGACCAGCCGGTTCGGGCCGCCGCGCAAGCTGCGGGATTATCCGAATTTATTTGAAAAAGTTTGAATTCTATACCCTTAGGCTCCGCCGAGACTTGGACACTTCTGTGCGAAATGCCGCGCAGATTTGGGCGCGGGCCCGAATGACCGCCTTGCTTCGGCCAGATCGCTCCTTCGTCAAACCATATTCTTGGGGTTTTCTCGGACAGAGTTGGATGCGTGGCGTGTTCTATGCGTATGGGGTGGATTTTAGATTTCGCGTGGGGGCGCGTTTGCGATGTGGAGTAGGGTGAAAGAGCTGACCGAGCGGTTGAGTCCGGACGAGAAGCGGTCGTTGGAGGAGCTGGATCAGGGCCCGATCCGGGAACAGATTCCCTTCCGGCACGCGGAACGTTTCCTCGGTCTGGGCCTGGCGGAACTTTCGCTGGGGCGCCTGGACCTGACGATCGCCGGAAAGCAGCTACTGGGGACGCTGCGCGGAGCCTGATCCGCGCCGGTTCTCCTAAGATGGAAGACCCCGGTCCGGTGGCCGGGGTCTTCTTTTATGGGGCGGACAATCATGTCCGCCCTATCCATCGCGCGAAGCGTGGTTGTTAAGAAACCCGCTCGAGCGCCAGCGCGATGCCCTGGCCGCCGCCGATGCACATGGTGACCAGGCCGTAGCGGCCCTGAATACGATCGAGCTCGGCCAGGCATTTCAGGGTCAGGATCGCGCCGGTCGCGCCAATCGGGTGACCGAGCGCGATGGCGCCGCCATTAGGGTTGACCTTGGCGCCGTCGAACCCGAGGCCCTGATTGACCGCGCAGGCCTGGGCGGCGAATGCCTCGTTCGATTCGATGACGTCGAAGTCCTCCTTCGACAGGCCGGTCCTGGCGAGCAGGGTCTCGACCGCCGGGATCGGTCCGAGCCCCATGACCTGCGGCCGCACGCCCGCATGGGCATAGCCGAGCAACTTGGCGCGCGGCTTGCACCCCGCGGCATCCGCGGCGCCCGCCTCCGCCAGCACAATCGCCGCGGCGCCGTCATTGATGCCGCTGGCATTGCCGGCGGTCACGGTGCCGTCTTTCTTGAAGGCGGGCCGCAGCTTGGCGAGGTCATCGGCGGTGGTCTCTGGCTTTGGGTGCTCGTCGGTGTCGAAGACGATGTCGCCCTTGCGTGTCTTGATCGTGAAGGGCTCGATCTGGCTGGTGAAGCGGCCATCGGCCATGGCGGCGCCGGCGCGCTGCTGGCTCTCCAGCGCGAAGGCATCCTGATCTTCGCGGCTGATCTGGCGTTCCTCGGCGATGTTCTCGGCAGTCACGCCCATATGGCCGGTGCCGAAGGGGCAATTGAGTGCCCCGATCATCATGTCGACGACCTTGGTGTCGCCCATTTTCTGGCCGAACCGGGCGGTCTGCATGGCGTGCGGGCTGCGCGACATCGCCTCGGCACCGCCTGCCAGCGCGTAGTCGGCGTCACCCATCGCGACGGCCTGCATGGCCGAGACGATCGCCTGAGCACCCGAGCCGCAGAGCCGGTTGACGTTCATCGCGGGCGTCGTGTCCGGGATTCCCGCCTCGATGGCTGCGACCCGGCTGAGGTACATGTCGCGTGGCTCGGTATTGATCACATGGCCGAAGACCACATGGCCGATCTGGCCGCCTTCCACACCCGAGCGCGAAAGCGCGGCCTTGGCGACATGGGCTGCGGTGTCGATGGGGGCGGTGCCGGCAAGCGCGCCGCCGAACGTGCCAATGGCGGTGCGGGCACCGTCGAGAATGACGACGTCACGGGACATGGGGATTCCTCCAATTTATCTGGACAAAGTAAGTCATCGCCTATGTTGCAGTGCAACACAAGGTGCAATCTGACGCAGTGTATGTCGGATTGCCCCCTCCCCACCCAACCACCAATCTTACCAATGGTGGAAAATTGGTGGTTGGGTGGGGAGGTGGGGGCGCGGGAGGCGGACTGAACACCAAACGACGGAGGCGCACCTAATTCCGCGTATCGCGGATCCAGACCTCGACCCGGCGGTTCAGATCGCGGCCTTGTGGAGTGTCGTTGCAGCCCACCGGCGTCAACTCGCCGTAGCTTTGAGCCAAGATCGGCACCGTGTCGAGCGCGCCCGCCTCGACCGAGGCATTGAACGTCTCGAGCACACGGTGCGCCCGGCGTTCGGCCAGGCCGCGATTGACGTTGAAATCGCCGACCGAGTCGGTGAAGCCAACCAGCAGGATATCCTTGCCCCGATATACGCCCTGCGCCAGCAATTGCGCGAACCGCTCGGCCTCGGATTGCGACCGGCGCTCGAGGTTGCTCGAACCCTCGTTGAACCGGAAGGTGATCGACAGCCTGGCGCCGCCGCGCAGCTCGCCCAGCATCTCGCGGAAGACCGGCAACGAGAAATCACCCTCGGCGGTTACGCTGTTGGCCAGCCGTCCGCCCTGGACCTCGATACTCTCGGTCTCGATCGAGCGGTCCACGAAGCCCGCGTCGCCGATGATCGGCTGGGCCGCATTGGACAGTGTGAAGTCGATGAAGCCGCGCGAGCGGGGCGTCTGCGCCGCGTCCGGCGCATACGTGTAGAGCCGACGGCCCAGCGGGTATTCCTCGGTCTTGATCGCGAAGGTCGTCGGCGGCGAGATCAGCCCGCAGGGCTGCCGGATCGCCACCGCTTGCGCGCCGCGCTGAAAAGCGAAACTGGTAAAGCCAATCCCGCTTGGGTCGATCGAAACCAGGTCCGAAAGGTCCGCGTGGTCCCCCAGCTGCTCGGCCGTGTCGGCCAGTTCCAGCCGGCGCGGCGCCAGGACCAGCCTGTTGAAGACTTCGAGCGTGCCCGAGCTCTGATCAGGGGTGTAGAGATTGATCACCTGATCGCGTCCGCCGACCTCGCCCCAGTTGACGATCCGGCCGGCGAAGATTGCGGCGATCTGGTCGATTGTGAGGATGCGCACCGGATTGTCGGGGTGGACGATGGCGATCAGTCCGTCCAGCGCCAGGATCTGTTCTTCGGCGGAGCCGCGCATATCAGTCACGCCTTGCTCGTTGCCGGCCATCTGGCTCGACGCGATCCCGATCGCGGCGCTGCCATCGGCGAGCGCCGGATAGGCGGTTGCCGTGCCATGGGCGCTGACGCCAATGGTGGCGATCTCGCTGCCCGCATCGTCGACGACGCGATAGATGTGTTCGTTGATGCCAGCGCCGACCTCGCGCAGCACGATCGCGTCCAAGGCATCGCCATAGCCCTCGATCAGGGCGGGCATGAGCCCGTCGCCAATCACGTTCGAGCCGGTAATATCGAACTGGCCGCCGGCGCCGCCCTGGCCTGGGCAGCCCTCGCCATCGCAAGTGACCTGGGCGGCGTCGATCTTGACCACGCCTACCGCGGTGCGCAGTGTGTAGACCTTGCCGTCATAATCGATCAGTTCACCCTCGATCGTGGTAGAGCCGTCGAGCGAGACCAGGCCAACATCGGGCCCAGCAATTGACGGGGAGGGTTGCAGGCAGGAAAGCGCCGCGATGACGGCGATAGCGGCAGCCCCAGCCGGTCGCGATA
>JAOTXT010000125.1 GCA_029862205.1 Paracoccaceae bacterium
TGGCGGTGCGACCGAGATCGAGGTCAAGGAGCGCAAGGACCGTGTCGATGACGCGCTCAACGCGACCCGGGCCGCGGTGCAGGAGGGTATCGTCGTCGGTGGCGGCGCTGCGCTGCTGCACGCCTCAAAGGCGCTCACGGACATGCAGGGCGCCAATTCCGACCAGAATGCCGGCATCCAGACCGTGCGCCGCGCCATCCAGGTTCCGCTGCGCCAGATCGCCGAGAACGCCGGCGTCGACGGTGCGGTGGTTGCCGGCAAGGTGATGGAGTCGAAGAACGAGCAATTCGGCTTCGACGCCCAGACCGAGCAATATGGCGACCTGATCAAAGCCGGCATCATCGACCCGGCGAAGGTTGTGCGTATCGCGCTCGAGGATGCCGCGTCTGTGGCTGGTCTCTTGATCACCACCGAGGCGATGGTCGCCGAGAAGCCCGAGCCGAAGGGTCAGGGCGGCGCTGGCGCCGGGATGCCCGACATGGGCGGCATGGGCGGCATGGGCGGCATGATGTAATCACGCCGCCTGTCCGCATAAGCAACGTCACCAGTTTAGGACTTCGCAATGGCAAAAACTGCTATGCCTCTTACCCAAGACCCCAGGTACGAACGATTTTTGCATGCCTCGGTTGGCCAAGACCAAAAAGGGTTTGCGGTCTCCGTACTGTCGATGCTCGCCAGACTTGGCGTCGATCCCTGGCGGGAAGCAGCGGAATTGGCCGAGCTACCTGAAGACTCCGCAAGGAAGAGGCTGGCCAGGTTGACGGCAAGATTTTCTGACGTCCCATCATTGGCTCTGGAGCATGGTGCAATCGCCGTGCGTTTGATCGCCCTCCTGCCGCGCGGAGCTTTCCCTCAAGCGGCAGCCCCGCGCGGTGCAAATTTCGGTCCGTCGCCGGCTATTGGCGGCACTCTGGTCTATGCGACAATCCTGATCGTTCTGCTTGTCGCGCAGCTCTTCTTCAGGTCGTGACAGCAGGACGAAGGAGCACCTTACCGGGAGCATTCGACCACTTGGCCATTGCATCGCTTGGAAGGAGCCGAGCCATGAAGAATGCAGACGAGCTCTGGAACCTCGAGGAGCGGTTCTGGACAGGTGGTGGAGACAGTGCCCGTGGCCTCACTGTGAAGGGCGCAGTCTTCGTCTTCCCGTAGGCCCCGACGATCCGCGACGAGGCCCGCAGTCTTGCTTGCGTCAAGTCTAAGCATTCTGCTTGCCTCACGCGAGCGTCCGATTTCGGCCGGAGTGCCGGCGTTAGCCGAAGAATCTAAGCGCGTAGTTCGGGGCTGAAACGTGCGTAGCCCGATCAGTTAAGACCGAGCACAGCCGCTCGCGTTCAGTGGTGATCGGCCGACCTGTGAGAGTTGGCCTTCACCCCGATCGCAGACCTCAAAGTATAATCAGCAGTCGGCGCCGGCCCAAACCGGGAGCTATGTCGGCAGTTGGCACTTTGTTGACCTAGCCTCAAAGGCAGCATTCGCGGTCAAACCGGACATTCAAAATTTATCGCCAACGGCAGGTTTGTCCCGCACTGCTGTCGTTAGAGGGAAATCGCGACACCGAAAGCCCGACAGAATGGATCAGATGACCGGTTTGAGCCCAAATTGCAGGATGCTGCACCGCGTTCGAATGGCAGCAAACCGGTGCAACTCCGACATTCGATGAGCTCGCGCTACGTGAATTTCTGACCCTCTTCAGACGATCCGGTGAGACCAGCTACCTAACTATGAAGACGGTGCGCCCACTCCGTCGATTAGAATCTCGAAGACGGCAGACATCTCCTTGTCGCCGTAGCCGGCGGCTAATGCGCAGTCGAAATTGCGCTTGATCGCGGCGGGGAGGCTATCGTCCACGCCGGCCTCGCGGCAGGTGGTCAAGGCATCCTCGAAGGCGGCGGCCCAGGTTTCCATACGGGCCTGCGTGACCTCGTGGTTCCGAGCCGAGATTGCCGCGCCCAGTTCCTTCAGCCGATCGGCAAGCACCGCGCTCCGCTCCACCACAACATCTGTGTATGTGTCGATCGAGAACCCCTTCGCGTGGGCGATCGCCGCACCAACCATGAAGGCGTGCGAAATGGCGTAGCCGAAGACGTAGTAGACCCGGTCGAAGGAGACCGCCGAGCCGATCTCGTCGCTGAGATGCTTGGGCGATGCCATGGCGCCGAACAGGGCCTCGTTGGCGTCGAACAGCGCACGGGGGCCGGAATAGACGACCATCGCTGAGCCGCCGGTAACATTTGCCGGAACGCCAAAGATCGTACCGTCAAGATAATCCATGCCGTTGCCCACGGCCCAGCCCGCCACTTCCCGGCTCTCCTCCGGGGACATCGTTGTGAGTTCAACAAGAAGCGCGCCAGCCGTGGGTTTCAAATCGGCTGCTCCGAGGATCTCCATGGTTGCGGCGTGATTGGAGACGCAGATGATCGATATATCGGACACCGCCATGGCTTCTGCGGCAGACCCACCTATCCTGGCGCCCTTCCTGGCAAGCGCTTCGGCTTTCTCCGGGCTTCGGTTCCAGACCGTCACATCGTGCCCCGCGTTCAACAGGGCTTCGGCCAGCGCCGCGCCCATCATGCCGAGACCGAGGACGGTGACGCGGCGGGTGTCGGTAGTGGTCATCGCTTTTCCTCCCAAAATTTCAAGGACAATGCTGCGCCGTCGGCGTGAAGCGGCACCCCCTTCCCAACCCTCCCCCACAAGGGGCGACGAAGCGCGCCCCGAGTAGCAGGAATGTTTTCCCCTTCCCGCTTCTTGCTGCGGGCGACGCTCAGGAACCATTCAGCAGGGTGTCAGTTGGCCGGGCGGATGTTCTGGTTGAACCGGAAGAGGTTCTCCGGATCGTATTTCGCCTTGATCGCCGCCAGCTTTGCGTAGTTCTTGCCGTAGGCATCCTTGACCAACGCCTCGCCATCCTCGCCATGGCCGGCGAAGTTGAGGTAGAGGCGGCCTTCCTGCGAAAAATTCCGGGTCTCCTCCCAAGCCTTTCGGGTGAAGGCGATGTTGGCCTCATCGTCGGCCGGGTCGGGCCAGACCGAGTCGAGGGAATACATCCAACCCATGGAGCGGTCGCCGATGGCGGTTGCCTCGGCCGGGACCGCCATAGTCGCCGCGCCCATGTTCCAGAGCGAGCTCAGCGTGTTGTCAGAGGGCGTGGCAGCGGCATTAGTCAGCGCGGCCTCGATCATCTCGTCAGGCAAACCGGCCAGGTAGTGGCTCTTCCAGTAGCAGCGGAAATCACCCGCGGGCATCAATGTGTCGAAGAGCCTCTGCACGTCGCAATAGGCCATCTGGCTGGAAAAATCGGTGATCAGGTCGCCCTGCTCGCGCAAGGGCTGCATGACGCGCTCGCCCTCGTCGGCGTCGCCGGCCCAGACCGCTGCAATGGTGTAGCAGCGCTGCCCCCAATACGCTTCGGGGAAGTCCTCGGACTCAGCGACGGTGGAGAACTCGACCAACGAGCCGATCCGGTCACCCCAGTCTGCCAGAAAATCGCGCCAGAAGCGGATCGGGCCGGGGCCTGCGTTGAGCGGGTAGATCGGAGCGGCGAACATCACTGTGGGGCCGAGAGGGTGGAGTGCAAATTCGAAATTCACCACCACGCCAAAATTTCCGCCGCCGCCGCGCAATGCCCAATAGAGGTCCGGATTCCGGTCTGCGCTGGCTGTAACCAGTTCTCCAGCGGCGGTCACGACGTCGAAGGAGATTACATTGTCGACGCAGAGGCCCCAGCGGCTCCGGAGCCAGCCGATACCGCCCGCGAGGGTCAGCCCGGCAACGCCGGTATCCGAGATCAGCCCGCCGGGAGTGGCGAGGCCGAAGGCCTGGCTTTCGCGGTCCACATCGCCCCAGGTAGCTCCGCCCTCGACCTGGGCGCGCTGGGCTTGCGGGTCGACGCGGACAGTGCGCATCAAACCAAGGTCAATCATCAGCCCGCCATCGCAGACCGCGTGACCGGCGACATTATGGCCGCCGCCCTTGATCGAGACTGGCAGATCGTGATCACGGGCGAAATTGACCGCATCGATCACATCGGCGACCCCCCTGGGGCGGACGATTAGTCCCGGGTGGCGGTCGATCATGGCGTTCCAGACCGCGCGGGCGGTGTCGTAGCTGTCCGTGCCGGGGAGCAGTGCGTCGCCACGCAGGCCGGAGCGCAGGGCGTCGAGCGCATCCGCGGAAGCGGTGGCGTCAAAGGTTCCGGATTGGATATTCATGGTCAGCGATCCCCTAATGTTTTCGTTATGCCGGCAACCTAGCAACGGTCCTGAAGGCTTGCGAGTGGCTGATTCGCCAGAAAGGGGGCATATTTGACAGGCAATCAGGTCAAAAGGAGGGGGAAATGACCGAAGGTACGAAACCTGTCGTGGCTTTACTGGCGTCGGCGGAGACGTCGCCATCGGTGCTTTATGGTCTGTTTGACGTGCTCTATTCGGTGGGCGCGGTCTACCCGGACATGACCTGCGGTGAACCGGGGCCGGAGGCGCTGGATGTGAAGATTGTTGCGGCGCGGACCGAGCCATTTCGGTGCATCGGCAATGTTACGGTGGAGCCCCATGCGGCGCTTGCGGACGTGGCGCAAGCAGATGTGGTCGTTGTCTGCGACATGTACACGCCAATCAATCAGCCGCCGCGGGGACGGTATCCGCGCGAGGTCGCATGGCTGAGAGAGATGCACGA
>JAOTXT010000126.1 GCA_029862205.1 Paracoccaceae bacterium
GTGATCACGGTGCAGCATGGCCAAGGCACACGCGGCCTCCGCAGCGCCATGAACGGCGACTGGATATCGGGGCCGGCAACGCTGAGCGAAGAAGAGCTTGGCGCCAACCGCAGGGAATTCTACGACGACTGCTACAACAATCCCCTCGATGCTGCCGACTATTGGCAGACGCGCATGCCTGATTGGTCGAAGATCACCGTGCCCCTGTTCTCCGCCGGCAATTGGGGCGGACAGGGGCTCCACACGCGTGGCAACTTCGAGGGCTTCGTTCGCGCAGCCTCAGAGCAAAAGTGGCTCGAGGTCCACGGCATCGAGCACTGGACCGAATTCTACACTGACTACGGCGTCAATTTACAAAAGAAGTTCTTTGGTCACTTTCTCAAGGGTGAGGATACGGGCTGGCAGGACCAGCCAAAGGTGCAGCTTCAGATACGCCATCCCGGAGAACGGTTCGTCGAGCGCCACGAGGACGCATGGCCGCTGCCGCGCACCGAATGGACCAAGCTCTACCTGCACCCCGCCGATCTTGGCCTGTCAGGCGAACCACCGGCCGCGGAGGGCTCGGTCACCTATGGCGGCCTGAGCGATGGTGTCACCTTCCTGAGCGCACCGCTCGACGCGGAGACCGAAATCACCGGCCCGATCGCCGCCAAGCTCTGGGTTTCTTCCGCCACCGAGGATGCGGACCTGTTTGTGGTCGTGCGGGTGTTCGCACCGGACATGAAAGAGGTCACCTTCCAGGGTGCCCTCGACCCCCATACGCCGATTGCGCAAGGCTGGCTGCGGGCTTCCCACCGAAAGCTCGATCCGGCGCTGTCGCTCGCCTACCGGCCCTACCACACGCACGACGACAAGCAGCCCTTGACCCCCGGCGAGATCTACGAGCTCGATGTCGAGGTCTGGCCGACCTGCCTCGCCGTGCCCGCAGGATTTCGCTTGGCGCTCACCATACGCGGCCGCGACTATGAATATCCCGGTGGCCCAGGCGAAGGTCTCGAACTCCTCGGCCGCGTGTTCACCGGTGTGGGGCCGTTCCGCCATGACGATTCCCGCGACCGCCCGGCGGAGATTTATGGTGGCGACGTTACGCTCCACGCGGGCCCCGAGCGGCCGGCGCACCTGCTCGTGCCGGTCATACCGCCGAAATAGAGCCGCTATAGCCAAGCTTGTTGGGATACGGCTCTAGATAATCAACTTCTCGTCGAACGGAGCCCGCGACATCACGTGCGGGCCGTCTTCAGTGATGAGCACCATTTCCTCCAGGCGCACACCGCCGCCGCCGCGCACGCCCTCGACCCAGATCAGCGGCTCCACCGCAAAAACCATTCCAGGCTGGAACTCGTAGACCGGCGCCCCGGGGAGAGTTTCGCCGAGATAGGGTGGCTCATTGGCGCCAATGCCAACGCCATGGCCGATGAACAAGGACAGGAAACGGCCTGCGAGGCCATATTTGTCAGACGTATTAATCAATGCGTCGGCGGCGTCCTTATTGGTCCGCCCGGGCCGCATCTCAGCGATGCCGGCCTTCAGACCTTCGTACACCGCAGTGTAAATCTTTTTCTGTTCATCGCTGGGCTTGCCGCAGATTACGGCCCGGGCGACATCGCCGAAATAGCCATTCCAGCAAGCGCCGATGTCGATGAAGACGATATCGCCATGCCGGATCAGCTTGTCGCTGCAGATCCTGTGCGGCGGCGCCATGTGCTCGCCCGAGGCGACGAACGGCGTCATGACATGAGCATACTCGCCACCGAGCCGGAACAGAGTGCGCATGGCTTCAGCTGCGACCTCGCATTCGCGAACACCCTCAGCAACACTCGCCGTCGCGCTGGCCGTCACGGCATCTGCGAGTGCGGTGGCCTCTTCCAGAAGAACGATTTCCTCCGGCAGCTTGATCATCCGCGCCTGCTGCATCGGTGTATCGCCGTCCTCGATCGCAAGCTTTGGGAACTGCGCCGACAGGGCTTTGGTGAAGACGATATTGGACTCATCGAGTCCCAACCTGGCCTCCGCCAGCCCGTGCCGCTTGAGGACGGGGCCGAGAATGTCCTTCACCATTCCCTCAACGAGCGCCTTCTCCTCAATGATTGGTATGGTATGGGCCTCCTCGATCCATGGCATCGTCCGGTCGACCCGGTCGCGCTCTCCGCCGGAGCAGAACAGGATCGGCGCCTTGCCTTCGACGAGAAGAGCGCCGTTGAGCGCCGTTGTCTTGCCCGCGATCAATTGCGGACGCAGGTCGGTCAAATAGCGGCAGTTCTCGTCCTTCCACACCAGCAGAGCGTCAAGCGCCGCCTTTTTCCGTTGCTCGTCTGCCTTGGCCACGCGCTTCGCACGCAGCGCGCCAAGGTCGACGCGACGCTCGTAACCGACGTGAAACGGCCCGCGTGCGAAGCGATCCATCAGAGTGTCCCCTCAAACATGGTTTAATCGGGTACCGGCTGGCACCTGCGGAGTACAGAACGACAGGCGAGCACACCGTTACCAGACAGCGTGCATCTTGTCAGCGGACTTGCAGAACTCGTCGCCGGCCACTCTCTGCGCGAGACGGATCGCGACAGTAGAAAGCAGCGAAAGTAGTCTCAATGCAGCGGTCACTCAGGGCTTTGCATCATTTGCATAAAGGTCGCTGTCGAAACCCAGATACCGTTCTATTGAGGGCAAGTTTTCTCTCTGGGACTCCGGTTTCATGATAAACGCTCTGGGGTATGGGCCTCACGCGCGCGCGCGCTGGCCGAACAGGACCGCCTTGGCCTTCTCGTCGTTTGCGATGTTCGAGCGTTTTTCAGATCCGAGAGCGAAGCCATGCTCAACGGCGGGCCGCGCCAGGAGCCGCTCGCGCCATGCGTTGACGTTGGAAAACTCGTCAATGTCGATGGCATGCCGGTCCGGGTGGCGCATCCAGGCGACGATCGCCATATCGGCGATCGAGTAATCTCCGGCGACAAAGTCGCGGTCGACGAGGCGTTTGTCGAGCACGCCATAAAGCCGGTGCGCCTCGTTCTCGTAGCGGGTGATCGCGTAGGGCAGCTTTTCGGGCGCGTGGTGCCGGAAATGGTGGTTCTGACCGAGCATCGGGCCGACATTGCCCATCTGCCACATCAGCCATTCTTCCACCGCGATGCGGGCGCGTTCGTCGTCAAGGGGATAGAAGCGGCCGAATTTGCGGCCCAGATACATTAAAATTGCACCGGATTCGAACACGGAGACCGGTTTGCCGCCCGGCCCGTCCGGGTCGATGACGGCCGGCATGCGGTTGTTCGGTGCGATCGCCAGGAAATCCGGTTCGAACTGCTCACCCTTGCCGATATCGACGTAATGCACCTCATAGGGCGCGCCGAGCTCTTCCAGCATGATGGAGATTTTCCAGCCATTCGGCGTCGGCCAGTAATAAAGAGCGATCGGGGACTGTGCTGGGCTGGTCATTGGCTGGTTCTCTTACCGACATCCCCCAGATGGGGTTTTGATAGCAGTCTGTCATTGAATTTTGACCGCCATGCAACCTTTGTCTCAAGGAGATGTGACCAAGTCGAAGGACCATGCTTGTTTCTTGTACCTGATGCTTGGAAGGGTTTGCCATTTGGCCATAGAGCGGCGTGATAAATCACGGCGCGACTGGCGCGGCATTCTTCGACAAGGATAGAACTGCAATCGTTGTTCGTGGCGATTGGGCCTTTGCCTTACCGGCATCGCGATGCGCCAAATCGCGCCTGCTATTCAGACACCGCAATGTCCGGTTGTGGCCGATTGTGTTGCAAAATTCGCTGCCGTGTCTGGCGATGGTTTATGTGGTGCACGCGGTATTGAAGTTGAGGGTGGCCTTTGGCCATGCTCGGCTCTGACGCGGTAGTTTAATCGCCTTTGCACAGAAACCTTCAGCCCTTACGGGCCGGCCAAGAATTCGTCAGCCGTCGGCCAGCGCCCAGGAGCCATAGTCGACGTCGATGACGTCCTTCTCACGGCCCTTGCGGCGGTCGACGAATATCTTGCCCTCCTTCATCACCACCTTGATGTTCTCGCGCGGCTGCAGCACCGTGATGTCCTCGGCCGGATTGCCATTGACCAGCAGGACATCGGCGCATTTGCCGCTTTCCAACGTGCCGATGTCCTTTTCCAGATGCACGGCCTCGGCGGCATTCTTGGTCGCGGTCAGGATCGCCTCCATCGGCTTCATGCCCAGCTTCACATAGATTCCCAGCTCCATGGCGTTGCTCCCCATGTCCGGCTCCTGCCCCATATCGGTGCCCATGAAGATCTTGACGCCTGCCTTGTGCATTGCCTGGAACGTCTCAAAGGTGAAGGGCTGGATCTTCTTCATCTTGTCCAGCGTGAATTCCGGCGTGCCGATCTGCCGGCGAACCTCGATTGCGTGGTCGGTGCGATGCAGGAGCGTCGGACAGACGGGAATGCCGTGCTTTACGATCTCCTCGATCATCTCGTCGCTGTGAAAGACCATGTGCTCGATCGTGTCGGCGCCGGCATTGATCGCCATCGACTGCGATTCAGGTGTGAAGCAGTGGATCGAGCAATAGGCATGCTGCGCATGCGCCTCGTCACAAACCGCATCTAACTCATCTTGCGTATGGTTGCGCACGCGCGGACTTTCCTTGTCTGTGCCGCCGCCGCCCGAAGCGCTGATCTTCAGCCAGTCGGCGCCTTTGAG
>JAOTXT010000023.1 GCA_029862205.1 Paracoccaceae bacterium
TTCGCGGGGCTGAAGACCGGCGACCTGCATGTGGCGATGGAGATGTGGGAGACCACGGGCCGTGACGCCATGGACGAGGCGACCGCCACGGGCCAGGTCGAAAATCTCGGCGAGACCGGCATGCAGGCGATCGAGGAGTGGTGGTATCCCGCTTACATGGTCGAGAAATGTCCCGGCCTGCCGAATTGGGAGGCCTTGAAGGACGAGGCTTGCGCCGAGGCTTTCGCGACCGCCGAGACCGCTCCGAGCGGGCGCTATCTGGGCGGACCGGTGACCTGGGGCGGCTATGACGACGAGCGCGCCGAGGCGCTGGAATTGCCCTTCGAGGTGGTTCACGCCGGCACGGACGCGGCACTCTTCGCCGAGCTCGAATCCGCCTATCAGCGCCAGGCGCCGATTATGCTTTGGGTCTATGCCCCGCACTGGGCGCCGGTGAAGTACGAGGGTGAGTGGGTCGAGTTCCCGGCCTATTCGTCGGAGTGCTACAATGACGCCTCGGTCGGCGTGAACCCGGACATGGCCTATGATTGCGGCAAGCCGCGCGGCCCGATCTGGAAGGTCGGCTGGGCCGGGGTCAAGGACAAGTGGCCGGGCGCCTACAAGGCGATCAAGGCATTCAACATCTCGAACGACGAGATGGGAGCCATGGTCTCGGCGGTCGACCTGGAGGGCAAGTCCGTCGAGGGTGTCGTCGCCGAATGGATGGCCACGAACGAGGCCCGCTGGTCGGAGTGGATCAAGTAGCATACCCTAACGCGCCGCCGGAGGCCTGCCTCCGGCGGCATCCGCCCGTCCCGATCCTTCAGGCGCCGCCGGCCGATGACCGATCCCGCGACCGATCCAGCCGCCAAGCTTGAATGCAGGTCCGTATGGAAGGTGTTCGGCCCGGGCGCCGATGCCTTCCTGGCACGCGCGCCCAATCTCGAGGCGGAGGCACTGAGCGCCGCCGGGTATATCGGCGCCCTGCGCGACGTGACACTCAGCGTTGCCGAGGGCGAGATTTTCGTCATCATGGGCCTCTCGGGGTCGGGCAAGTCGACGCTGGTGCGCTGCATGTCGCGGCTGATCGAGCCGAGTGCTGGGGAAATCCTTTTCAACGGCGAGAATCTGCTGGCCGCCGATCCGGCCAGGATGATCCAGATCCGCCGTCACCAGATGGGCATGGTGTTCCAGCACTTCGCGCTGCTGCCCCACATGACCGTGCTCGCCAACGTGGCCTTCCCGCTGGAAGTGCAGGGGGTCGCCAGGGCGGCGCGCGACGCGCGGGCGCTTAAGATGATCGAGCTGGTGGGTCTCGCGGGACGCGAGAACTACTTCCCGCGCGAGCTTTCCGGCGGGCAGCAACAACGCGTCGGCATCGCCCGGTCGCTGGCCGCCGAGCCGGAGCTTTGGTTCCTGGACGAGCCATTTTCCGCGCTCGACCCGTTGATCCGCCGCGAGATGCAGGACGAGTTCATCCGCCTCCAGGCCTCGCTCGAGAAGACCATCGTCTTCATCACCCATGACTTCGACGAGGCGATCCGGTTGGCCGACCGGGTGGCGATCATGAAGGACGGAGCGGTCGTGCAAACCGGCACGCCGGAGGAGTTGGTGACGCGGCCCGCCGACGGTTATGTCGCCGAATTCACCAAGGCGGTGACTCGGGCCAAGGTCGTCTCGGTCGCCTCGATCATGCTGCCGTTGAGCGATGGCGCATCGTGCGCCGGAGATGTGCCGCACGCCACGCGCGTCGCCGATGCGGCGCCGATGTTCGGCGCGGGCGACATGTTGCGCGTCACCGGCAGCGACGGGACACCGGTCGGCCTGCTGCGCCGTTCGGATGTCGCCCAGATGATGATGCAAGGCTGAGCTATGGCGGCAAGCGACACGATCTTGCCTCGGCGCGCGCCGCTGACCAATCAGCAGCTTCTCTGGGCCTTCGCGCTCGCCGCGTTCGCCGTGCTCTGGCTCGCCGGAAAGCCATACATGGCGTGGGCCTTCAAGCTGCCCCGTTCGATGCAGATCCCGCTGAGGCGCTGGATCGGAGATTTCATGAAATGGCTGGTCGAGGAGGCGAGCTTCGGTCTTTTCACCTTTACCGAATTCACGCGGTTCCTGGCCGATGTCATCGACTTTCCCTACCGCATTGCGCTGAGCCTGCTTTCGACCGGGTTCCTCGAGGGGCAGGGGTCCAATGCGGTGCAAATCGTCCCGCCGCTGCCCTGGATCGCGGTGATCGGGCTGATCGCGCTTATGGGACAATACGCGGGCGGCTGGCGGCTGGCGGCGCTGGTGGCGGCTTGCTTCGGCTTCATCGTCGCGTTCGGCCAGTGGGAGAACGCGATGATCACGCTGGCCTCGATCGTGATCGCGGTGCCGCTGGGGGTGATCGGCGGGCTGCTCTTGGGGATCGCTGGGCATCGCTGGCGGATCGTCGCCCTGGTTCTGAAGCCGATCCTGGATCTGATGCAGACCGTGCCAGTCTTCGCCTATCTGGTGCCGATTCTGTTTCTGTTCGGTTTCGGGCCGACGGCCGCGGTTGTCGCGACAATCATCTACGCGCTGCCGCCCATGACCCGGGTCTCGATGCTGGCGCTGGCCGGTGTTCCGTCCGAGGTTCGCGACCTCGGCAACATGGTCGGCTGCTCGCGGCGGCAGATGACCTGGCGGGTCATGGTGCCCTCGGCCATGCCGGGCCTGATGGTTGGCGTCAACCAAGTGATCATGCTGTCGCTCAACATGGTGATCATCGCATCGATGATCGGGGCAGGGGGGCTGGGCTTCGAGGTGCTTTCGGCGCTGCGGCGGCTTGACATCGGCGCGGGTGTGGAAGCGGGCCTCGCGATCGTCGCGCTCGCGGTCGCGCTTGACCGCCTGAGCCAGGCCTATGCCCGCAAAGTGAGGCTGCATGCGGATCAAGAGCAAAGGGGTCCAGTCCAGCGCCACCCCTACACGGTCAGCGCCGTAGCTCTGGTTGCCGTGACCGGGCTTGCGGGGCTGGTCGTGGGCTGGGTCCAAAGTTTTCCCGAGGCTTGGGAACTGACCACCGGCGCCTTCTGGTCCGACGTGGTGCGTTGGATCAACGTCAACTTCTTCGACCAGATCGAGGCGTTCAAGAACCTGCTTCTGCTGAACGTGCTTATCCCGTTCAAGCGGTTTCTGCTGGGCTTGCCCTGGATTGGGGTCACCGGCCTGATTGCGCTCGCCGGGTGGTCGCTGGGTGGCTGGCGGCTGGCGGCGCTGACCGGCACCTTGGCCGCCCTGATCGCCCTGACCGGGCAATGGCCAAAGGCGATGGTCACGGTCTATCTCTGCGGTATCTCGGTCGTGCTGGCTTGCCTGATCGGCATCCCCATCGCGATCCTGACCGCCGAGCGAGGGCGGCTCTGGAAAGGCGTCGAGATCGTCATCGACACGCTCCAGACCCTGCCCTCGTTCGTCTATCTGATGCCGGCGGTGATGCTCTTCCGCGTCGGTGACTTCACCGCGATCATCGCGGTCGTCGCCTATGCGGTGGCTCCGGCGATCCGCTACACCGCGCACGGGATCCGCCAGGTCGATCCGCAGCTGGTCGAGGCGGGCGCGGCGGCGGGCTGCACCGAGTGGCAGTTGCTGACAAAGATCAAGCTGAAACTTGCCCTGCCCGAGATCATGTTGGGCCTCAACCAGACCATCATGCTGGCCCTTTCCATGCTGGTCATCACCGCGCTGGTCGGCACCCGCGACCTGGGCCAGGAGGTCTATATCGCGCTGACCAAGGCCGATACCGGGCGCGGCCTGGTCGCCGGTCTCTCGGTCGCTTTCATCGCCATCATCGCCGACCGGCTGATCTCGGCCGGGGCGGACCGCATGCGCACCCGCCTTGGGCTGCAGAGATAGGGGAAGACATGTCAGGCACTCAGGACCGCATCCGCGCTTTGCCGATCTGGCAGGGAAGTATCGAGATCGAGCCCCTGAAAGGCGGACTCTCGAACGAAAGCTTCACGGTGACCGATGGCGCGGGCAAATTCGTGGTCCGGTTCGGCCGCGATTTCCCCTTCCACCACGTTTTCCGCGACCGCGAGCTGATGGCCGCGCGCGCCGCCCATGCTGCCGGCTTTGCGCCCGAAGTGGTCCACGCAGAGCCCGGCGTCATGGTCTCTCGCTTCATCGAAGGCAAGACCTACGGGGTTGAGGATGTCCAGGCCAACATCCCGCGCATCGCCGAGGTTGTACAGCGCTTCCACGACCGGATGCCGGCCCATGTCAGCGGGGCAGGGTTTATCTTCTGGGTCTTCCACGTGATCCGCGACTATGCGCATACCCTGCGAGAAGGTGGCAGCCGCATGGCCCCGCGCTTGGAAGAATTCCTAGCGCTCTCAAGCGAGATGGAGGCGGCGCAAGTGCCTTTGCCCATCGTTTACGGGCATCACGACTTTCTGCCGGCCAACTTCATCGACGACGGCGGGCGGGTCTGGATCATCGACTTCGAATATGCGGGCTTCGGCACGGCGATGTTCGATCTGGCCGGGATCGCCTCCAATGCGGGGTTCGATGCGGAACAATCCGAGGCATTGATGCGGGCCTATCTGGGCCACGCCCCCGACGATGCCTTCCGGCGCGGTCACGCGGCCATGCAATGTGCGTCGCTGTTGCGCGAGGCGATGTGGAGCATGGTCTCCGAGCTGCACCTCGACGCGCCAGGGGTCGATTATGTGGCCTATACGCAGGAAAACCTGGACGCGCTGGATCAAGCGGCCGCGGCATATCGCGGCCGCTTCGGGCAGACCTGAGGCATGACGCTTCCCTCCCACGCCCAAGTGGTGGTGATCGGCGGCGGCATCATCGGCTGCTCGACCGCGTATCACCTGGCGCGCGACCACAAAGCGGATGTGCTGCTGCTGGAGCAGGGGCAATTGACCTGCGGTTCCACCTGGCACGCCGCGGGGCTGGTGGGGCAGTTGCGCTCGTCTGCCTCGATCACCCAGGTGCTGAAATACTCGGTCGATCTCTACAAGCGCCTGAATGAGGAGACCGGGCTCGAGACCGGGTGGAAAATGACCGGGTGCCTGCGGCTGGCGACAAACGAGGACCGCTGGACCGAATACAAGCGGCTGGCCACCACCGCGCGCAGCTTCGGGATGGAGATGGAGCTGATCTCGCCATCGGAGGTCAAACGCATGTGGCCGCTGATGGAGATAAGTGACTTGGTGGGCGCGAGCTGGCTGCCGACCGACGGCCAGGCGAGCCCCTCGGACATCACCCAGTCGCTGGCCAAGGGCGCGCGGATGCATGGGGCGAAGATCCACGAGGGCGTGCGGGTCACTGGTTTCCGCATGGACAGTGGTCGGATCATCCATGTGGAGACGGATCAGGGCACCATCGCCTGTGAGAAAGTGGTCAACTGCGCCGGTCAATGGGCGCGCCAGGTCGGCGCCATGGCGGGGATCAGCGTGCCGCTGCAGCCCGTAAAGCACCAGTATATCGTCACCGAGAAGATCGAAGGCCTGTCCCCGAACGCCGCCACGATCCGCGACCCCGACCGCTTCACCTATTTCAAGGAGGAGGTCGGCGGCCTGGTCATGGGCGGCTACGAGCGCGATCCCATCCCCTGGACCACGGGCGACGTGCCGGACGACTTCCAGTTCCAGCTCTTCGAGGACGACTGGGATCATTTTGCTCAGCATATGGAGCAGGCCATTGTCCGCGTCCCGGCGCTGGAAACCGCCGGGGTCAAGCAGATGATCAACGGGCCCGAGAGCTTTACGCCCGACGGCAATTTCATCCTGGGCGCGGCAGCGGAATGCGCCAACATGTTCGTTGGCGCCGGGTTCAACGCGTTCGGCATCGCATCGGGTGGCGGTGCTGGCTGGGTGCTGGCCCAATGGGTGATGGACGGCGAGGCACCGCTGGACCTTTGGGTGGTGGACATCTGGCGGTTCTCGGATCTGCACCGCGACCGCGATTGGGTGCGCGACCGAACGCTGGAGGCCTATGGCAAGCACTACACGATCGGATTCCCGCACGAGGAGCATGAAAGCGGCCGGCCGCGTATCGTCTCGCCCCTCTACGAGCGCCTGAAATCTCCCATCAATGGGTACCGGGCCGTATTCGGCTCGAAGTTGGGATGGGAGCGGCCCAACTGGTTCGCGCCCGAGGGGGTGGAGCCGCGCGATGTCTACTCCATGGGCCGCCAGAACTGGTTCGGCCCAGTGGGTGACGAGCACCACGTTGTGCGCGGGGCGGCGGGGATTTTCGATCAGTCCTCCTTCGCGAAATTCGAAGTCACCGGGCCCGGCGCCGCAGAGGCACTGGAATGGATCTGCGCCAATCGGGTTGCGCGCGATGCGGGGCGGTTGACATATACGCAACTTCTGAACACCCGCGGCGGGATCGAGTGTGACCTGATTGTGGCGCGAATGGCGGCCAAGGGCTCTGGCGGCGACCGGTTCTACATCGTGACCGGCACCGGGTTCCGTAGCCACGACGCAGCTTGGATCCGTGAACATTTCCCGAACGGCGCCGAGGCCCGCCTGACCGACGTCACCGAAGACTTCGGCACCTTGTCCCTGATGGGGCCGAAGGCGCGCGACCTGCTGGCGGGAGTAACGGAGGCGGATGTCTCGAACGCCGCCTTCCCGTTCGGCCATGTGCGCGAAATCGTGATTGCGGGGGCGGACGTGAGGGCATTGCGCGTCACCTATGTCGGCGAATTGGGGTGGGAGCTTCATGTGCCGCTGTCCGCCACCGGTGAGGTCTTCGACACGCTAGTGGCGGCAGGTGCGCCCTTTGGCGTTCGGCCCGTGGGCTACCGGGCGCTTGAGTCGCTCAGACTTGAAAAAGGTTACCGCGCTTGGGGGTCGGACATCACGCCGAACGATTCCCCCTTCGAGGCAGGCCTCGGCTGGGCGGTGAAGCTGAAGTCCGGCATCGACTTTCTGGGCCGTGCGGCCGCCGAGCAGGCGGCGAACCAGGTGCCGAAAAAACGCCTGGCCGGGTTCACGACCGCGGACCCGGAGATCGTTCTGCTGGGCCGCGAGACCATCCTGCGCAACGGTGAATTGGCCGGTTACCTGACAAGTGGTGGTTACGGCTACACGGTCGGCAAGCCGATCGGCTACGGCTATGTGCGCAATGCGGACGGCGTGACCGAGGATTATCTGACCTCGGGCCGCTACGAGTTGGTCGTCGCGAACGAGCCTGTTCCGGCTCAGATTCATCTGGGTCCGCTTTACGATCCAACGAATGCGCGGGTGAAAGCCTGATCAGCCCCGCGCGCGCCGCCGCCTGCGCCCACCGCCGCCGTCCTCGCCGCCCCCCGTTTGGGCGTCGGCGACCTTCGGTAGCGTCACCTGGGTCTCGAGGTTTGGATAAGCGTCCGTTTTGTGCGGGACCGCGATTGCGTTGACGAAATGCTCCTGGAACCGTGGTTCGACCGCCGTCTCGATCTTCTCGATCTCGCGCACCACCGTCTCGATCTCGCGCCGCGCCGCCCGGTTCAGGAGTGCGATCCGGGCGCCGGTTCCCGCCGCGTTGCCCGCCGACGAGACCTTCTCGACCGGGCAATCCGGGATCATCCCCAGCACCATGGCGTGCAAGGGAGAGATATGAGCGCCAAAGGCACCGGCCAGCACGACCCGGTCGACCGTCTCGACCTCCATCTTGTCCATCAGCAGCCGTGCGCCCGAATAGAGCGCCGCCTTGGCAAGCTGAATGTTCCTGACATCGTTCTGGGTCACCGTGATCAGTGGTCCGTCCGCCGCGTTTTCTCCGGTGCGCCCGTCATGCAGCACATAGGCCCAGGTGCGCCCGTCCTCGATCAGCCGGTCCGAACCCACGCTCTCACGGCTGCCGACCGCGCCGTCCTCGTCGATGATTCCGGCGATCCGCATCTCGGCGATCACCTCGATTATGCCGGAGCCACAGATGCCGGTGACGCCGGCCGCGCCCACTTCGTCGGCGAATTCCGGCTCGTCCGACCAACGCTCCGAGCCGATCACGCGAAACCGCGGTTCCTTGGTCACGGGGTCGATTCGAACCCGCTCGATCGCGCCTGGTGCCGCACGCTGACCGCTGGAGATTTGCGCCCCCTCAAAGGCTGGGCCCGTGGGCGAGGAGCAGGCGAGCATCTTTTTTCGGTTGCCCAGCATGATCTCCGCATTGGTGCCCACGTCGACCACCAGCATCATCTCGTCCTGGGCGTGAGGCCCCTCGCTTAGCACCACTGCCGCGGCGTCGGCCCCCACATGGCCCGCGATGCAGGGCAGGATGTAGAGCCGGCCATCGGGATGCATCGAGACATCGATCTCGCGCGCCCAAAGCGTCATCGCGTCCGAGGTCGCGAGCGCGAAAGGCGCCCAGCCGAGCTCTACCGGGTCGATCCCCAGCAGCAGGTGATGCATCACCGGGTTGCCGACAAAGACCCCTTCGACGATATCGGCCTTGGCAATCCCTGCCGCGCCGGCCACGTGGCCGATCAGCGTGTTGATTGCTTTCCTCACCGCCTGGGTCATCTCGACCGCGCCGCCCGGGTTCATCATCGAATAGGAGACCCGGCTCATCAGGTCCTCGCCGAACCTGATTTGCGGGTTCATCAACCCATCCGAGGCAAGCACGTCGCCGGTGATCAGGTCGCAGAGATGGCAGGCCACGGTGGTCGAACCGACGTCGAAGGCGACGCCGTAGATCGAGCCTTCGTGGTAACCGGGCCAGACCTGCATGATGCGCGGGGCGGCACCGTCATGGCCATGATAGACGGCGGCGGTGACCTGCCACTTGCCGTCGCGGAGCGTCTTTTGCAGCCCCTGCATGGTGCGCAAATCGCCGATCACGCCCTGAAGCTGCCATTGCTCCTCCAGCGCAACGATCAGCCGCTCCAGATCGCCCGATGGATGGTGCATGTCTGGCTCGGCAACCTCGACATAGTAGAGCTTGGTCGCCGGATCCATGTGGATCTCGCGCGCCTCGGCGCGTTTGCGGACTACCTGCTTATGGACCTGGCTTTCGGGCGGCACGTCGATCACGACGTCGCCCTGGACTTGTGCCTGGCAGCCCAGGCGCCGGCCGTCGATCAGTCCGCGCTTGGTCTTGTAGCGCTCCTCGACCTTGTTCCACTCGCTGAGCGCATCTTCGGCCACGGTGACACCGTGTTTCGGAAATTCGCCGTAGCTCGGCGTGACTTGGCATTTCGAGCAGATGCCGCGGCCGCCGCAGACGGAATCGAGGTCGACGCCCAGCCGCCGCGCCGCGGTCAGGACCGGTGTGCCGACCGCGAACCGCCCGCGCTTGCCCGAAGGCGTGAAGATCACCAGGGGATCGGCCGGGGTGTCGTTCATTTTCCGCTCCGCAACGGGCCTGCCGGGCGCCGCTGACATACGATAAACCAACGCGGATGCAAGGGAATTATCGGCTTCCGGCATCCCGATGCGCGAAGACGGCGCCTTGGGATATTTAACATGCAAATTCCGGAAACTTGACCATCTACAATACCAGACGCATTTATTGACGAGATCAAACAGGGAGAATTCGCGATGAAACATCTCATCCTGACTGCGCTTTTGGCCGCGTCGCTGAGTGCAAGCAGCGCGCTGGCCGCCACATGGAACAAGCTGATCGGCCCGGACGATCTGTCCGCCCTGATCCGCGGTGGCGACGTGACGGTGCTCGATATCCGGGATCACAAGGCCTATGCGGGCGGCCATGTCGCGGGTGCTCTAAGCGCTCCATATGGCAGCTGGCGCGGGCCGAAACAGAACCCCGGCGCGCGGCTGAGCGACGCGCAGCTGACTGAGCGATTGCAGAGTCTAGGGCTAGAACCCGGCGACCGGGTCGTGGTTACCTATCAGGGGGCAAACACCACCGATTTCGGCGCCGCGGCGCGCGTTTACTGGACGCTTAAATCCGCCGGCCTGACCGAGATCGCGATCCTGAATGGCGGGGTCGTGTCGTGGGTCAAGGCAGGCAAGGGGTTGAGCCAGTCGCCCGTGATCGCCGAACGCTCGGATGCCAGCTTCACGCTGGCCGAGGATTGGATGATCACCCGCGAGGGCGTGCAGGACGTGCTGACGGGTGCGCGCCAATCGACCATGATCGACGCGCGGCCGCTCGTGTTCTGGAAGGGCGACAAGAAGCACCCGGCGGCCAAGCGCGCCGGCACGCTGGAAGGCGCCCTGCAGATCACGCATGACAGCTGGTTCCCTGGCTCGACGACCGAGGTGACCGCCGCCGACCGGGTGATGGAGATCGCGCGCGAGGCGGGTTACGCCGAGGATAGCAAGGAGCTGGTCAGCTTCTGCAATACTGGTCACTGGGCGGCGACCAATTGGTTCGCGCTGTCGGAGCTGGCTGGGGTCGAGGGGGTCAAGCTCTACCCCGAATCCATGGTCGGCTGGGCGAATTCCGGTGGTGCATTGATGAACGAGAAATAGCGCTATGGCCCGATCCCATCCCGCCGCCGCCAATCCCGACCATCTCGCGGCGCGCCTGGCACTGCTGGAGCGCGAGAAGGATTTGAACCGTGAACGCGACGCGCTGGCGACAGCTCGCCGCGCGCTGCCGCCGGTGGAGGTCACCAAGGACTACAGTTCGAGACCGAGAGCGGGGCCGCCACGCTGGCCGATCTTTTCGCTGGGCATGGGCAGCTTGTGATCCAGCACTTCATGTTCGATCCGAATTGGGAGGCAGGCTGCAAGAGCTGCTCGTTCTGGACCGACGGGTTTGACCGTGCTCAGCCGCATCTGGCGGCGTGCGACACACGGCTGGTGACCGTCGCCCGGGCGCCTTGGCCAAAGCTTGCCGCATTTCGCGCGCGCATGGGCTGGCGGGGCGCATGGGCCTCGTCCCATGGTTCGGACTTCAATCTGGATTTCGGTGCCAGCTTCGAGCCCGGCGAACGCGAGGCGGGCCGCGCGGTTTACAATTACCGTGAGGGGAGCTTTCCCGCGCCCGAAGCGCCTGGGATCTCGAGCTTCAGCCGACGCGAAGACCGCACGATCCTTTATCACTATTCGACCTTCGCGCGCGGGCTCGACCCGATGAACCCGGTCTACCAACTCCTGGATCTGACCGCCAAGGGCCGGGACGAGGGCGACGGGATCATGTCGTGGGTTAAGCTCCACGACGAATATTAATCGTGGCCGCTCGCATTTGATCGGATGACTAACTGACGATTACGTCGCAGGCGGGAATCTTTACGTTTTCTAGAAATTTCTCTGCGTTCACGGAGGATGGCGATTATCTACACGTGTCTGAGGTCGCGTGCAAAGTGCTCTAGCGATTGTGCTTTGCTAGGAAAGCGGTCACCTCCTCGAAGAACTGGTCGAAAGCTGGTGTGCCTTCGAGAATCGCGTGGTTGCTGCCGGGTAGCTCAACGAAGCTGGCACCGGGGATAAAGCGGGCGACCTGGTAGCCCTCATCTAGTGGCGCAACCCGGTCGTCCGTGCAGTGCAGAACCAGCGTAGGCACGCGCAGCTGCTTCGCCAGTTCGGTCACGTCGATCCGGGCGTTCATGTTCCAGATTCGCAGCGCATTCTCCGGGTTGGTCGCGATGCGCTGGAGCTCGTCGAAGCTCTGACCGATCTCCGGCGAAGCATCGGGGATGAAATTCGAGGTGAAAAAGTGCCGGAATGCCGGGTTGGTCGACCCCCAGCCGTCTCGGATCGTCATGCTCAGCGCCTCGAACAGCTTTTTTTGGTCAGGGTCCGGACGCATCAGTCGGCCGCGAAGATAGCCGCCATAGATGATCAGGCATGAGATACGGTCCGGGTTCTCAGCGGCGTAGCGGATCGAAAAGGCGCCACCCTGAGACATACCGAAGAGCGCGAAACGTTCCAGCCCGGCAGCGTCGGCGACGGCGGACATGTCACCGATCATGGTATCGAGGGTGAATTCTTCGACTTCCCAGTCGGAGAGTCCATTGCCGCGCTGGTCGAAACGCACGAGCTGGCAATGGTGGGCGAGTTCGCCCAGGAAGGGCCCCCAGACCGGGCTGCGCCATTCATATTCCAGATGGTTTAGCCAGTTCGGCGCCTTGAGTAGCGGTGCCCCCTCGCCGATGCTCGCCCAGGCTATCTGGACGCCGTCTGGCGCCGCCGCATAGCGGACCCGCTGATTCAGCGCGGCCGGGGCGACTTCCGGCTCGCGTGGTGGAGCGTCGGGTGTCCACTGCCAGACCCGGATCGGGCGCATAATATTCTTAACACGCTGGCTACCCATGTCGCGGAAGGGCTGGGAAACGCGCTCGGCGACTGTCTGGTGGACGATGTCCGAAATACAGACGCCGCCTGGCTCGGAGAGGCCCTGCAGCCGTGCGGCTACGTTCACTCCATCGCCGAAGACGTCGTCCTCGTCGAAGACGATGTCGCCGAGATTGATGCCGACCCGGTAGACAATCCGGTCGTCGGGCGCGGAGGCACCCTCACGCTCGGCCATGGCGGTCTGGATATCGATGGCGCAGCGCACCGCCTCTCGGGCCGAGGGGAACTCGGCAAGCATTCCGTCGCCGGTGGTCTTGACGATGCGACCGCCCCGGATGGCGATCTCCGGGTCGATAGCCTCGCGCCGATGGGCCTTCTGGCGGGTCAGCACGCCCTCCTCGTCGCGCTCCATCAGGCGGCTGTAGCTGGCCATGTCGGCCGAAAGGATGGCGGCTAATCGGCGTTCCATTTGGTTTCCCCTGGGCCGAGCCTAGCGCCAAGATGGTCGGGAATCCATCGGTTGCGCGGTCCGATACCGTTGAGGCGACTAGCAGAGGATGCGGTTCCAACGGACGGCTCAGCTAACATCCACAGGCAAAGTTGTCGTGTCCTTGATTTCCTCCATCACGAAGCTGGCCGAGATATCGGTCAGTTCCACCCGCCGGATCAGCCGCTGGTAAAGCCGGTCATAGGCGCGTACATCCGCCACCCGAGCCTTGAGCAGATAGTCGAGATCGCCGCTGGTGCGCCAGACGCCCAGGATCTCGGGCATGTCGCGCACCGCCTTGATGAAACGCTCGAGCCAGTCGGGCGCGTGTTGATCCGTCCTGACGGCAATGAAAACGGTCAGGCCCAGACCGACCGCTTCCGGGTTCACCAGTGCGACCCGGGCGGTGATGATGCCCGCCTCCTCCATCAGCCGCACCCGGCGCCAGCAGGCATTGCGCGACAGGCCCACGCGTTCACCCAAGGCTTCGACGCTGATCGAAGCGTCACGCTGCAATTCCCGCAGGATTCGGCGGTCGAGTTGATCAATATTCATAATAAATTCGATTTTGTAGGATAATATCCTCTAATCAAGAAAAATCACTCAAAGATTGAGAGCCTTTCCCGTGCGATCCGTGGCATTCAACACCAAACGAGATCCAGGAGGCCATCATGATCGCAACAGTTAAATCATTGTTCCTGACCCATCCCCGCTCGGTCGATGAGAGCTATCTGGAGCATATGGCCTTTGCCGGGCGCTTCTCGGGCAAGCTGTTCTTGGCGGCATTCGCTGCGCTGGCCCATGCGATCTTGCCTTTCATGTTCGAGAAGACGGCCAACCGGATGATCGCCGATATGTATGCCCGCACCCATAACCGCGGGCGCTAGGCGATCGGCCTTCGGACACACAAATGTGTGACACCTGTCACAGACGGGCCAGGCCCCGCGTCTATATCTGCACCCAGTGACACGTCGGGGCACCCAAGCGGTTCCCCGGAATATTCGAGGTGCAGTCATGCCTGTTTTCATAAAGCGGACCGCCGCCAGTATTCTGGGCGGCGCCTCGGCGCGGCGGCTGCGCACGCGCATCGTTTCGCAAGCCGAGGGCGTGGTCGTCGAGTTCAATTTCGGCAGCGGTCAGAACCTGCGTCACTACGACCGGGCGCGGGTCAGCAAGCTCTATGCCGTCAACCCGCCGGCGGGATTTGCCGATCCTGTCTGCGACCAGGTCGATGGTGCCGGGCTGGAGATCGAGCGGATTCCGGTCTCGGCCGAGGCATTGCCGCTCGTGGATGGCATCGCCGATACGGTCGTCGTGACCTACGGGTTCAGCACCATCCCTGATGCCGAGGCGGCGATGGCCGAGGCGCGCCGGGTATTGAGGCCCGGTGGCCGGTTGCTTCTGGTCGAACACGGCCGGGCGCCGTCGCGCTGGATTGCCCGGCTGCAGGATCGCCTGAACCCGCTTTGGCGCTCTTTCGCCGGCGGCGACAACCTGAACCGCGACATCACGGGGATGCTGCAGCGCGTCGGCTTCGACACCAGCCGCGTCGAGCAGGTCTATCTGCGCGGGATGCCCCGGGTGTTGGGCGCGCACCATTTAGGTGTTGCTCGGCCGCTGTAGAACCGGCCCGCGTTCCGCCCGCATAGGTGCATCAAGATGCACCCTACGAGGCCGCGCCAAAGTCCGTAGGGCGGAACTTGTTCCGCCGCGAACGGTGGGCCACGTCCAGCGAGATGGGCGCCGCTGCTACCCCGCCAGGGCCTTGTTCAGGTTCTCGTCGACCTTGTCGAGGAAGCCCATCGTGGTCAGCCACTTCTGGTCCGGCCCCACCAGCAGCGCCAGATCCTTGGTCATGTGGCCGGACTCGACCGTCTCGACACAGACCCGCTCCAACGTCTCGGCGAAATTCGTCAGCTGTGCGTTGCCGTCGAGCTTGCCCCGGTGCTTCAGCCCGCCGGACCAGGCATAGATCGAGGCGATCGAGTTGGTGGAGGTCGCCTTACCGTCCTGATGCTGGCGGTAGTGGCGGGTCACGGTGCCGTGGGCCGCCTCGGACTCGACCACCTTGCCGTCCGGCGTCATCAGGACCGAGGCCATCATGCCGAGCGAGCCGAAACCCTGGGCCACGGTGTCGGACTGCACGTCGCCGTCATAATTCTTGCAGGCCCAGACGAAGCCACCGTTCCATTTCATGGCACAGGCAACCATGTCGTCAATCAGCCGGTGCTCGTAAGTGATGTCCTTCGCCTTGAACTGGTCGGCGAACTCGGCATCGAAGACCTCCTGGAAGAGCTCCAGGAACCGCCCGTCATACTGTTTCAGGATGGTGTTCTTGGTCGACATATAGACCGGCCAGCCCAGATTGAGCCCGTAGTTGAACGAGGCCCGGGCAAAGTCGCGGATCGAGTCGTCGAGATTGTACATCGCCATGGCGACACCGGAGCTCGGCGCGTCAAAGACGTCGCGCTCGATCACCTCGCCATCCTCGCCCACGAACTTGATGGTCAGCTTGCCGGCGCCCGGGAATTTGAAGTCCGTCGCGCGGTACTGGTCGCCGAAGGCGTGACGGCCGATGACGATCGGCTTGGTCCAGCCCGGCACCAGGCGCGGCACGTTCGAGCAGATGATCGGCTGGCGGAAGACGACACCGCCCAGGATGTTGCGGATCGTGCCGTTGGGGCTGCGCCACATATTCTTCAGGCCGAACTCCTCGACCCGGGCTTCATCCGGTGTGATCGTGGCGCATTTCACGCCGACGCCCACTTCCTTGATCTTCTCTGCGGCGTCGATGGTGATTTGGTCTTCGGTCGCGTCGCGGCTTTCGATGCCCAGGTCGTAGTAAAGCAGGTCGATGTCGAGGTAGGGCAGGATCAGCTTCTGCTTGATGAAGTCCCAGATGATCCGGGTCATCTCGTCGCCGTCGAGCTCGACGACGGGGTTCTCTACCTTGATCTTCGACATGCCTGTCCCTCCCAAATCGGCGCTGTTCTCGGAATCGGGCGGACCATAACGGTCTTGGTGCGGCGCAGCAACGCGACTCATTGGCTTGTCCATTCCGCACTGTTAGGCAGGTCGGATGAGCGGCACGCGGGAGAAATGGCGGCGGTTGCGGATGGGGCTGGCGACGCTGCTGGGACGGCCCCAGGGGTTCTTCACGCCATATCGGTATGCGTCCAGCGTGGCGCCGCCTGGGCCTTATCCGGCGATCGAGACGGCTTTCGGGGCTGCGGAGCCTGCTTTTGCGAACGTATTGGATTTGATCGACGGCCATGCAGACCGGTTGGCGGGTTTTGACGGTCCGCCGCCGGAGCCGCGCTGGGGGCAGAGCTGGTTTCCGCGCCTCGACGGGGCGGCGGCTTACGCGCTGGTGCGCCAGTTTCGACCGAAGCGGATCGTCGAGGTTGGCTCGGGTCACTCGACCCGAATGCTAGCCCGCGCCGTTACGGACATTGGGGCCGGGGGGGTATCCAAAATCACTTGCATCGACCCGGCGCCCCGGGCGGCGCTGGATGGGCTGAAGATCGACTGGCACCGCCGGGTGCTAACGGAGAAGGATCTGGCGCTGTTCCGGTCACTCGAGGCTGGCGATATTGCGTTCTTCGATTCGTCCCACGTGCTCTGGCCGGGTTCGGACGTGGACTTGATCCTAAACCGCTTCCTGCCCGAGCTGGCGCCTGGTGTTCTGGTCCATATCCACGACGTGCTGCTGCCCGATCCCTATCCCCCACAATGGGCCTGGCGCGGCTATACCGAGCAGAATGCGCTGGCTGGGTGGATCCTGGGGGGCGCCTACGCGCCGGTCTTCGCCAGCCACTACGCGCTGACCCGGATGGGCGCGGCTCAGCGGCCGGGGGTGGCGAGGCTGCCGCTGCCGGAAGAGGCGCTGGAGACCAGCCTGTGGCTGCAACGGGTCTAGGAAGGCTTGTCAGGTCGCCCGCCAGTCCCGTAAACCCCGGCTGCCCTGCGGAGACTTGGCCCTATGTCCGGCACCGATCACAGCAAGCAACACGAATGGTCGGAGGACGGCCCCGAAAGCCGTCTCGTCTCGATCCTGGTTGAGCCGCAGATGGGCGAGAACATCGGGGCTGCGGCCCGGGCGATGTGGAATTTCGGGCTGCGGCACCTGCGGATCGTCAATCCGCGCGACGGTTGGCCGAACCCCGCCGCCGTCGCCATGGCGAGCGGGGCGGGAGGATTGCTGGACGAGGCGCGGATTTTTCCGACGACGGGGGAGGCCGTGGCCGACCTCCACACGGTCTTCGCGACCACGGCGCGGCCCCGCGAGATGGCCAAGACGGTGATGACGCCAGAGCACGCGATGACGCGCGCCCGCGAACTGATCGGGCAGGGCGAGCGGGTCGGCATCCTTTATGGCCGCGAGCGGACGGGCCTCGAGAACGACGACGTGGTGCGGGCCAATGCGATCGTGACCGTGCCGGTCAACCCGGCATTCGCCTCGCTGAACCTGGCCCAATGTGTGCTGCTGATGAGCTATGAATGGCGCCGCCAGGGGAATGGGACCGAGCCGGAGGTCGAGGTTACCGGCCGCGCCGCGCCGGCCGAACATGGCGCGGTGGCGCGAATGCTGGACCATCTGGAGGGCGAGTTGGACCAAGCCGGGTTCTTCTTCCCCGACCACAAAAAGGCGTCCATGGTCGCCAACCTGCGCAATCTCTTCCACAGGGCGCCGCTGACCGACCAGGATGTGCGCACGCTGTGGGGCGTGATCCGGACACTGGCCGAGGGGCCGAAGCGGCGGCGTTGAGGGCGCGGGGAAGCCCGTGTGCTCACATGTGAGATTCCAGCCAAGTTACGGATGAACAAGAGAAAAAGTGTTAACATTAACCTGAAATCAATATGTTCAGAACTGTGCCCGTGCTCCCCTGAGACGACCTGCCGCTTGCCGCTGAGCCGCGCGGCGGCTAAGTGAGGCGGCGATGAGCAAGCGATCGATTTTCGAAGAGGTCGGCGCCGCCGAGGCCGCTCCCACCGCGCCAGCCGCAAGCGCGCCAGCGCTGCGCGAAGCCCGGGGCGCGATCGCGCTTTGGCTGTGGTTCCTGGCCTTTTTGGTCGCCGCGATGGTTCTGGTGGGCGGGCTGACCCGGCTGACGGATTCCGGCCTCTCGATCACCGTCTGGGATCCGGTGATGGGCGCGGTCCCGCCACTCTCCGCCGCGGATTGGGACGTGGCCTTTGCCGCCTACAAGGAGACCACCGAGTTCCAGGACCAGAACTCCTGGATGACGCTGGCGGACTTCAAGCCGATCTTCTGGTGGGAATGGGGGCACCGGTTCCTGGGCCGCCTGGTCGGCCTTATCTGGTTCCTGGGTTTCGTTCTTTTCCTGGTTTCGGGCCGCATTCCGCGGGGCTGGACCGGGCGCCTGGTCCTGCCTGGGCTGCTGGGCGCGGCACAAGGCGCGGTCGGCTGGTGGATGGTCGCCTCGGGCCTGACCGGGCGGCTGGACGTGGCGCCCTACCGGCTGGCGCTGCATCTGGGGCTGGCTTTCGTGATCCTGATGGTGCTGGCTTGGCTGGCGCTGAAGATCCGGCTGGACGATGTGGCACTGCTGAAAGCGCGGCGCCGGCGGCTGCCCGCGCTGATGGGTGTGGCGGGTGCGCTGAGCGCGCTGGTCTTCCTGCAGATCCTAGTGGGTGCCCTGGTCGCCGGCACCGATGCGGGCCGGGGTTATGTGGATTGGCCGTTGATGCAGGGACAGTTCCTGCCGGACGAGAGCTTCGAGATGACGCCGCTGTGGGTAAATTTCTTCGAAAACCCGGCACTGACCCAGTTCGTGCACCGGATGCTGGGCTATCTGGTTCTCGCTTTCGGAGCTGTCTTTGCCTTGCGCTGCGGGCGGTCCGGGCACGGGCCGATCCGCAACCTGGGCCGCTGGACCGGGGTGGCGATCCTGGCTCAGGTCATGATTGGGATCGTGACCGTGATGCAGGGCTCGCCCCTGAACCTGGCGATTCTGCACCAGGCGGGGGCGTTGATCGTGGTTGGGATGTTGGTGCGCACCAAATTCGAGATTGCCTATCCGGGCGAGCAGAGCATCGCGCGGGGGTAGGGCGGGAGATGATTTATCCGGATGTCCGCGTTGATAACGGCAAGTCCGACGATAGCGCGAAGCGCCGCGCGCATCTGATCTTCGGTGTTCTATGACATTTTGGAAGTCGGCGAGAGCAACGCGTAAGGTTGTTGTTTGACCCAAAGCTGCCACTTGAATTGACCGAGATCATGGTTCGACGCTTGTGGCGATCGTAAGATGAAATTTAAGTTGTTTGCGAAGCGGTCATAGCCTTAAGGCTCAGCGACCGGGACTCGGTCGCCAACATTTCAGCGAGAGTGACGTTCGTGTGGCGCATTGCTAACGCGCCGGAGGTGTTCTGTGTTTGCAGGAGTTTAGACCATGGCCCAACCGATTTCAGGAACCAATGGCAACGATACTCTCGTCGGCACGTTCGTCGACGATCTCATCAAGGGCCGCGACGGAAACGACGATCTCTTCGGAGAGCCGGACGTCGTATTAATCGGCCAGGAAATGCTGGCGGGCAATGACAGGATCAATGGAGACAAAGGTAACGACGACCTGGTCGGGGACTCCGAGTCCGTGAGTCTGAGCTCAATCGGGCGCCCGGACGATCCGCCTTTCTTCGAGGCGTCTTACACCGGTGGCGATGACCGTTTGTCCGGCGGAGACGGTGACGATTATCTGGTTGGGGACGTCGTCGGTATAAGTGTTTTTGGTTTCGATCATTTCGAAGGGGGTGACGATACCCTGTCCGGTGGCGCCGGCGCGGATCTCTTGATCGGCGATGTGGAGGCCGTCTTTCTCGGTGACGAAGAATTCGGCGACGGCGAGCCGCGAGACGACATTCTTGACTTCTCTGGAGGAGACGATTCTCTGAGCGGTGGCAATGGCAACGACGAGATTTTTGGCGATGTTCGCATCGTCACCCTCTTCCGCGGTTACCCAGAAAAGCGCGTTCTCGGCAACGATGTTCTGAGAGGTGGTGGCGGTGACGACCTTCTTTCTGGAGATATCGAGCAAACAATAATTGGTGACGAATCAGGGAGTCTGACGACCGGCGCTGATAGTCTTTTTGGGGGTATCGGCGACGACCGACTCTACGGCGATGGCATCGATCTAAACGTAGGCGAGGATGGCATCTTCATTCTGGGCGGTGACGATCTGAGAGGCGGCGCAGGGAACGACGAGCTTTATGGGGATGGAGCCGCGCTTGATGTGCTCCACGGGGTTCTTACTGCTGGAGATGACCGTTTATCGGGCGGCGGCGGGGATGACCTGATCTTTGGCGACGGTGAGACGAATGTGGCGGACGACTTAGGCACGATCTTGTTCGGGAACGACAGTCTTTTCGGTGGTTCAGGGAATGACTTTCTCTTCGGTGATGGAGCGTCTGTCGAGGGAAAGGAAATAAACTCTTCAATATCGGCTGGCAATGACACGATAAATGGTGGGTCCGGAGACGATTTCATCGTCGGTGATTTCCAGATGGTTTCGCTCGTTCCGACGACGACCGCGACCGGCGGCAACGATATGCTCACCGGCGGCGCCGGGAACGACACGCTCTTCTTCCTCGAAGGCTCGGCGGAGGATGTCATCACTGACTTCCGGGCAGGCGCCGGCAGCGACGACGTGCTCGACGTGACCGACTACGGGATTGATGGCAGCAATTTCGAAACGGTTCTGGGCGAGGATGCGGATGGCAACGCGGTCCTAACCTTCAACGCGGACGACAGCATCACGCTGCTGGGCGTCGACGCGGACGATTTGCATGCCGATGATTTCGTGACGATCTAACGGTTCGGTCCCACGACGGCTTTGGCAGGCTTAGGCGTCGTGATTGGGCGCCCGGCCAGCCTTCGCGCCCCAGGGCTCGCCAATATCCGCGAGCATCAGGTCCAGGCATTCCACCTCGACCGAGAACGCGCTGCCGCCGGCCAGCGTCAGCGTCACGACGCCGCCCGCATCCGTGCCGGGGGTGAAACTCAGGGCCAACAGGTCGTAGACCCGCGTCTTGTCCGACTGATCGATGCCCCGCGCGCGCACTTTCAGGACGCTGTCGATCGACAGGGCGCTGCGCACTCGCTCGGCCGGAGCCTGACCGTCCGGCGCTCCGGCATGGGCTTCCCACCGGAACCGGTTCATCGCCAGGATCAGCCGCCGCTGCTTCGGCAGCCACGAGATGTCGCCCGCCTTGCCGACCGCGTCCTGGACCAGGCTGGAGATCACCTCCAGGTCCTCGGCGCTCTCGGCTTTCAGCCTGAGTGGGCGTTCGTCGCCTGCCTCCTCGAACCGCGCATCCCGGCTCACGCTCAGTCCCCCTTGATCCTTTCGATCTTGGCGCCGCAGGCGCTCAACTTTTCTTCGACCCGCTCGTAGCCGCGATCCAGATGATAGACCCGGCTGAGCACGGTTTCACCCTCGGCCGCCAAGCCAGCCAGGATTAAGCTGACCGAAGCGCGTAGGTCGGTGGCCATGACCGGCGCGCCGCGTAAAGCTTCGACCCCGTGAATATGTGCCGCGCCGCCATGGACCTCGATCTCGGCGCCCATGCGGGCGAGTTCGGGCACGTGCATGAAGCGGTTCTCGAAAATATGCTCTTCAATGACGCTCTCCCCCGTGGCCAGCGTCAACAGCGCCATCATCTGCGCCTGCAGATCGGTGGGGAAGCCCGGAAAGGGCTCGGTCGTCACGCGCAGTGGCCGGATCACGCCGTTGCGGCGGCGCACATGCAGCCCGCCCGGCACGTCCTCGACCGCGATGTCGGATTGCTCCAGCTTTTCGATCAGCGCGCCGACTAGGTCGCGGCTGCCGCCCTTCAGCGTCACCGCGCCGCCGGTGATTGCGGGCGCCAGCATATAGGTGCCCAGCTCCACCCGGTCCGAAAGCACCCGGTGGGTGCAGCCGCGCAGCACCTCGACCCCCTCGATGGTGATCTCCGAGGTGCCGGCCCCGTCGATCTGCGCGCCCATGGCACTCAGGCAGCCAGCCAGATCCCCGATCTCGGGCTCGCGCGCGGCGTTCTTCAGCACCGTCGTGCCCTTGGCGAGGCTCGCCGCCATCAGCAGGTTCTCGGTGGCGCCGACCGAGACGAACGGAAACTCGAAGACCGCGCCGTTCAACCCATTGGGCGCGCGCGCGTCCACATAGCCGTCCTCCAGGCTCAGTTCGGCCCCCAGCGCCTCGAGCCCCTTCAAGTGCAGATCAACCGGCCGCGCGCCGATCGCGCAGCCGCCAGGCAGCGAGACCCGGGCCTGGCCCTCGCGCGCCAACATCGGCCCCAGAACCAGGATCGAGGCGCGCATCTTGCGCACGATGTCGTAATGCGCCGTGTGGTTGTTGATGCCGCCGGTGTTGAGCGCGATCACCCGGCCATCCGACAGGCTCGCCACCTCGCAACCCAGCGAGGCCAAAAGCTCGGTCATGGTCTGGATATCCGCCAGCCTGGGCGCGTTGGTCAGCGTCAGCGGCTGATCGGTCAGCAGCGCCGCCGGCATCAGCGTCAGGCAGGCGTTCTTGGCGCCTGAAATCTCAATAGTGCCTTCCAGCGGTTTGCCGCCGGTCACCGCGATCTTGTCCATCTGTCCTGCTCGTTTCCGTGATTTTTATTCTTCGGTCCGGCTATCGCCGCCGGTTGTGGTGTCCTCGGGGCGGTTATCGGCAGTTTTCGTGCAGACCTCCGCCGTTGGCCCGTCCGCAATGCCGGACCCGCCCCGGCGCGCCCGGCTTTGCGCCTTACGTTTGCGCAAGTTCGCGCGCAGGGCCTCGGCCAGGCGCTCGGCCTTGTCGGATTTCTGACCCCCGTTTGCCATGACCGCACTCATGTAAAGGGCCGGGCGGCCCAGGTCCAGATTGCGATTGCACATTGCGCTTGCATTCGGGCGCCGATCCAGTATCACTCGGCCCGCGCCGCCAGGCGAGCCCGCCAGAGGCCCGCCATGACGCGCGCCGGCGCTGCCGTAGCTCAGTGGTAGAGCACTCCCTTGGTAAGGGAGAGGCCGTCAGTTCAATCCTGACCGGCAGCACCATATTTTTCAAACACTTATCTGACAGTCGTGGAGTGTGAAAGCCGTCCCGGGTTCCACTGGGGTTCCACGAAACCACTCATCGCATCCATCCGAGCGCTAGGTCTTGGACGACGGCGTGTTCCTGGAATGCTGTGTAGTGTGCCAAGTTTCTTGGAGCAAATCTGGAGCGCGGGTCCCCGCTCGATTTCCGGGCCGCCCTCACCCCACCCACCCCCGGGGCACCACCCTTGCGTGGGCGAGGCTCATTCGGGCTATGCATACTAATCCACGCAGACACCTGGCCGTGCCCACGAAAGCACTCCGCCTTGCCATGTGAAAACTGTCACAGACGAGGTTTGCTTCCTGCGCCTAATCTCACCCAATCACGCGCCACTTGCCCATCGCGGGCAGAACCAGATGAGGGCGACATGACATATTTGCTGTATCCCTTCGCGATCTTGTTCATGATGTTCGGCGGCTTGCTCGCTGCGGCCTAGTCGGTCTTCGCAAGAGCCACGTTGATCCACTCAATCGCGGCCTCGATCTCGCGCTTGTTTCCAGTGCGGTGGGCATGCTCCGGGATTTCACGCACATCCATCAGAACGTGTTCAAGCGACGGAATCGGGGGTGGTGGTGATGCGGTCATGGTCGCAGGCTAGGTCGTTGATGAACCTGGTTCCAGACCATATCGATCAGGCCAGCAAACGTCTGTTTCTGACCTGGTGCAGGCATTCGCTTTGGAAATCTCCGACGGCAACTCAGCGGGACAAACCTGCCATTCGAGCTAGAATTCCAACGTCCGGTTTGATCCCGATTGCTGCCGTAGGGGCTATGTCGATCTCATGCCATGAGTTGCCGTTGACGTATTCCCGTGCGAAGGCAGGAGCGTGGAGATTGCGGATCTAGATCGATCGGCGTGTAACGCGCAGGTTTGACCCGACCGCAACGGGGACAAAGCTTTTCTCTAACCCATCTACGAGCATCCGTGCTGGCATGCGAAGCACCGTGGAAGCACACGAAAGAGAGATAGAATTGATCCTGGGATTCCCGATCCGCTCTGGCGACAGATGAATGCCAGTCTCTAGATGCATCCATTGGCTATCAAGAAATAATCGATCACGGTATAACTCGTGATCAAGTTTCAATCGAATAGACCGAAAAATGCAATAATAGAACTTCCCTTGAGCAAACGATTTTGATCAAAAATTCCTGGCCCTTCATTTGCGAAATGACCAAGCGAATCAGAGCCAACGCTGCGCATCTTCTGGGTTGATCTACAACAAGACGATTGAAAACAACTGGTAATTGATGTAGATCAAGGCGCTCGTTGCGAGTTTATTTAGGCAGATTTGCATCCTATCGATGACAATGCCCAATGACGGGCCAGTTCTCGCGGTAGTTGCTTTGCCCTGGTTCGGACAAGCACCGAACCCGGTGCTCTTGCAGCACTTGGAGGAACGCTGCTCGGAAACGGAACGAAGTGAAAAACAACGAGACTCCGCCGATAAGGAAAATGAGCGCGGCTGAAGTCGAGGAGAATCTCCTTCCGCCCAACGCGCTTCGGACCAAGACCGGGGCTGATCGGGCGTCCGCGGCGGCCGCGAAGTCCAGGGTGAAGGCCACCAGGGCCGCCAACCGAACGGCCAACGCGGCGAAATCGGTTGCCGAGGCGAAAGCGGCAACGAAAGCAACACTTGCCGAGGCCGAACGCGGTAATCCGCGATCGGCTCTCAGTCGGGCTGCCGCGACGGCCGACAAGGAAGCGAAGCTGGCGAAGAAAGCCGCGGCGGCGGCGGAACAGATGGCGGCGCGCGCGGCGCAGCAGGCATCTGAATGTGCGCTGGCGGCAACTGAGGCGCGTGAAACTGAAGCAGTCGCGATCAAGGCGGCGGCCAAGGCCAAAGGCGCCGAGATCGAAGCGGTGCAAGTCGAGCGTGCTCCCGAAAGCTCGGCGCAGGCGATCAAGACGGCCAGGCGTCGGTCCGATCGGCTCGGCGCGAAGGCGAAGGGAAGTGAGGCCACCGCTGAAGCGGCAGCAAAGAACGTCACTGCCTTGGCCAGCAAGATCAGGGCCGAGGCAAGCGCGGCGGCGGAAAAGGTCGAGGAAGCTGCCCGTGCGGTGAAACGGACCGAGCTGGCGGCGAGAAAGGCGGTGACGCTGGTCCAACGCAAGAGCGGGCAGACCGAAGAGACGCTTAGCAACGCCAAGACCAAGGCTGGCGTCGCGCGCAAGATCACCCGCGCTGCTGTCGACGATACGCGTGCCTCGGCGAAAGCGGCCGAAAAGCTCGAGATCGCGGCATCCGCTGCGTCTGCCGCGGCCGCATCGAAGGCCGAGGCCGAGCGTGCCGCCGAACAAGCTCGAGAGGCGGCCGAGGAAGCGGCTCGTGCCGAGGCTGAAACCGGCAAGGACCTGAAGGCGCCGGAACTTTACCTGAACCGCGAGCTTACCTGGCTGAAGTTCAACGAGCGCGTTCTACATGAGGCTGAGGATGAGCGGGTGCCGCTCCTGGAGCGGGTCAAATTCCTCGCTATCGTCGGCGGCAACCTTGACGAATTCTTCATGAAGCGCATCGGCGGCCTTAAACAGCAGCTCGGTGCAGGCGTCCATGAGCTCACTGTCGACGGCCGCACCCCGCACCAGCAGATTCGTGACTCCGTGGCGCTGATCCGGCGGTTGCAAGAGAAAATGCGGGACATCTATCTGGAGCTTCGGGATCAGCTTCGGGCGCACGACATCATCATCTCCGACTACGCCGAACTTCTGGCGGAGGAGCAGGCCGGCGTGCGAGCATACTATCTGCAGAATATCTTTCCGCTTGTCACGCCGCTGGCGATGGATCCGGCGCATCCCTTCCCGCACATATCCAACCTGTCGCTCAACCTGCTTGTGACGTTGCGAATGTCCGGAGAGTCGACGCCAATCCTGGCGCGGGTCAAGGTTCCGACCGGAAATACCGTGTCGCGGTTTATCCGCGTTGGCGCCTCAAACAAATTCGCCCTGCTCGAGGACGTGATGGCGAACAACCTCGACGTGCTCTTTCCCGAAGTCGAGGTGATGAGCTGCGAAGTGTTCCGGATCACGCGCAATGCGAACACCGAACGTGAGGAAGAGGCCGCCGACGACCTGCTGGAATTGATCGAGACCGAGGTGCGCGACCGGAAGTTCGCGCCAATCGTCCGTCTCGAGACCAGCGCCGGCATCGATCCGATGCATCGGGGCATGTTGGCGGCGGAGTTGGGCCTCAACGAGGACGAGGACGTCTTCGAGAGCGATGTCCTGCTGGGCATGCGGGATCTGTTCGAGATTGCGTCGATCAATGTCCCTGCCCTGCATAATCCGGATCATCACCCCATCGACAATGTCGAGCTCGACGGCGAGCAAAACATCTTCCACGCCATCCGCAACAAGGGACCGATCTTCCTGAACCACCCATACGAATCGTTCAACACATCGGTTGTTCGCTTTGTCCGCGAGGCATGCCAAGACCCAAAAGTTATGGCGATCAAAATGACGCTCTACCGGACAACGGAGGGCACCGGGATCATTGACTACTTGATCGAGGCGGCGCGCAACGGCAAGCAGGTCGCGGTCGCGGTCGAGCTCAAGGCGCGCTTCGACGAGGCGGCGAACATCAACTGGGCGGCGCGCCTCGAAGAGGCCGGGATTCACGTGACCTACGGGGTCGTGGGCCTCAAGACCCACTCGAAGGTCATCCTGGTCATCCGGCGGGATTTCAGTGGCCTGCGCCGCTATGCACATATTGGCACCGGCAACTACCACGCGGGAACTGCCCGCCTCTACGCGGATTGTGGACTGTTGACCTGCAACGAAGAGATCGGTGCCGATCTGGTCGAGTTCTTCAACTTCCTGACCTCCGGATGCCAGCCGCGGCGGCGCTATACCAAGATCCTGGTTTCGCCGCGTAATATGAAGGAACAGCTCCTCCAAAAGATCGATCGCGAGATCTCGAAGAACTCGACGCGGTCACGCGGGCTGATCCGGCTGAAGACGAACGCACTCGAGGATGCGGATATCGTTGAGGCGCTTTACCGAGCGTCGCGCGTGGGCGTGAAGGTCGAACTGATCGTCCGCGATACTTGCCGTCTGCGGCCAGGCATTTCCGGGCTTTCCGACAACATCACTGTGATCAGTGTCGTCGGCCGGTTCCTCGAGCACACGCGCATCTACTACTTCCGAAACGGCGGGGACGAGGAGTTCTACATCGGTTCCGCCGACCTGATGATGCGCAATCTTCACAGCCGGGCCGAGGTGATCGTTCCGGTCGAAGACGAACCGTTGACGGAGGCGCTGCGGGCGTATTTGGATGTGCAGGTCGGGGACCGGCGCAACGTCTGGGAAATGCATTCGGACGGCAGCTACACGCAACGCCAGCCTGTTAATGAGAAAACGGAAACTGGATGTCAGCAAGCGATGATATTTGCGGCGGGACTCCGGCATCAGGAGGTCAGAAAGAAAAATCTTCTTCGCCCGCGCGCGATTGCGCGAAGATCGACGGGCTGATCGTCAATCTGCCGGTTCGTTTGCAACGCGACCCCACCGGGGCGGTGTTATCTGGGTCAAAGATTGCCCCGGGCCGTCCCGTTCAAAGCAGGCTGACATATGATTACGGCTGAAGATCTGATCCTGTCGCCGATCGAAGACCTACAGGACATCAACGGACTGCCTTTCCCGAAGGAGCCCAAGTTCCGTAAGTTCCTGATCACCGGCCCTCCGGGCGCCGGAAAAAGCTCGCTGGTGCAAAGAATGCGCGGCTGGCCATATGAAGGCTTTATCGATCTTTCGGTCAACAGTTGGTGGAGCATCCAGACGCTGACCTTCCGGCCGCGCGAACTTCATCTCGGCGCTCCGATCAAAGGTTTCGAAGAGGCGTTGACGGTCCTCGACGACGAATGGCTGGACAACTGCGACAGCTTGGAAATCGACTACCGGCGGATCAAGATCCCCCCCGAAAAGACATGGTTCTTCGGCACCGACTGGCGCACGCGGTATGTGTTCGAGTTCCTTCTGCCGCCTGTGGACAGGATTTTCCAGGATCGGATCGAGAGGGCGAAGACGGGCCTGTTTCCGTTCGACCGACGGATCACGGTGGAAATCGTGAAGCACCAGGTCCAGTTCTATCGCTCGATTGCTTGGTATTTCTGGGTCTCGGGAATGAACGTCTATGTGCGCATCGACCGGGAAGGCACGCCGATGGCGATTGTCGACTGCAAGAATCCGCCAAAACTATGATGTCGGAAGCGACAAAGGTTGACGACCAAAGCCCAGAGGAAATGGAGGAAAAACCTTCGATTTTCAGCCGGCTGTGCGGGATCTTTGGCAATCGGCAGAAGCGAGCCACGATTGTGCCAGCATCGACGCCGGCAACGCTCGTGGGGAGCGCGCGAATAGCCCCGGCCACGCAAGTCTTCGAGCTTCGACTGGGTAACGTGGCCCTGGAATTCGAGCTTGACCTGCCGATGAGCGGGACGGTCACCCGCGGCAGCCGGGATTGGATCGTTCACGTCGGTGACGCATATTTCGAGGGCGTTCCGGAGTTTCTGAGCATCAGGGCCGGCGAAACGGTCCTCATTGGACGTGTGGACGACATGCAGACGCGGATCTTCGGATTCGACCGCTCGGTGGCCGAGCGCCATGTCAAAGTCTCGAATGTCAGAGGCAGTCTGACGGTCGAATCGCTGGAGCCTGACCGCGCGACTACAATCGCGGCGATCGCGTCCGATCGCCGCGCTTGGAACGTACGCCGTGAAAATCTTAAACGCTTGCCAGGCGTTCTCGGGCGACCGCTGACCGAGCTTGACGGCGACGACGCACTGGAGATCTTGCGCGAGGTAAACGACATCCTCGCGGCCGAGGCCTACCGCGAACCGAACGACGACGGCGTGCCAGGCGGCATCATCAAATTGCCTGACGACAAGGCGATCGTCATCCTGGGGGACATACACACGCAGATGGACAATTTGCTGCGTGTGATCACCGAGGGCGGGTTGCTCGCTGCGCTGGAGCGTGATGACGTCTGCATGGTCTTCCTCGGCGACCTAGTCCACTGCGAGGAACCGGGGGAACTCGAGCGGATGGACACCTCGATCCTAATCCTCGATATCTTCTGCACCCTGAAACGGCGATTTCCGGAAAACATCTTCTGTCTTCGCGGCAATCACGAGGATTTCTCCCCCGAAAGCGGAAAGGGCGGCGTGCCACAGGGCGTATTGCTACGCCGATATATGAAAGAGCGTCGAGGCGCGGAATATGTCGCTGAGATCGAGCGCCTGTTCGATGGCCTCGCGTATATCGCACAGGGAATGGACTTCGCTGCATGTCATGGCGGTCCGGTGCGCTCAAGGGTAACACGCGACGCAATGGTCAACATCCGGCGCTATCCGGGCCTGCAAAACGAGGTCGTGTGGAACCGGCTGCGCCAGGCGGGCCGGCTCAACGGGTATGGCAAGGGTAGCGTCAAACGCTTCCGCCGAATGCTCGGTCTATCCAAGGAGGCGCCAGTGATCGTCGGTCATACGCCAATGTCCGCGACAGAAACACTGTGGCGTGATGTCGGGGGCATCAAAGCACATCATATCGTCTATTCGGCCCATACCGACCGCCTGGCCATCATGGTAATGCGCGACGGCGAGGCGCTAGCGTTGGAATTCACGCCCGAACCGGCCCTGGACATGCTGCGCGATGACATCAAGACGTCGAGCGACACGCCCGGGCAATCGGATGCGAAAGGGAAGGCGCCCCCAGCCGAAGCCGAGGGCGCAATCGAGTGATCGTCGAACGCCGCCTAGATCGGCTTGCCGGCTAGATAAACATGCCGCGCAACATGAAGAAAATCAGTGCCGACAGGACACCGCCGACGGGCAGCGTGATGATCCAGGACATGATGATGCCGCCGATCACGCGCAGGTCGATCGCACCGATGCCGCGCGCGATGCCCACGCCAATGACCCCGCCAACCGCGATATGCGTGGTCGAAACCGGCATGCCGGTGCGCGAGGCCAGCACGACTGTGGTCGCCGCGGCCATGGTCGCGCAGAAACCGCGCGTCGGCGTCAGTTCGGTGATCTTGGTGCCGATGGTGCGCATCACTTTGTAGCCGTAGGTCGCCAAGCCGATGACGATGCCGGCGCCGCCGATGGCAAGAAGCCAGGTGGGCATCTCCGACTTTTGGGCGAGTTCGCCTCCCGAATTGACGAGACCGACGACAGCGGCCATCGGGCCGACGCCATTGGCGACATCGTTCGAACCATGCGCAAAGGCCATGCCACTTGCGGTGAAAAGCATCATCGGAACGAAGACCTTTTCCACGCTGGCATAGTGGAAGTCCTTGTCCGCCTCCTTGTCGATCTTGACCCGCTGGATCAGCAGATAGCCAATGAAGGCAAAGATGAGGCCCACCACTGCGGCGGCCGCAAAGCTTTGGGGCGCGGTCAGTTCGAGCTTCAGGTGTTTGAGTCCTTTGAACAGCGTCACAAGTGCCATGATGAAGCCGACCAAAAACACATAAACTGGGCCCCAGCGTTTGGCTGATTGGAACGGAGTTTCCGAATCCAGGATCAGCCGGCGGATGCTCAGCATCAGGACGAAGGCGATCGCGCCACCCAAGACCGGTGAGACCACCCAACTCGCAACAATCTGACCAATCTTGCCCCATTTGACCGCGTCCATGCCAATCCCGGCGATGGCGAATCCGACCACGGCACCGACGATCGAATGAGTTGTCGAGACCGGCCAGCCGCGCGTCGAGGCGGCCATCAGCCAAATGGCGGCGGCAAGCAAGGCCGCAAGCATTCCAAAGACCAATACCTCTGGATTGTCGGCAATGGGTGTCGGGTCGATGATCCCTTTGCGGATCGTCGCGGTGACATGTCCGCCCGCGAGGAAGGCGCCGCCGAACTCGAAGATAGCGGCGATTATGATGGCGGTCGTGACAGTGATCGCACCGGAACCAACCGAGGTCCCCATGACATTAGCCACATCATTAGCGCCAATTCCCCAGCACATATAGAGGCCGAAGATCACTGCGATGATGATTAGAACTTGCCCGTGGGTTGCGATGATATCCACAAATCTTCTCCCCAGATTAACGCGCGAGCAGCAGCCGTAGGCGGTTACCGACTTTCTCGGCATAATCAGCGAGGTCACCGATCATGGTGATCAGGTCGTACCAGAATACGACGGAAACCGGCTTCATTTGGTCTTCGTGGATGAAGAGGCTGCGCGCCAGTTCGATGCCCATCTGATCGGTGTCGGACTCAATCTTGTTCAATTGCTCGACCATCTCGATCACGGTGTCGGAATCGCGACCGCGGAACCCGGTCTCTACCAGCTCGTCGAGGCACTCGATGATGCGTGACGCCTGATTGCACGCTTCCACACAGCGCCGAACCAGGTTCATGAGCGGCTGCTCCATTCCGTCCAAGACCTCCATCTTTCGCTCGAACAGAAGACCGGCGATGTCTTGCGCGGTATCCGCGATCGAGTCCTGGAGGTCGAGGAGCTCGAGCAGGTCACGCCGGTCGACCGGCATGAACAGACTCTTGGGCAGATGGGCGCGCAGCTCGTTCTTGATGTCGTCAGCTTCGCTTTCCAGCTCGAAGATCCGGTCCTTGATGGCGCCGATCTTCTCTTGGTCGCCCTCGCATAGCGCCTCGAAGAGCTTGGTTACCTGGGCCGCGCACTTCTTGACCGTGCGCATGTGCTCTTGCATCGGCTTGAAGGGCGACTTCCCGAACAATGTTGCAAAAGGTATGGATCTTGCCATTCGCCAACCTCCCAAGATTACGGCATCAAAGACCTTCCGGATTGCCGCGTTGGGCGGTCGGCGATTTCGCGCTCAGGGCATTGCGCGAATAGGCCGGGACCGCTGCGGCGCCCAATGTCACTGCCGACACTCGAGTGTCGGCAGGCAGCCTCCGGCCCGCTCATATGAATGAACCGGCCGGGATCAACTTCACTTTTTTCCCTTCTTCTTACTGTTCTTTTTCTTCTTGGACTTTCTGCCCTTTAGCTTAATCTCTTTCTTCTTTCCGCTCTTCCCTTTTTTGTTTTTCTTCGTTTTCTTGCCCTTCTTTTTGCCCGCGCTGGCTTCCATGTTCGATGCGCGGACGATCGATGCACCGTTCAAGAGCTCCTGGGCGGCGGTGATCAGGGAATGCGCACGGATTTGGCCGATCTTCGGCACGACGGTCAGATCGGCGACGCACGCGTTTGCAACGTCCTTCACTTTGACAAATCCATGTTTGGCGAGCAGCCCGGCGGATGCAGGACCAATCCCTTTGATCTTCGCTGTTTCAGACATACAATTACCTCTCTCGAGCAAGACGCAGTCCTTCGAGCGCGCTCGGAAGAATTCGCCATGCCACCTCGTATTGACGCCCCGTCCGGGTGCAGCGCAGCACTACCGCGCCTCGGCAGGCGAGAATTATCGAGGATGGAGCGAAGTCTTGTATCCCCCGATCAAACTCTTTTTTGTTCGACAGTTCGGTAGAATAGGTTCGGGGGGCGCCTTTTGATGTATGTCAAAGGGTGGTGACCTTGGCCAACTGCCCGCACATCACCCGCGGTTTTGCGCCGATCAGTCCGCTGGGCGCAGCGTGATTGACTGACATCAATGACGGATTCCCGGCACTTCGTATGGTCTTCGCGTTGGTCTTTCGGAGCCGCTAACCCGCCTTGCACGGTATCAGGCTTCGCGAGGGCGAGTTTCGGCATGCCGATCGTGCTGCCGTCGGAACCACTATGCGCGGGCCGGGATGGAATACGTCGGTTTCAATCTCATGTCCTACTGGGCACAGGTCGCCGATTTCTTTTCGGTTGATCCGGCACGCCTGGCCGAACCGGACATGATAGTCAGGCTGACGCTACAAGTCTTCCTGTTTGGATGCTCAGCGTTCTTCTCAGGTTCGGAGACGGCGCTCTTTTCGCTCTCGCGGCTGGACCTGCAAAAGCTGCGTCGCGAACGTCATCCCAAATCCGAGACCCTGCATGCGTTGCTGGACGAGCCGCGGCGCCTGATCATCTCGATCCTCTGCGGCAACGAACTGGTCAACATCGCGGCAACGATCAACATGGCGGGCATCCTGTTCGTGCTGTTCGGAACCGAGCGCGCCGGATGGATCAATATCATCGTGATGTTCCCCCTGCTCCTGCTATTCGGAGAAGTCACGCCCAAAACGATCGCCGCCAGCAATCCGATCCGCGTCAGCACTGCATTGGTGGCAACACCGCTCGAGCATTGGAGCCGGTTGATCACGCCGCTCCGGCGCGCCGTTCGCCTAATCTCCGGCCGCATTACCACCTGGATCGTTGGCGACGAGCGGGCGCCCGAGAACATTCTCCGCGTCGATGAATTCCGGGCCGTTCTCGAGGACGTCGCTGACGAGGGGGTATTGGATGCGACCGAGCGCGTGCTGATCGACAACCTCCTGGAAGCGGGTGAAACCGAAATCGTCGAGATCATGACGCCCAGGACGCGCATCGAGTTCCTGGACATCGAAACGCCGGTGCCGGAGATGTTCGAGCAGTTCAAGGTGCTGCAACATCCCCGAGTTCCGGTCTGTCGCGACCGCACGGATAATTTCCTGGGTTTCCTGCATGCCGAGGACGTCCTCAAACTGACGATGGACAGTGCGGACCTCGGCGCTCTGCGCCCAGAAGACGTTATGCACGCGCCCGTGGTGGTGCCCCCAACCAAGAATGTCGATGAGATGTTCGACTTCTTTCAGGCCAACAATGCACGCGCGGCCATCGTCCTCAACGAATTCGGCGGCGTCGAGGGCCTGATTACCATGCGCGATATAATCAAGTTCATCTTCGGAGAGATCTCGGAGAACGTCTCGAGCCAGGCCTACTACAAGGAAGACGACCAGAACGTCTACGAGGTTCCGGGCGACATGAAGCTGACCGATTTCAACGATCTCACGAATTTTGGAATCGAAGATCCGCGGATGACGACGATCGCTGGCGTGGTGTTCCGGCATCTCGACCGCTTGCCGCGCTCGGGCGACTCGGTCGTAATCGACGGGTATACGGCGACCGTGCTGGAAATGGAGGGTCACCGCGTCGCTAGCGTGCGTATCGTGAAGAGCGCAGATCCGACCGATTTCCCCGAAACCGCAAGGGCACAGGAGAAATAGGCATGGATTCGTTCGCCACAATTCTTCTGATGATCGTGCTCCTGCTTTTGAAGGGCTTCTTCTCGGGTTCCGAGATCGCGCTCGTCAATGCCGACAAGATCAAGCTTCGTCATGCGGCGAAACAGGGGAACCGGGGGGCCGAATTGGCCATGAAGCTTCTGCAGAAGCCGGAAATTTTGCTCAGCACGACCCTGGTCGGGACCAATATCAGCACCATCGCGCTCACAACCGTCGGCACCCTGCTGATGATCGAGTTGGTCGGGCGCCAAGGCGAACTCGTCGCGCTTCTGGCCTTCACGCCGCTTTTCCTGGTGGCGGGCGAAATCGTGCCGAAGAGCGTCTATCAGCAGAAAACCTCCGCCCTCACCCCGGTGATCATCTTCCCGCTGAACTGGAGCGCGAAGCTGTTCTATCCAGTGATCTTCCTGTTTTCCCGGATCGCACGCTTCTGCGCGCGTCTGGCCGGGGCCGGGCGGATGGAACAGACCTTCTTCATTACCCGTGAACAATTGCGCACGCTGGTCGACATGGCCGAGCAGAGTGCGGCGCTCAGCGAGACCAACCGTGGTCGCATCCGCCGGGTGATCCGTTTTGCGGACACGACGGTCGCCGAGGCGATGGTGCCGATCGCTCAGGTTGTTGCCATCGACGGCGCCAATATCGGCAAGAAGAGCATGCGCACAGCCATCGATCTAGTACGCAAGCACGGGTTCAACCGTTTGCCGGTCTACGAGAACAACACTTCGAACATCACCGGCATCGTCACGCTGACGACCTGGGCGATGCTGGCCAATCACTCGACCAAGAAGTCAATCTCGGACCTCGTGAAACCGGCGCTCTACGTCGCGCCAAACCAGACCATCGACAGGCTGCTTCCAGAACTTCGCCAGCGCGAGGACCATATGGCGATCGTCGTCAACGAGTTCGGCTCCGCGATCGGCATGATCACCATGGAGGACATCGTCGAGGAGGTGTTGGGCGAAATCGACGTGGGCTACGACTTCGAGGAATACAAGCCGAAGCGGCGCAACGAGTTCACGGTGATCGGCGACGACGCGTACCTAATGGATTCCCGGGTTGCGATCTCCGAGGCCAATGATGTACTGGGCGTCCATTTTCCAGCGACGGAGTTCCACACCTTGGGCGGCTTGGTCATGGCACGGCTGAAGCACATTCCTCGCGAGGGCGACTACGTCGTTGAACTAGGATATCGGCTCACCGTCGTTGAGGCGACGGACCGAGCGCTTGTGACACTGCGCGTCGAACCGAATGCGGACGCGAAGGCCGGGTAGCGGCGCCAGCAGGCACATGTGTGAGCGAATGGGATAAAAAAGCAGCGCGCGCAAAGCGCCGGGTTCAGCCGCGATCAACCGGCAGAGAAAGAGGTGAGATCAAACCGCACCGATGCCGCCAAAGGGAGGCCGAAATGACTAAGAAACAAGAAAAAGTATCGTTGCCGGAACAGGAAGAGGTAGATCCGCGGATCGATGAACCGGCGCATGAGGACAGGTCCGCGCATGTCAGCTCAGACATCAAGGCGGACAAGAAGAAGATCCCGAGAAAGGTTTACGAATCCGAACTGGCCAAGCTTCAGATCGAGTTGGTCAAGCTGCAGGAATGGGTAAAAGCCACCGGATTGAAGATCGTTGTCCTTTTCGAGGGCCGCGATGCCGCCGGCAAGGGCGGCACCATCAAGCGGATGACCGAGCCGTTGAACCCTCGGGTATGCCGCGTCGTAGCGTTGAGCACGCCGACCGAACGCGAGAAAACCCAGTGGTATTTCCAGCGGTATGTCGCGCATCTGCCGGCCGCGGGCGAGATCGTACTGTTCGACCGAAGCTGGTACAACCGCGCCGGCGTCGAACGGGTAATGGGCTTCTGCACTGATGCCGAATACGAGGAGTTTATGCGCTCATGCCCGGAATTCGAGCGGATGCTCGTGCGCTCTGGGATCAAGCTCATCAAATACTGGTTCTCGGTCAGCGACGAGGAACAGGAGCGCCGTTTCCAGCGCCGCCTCACGGATCCGACCAAGCGCTGGAAGCTTAGCCCGATGGATCTGGAATCGCGCCGGCGCTGGGTCGAATACTCAAAGGCAAAGGACACGATGCTCGCGCATACGGACATCAAGCAAGCGCCATGGTACGTGGTCGAAGCGGACGTCAAGAAACGCGCACGATTGAGTTGCATCAGCCACTTCCTGAGCCTCATTCCCTATGAGGATCTCACACCTGAACCGATCGAACTTCCGCCGCGGTCCGAAGACCGCAGCTATGTGCGACCGCCGATGAGCGACCAGACCGTGGTGCCGGATCACTATGATGGGATAGAGGACTAGGATCTGTACCCAATTGATGGATTCCGTCGTAGTGGGTGATGGGATTCAAGCTCTCCATTGGCATGGAGGTCTGGATGACCGTGAGGCACTTTTATCCGGCTTCCGCTCAAACCGTCTCGACCATCGCTTCATCCGTCGCTTGACCGGACTGCAATTGGCTGCGCGCGATCCGGCGCGCCACCTTGAAGATAGCGTCGAGGATCTCGATCATCTCCATCTCGCGCGCGTAGGTCTCGAGCCGCAGCGGCGCGTCCGCGGTCAAGCGCTCGATCCCATGCGCGGCAATCTCACGACCCAGATCTGCGACGTCCTTTTTCATTCCGCGGACCTGGGTGGCGATCGCCTGATCCTCCTTTGCAACCGCCTCCAGCGCGCCTTCCAGCGCCTTGACGACCTCTTGGTGGAAGCCCGTGATCGCATTGGCCGTCGCTTCGCTGACGACCACGCCTTCGTCGATGCGCTTGCCGGCTGAGGTGATCATGTTCGTCGCGATCTGGTCGCCGATATGCTCGAGATCGTTCGCGATCTGGATCAGTGTCATGAGTCGTCTTGACTGCGATTCCGAAAGGTTCGTGAGGCTGATCTCGCGCAAGTACCCGATGACCGCACGGTGAAGCGCGTCGACCACCTTGTCCATCTGCGCTATCTTTTCCAATTGGGCACGGGTGCCCGAGATAGCCACCGGCATGACCGCCTCGATCATCTCCTGGACCTGCCCGCCAATCCGCCCGATCTCGCGGCGCACCGCATCGAGGGCGATCGCGGGCGTCGAGATCAGGCCCACGTCCAGGAATTTCGGCAGGAACTCCTCACCGACAACGATCGGACGATCAGGAATCAACCACTCGACAAGGCGCGCGATCTGGGTCGAAAGCCCGATGAACAGGAACGTGTTGATCACATTGAACAGCGTGTGCGCGTTGGCAATCTGCCTGGGAGAATCCGCGGCCAGCCGCTCGATGCCGATCAACTCAGTGCTCGCGGGCGAGATCGACGAGGCCAGTTGCGCAAGCTGCGGGACGAAACCGATCCAGAGCAGGACACCGGCGACGTTGAACAAGGTGTGCACCGCGGCGGCGCGCACCGCCTCGCGCGGCTTACCAATCGACGCGAGCCCGGCTGTCACGCAAGTGCCGATATTCGCGCCGAGCGCAATCGCGATGGCACCCTCGAGGCTGATCAATCCCTGGCCCGCCATGACGATGAGGATACCCGTCGTCGCCGAGGAGGATTGCACAATCGCTGTAAACGCCGCGCCGACCATCGCCCCAAGAAGCGCGTTGTCCAGCGAGATCATGAAATCGATGAACGGCTCGTAGGACCGCAGCGGCTTCATTGCGCCGCTCATGACGCCCATGCCGTAGAAGACTAGCCCGAGCCCGAGAAGGATATTGCCCAACTCGCGCCGCACCTCGTTTTTCGAAATGAAAGACGCGAGAAATCCGATGGCAATCATCGGCAAGGCGAGTTTTGTGACCTTGAAGGCGAGGATCTGCGCGGTGATCGTCGTGCCAATATTCGCGCCCATGATCACAGCAACGCTCTGCGCCATGGACATCAATCCAGCCGAAATGAAGCCGACCAGAATCACCGTCGTGACGGAGGAGGATTGGATAACGGCCGTGACCACAGCGCCGAGACCAGCGCCGACCAGCCGATTGCTGGTCAGCTTGGCCAGGATATCCTTCATGTAATCGCCGGCCGCACGCTTCAGGGCGACGGTCATGATGTCCATGCCGAAGAGGAACAGCGCGAGTCCGCCGAATAGACCGACCCAGAGATCGAAACTGCCGAGAGGTCCGTTCATGAAATCACCCGCCCACTTGGCCCTTAACGATGACGACCGGCACCGGAGCGAGCTGTGCAACCCTTTCTGCAACCGAACCCATGAGAATGTTCGAGACGCCGCTGCGACCACGGCTGCCTACGATAATGATCTGCGCGTCGACGCCCTTCGCGACCTCGATGATGCGGGAAGGTGGCAAGCCCGTCACAAGTTCGGATCTGGCCTCGGCGATCGGTGTCATGTCGGGGTTCTCACCCCGCGCCTCTGCCAGGAAAGCCGCCATCATCTCCTCGGCGACGTCCGACATCGTCCGCTCGGCGTCTTTCTTGTCGCGCAGGTAAAATCCCGCCGATTCGGCCGGATCATGAACAACGTGAAGGACGAGGAGCGGCGCTTTCAATAGCGCCGCGTACCGGCTGGCCCAAAGAAGAGCGGCAGCCGAGTCGGAGGAAAAGTCTGTCGCCACGACTATGGGTCGCGTGTCATCCAGGTCTTGCGAAACATTGCCCGCGATACCCGACACAATAATGTCCCCTCTGGAAAGATCACATGGACTTTAAGCACGCGACCGGGTGTTCCCTCGCCGGACCGTTGAACGGATCCCAGATCTACTGGTCTCCATCGGCAAGAATAGGGGACTGTCTGCGCACGATAAATGAGCCCCAATTTGTTCGCTATCTTCGAAGTTTGGGGATTGCATTGATTTCAATCAAGAACCTGACGGACTGTGAATTCCAGCGTGACCCCGATGGTTGGGGCGGGCTTCGGCGCCGGTGTGTTCGCGCCCTTCGCTAGAAACCCCAAGCGCGGCCTACTGCCAGGATCCTGGGGCAGCCCGCGGCACCGAAGATGCTGCCGCGGAAGACCTCCGATGGTCCGGCCAACCCACCCCTTGCTTCGCGATTTCAGGCAATCTTCACGATGATGTCGTGCAGCGTCTGTCCCGCATGGGCCAGGCGGTCGGAGGCGTTTGACAGGTGGCGGTAGATCTCGCGTCGGCGCAGGATTTCTGTAACGCAATTCAGCACATCCGAGGGCCGGCCCCCACCCTCCTGGGCCAATCGCAGGTGGTGCTCCTCGGCGTCAAAGAGTTCGGCAAGCGCGTTGCGGTAGGCCTTTTCCACCCTGCGCTCGGCCTTGCGGACCGCGATGGCGTCCGCCTCGGCGTCAGAGGGCTTGAGGGCGATCTTGGCGAACCCCGCCTGTAGCGCCTGCGCACCGTCGCGCAGTTGGTTCGCCATCTCCAGCATGTGCCGGTCTGGGGCGACCTTCAACGCCTGTAGCCCGCGCACCGTGGTCTTGGCATAGTTAATGACGTGATCGACGCCCTCGATGGCGCGATAGATCTCCTCCCGGTCCATCGGCGTCGCGAAAGCGGTGTCGAGCGCGGCTAGGTTGCGGCGCTTCAGCTCATCGCCCTGCTTCTCCAGCACATGGGCGATTTCCTGGCCCTTCTCCATGTCGCCGGTCTCCATGAACTCGACGAATGCATCCATGGTCTTCATCATCATGTCGCACTGTTCGTCGATCAGCGCGTAAAAGTCCGGCATGCGGGGAAAAACACGGTCGATCAGTTTGTTGACGACCGTCGATTCTTTGCTGCTCATACGACTCGTCTCCATTTAATTGACAACACCCTAGACAAAAAACTTCAACACCAGCCATGCAGCGATCCCGACGACCGCGGCGCTCGGGATCGTGATGAGCCAGGTCGAGACGATTTCCTTCGCCTTTGCCCAGCGTACCGCGCGCGGCCGCTCCGAAGCACCGATTCCCATGATCGATGAACTGACCACATGAGTCGTCGAGACTGGGCCGCCGAGCAAAGCAGCGCCAAAGATCACCGCCCCAGAGGTCAGCTGCGCGTCCAGCGCATGGAGCGGGCGTACTTTGTAGATGCCGAAACCCACCGTGCGCACGATCCGCCAGCCGCCTGAGAGGATACCCAGCGTGATTGCCAGCGCGCACGCCAAGACCACCCAGAACGGCACGACGAATTCATCAATCATGCCGCCGATCAATAGCACCATGGTGATGATTCCCATGCTCTTCTGTGCGTCGTTGGCGCCGTGCGAGAAGGCCAGGCCGGCCGAGGTCGCGATCTGCGCCCGCCGCAGATACCGGTTCACGCCAGGCCGGGCGCCGCGCAACATCAACCCAGCGAAGCGATGTATCACGAAGCCGGCCCAGAAACCGATCACCGGCGACAGTATCAGCGCTAGCAAAACCTTGGTTACCCCAGTCAAATGTCCGTGCTGCATGAATTCACCAAGTCCCCAGACCACGTGACCAGGACCGGCCGCGACCACCACCGGTCCAACCAAGCCACCGACCAAGGCGTGTGACGAACTCGACGGGATACCGAACCACCAGGTCACCAGATTCCAAGTGATCGCGCCGACGACTCCGGCCAGCACGATGGACATCGAAGCGACGGCCTCGATCTCACTCAGGTCAATGAACTTGCCAATGGTGTTTGCGACCGCTGTGCCGCCAAGCAGTGGCCCAAGGAACTCAAAGATAGCCACCACGATCACGGCCTGGATCGGCGTCATCGCCCGAGAGGCGATCACTGTGGCGACGATGTTAGAGGCATCGTGAAAGCCGTTAGTGTAGTCGAACACTAAGACGACGATGATCGTGCAAACCGCGAGAGCAAGTATTGTATCCATTCAATGAAACCAATTCAGGTGACGCAGGGCAGCTATTCCTGACGGCATTCACCCGTGCGCCGCCGAAGCCGTGACGCAACCGGAGAACGCCGAACGCTTGAGTGTCCTAAATCGTTTGGTCCACTGTGATTGTTAATTCGTGGGCGGCCTCAGGTCCATGTAGATGATGCTTTCGGGCGCTGCTTCTTACCAACTATGACGATCGGATCGTTGGCCGCCGGATCGCTCGGTCAAGCGGTTGAAGGAAGCGGTCACGCTGGCGCGCGAGATCGGCCAGCCGTTCAATCCGGTGTTTGCCCTGACAGCCAGTCCCACCGCCCTTGTCTACCTGAACCCGACAGACCGACTGCTGGCCATTGTGACGAGGCGACGCGGGTGGCGGAAGAAAAGGCGCGAAGCCGGGCAACGACTTTTGGACCGCGAGCGGCGGGTGCATTTGTACGGCAATGTTCCGCAGCTGGATCGTACTGGGGTTTGCGGACATCGGCCGCATCGAAGAGGCGACGGCACTCAACGCCGCCATTCTCGAACATTGCCGCCGCATCGGTGACCGCTACATGGAGCCGGAAAGTTTACGGCCGGCCGGTGAGCTGGCGCTCGCGGGAGGCAACCTCAGATCAGGGGCCGCGGAGCGCCTGTTCCACGAGGCAATCACCATCGCCCAGGCTCATGGCGCGAGGTGTTGGGAACTGTGCGCGGCGATGTCACTGGCAGCGTTGCTGCAGAACTGTGGCCAACGCAAAGAAGCCACCGCCTGTCTTGAGCTGGTCCTAGTGTCCTTTGCCGACGGGCTTAGCACTGTCGATCTGGTTGACGTGACGGTATTTCTGACTTCACTGGATTGAACCTTCCCTGATCAGGTAATCCGCGCTACAATTTTGGGTCCGGGTCAGGAATTCGCGTAGCGCACGCTTACTGAGCGTCCGGTCTTCCCCACATTGCTGCCGTTCGAACGCAGCGCAGCATCTGGTAGTTTGGGCTCAAAGTTCCAATTCGCTGCGCGGCCGATGTAGGTCGCGTTCTGGCACAAACCTGACAATTTGAGCCTGGTGAACCTAGGTCCGATATCCGATGCAAACTTGACCTTCACGCGCGAAAACCCAGCATCGCTCGGCTGGTTTGGTTTAGTATGCATGGGCGTAGACAAATTGCTCGGCGTCTTTCGCCACCTCATGAACGGAGACCCAGAACTGCGACTTCACGACCATGCCATTCCAGCCTGGAACACCACCCTACGCCGCGATCCCTGGTGCCCGCCGCTGTTCTGCCAAGTCGAAGCAAGCGGGGCGGCGCTGCCGCCGGATCGCTACGCCAGGCAAGCGGGTTTGCAGGTTTCATGGTGGTCATTCGCTGAGCGGCACGGCCCACCCAGCTTACCGGCACGGTGGATCAACTAAGGCCACCCGAGCCAGGCTTGCTTGGCTCACCAGCCTTGGCCTTGCTCTGCGGCGGCTTGACCTGGCTAAAACGGATGCGGATCGTAAGGCGGCGGTGGTGTTTGCTCGGCAGGCGCTAGATAATGAGCCAACTCGGTGAGGGCTCATTTTGAGCCCTGGACGACTTCATGCTCGCCACCCTGTGTCTCATCAATAGGCGCCTCGCCACCACCCGGAATAGGCTTGTCCTTGATGTATGCCCAAACATCATTCCCGGTTTCCGACGCCCTCGCATCTAACTCGATCAGCAGTCGTGCCGTCTCGTTTCGGGTCGCACCGATGACCCCGGATAGAGTTTTCATCCTGCGCCACCCAGTCCGCCCAGGCTTATCCAACATTTGACGGAGGTAGCCTTTGCGTTTTTCGTCAAGCTGGCGTTGTGATTTCGTTTCCCGGTCATGACGAAACCGGTCGAAAAGAAACTGAAGGCCAGCACCCACAACAACGCCGACCAAACCAATCCATCCTTCTGACATCTCAGAGATCCTTTCTCGGCATTAACCGTTGTCCGCCGCGCAAATCTTTGCTCTTCAACGCCTCTGGCAGAGCAATCCTATCACGCAGTCTCAGCCTTGATGGGTCAAGGCCGATGCTGGTCATCCGTTTCCGACGAGAGCCCGCGCGACAACCCCAGTCTCATTCTCAACACTGGAACGAGCCGCTGATCGGCGCCACCAACAATGCAATTGCGGATGCCCGGCGTGCACTGCACACGATGCCTGCACCTGTGTGTCTGAGCGAGCTAGCGGACCTGACGCAGAAGGTATCGGAACAGCGACTTGTTTCGGCGGCCTCGGCCAACGCGCGCCAGCGAAACGACGCGCCCGCTTGTCGCGGCCATGCTCAGGCTTCCTGGGCGTAGCGTCGGCAGGTTGGGAAGGTCTGCCCAATCACCATGCAGAAACCGGTATTGCCTACCAGTATAAGGCCCGGTCGGGCGCACAGACGGCGGAACAACAACCATGCCGCCGAGCCCCTTTACATCGACGGCAAGGTCTTCGTTTCGTAGGCTACAAGACCGCTCTCGCGCGCTTTGGTAATAGAGGTGCACGCCGCCGCTGGGCGTCCCGATCTGAAGGGGTGTTGCTCCAAATCGCTCCAGCATCGCCGGGACGAGCTTCTGATCATCGATATCGATGACCGTGATGCTTGACAGGCCGGTCAATATACCGACATTCGCAGTCGGATACTGTTCAGCCCACTTCCTCAACGTCGCTCTTGATGGGCGCCTCGTCATCGAGGCCGTTTTGACGCGTGGCGTCTTGCCGTCTTCACCCCCCAGCGGGATTGGCGTAAGCCCATGATCGTGCAGGTCGAGCGCAGCGACGGAAAACGGTTTTAAACATTCACCCTCGCCCACGACATCTGCAGATGGTGCTTGCCGAGCCATCGATGCTGATCGCCGCCCGATCTATTCCTCGGCCGAACCGTCGAGCGCGATCAGGATGTCACGGCCCAGGTATAACGGCCGGGCATGCTTCCAGAGCCGAGTGACGCGCGGACCACGTCCATCCTTGCGCCACCGTTCCAAAGTGCGGGGAGAAACGCGAAGCAGGGTCGCTGCTTCTCGTGCAGTGTAGAGTGCGGTGGGTTTCACGCCCTCGACCGCAATTTCAACGTCGAATGTTTTGGACATCGGGTGCTCCTCATCCAGTGAGCTTCACCCGAAAATCAGCAATCTACCGTTCGCGAAACAGGGGTGGTTTTACGACTATCCTGCGCACCATTGCTTGAGCATGTCTCCGCTTACATCTGTTGGTGCAGCACCGTTCGAAACTCGCTGCTCCATCTGTTGGAGCGCCGCGTGCCGAACGATTTCTGGGGGAAGATGGCCTTCTACAAACTGTTTCGGTTGAGCCTGCCTGGGGAGCCAATCGTGCTCCCACTGCTTCACTACGTTGTGATTAGGAACTGGCCGATATCCGGCCGCCCTGAGTTGGGATGCGACAATCTTTCGTGCTTCGAGACGCGTGGTGCCGTGCCTCTCCAACAAATCGACTGCAGCGATCGCAACCGCGCGGACGGCGCTTGTCCAGACGTCAACGCGAGGTCTTCCGCCAGTTACCTTCCTTGTGGCGGCATCGGCCTCCGTGGTCCGCCGCTCGATGAGTTCCTGGTAGACGTCGTAGAGTGGAATCAGGAGCGCTTCTTGGCCTTGTGCCAGTTCGATGGGCTTCAAGAAATCGATGATGGCGTCGACTACACTGCCCATCCGGGCAACCTTCGCGTCGCCGCTAGCAGACATGGCCTGTTCGATTTGCCTGAGCTTGATAACCAGTTCAACCCAGCGCTGATTTAGATCGGCGGGTGCACTAGGGTGGGTCATTCGATGGCGCTCGCTACGTGGTCTTCCCATGCATTCTGGGCTGCGGCACGCTTGCTCCATAGATCAGAGTGGTCGTATCGGCCGATGAGATCTGACCTTCTATGCGCAATCATGAGTTCGGCCACAGCCTCTTCAACACCGAGCGAAGACAGACCCGTGCGGAACGTTCTGCGCAGCCCATGGCAAGATACACGGTCGTCACCGAAGGCCCGCCGAATAGGGGCAATGAGTTTGGACCAACCAGAAATTGGTTTCATCCCGCGCCCTGGGAAAATGAGCCCGGTTCCCGCGTATTGCGGTTGGGCATCGATGAGGGCCAGGGATAGCGGGCCAAGCGGCACGTTATGAGGCGTCCCGGTCTTTGTATTCTCTGCAGGCGGGTGCCAGCAACTATCGGCAATGTGCCCATGTTCGATGAGGCTTGTCTCAGTCCGGCGTTGCCCTGTGAGCAAAATGAACCGTAGCAGATCACGATGCACGGGATTGCTGGCGGCCTCGGACGCTGTCCAGAATTGCCTGATCTCTTCGGAAGCGCACATGACCCAGGGGCGTCGAGATAGCCGCTGTGCGCGCGTCTCACGCGGCCTCCGGTATCCAGCCATTGGTGACGCGGCAATTGCGCCACGATCCACAAGCCAGTTCAAGAACGTGACTACGGTCTTGCGGAAGTAGTCGGCGGCGCCCGGCCTGCCAGAGTATTCCAGGCGCTCAATCTCCGCGACGATCATCGCTCTGGCGAGCTCTTTAGGTAATAGATCACCCTTTAGTCCGCGCTTGAGCGTAGCGATCATGTCGGCGGCCTTCACCACACCATCGCGGGCAAGCCGAGCCTGGTAGTCAAGAAGCTGTTCACGAACAGATTGCTCGTTTGCGGCTGTCGTAGGGTCGATACCGGCTTTCGCATCGGTAATGATCTGGCGCGCGCGTTCCCGAGCATCGTGAAGCTTGATTACGCGCGCATCGCCAATTGTCACCCGAACCCGCTTTGTTCCACGGCCCCGGCCGACGCGCGTTGAGACAGCGTAGGTCTTCGACGTGGCCGAGACGCGCAGCATGAAGCCAGGGAGGGACGGGTCACGGACCTCGTAGCGTTCTGCTCGCGCACTCGCGTTGTCTACTCTGCGCTGTGTAAGGGCAATCTTGTTGGGTTTTCTATGCGGCAGTGCAACGACATTCGCAGGATCGGCAACGGAAAAAGACATGATCTGGGGCTCCACCCGGGTTCCACATTGCTGCGTCTGAGACGAGGGGTTTTGACGTTCTATGTCGGCAGTATTGGTGGAAATGTCAATAAATATGAGTGTTTAAGTTGCAATATGGCAAGGAATGCGGGTGCGTTCGGAATTGGAGCACTCCCTTGGTAAGGGAGAGGCCGTCAGTTCAATCCTGACCGGCAGCACCATTCTCCCAATGTTTCGAGTCTTTTAGCACCGAATGCGCGCCTCGCAATCCGCTCGATTTGCCACCAGGCGTTGGTCAAGATCTTGCCGACATCCGAGTCGTCACTGCAAGAAATCCTGCATAGGATGCCCGGATGGCGGTGCCGCATAAGCCGCCGGGGAGAGACGCACGGGCGCCAGCATGACTGACTTTGAACCATTGAAGAGAAACTTGCCCGGCAAGGGTGTGACCACGTGCATCGCCTCATATGTCGATATGCACGGAGTGTCGAAATCGAAGCTCGTGCTCAACCATGTCTCGGACTGGGAGCGCGACCGCTATCTGAGGTTTTCCGATGGAAGTCACTGATTTCACGACGGACCTGCCTCTCGCCGGTGGCGCCACGTTGCGCGAAGCGCGGTGTCGCTACGCGGTATGGGGCCGGTTGAACGCGGCACGCGATAACCTGATCCTGTATCCGACCCGATTTGGCGGAACGCACGAGCAGAACGCTTTCCTGATTGGGCCTGGAATGGCCCTCGATCCGGAACGCTGGTGCATCGTTGTGCCGAACATGCTGGGAAATGGAGCGTCCTCGTCTCCGTCCAACACCACCGGTTTTCCGATGGTCACCCATGCGGACAATATCGAGCTGCAGCGACGCCTGTTGACCGATCATTTCGACGATGCACCGATCGCGCTTGCCGTCGGCTGGTCCATGGGCGCGCAGCAGAGCTACCGCTGGGCGGCGGAGGAGCCCCACCGGGTGCGGCGGCTGCTGACCGTCTGCGGGACCGCGCGGACGACACCGCATAACCGCGTCTTCCTGGAGGGTGTCTTGGCGGCTCTGTCGGCAGATCCGCGCTACGGCTCGGACGAGGCGCCAGCGGCCGGTCTAAAAGCCGCCGGGCGGGTCTATGCGGGTTGGGCCTATTCCCAGGCCTGGATCAAGCGCGCCGCGTATCGGGAGTCGGCCTATCGCGAGACCTTCGGGGACTTCGAGACACTCGAAGATTGGCTCGAGGGTTACTGGGATAAGCTGTTCCTGGCGCGGCATGCGGGCGACCTCACCGCCTGCGCGCGCACCTGGATGACAAATGACGCGGCCGATGGCGGCGATCTGGCGGAAACGCTCGGCCGGATCACGGCCAAGACCTTGGTGATGACGGCGGCGACCGATCTATATTTCACCCCCGCTGATTGCCGGGAAGAGGCGGCAATGATTCCGGGTGCCGAGTATCGTGACATCGAGACCGACTGGGGACATATGTGCGGATCAGGGCAGTCGAAATCCGACGCCGCGGTGATCAATCGGGCAATCGCCGAGCTCTTGGCCGAGCCGGTGACGCACGACACGGCGCAGTCCGCGGACTAGTCTCTCCGCCGTGCCAGCCGCACCGCCGTCTGCCCGCGCCACAGCCGCTTTGACGGCATCACCAGCATGCAATCGTCATGGGGGCTGACAACCGGGCGCTCGCCGTCATGGCCCAGCAGCGTGCCTTTTTCGGCAATGATCTCGCCGCCGGTGAAGGGCTGGGTATGGGTGTAGCGCTCGGAGGTGATGGTGACGGCCTCGGCCACCTCCCAAACCGTTTGCGGCGCAGGATCCAGTGCTCCGAGCCCGTCCAGAAGCTCCGGCCCGATCACGCTCAGCCCGGTCAGGAATCGCGCCGAGGCTTCCTTGGCCAGATCCGCCGCGCCCGTTTCCCAATGCTGACCGCATTCCAGCAGCAGCGCCGCGGCTTGCCCGTCATCGGCGCTGAACGCCCCATGGTCGCGCATCCGCATCCCCGCCGCATGGCCGCGGTCGATGACGATCCGGTCCGGCACCCCCACCAACTGGGCCAGGCGCACCCCGCGCTCCTGCCAACCGGCCAATGCCAGCCCGGGCGCCGGCTGCTGCATGGAATGCAGGTCCAGCAGGTAATCGGCCGAGGCGACCAGCGGCTGCACCTGACGCGCGCGCCGCAACTCGACCGAGTCGCGGTCCGAGGCCAGGGCCTCGGCCGACCAGACCCGGTTGAAGTCCTCGTCCACCCAGCGCGAAGCATTCGGGTCGGCGGGATCGAACCGCGAAGCCGCTTGCGTGTTCATGAAGGCCAGCGTCAGCGTTCCCTTCAGCGGCCGCACGTCCTGCGACATCAGCCAATCCAGCGCCACCGATCCGCAAGGCTCGTTCCCATGCACGATGGCCGAGATCATCACATGCGGCCCCGGCCGCCCTGCCTCGAACGACCAGACATAAGGAATCCCCGTATTCCCCACCGCATAGGCCGCGATATCGGGCCCGATCAGATCGACCGGCAGCTCGTTCGGGATGTTGATGGTGGACATGGGCGCGCGCTCCCCTTCAAATCACGGGCGACAGGGAGGAGTCTCAGATGACAGCCGGACCCCGCGTCGCCCTGATGGGCATGATCCTCGAATCGAACCGCTATGCAAGGCCGGCGGCGCGCGCCGATTTCGAAAGCCTCACCTGGCTCGGCGGCGATGCGCTGATGGCCGAGGCGCGGTCGCCCGCGCCGTCCCTCGCGGCCGAATTCGCTGCCTTTGTCCGCGCCATGGACGCGACCGGTCCCTGGGAACCGGTGCCGGTGCTGCTGGCGGCCTGCCACCCGCACGGGCCGGTCGAGGAGGCGGTTTTTGAGGCCTATTCCCGGGCGATCTTCGATGGGCTCGCGGACCCGGTCGATGCGGTCTATCTCTGCCATCACGGCGCCATGGTCGCGACCCATCTGGACGATCCGGACGGGGAACTGGCCGCCCGGGTACGCGCCAAGGTCGGCCCGGATGTTCCGATCGTCCAGACCCTCGACTTGCACGGTAACATCTCGGACAAAATGTGTGTTTCGGCCGATCTGATCTGCGGTTACCGCACCAACCCCCATGTGGACATGATCGAGCGTGGCGAGGAGGCCGCCTTTACGCTCCGCCGCGTCTTGGCTGGCCTGGCCCGGCCAAAGGTCGCGCATGTGAAGCTGCCGCTCGCCCCGGCCTCGGTCACGCTGCTGACCGCCGACGGCCCCTATGGCGAACTGATCGGCTATGGTCAGCGGCGCCAAGCCGAGCTTGCGGGCGCGATCCTGAACGTTTCGATCTTCGGCAATTTCATCTTCGCGGACGTGCCCGATAACGGGATCTCGATCGTGGTCACCGCGCGCGAGAACCAAGCCGCCGCCGAGGCCCTGGCCCACGAGATCGCGGTGCGCGCCTGGGACATGCGCCGCCGCTTTGTCCGCGCGCTCACCCCGGTCGAAGAGGCGGTCGCCCTGGCGCGCCGTACTGATGGACCCCCGGTGATCTTCTCGGATGCCGGCGACAATCCGGGCGGCGGCGGCTCGGGCCGGACGACCGAGCTATTAGCCGCGCTCCATTCGGCTGGGGCAAGAAACGTCTTTTACGGCTCGTTCTTCGACCCGGACCTGGCGGCGGAAGCTCATGCGCTAGGCGAAGGCGCGAACTTCACCGCCCGGTTCAACCGCAACCGCGGCAACGAGACCTGGGAGCAATGGGACACCCCCTTCGAGGTGGAGGCGCGCATCGTGGCCCTGCACAATGGCGAGGTAACCGGGCGGCTGGGCCTCTTCGCCGGACGGCACCTGCATCTCGGCCCCTCCGCGCTCTTGCAGATCGGGGGCATCCAGGTCGTCGTGATCTCGGATCGCACCCAGACCGCCGATCCGGTCTTTTTCGAGATGTTCGAGCTGGATATCTCCGAAGCCCGCACTGTCTGCGTCAAGTCGCGCGGGCATTTCCGCGCCGGCTTCCTGCCCTGGTTCCCGCCCGAGACGGTCTATGAGGTCGACACGGCCGGATTGACCTCGCCAGTGCTCGAGCGTTGGCCGTTCAGCCGCATTCCACGCCCCAGCTTCCCGCTGGACCCGGATGCCGAATGGCGCGTGCCCGGGTAGACCGGCGTCCAGCGGCAAGAGGCTTTTCTTAACCGGGCAAGCTGGTTAGGCTTCCCCCAGCGCCCCGGACCCATCCGAGGCGATCCCAAAACAATCCGTGCGCAAGCACGACAAATAGGGAGCACGCTCATGAAATCGATCCGACATTCCCTCGCGATCCTGGCGGCGTCGACGCTGATCTCGGCCCCGGCGCTCGCTGACGAGCTGACCATCGCGCTCGCCTCCGAGCCGACGGCGATGGATCCGCATTTCCACAATCTCGGCCCCAACAACGCCATGAGCCGGCACATCTTCGACCGGCTGATTCTGCAGAACGAAAAGCAGCAGCTGATGCCGGGCCTGGCGACCGAATGGGGTCCCATCGACGACCTGACCTGGGAGTTCAAGCTGCGCCAGGGTGTGAAATACCACGACGGCTCGGACTTCAACGCCGACGACATCGTCTGCTCGTTCGAGCGCGCGCCGAACGTGCCGAACTCACCCTCGTCGTTCGCGACCTATACCAAGGGCAAGACGGTCGAGAAGGTCGACGACCACACGATCCACATCAAGACCGCCTCGCCCTATCCGCTGATGGCGAACGATGTCTCGACGATCCCGATCGTGTCGTCCGAGGCCGGCTGCGACGGCACCACCGAGGCGTTCAACAACGGCTCGGCCACCATCGGCACCGGCCCCTTCAAGTTCGTCAGCTATTCGCCCGGAGACTCGATCATCGTCGAGCGCAATGACGATTACTGGGGCGACAAGCCGATCTGGTCGAAAGTGACCTTCAAGCCGATCAAATCCGGCCCGGCCCGCGTCGCGGCGCTGCTGGCGGGTGATGTGGACATGATCGAGGGCGTGCCCACGACCGACATCACCACGCTCGCGAAGAACGCGGATCTGGCGCTCAGCCAGGGCGTTTCGAACCGCGTGATCTATCTGCACCTCGACCACGACCGCGCCGACAGCCCCTTCGTCAAGGCCAATGGCGGCGGCGCGATCGACAACCCACTGCGCAAGCTCGAAGTGCGCCAGGCGATTTCGAGGGCCATCAATCGCGACGCCATCGTCGACCGCGTCATGGAAGGTGTGGCGATCAAGGCCGGTCAGCTTCTGCCCGAGGGCTTCTTCGGCGTCTCGGACAACCTTTCGCCGGTCGGCTATGACCCGGACGGTGCCAAGGAATTGCTGGCTAAGGCCGGCGTCGGGGACGGGTTCGAGCTGACCATTCATGGGCCGAACGACCGCTATATCAACGACTCCAAGATCGCCGAGGCGATCGGCCAGATGCTGACCCGGATCGGCATCAAGACCCAGGTCGAGACCATGCCGCGCTCGGTCTACTTCAAGCGCGCCTCGCGCGGCGGCCCGGGCGAGACGCCGGAATTCAGCTTCATATTGGTCGGATGGGGCGCCGGCTCGGGCGAGGCCTCGTCGCCCTTGAAGTCGCTCATCGCCACCCACACGCCTGACAAGGGCTGGGGTGCCTCGAACCGCGGCCGCTACTCGAACCCGGAGGTCGACGCCCTGGTGACCAAGGCTTTGGCGACCGTCGATGACGAGGACCGCGAGGCCCTGCTGGCCCAGGCGACCGAGATCGCGATCAATGACGCGGCGATCATCCCGCTGCACTACCAGGTCAATACCTGGGCGGCGAAGAAGGGCCTGAAATACATCGCCCGCACCGATGAGGCGACTCTGGCCATCGGAGTCGTCAAGGAGTGAGCAAGGCGTAGGGTGGGGTTTCACCCCACCCTGCTCCCAGGCCCCGCATGACCGTCTTCATCATCCGCCGCCTGTTGCAGGCGATCGTCGTCGTTTTCCTGATGTCGCTGATCGTCTTCTTCGGCGTCAACGTGATCGGCGACCCGGTGGACATGCTGATCAACCCGGAGGCCGACCAGGCCGAGATCGAGCGCACGATCCGCGCGCTGGGCCTCGACAAGCCGATCCACGAGCAATACCTCTTTTTCCTCAAGGGCGTCGCCTCGGGCGATTTCGGCAAGTCCTTCATCTTTGGCGAGCCGGCGCTGAAGCTGATCCTGCACCACATGCCGGCGACCATCGAGCTGGCGCTCGTGTCGCTGGTGATGGCCATCGTGCTGGGCATTCCGCTCGGCCTCTATGCGGGCCTCTTCCCCGATCAGCGTATCTCGCGCGCCATCATGGCCGGGTCGATCCTGGGCTTCTCACTGCCGACTTTCTGGGTCGGGCTGATGATGATCATGCTCTTTGCCGTCTATCTGGGCTGGCTGCCCTCGACGGGCCGGGGCGACATGGCGGAGTTCCTCGGCATCCGCTCCAGCCTCTGGACCCGGGACGGGCTCAGTCACCTCTTCATGCCGGCGCTTAACCTGGCGCTGACCAATATCAGCCTGGTCATCCGGCTGACCCGCGCGGGTGTGCGCGAGGCGATGCATCAAGATTACATCAAGTTCGCCCGGGCCAAGGGCCTGACAACGCGCCGGGTCGTGGGCGTCCATCTGATGAAGAACATCCTGATCCCCATCGTCACCGTTCTGGGCCTGGAATTCGGCAACCTACTGGCTTTCTCGGTCGTAACCGAGACGATCTTCGCCTGGCCGGGCATGGGCAAGCTTTTGATCGACTCGCTGCTGCAATTGGACCGCCCGGTCGTGGTCGCCTACCTGATGATCATCGTGCTCTTCTTCGTGATCATCAATCTGGTGGTCGACATCCTCTACTCGGTCCTCGACCCGCGCGTCCGGCTCAGGGACCAGGGCACATGAGCGCCGGGGACATCGAAACCACCGCTGTGGAGGCCCGGGTCGAGACCCCGTTCCAGCGCTTCTGGTCCGAGTTCCGCGAGAGCACGATCGCGCTGATCGCGCTGATCGTCCTGGCCCTGATCGTTCTGCTGGCGGTGCTCGCGCCGTGGATCACGCCGCAGGACCCCTACGACCTGGCTCAGGTGGATGTGCTGGACGGCAAGCTGCCACCGGGGTCCGAGGCGTTTACCGGCTACACAATGTGGCTCGGCTCCGACGGGGCGGGGCGCGATCTCTATTCCGCCATCCTCTATGGATTGCGCATCTCGCTGATGGTGGGGATGGCATCCGGCGTCCTGGCGCTGATCATCGGCACGGCGATCGGGCTGGTCGCGGCCTATGCGGGCGGACGCACGGAGACGCTGATCATGCGGGCGGTCGATATCCAGCTCTCGTTCCCGGCGGTGCTGATCGCGCTGATGCTGGTGGCGATCCTGGGGCGCGGCATCGACAAGATCATCATCGCCTTGGTCGCGGCGCAGTGGGCGTATTACGCCCGCACGGTGCGCGGCACGGCGCTGGTCGAAAGCGCCAAGGAATATATCGAGGCGGCCCGCTGCTTGGGGCTAAGCCACACCCGCGTCGTCTTCCGGCACGTGCTGCCCAATTGTATGGCGCCGCTGATCGTCATCGGCACGGTGCAGACCGCCTCGGCCATCGCGCTTGAATCCACGCTCAGCTTCCTCGGCGTTGGGCTGCGCCAGACCGAGCCGAGCCTCGGCGTGCTGATCTCGAACGGCTTCGAATACATGATGTCCGGGCGCTATTGGATCAGCTTCTTCCCCGGCCTCGCGCTGCTGGTCACCATCGTCTCGATCAACCTGGTGGGTGATCAGTTGCGCGACGTCCTGAACCCCAGGCTCAAGCGATGACCGTCCTCTCGGTCGAGGGCCTCCAGACCCATTTCTTTACCCGGGCAGGCGTGGTGAAGGCGGTCGATGGCGTCGATTTCGCGATCGAGCGGGGCAAGGTGATGGGGCTGGTCGGCGAGTCTGGTTCCGGCAAATCGGTCACCGGGTTCTCGATCATCGGCCTGGTCGACCCGCCGGGCCGTGTGGTCGGCGGCTCGATCCGCTTCCAGGGCGAGGAACTGATCGGCGCCTCGGACCGGCGGATGCGCGAGCTTAGGGGATCGAAGGTCGCGATGATCTTCCAGGATCCGATGATGACCCTGAACCCGGTCCTGCGGATCGACACCCAGATGATTGAGGCGATCCTGGCACACCGGGATGTTCCGAAACGCGAGGCCTGGGCGCAGGCGCGTGACGGCCTGGCCCAGGTCGGCATCCCCAGCCCGGAGGAACGGCTGAGGGCTTATCCGCATCAGCTTTCCGGCGGCATGCGCCAGCGGGTCGCCATCGCGATCGCCTTCCTGAACAACCCGGACCTGATCGTCGCCGACGAGCCCACCACGGCGCTGGACGTGACCATCCAGGCGCAGATAATCCATGTGGCGCAGATGCTCTGCCGCGCGCGCGGCGCGGCGCTCATTTGGATCACCCACGACCTGGCGGTGGTGGCGGGCTTGGCCGATCGGATCTCGGTCATGTACGCGGGCCGCGTGGTCGAGGCTGGCCCGACCGACGACGTGATCGACCACCCACGCCACCCCTATACGGTGGGGCTGCTGGGGTCGGTGCCGTCCGCCAACCGCCGTGGCGAGAAACTGACCCAGATCCCCGGCATGACCCCCAACATGCTGGACCTGCCGCCGGGCTGCGCCTTCCGCGAGCGCTGCCCGCGCGCCAGCGATGCCTGCCTCACCGTGCCCCAGATCACGGCCGCGGAGGCTGGCCACCCGATCCGCTGCCACCACCCGCACGGCGCGGCGGTGCCCGCATGAGCGTTCCGCTCATCGAAGTACGGCGCGTCTCCAAACGTTTCGTCAAACAGCTTGATCTCGCCGGCAAGATCGCCCAGCGCCTGGGATCGGAGATCCGCGATGAGGTGGTGCACGCGGTCGACAAGGTCGATCTGGCGATCAAGCCGGGCGAGGTGGTGGGCCTGGTCGGTGAGTCTGGTTGCGGAAAATCCACCCTCGGCCGCATGATCGCCGGGATCCTGCCAGCGACCGAGGGCACCGTTCTGTTCGAAGGCAAGGAAACCGCCGCGATGACCGGCGCCGAGCAGCGTGCCGCGACGCTGGCCGTGCAGATGATCTTCCAGGACCCCTTCGCCAGTCTGAACCCACGGATGCGGGTCGAGCAGATCATCGGCGAGGCGCCGCTGGTCCATGGCTTGGTGGGCCGGGCGGGGCTGTCGAACTATGTCGATGAAATCCTGCTGAAAGTCGGCCTCGATCCTGCGCTGAAGCGGCGCTACCCGCACCAGTTTTCGGGCGGCCAGCGCCAGAGGATCGGCATCGCCCGCGCTCTGGCCGTCAAGCCGCGATTCCTGGTCTGCGACGAGGCGATCGCCGCGCTGGATGTCTCCATCCAGGCGCAAGTGTTGAACCTTTTCATGGATTTGCGTCAGGAACTTGACCTGACCTATCTCTTCATCAGCCACGACCTCAGCGTCGTCGAGCATATCGCGGACCGGGTGGTGATCATGTATCTGGGCCGGGTGGTCGAGACCGCGCCGACCGAGGCGCTGTTCGCCGACCCGCGCCACCCCTATACCCAGGCGCTGCTGTGCGAGGTGCCGCGCCTCGACCAGCGCAAGCGCGACTTCACGCCCGTAGAGGGCGAGATCCCCTCGCCGCTGGACCCGCCCACAGGCTGCCACTTCCACCCGCGCTGTCCATTCGTGATGGAGCAGTGCCGCACTGCGATTCCGAAGCTTGAGGGGACGGGTCACGAACGCAGGATGGCCTGTCATCTGGGCGCTAGAGCCGGGGCGCAGTCGAGTTAGAGCAGGTTTCACGATTTCCTTCCCCTGTCATGTGAACCTTGTCATGCCCGGCCTCGAGCCGGGCATCTGGGCTTTGGGCCCAGGATTGCCGGGTCTAGCCCGGTAATGACGGGGTGCGGAGTGAACCGGAGCCGGCGCAACCTGCTCTAGGGTCAGGACCCATAAATCGGCGTAGGCGGAAGGTTTGCTATGCGGGACACAACTGTCATCGGACAAAATTGCTCAGATGATTGGTCCTGACCCACTTGTGACATTGCCTCCAACACATCGTCGCGGGATTTGACAGCTAAAACCCGAACAGGCGACAGGACCGATGGCGCGCATGTACTGCTATATTGCAGCATCTAAACCGGAGAATACATCAATGGGTTACAAAGGTGGTCGCCTGTGCGGCGAAGTCAGGTACGAAACGAGTGCGGAGCAGCTGTGGGTATGCCACTGCCACTGCAGCAAGTGCCGCAAGCAAACTGGCGCTGCTGTAGGAACTTTCGTCGGATTTCCGGCTGGGTCCGTACGTTGGCTTGCACGGAACCCAGAGCGCTATCGATCATCAGAGGACGTCGAGCGCAGCTTCTGTCCAACATGTGGCAGCTCGATTGGATTTCATCGCGCGCATGAAACCAGTCTGAGCATCGGAAGTTTTGATCACCCCGAAGACGTCGTCACCGATGAGAGCTTTCGTCTCCATGTCATGCATCGGGAACACATAGATTGGTTCGATACCGCAGACGACTGGCCACGCTACGAAAAATTCGGTCCTGGAAAAGAGGACGAGATAAAGCAGCTGAGCGGCCAGCCGATCAAGGACTAACAGACTCGTCCCTATTTCTACGACATGGCTTCTGGACTAATGCCTCAAAAATGTCCGGAGATGGCACAGTCCTGATGCTGCGCAGATGGATCGCGATGTCCGCTTTGCGCTCGTAACTTGAACCCTCATGTGGGCGCAGTGCTCAGTCCGGCCAGTCCGGGTCACGTTTCTCCAGGAAGGCCTGCACCCCCTCGGCCGTGTCCTTGTGCAACATGTTCTCGGCGATCACATTGCCGGTATGGGCATAGGCCGCCTCGAGCGTCATCTCGAGCTGCTCGTAGAAGGCGCGTTTGCCGATCCTAACTGCCGAGCCGAGCTTTGAAGCGACCTTTTCGGCCAAGGCCATGGTTTCGGCGCCAAGCTCCGCATCCGGCACCACCCGGTTGACCAGGCCATGCTCCAGCGCTTGGTCGGCGCCGAGGAAATCGCCTGTGGTCAGCAGCTCGAATGTTTTCTTGCGCCCGACATTGCGGCTGAGCGCCACCATGGGCGTCGAGCAGAAAAGCCCGATATTGACCCCGTTGACCCCGAACCGCGCCTCGGACCCGGCAACCGCCATGTCACAGCTCGCCACCAACTGGCACCCGGCCGCGGTGGCCAGCCCGCCGACCTCGGCGATCACGGGTTGGGGCAGGCGGGGGATCGTCGTCATCATCTTTGAGCATTGCTGGAAAAGTGCCTGGTAGTAAGCCCGGCCCCCGTCCGGCCCTTGCCGCTTGCCCTGCATCTCGCGCAGGTCATGGCCTGCGCAAAAGGACCGTCCGGCACCCCGCAGGATCACGGCCTTGGTGTCGGCCTCGTCCGCGATGGTGTCGAAGGCGGCTTGCAGCGCCGTCAGCAGCGCCTCGGATAGCGCGTTCAACTGGTCTGGGCGGTTCAGCGTCAGGATTGCGATCGCGCCGTCGTTTTCGCGCAGCAGAACCTCGGCCATGGGTCCATCCCTTGTCATTCAGCGGCGGCAAGACTAGGGCAGAACCGGATCGACCGGAAGGGCCCGCCACGGAGTCTTCATGGCCCAGAAACTCACAGCCGACGAAATCACCGCGTTCCTCGACGATGTGTTCCCGCAATCGCGCGGATTGATGACCATCGAGGAGGTGGGGCCGTCCCGCGCCCGCGTCCGCTTTCATGTGACAGACGTGCATCTCCGGCCCGGCGGCACGGTCTCAGGCCCGACCATGTTCACGCTGGCCGACTGCGCCTTCTATGTCGCGGTCCTGGCGATGATCGGGCGCGAGGCGCTGACGGTGACAACGAATTTGAATATCAACTTTTTGAGGAAGCCCGCTCCGCGCGACCTGATCGGCGAGGCGCGGATCCTTAAGCTGGGCCGTCTGCTGGCGACTGGCGAGGCGACCCTTTGGTCTGAGGGCGACGACCGCCCGGTCGCCCATGCGACCATGAACTATGCGATTCCGCCGAAAGGTGATATGGGGTAAATTATTACCTCAAAACTAACTATATTGAAATCATGCGCGAATTCCGCGTGTTTTCGGTTGACAATGCGTGCGGGCTCGCGCAGATAGGCGCCCGGTTGGCCGGGGCAATACCGGTTCGACGAGATTCAGGAACGTCCAATGAAAACCTATTCCGCCAAACCGGCCGATATCGAGAAGAAATGGGTCCTGATCGATGCCGAAGGCATCGTGCTGGGCCGGCTCGCCTCGATCGTGGCCATGCGCCTGCGCGGCAAGCACAAGGCGACCTTCACTCCGCATATGGACATGGGCGACAACGTGATCGTCATCAACGCCGACAAGATTCAGATTACCGGCAACAAGCGGGCCGACAAGATCTATTACTGGCACACCGGCTATCCCGGCGGGATCAAGAGCCGCACCGCCGGCCAGATCCTGGAAGGCAAGTTCCCAGAGCGGGTCGTGACCAAGGCGGTGACCCGGATGATGCCGGGCGGGCCGTTGAGCCGCAAACAGCTCACCAATCTGCGTGTCTATGCGGGCGCCGAGCACCCGCACGAGGCGCAGGAGCCCGAGGTCGTGAACCTCGCCGCGATGAACCCCAAAAACACCCGGAGCGCATGAGATGACCGACGAAATCAAATCGCTTGACGATCTGAAGGCCGCGGTCGGCGTTGGCGAAGAGGCCGATGACGCGGCCGCGACCGAAGCGGCGATCATCCGCGAGCCGGTGCGCGATGCCCTTGGCCGGTCTTACGCCACCGGCAAGCGCAAGGACGCGGTGGCCCGGGTCTGGGTCAAGCCGGGCCATGGCAAGGTGACCGTCAATGGCAAGGAGTTGGAGATCTATTTTGCCCGACCCGTGCTGCAGATGGTGATCGGCCAGCCCTTCACGGTGGCGAACGTGGCCGGCCAGTTCGACGTGATGTGCACGGTCAAGGGCGGCGGGCTGTCGGGCCAGGCCGGGGCCGTCAAGCACGGCATCTCGAAGGCGCTGAGCGTCTACGATCCGGAGCTGCGTCCTGCCCTGAAGGCCGCCGGCTTCCTGACCCGCGATAGCCGCGTGGTCGAGCGTAAGAAATACGGCAAGCGCAAGGCCCGCCGCAGCTTTCAGTTTTCGAAGCGGTAAGGCACGGCGCAGTGCGGGCTTCACGACACCGGAGCCGCGGCCCAGGCCGCGGCTTTTTCATGCCGCGCGCGATTTGAGCAAAATCTTGCGCATGACATTGCTGATCAGCGAATTCCATAGCCGCGTCGGCGGCTCTCTGCGGTTCCATATCGGCAAGCCACTACCCGAGGCCGGGATCGGTGCCCGCCGGACCGATCCGAGGGCGATGATGGATCATCTGCGCGAACGCATTTACGCGCCGAGCCCGAAGCCGGTGACGAACGGTGCCTACGGTCTCTATCCCGGCTGACCGCGACTGACCTGGCCCCATTGCGGCGATCCGCCTTTTCGGATAGGCGGTGTCGCGCCAGGAGGGCAGGACGATGACCAAGCACCGGATCGCGATTTTGGGGGCCAGCGGCTATACGGGCGCCGAGCTGGTGCGCCTGATCGCGACCCATCCGGGGTTGGAGATCGTCGCCATGTCGGCCGATCGAAAGGCCGGCCAGACCATGGCCCAGGTCTTCCCGCATCTGCGCCATCTGGACCTTCCGATGCTCTGCAAGATCGACGAGATCGACTTCGCGGGCGTCGATCTGTGTTTCTGTGCCCTGCCGCACGCGACCAGCCAGGAGGTGATCCGCGGCCTGCCACGGGATTTGAAGATCGTCGATCTCAGCGCCGACTTCCGGCTGCGGGATCCGAAGGTCTACGAGGCTTGGTATGGGCACGAGCATTTCGCGCTCGATATCCAGAACGAGGCCGTCTACGGCCTGACCGAGTTCTACCGCGACGAGATCCGTGCCGCGCGGGTTGTGGCCGGGACCGGCTGCAACTCGATGACCGGGCTGTTTCCGCTGTTGCCGCCGCTGATCGACGGCGTGATCGACGCGGATGACATTATCATCGACCTGGCGACGGGCGTCTCGGGTGCCGGGCGGTCAGCGAAGGAAGGGCTGCTCCACGCCGAGGTCAGCGAGGGCTATCACGCCTATAATGTGGCGAAGCACCGGCATATGGCCGAGTTCGACCAGGAATTCTCGAAATTCACCGGGCGCGAGGTGCGGGTGACATTTGTGCCGCATCTGTTGCCGCAGAACCGGGGGATCCTGGCCACTTGCTATGTAAAGGGCGAAGCCGAGGCGATCCATGCGAGCTTGGCCCGACGTTATGCAGACGAGCCGTTCCTGGTGGTGCTGCCTCTTGGCGAGGCGCCAGCCACCCGCCATGTGCGCGGCTCGAACTTCTGCCATCTGGGTGTCATCCCCGACCGTGATCCTGGCCGCGATCCGGGGCGGGTCATGATCTTCTCGGCACTCGACAACCTGACCAAGGGCTCGTCCGGCCAGGCGGTGCAGAACGCGAACCTGATGCTGGGGCTCGACGAGACTGCCGGTCTGATGGCGGCGCCGATCTTCCCATGAACTGGCTGTTGGCGCTGCTGCGCGCGTGCTGGCCGTTCCTGGCTACGGTCGTGCGGCGGTTCAACCGTGACCAGGGCGGCGTTCTGTCGGGCAATATCGCCTATTCGCTGATGCTGGCCTTGGTGCCGTTCCTGATCTTCGCGACCGCGCTGACCGGGTTCTTCATCGGCCAGCAGGGGGCCGAGGCGGCGCTGGCGTCCCTGTTCGCGACCGTGCCGGAGCATGTGGCCAAGACCTTGGAGCCGGTGCTCTTGGAGGTCATCGGCAAGCGGCGCGGCGGGGTGCTGACGCTTTCGGCCCTGGCAGCGATCTGGGCGGCTTCGAATGGGGTCGAGGCGGTGCGGATCGGGCTCGACCGGGCCTATGACGTGTATGCGTCCCGGC
>JAOTXT010000127.1 GCA_029862205.1 Paracoccaceae bacterium
CGCAGCCTACCACGGGCTATGGCACCTCACCGGCAGGTACTCACCCCAGGCCACCGAACGCGACGGCTACGGTGCGACCTACGATGCCGGCGAAATCTCGGCGGCCATCGATCGCACCCCATCAATGGTGACCCAGGAAACATCCGACACCGTCAGTGTCGCCACCGATCTGCTCGCCGACGGCCAGATCATCGCGTGGTTCGAAGGGCCGTCGGAGCTGGGGCCTCGTGCCCTTGGGCAGCGAAGCATCCTGTGCGATCCGCGTCAGTCGGATGCCAAAGAGAAGCTCAACGCGCGTGTCAAACATCGAGAGGCGTTTCGGCCGTTCGCCCCGGTCATCCTGCTCGAAGAGGTCGAGAACTGGTTCGACGTGGACGGCGTCGATCCGAGCAGTCCGTTTATGCTCCGCGTGATGAATTTCAGGCAAGACAAGCGCGATCTCGTGCCAGCCGTCGTGCATGTCGATGGCACTGGACGTGTGCAAACGGTGACCAAGGCGGCTAACGGCGCCTATTATGATCTCGTTAAAGAGTTCGGGGAGCGGACCGGCGTCCCGATGCTTCTCAATACGTCGCTCAATGTCATGGGCGAACCCATCGTCGAGACGCCCGAGGATGCGTTATGGTGCCTGTTGTTGACCCAGCTCGACGCGTGTGTTTTCGACGGTACGGTCGTAACGAAGAAGCCAGACTATCAATCGCTCGCCGATTTGTATCCCTACTTTCTCGTCGAGGCAAGAGACATTCGTCGATCGCCATCGGGCGAAGGGTTTCTCTTCGCGGTTACGACACCGTGGGGGCCTCACGTGTTCGGTTTGCGTGACGAGACCACTCTCGCAATCCTCGATATGCTAATGGGCGGGGCCATGGACGGTGGCACGAAGGTCGGCGAAGTCTTCGACCGTATTCGCCGCAAACTTGGAACGATGCCCGATTCGTTCCTGATCCGTCTGTTTGCCCAGCTCCGGCGGTGGCGGTTGATTTCGTTTCGTGAAGCACCGATCGAAGCAACACGACCGGTCTGACCGGGCCCAAGCCACGCTATGAAATTACTACCCTCGGCTTTAGACTGGATATCAAATTGTCCCCGCTGAATGCTGGAAATGATGGCCAATATCGGACGAAATAGCCCCTGCCCATGCGGTAGTGGCAAGAAGTTCAAGAGATGCTGTGGCTCGTTGTCTGTCAGGCAAGACAGGCCTAGAGGAGAAGATACGGCTACCCGCTTCGCTGCATCCGCCCGCGGCGAGCAAATCGACACGCTTGAGCGCTTGTCCCGGTCGGGAGATGCCGGCGCGGCCGCCCGACTCGGATTGCGTTTTTTGACGGCGGGAGACGCGCCGAGTAATCCGGCACGTGGCGTGGCGCTAATAGAACAGGCCGCGCTGGCAGGCGACCCACAGGGCGCCTATTTGGCGGCGACAATTGCAAGCTCTTCATTCTGGCGGGCCCGGAACTGGGATGAGGCTTTTGACTATCTGATGCGTGCAGCCCAGCGGGGCTACGAGCCATCGCAGAGCTCTTTGCGGATACTGGCCGGAGGTCCGTCTGGCAATATTATCGATGGCGAGGATTGGGCCGCCATGCGTGGCGAGATCGATCTGGCTGAGTGGATTACTCCGCCAGAAATACGGATCATTCGCGAGGCCCCTCGCATCCAGGTTATTGAAAAGTTTGCACCGCCGGCAGCGTGTGACTGGCTGATCGAACAGGCTAAGGGTCGGATATCGCGCGCGACGATCTATGACAAAGGGACAGGCGGAACGACCGAGGATGGTCGGCGAACAAACTCCCAGTGCGATCTGGACATCGAGACGATCGGCGTGCTCACGTTTGTACTTCGTGGACGCATCGGCGCAATAACACGAAGGCAAGATCTGGCGATGGAGATTCCGAAGATTCTTCACTATGCACCCGGCGAAACCTTCGCTGAGCATTTCGATTATCTCGACCCTTCAGAATCCTCATACGCAGCTGAACTCGCGGTGCGCGGCCAACGCACTGACACGTTTCTCATATATCTGAATGATGATTTTTCAGGCGGGGAAACGTACTTCCGCCGGATCGGGCTATCGCACACCGGCGCCAAGGGTGACGCACTCCTGTTCGCGAATGTTGATGCCGCGGGCGTGCCTGATGACGACACGATGCATGCAGGCTTGCCGCCTACATCGGGTGAAAAATGGGTATTCTCACAGTGGATACGTGAATTACCAAGAGGATAAGCGATTTCGGAACTGTATTGTGGCATTCCAAGTCATGAATAATCGCGTTTGATGTATCGCTGGTACCACGATGCGCAGTGGAGTTGTGGCCGCTTTGTCGCTATTGTCGGCAGTGACCCAAGACATCTTCGTCGACAGCTACCTGTTCGCTCGGTGGCTCTTAAATAAAAAGAGGGTGCGACCACACATGAAACGGCCGAAAGAACCGACACTGATCGATGCTTTGATTCCAGTCGTCTCTCTGGTCCTGATGCTTTTTCTGTCGGTCAAATTGTTCGGCTCGGATTCCTCGTCGGGGCCGAACCAGATCGTGCTGACGCTCGCAGCAGCGATCGCGGCCATCGTCGCGATCCAGAACGGCCATCCCTGGGATGAGATTCTCGAGGCAATCATCGCCGGCATTGGCACTTCGATGGCGGCAGTGCTGATCCTGCTGTCGGTTGGCGGGCTGATCGGCACCTGGCTTCTGGCCGGCACCGTACCCGCATTGATCTACTACGGTCTGGAGATTCTTAGTCCGCAGTGGTTTTACGTAGCGGCCTGCATCATTTGTGCGATCGCGGCGTTATCCACAGGTAGCTCCTGGACCGTCGCGGGTACGCTGGGCGTGGCGCTGATCGGCGTGGCGCTGGGGCTCGGCTTGTCGCCGGCAATTGCGGCCGGCGCGATCATTTCCGGTGCTTATTTCGGCGACAAGATGTCGCCGCTGTCGGATACCACCAACCTGGCTCCCGCAGTCGCTGGAACGGATCTATTCACGCATATCCGGCACATGGCCTGGACCACCGGACCGTCATTCACCATCGCACTGATCCTGTTCGCGACGCTCGGGCTCGGCGCAGAGGTGCAGTCCGACAGCGATGCGCTTCAGTCCCTGAGACTCACCCTGCAGGACGCGTTCAACATCACGCCGCTGGCGATGGTCCCGCTCGTCGTGGTGTTCTTCATGGCGTACCGCAAAGTGCCACCATTGCCGACCATCCTGTTCGGAGCACTGTTCGGCGGTTTTGTGGCCCTGGTGTTGCAGCGCGAGGCGGTGCTGGCGTTCGCCGATTCGCCGGACCTGACGCCGGCGCTGGCGATGACCAAGGGCGTGTGGGTGGCGCTCGCCAACGGCTACGCGTCCTCTACCGGTGTGCCGGAAGTCGATAACCTCCTGTCGCGCGGCGGCATGAGCAGCATGCTGGTGACCATCTGGCTGATTCTTTCCGCAATGGCGTTCGGTGCGGTGTTGGAGCACAGCGGCATGCTGTTGCGGCTCATTCAGGCGGCGCTGGCCGCGGCCAAGTCTACCGGCGCATTGATGATGACCGTCGTGTTGTCGTGTATCGGCATCAACATCGTTGCGGCCGACCAGTACATCGCCATTGTGCTGCCCGGCAAGATGTACAAGGCCGAGTTCCAGCGCCGCGGACTTAAGCCCAAGAACCTGTCCCGGGTCATCGAGGATTCCGGCACCCTGACCTCACCCTTGGTCCCATGGAATACCTGCGGCGCCTACATGGCCGCCACCCTGGGCGTTGCAACCTTGGCGTATTTGCCGTTCGTGTTCTTCAATCTGGTCAATCCCCTGGTCTCGATCATCTATGGCTTTACGGGCTTTACCATTGAGAGAATCGAAGGCAAGCCGGCAGCCGCCGCCGCTTAGCTGCCATCCGGTATTGCTAACTCCATCCGTACTGGACCACCAGGGGGCGGTGCCTACCGGTTCGCGTCGACGTGTCACTTTCGAGCCTGTACCGAAGACATCACGTTAGAAGGACGATATTTCGGTAACAGGCCGACCCGGAATTTCGGCTGGATTGATAGGCTGGAAGCCACTGTGTTTGTGGTCCGAATAATTTTCGCTTTGAGGCCGGGTGGAACGTCGTCAAATCTCCTCGCCTCCAATTTATCTGCTCAACTACGGGACCTTTCCAAGAGTGTTACGCAAGTATCTGCGAGAGGAGGGCGTCTTGAGCCTCGAGCAGGCGATCCACAAAATGACCGCTTTTTCTTACGTGATCGTCGGCGGCACGCCGGTCATTGAAAGAAGCGCCAGAACCCATGCGTTCCCTGGAAAAGTACTCAAGAGACGTTCGCCGGGGATCACTGCAGGAAATGGGAGTGCATGAAAGCTTCGCAGCCGGTTTTCATTGCCGATACCCGTATCGGCGGCTTGTCCGTCGTTAAATCCATGTGGAATTCCGGCAATGGCGCTATTGTTACGTGATGGGTAGACGGGGGGAGGAACCATTAAATGCTGCATTTAGCGATCGCCGCGGGGTTGGTGCTTGGACTCATCGTCGGCCTCGGCGCCGCTGCCACGGGCAACGAATGGTTGCTATTACTCGCGAAGAGCTCCGCGC
>JAOTXT010000128.1 GCA_029862205.1 Paracoccaceae bacterium
TCTGACCGAGCGATCCCGAGCCTGCGGCTCCCCGGCAGGCGACGGCAAATAGCCCTGGACACGACTCGAATTGGAGTGCGACAAGCAAACGGTTCAATGTGCTTCGGTGGGGTCCGCAGCTAAGCGCGGTTTGCTGTAATCTGGACGGGCCCGTTGTCGTAACGTTGCTGGCTCGAATGGTGCCGAGGCCGTCCAAGTGAACCTGTTCGGCAGGCTGAGCGAAAACATCCACGCCCTATCCGCGCGTATGCATAGCCGTGTGGTCCTGGAGGCCGCCATGGCCGCGGCGGCGCTGGTGGCGACGTCCGACGGCGAGGTTTCCTTTGCGAAACGAGCGACCCTCGACAAGGTCCTGGCCTCGCTGGATGCGCTCAAGGTCTTCGAGGTCCATGTGGCGATCGGCCTGTTCAACGGCTTCGCGGTCGCGATACGCGAGCACGAGGACGCCGGCAGGGGCCGGGCGCTGAGCTGCGTATCGGAGGCCGCCGGCGACCGTCAGGCCGCCGACCTCATCATGCGGATCGCCCGGGCGATCGGCCAGACCGGCAACGGCTTTTCGGTGCGGGAAGTGACCCGGATCACCGAGATATCCGCCGCCTTGGGCATCGCCTCTCCGGATCTCTGCGACGAGCGTCTCGCGGTCCCCAAGGGGCGCGGCAAGGCGCCGCACATCATCGCCCTGGGGAATGAGAAGGGCGGGACCGGGAAATCGACCGCCGCAATGCACCTGGCGGTCGCGCTGCTCAAGCTCGGCCGCAAGGTCGGCACCCTCGACTTCGACGGCCGGCAAGCAACGCTGTCGACCTTCCTCAGGAACCGCGCGGCCGCTGTCGCGGCGGGCAACCGGGACCTCCCGATGCCGCTGCACCGCCGCGTCGAGCGCTCCGCCCTGCGCGATCGCGGTCAGGCCGAATCCGAGGACCGGGCGCGAGTCCGCGAAGCCTTCGCCCAGCTTGCCGGCTGCGACTACGTGGTCATCGACACCCCGGGCAGCGAGTCCTACCTGTCCCGCATTGCCCATTTCAATTCCGACACGCTGATCACGCCGCTCAACGACAGCTTCCTCGACATCGACGTGCTGGCCAAGATCGACCGCAGCAAGCGCAGGGCGCTGGCGCCCAGCGAATACTGCAAGATGGTCTGGGACCTGAACACGCAGCGGCGATCGGACGGCGGCAAGGCGATCGACTGGATCGTCATGCGCAACCGCCTGGCGCACATTGACGCGCGCAACAACCGGGAGATCTCGGCCCTTCTGAATCAACTCTCCGAGCGCATGGGCTTCCGTCTCGAACCCGGGTTCAGCGAACGTGTTTCCTATCGGGCCTATTTCGAAAGCGGCTTCACGCTGCTCGACCTGTCCGACGAGGGGGCGGAGCCCTGGAACAACAAGAGCCACGAGCACGCCCGGGAGGAAATCGGCGATCTCTTGACGGCTGTCGGCGTGACCGAAGAGCGCGGGCGGGCCGCCGAGAGAACCCCCAGGGCCGTCGGCTTGCACTGAACGGCGGGTAGATTGCGGGAGAGTTCTTGCGACGGCCGGGACCGAGGCCCGCCGGATGTTCATGCCGTTTCGGATTTCCCAGCACGCGCCTTATAACAACACGGCGCGAGAGCCGGTCGAATTCGCTGCTTATAGTGAAGATCCAGCCGCGGCGGTGACAGAGTGCCACGTCTCCCGCCCGCCGGATCCGCAGGCGATCGCCGCAAAGGAGCAAAGAGGAACTCACATGCGGCCATCGATCGAGAAGACCTTTGCAACCTGGGACAGGACGGAGCTGTTCTACCGGGCTTGGCCGACGGAGACACCCAGCGATCGGGCGATAATCTTGTTCCATCGGGGCCACGAGCACTCGGGGCGCTGGAAGGACGTGATCGACAAGCTCGAACTGCCGGGCTATTCGGTCTTTGCCTGGGACGCGCGCGGCCACGGCCGGTCGCCCGGTGAGCGCGGCTATGCAGAAAGCTTCGGATCGCTCGTCAAGGATGTCGACTCCTTCGTCCGGCATGTCGCGACGGAACACGGCTTCGCCTACGAGAATCTCGTCGTCATGGCGCACAGCGTCGGCAGCGTCCTGGTCAGCACCTGGGTGCACGATTATGCACCGCCGATCCGGGCGCTCGTTCTGGGCAGCCCCGCCTTGCGCGTCAGGCTCTACGTGCCCTTTGCCGTGCCAGGGCTGCGCCTGCTGCGGAAGATAAAGGGCAAGACCTTCATCAAGAGTTATGTGAAGGGCAAGCTGCTGACCCGCGACCCGGCGAAGGCGCGCTCCTACAACGAGGATCCGCTGATCACGCCGAACATCGCAGTGAATATTCTCTTGGGGCTACGCGACGCGGCCACGCGGCTGATCCAGGATTCGGCCGCCATCACGGTCCCGGTGCTGGTCCTGACCTCGGGCGGCGACTGGGTCGTAGAGCAGCCGCCCCAACGTCGCTTCTTCGAGGGGCTGTCGAGTCCGAGGAAGGAGATGCACGTCTTCCCGGGCTTCCTGCACGACACCTTCAACGAGATCGACAGCCACCTGCCGATCGGCAAGGCGCGCGACTTCATCGAGGACGTCTTCACCAACCCGCCGGAAGCGCCGGATCACATCAATGCCGATCGCACCGGCCATACCAAGAAAGAGTTCGATCGGCTGTGTCGGCCAGCCCCGGCGATGGCCGCCAGCGGCTTTGCGCTCATGCGCTTCTTCCTGTCGACGATCGGGCGCTTGAGCGAGGGCATCCGGGTCGGGTGGCGGAGCGGTTTCGATTCGGGGGCCATGCTGGACTACGTCTACCGCAACGAAGCGAAAGGGCTGACGCCGCTCGGCCGGTTGATCGACCGGCAATACCTGGACAGCCCGGGTTGGCGCGGCATCCGTCAACGCAAGCTCCACCTCGAGGCGATGCTGGAGCAAGCGATCGACCGTATCCGAAGCAATGGCGAGAGGGTGCATATCGTCGACATCGCGACGGGTCAGGGCCGTTACGTGCTGGATGCCCTCGCCCGGAAAGGCGGCCAAACGATCACGGCGCTGCTGCGCGATTTCAGCGACAACAACCTGCGCGCGGCAGCAGCGCTAGCGGCGGAAATGGGCCTGGGGGGCGTCGCGTTCGAACAGGCCGATGCCTTCGACCGAGAGTCGCTGGCCGGACTCACCCCCAAGCCCAACATCGGAATCGTCTCCGGTCTGTACGAATTGTTCCCCGACAACGAGCCTGTACGCGCCTCGCTCGCCGGTCTGGCGGAGGCGATGGTGCCCGGCGGATTCCTCGTCTACACAGGCCAGCCCTGGCATCCGCAGATCGAGTTCATTGCGCGGGTGCTGACCAGCCACCGCAGAGGCGAACCCTGGATCATGCGACGCCGGACGCAGGCAGAGATGGATGCATTGGCAGCCGAGGCCGGCTTCGAGAAGATAGCCATGGCGGTCGACGAGGACGGCATCTTCACTGTGTCGCTGGCGCGGAAGGTTTGAACCTTGGGTGCAGCAGCCACCCCTCGGCCGATAAAGGAAGCGTGTTTGTGGCTCTGCTTCCTCGGCCCGTTCTTTTTTCTGGTCTACGGCTTCGCCAACTGGGCAGCGGCGCAACGATCTTCGGTCGGCAGCTTCTTTTTCGACTGGGAGCGGGCCATCCCCGTGCTGCCCTGGATGGTTATTCCATATATGTCCATCGACCTGTTCTTCGCGGGCGCTCTCTTCGTCTGCGGCGACAGGGGGGAGCTCAGGACCCACGTCAAGCGCGTGGTCTTCGCCATCCTCGTTTCGGCGCTTGGGTTCCTCCTGTTCCCCCTCGCCTTTGCCTTCCCGCGGCCCGAGGTCGACGGGCTGCTGGGCGCGATCTTCGGCGTCCTGCACGGCTTGGACCAACCTTACAACCAGGCGCCGTCACTCCACATCAGCCTGCTGATCCTGCTGTGGGCCGTCTACGGCCGCCACGTGCGGGGATGGTTGGGCTGGGCAGCGCACATATGGTTTACGCTGACCGCCGCCTCGGTGCTGTTTACCTATCAGCACCACTTCATCGACATCCCGACCGGGGCGCTGGTCGGGGTCACGGCTCTCTACCTGTTTCCCGGCCGCCAGGCCGAAGCGCCCCTGGTGCCGTTCCGCCCTACGCGGGTGCATCGGACAATCGCCCTGCGCTATGCACTCCTCGCTGCCTTGCTGGCAGGGGGATCGGCGATTTGGCTTCCGTCAGCCCCAGCTTTGCTCTGGGGCGCGCTCGCCGTTGCCCTGGTTGCGCTGGGCTACATCTGGCTGGGGCCCTCGGTCTTCCGCAAGCACGACGGCCGTATGAGCGGTGCCGCGATGCTCCTGATGGCACCTTACCTCCTAGGGACCGAGCTGTCCTTCCGGTGGTTTTGCCGCCGCGATGATCCCTATGGCGAAGTGATGCCCGGTCTGCTCGTCGGCCGCAGGCTCAACCCGCACGAGGCATCCAGGGCGGTGGCTGCGCAGGGCATCGCGACGGTCGTCGATTTGACCGCCGAGTTCTCCGAGACCGAGGTATTCCGG
>JAOTXT010000024.1 GCA_029862205.1 Paracoccaceae bacterium
GACCCCGGACCACGGCGCCACCATCCTGGCGGGCAATGCACGCGTCCTGATCGCCCGCCTGGCCGATGCGCGCTTCTTCTGGGAGAACGACCTTCGAAAATCGCTGGAGGACATGTCGGCGCCCCTGGAAAACGTGGTCTTCCACGCCAAGCTGGGGACCCAGGCCGAGCGGATCGAGCGGATCGCCGCGCTGGCCCGCGAGATCGCGCCGAAGGTCGGGGCGGACCCGGACGTAGCCGAACAGGCCGCGCGGGTGGTCAAGGCGGACCTGGCCTCCGAGATGGTCTACGAGTTCCCCGAGCTTCAGGGGGTCATGGGCGGCTACTATGCCAAGGCCGCCGGCCTGCCGGACGAAGTGGCGAATGCCTGCGAGGCGCACTACCGGCCGCTGGGGCCATCCGACGACGTTCCCAGCGAGCCGGTGTCCATCGCCGTGGCGCTGGCCGACAAGATCGACATGCTGACCGGGTTCTGGGCGATCGACGAGAAACCGACCGGCAGCAAGGACCCCTTCGCGTTGCGCCGCGCCTCGCTTGGGGTGATCCGCATCCTTCTGACCCATGGGCTGCGTATCAACCTTGCGCCGCTGATCGACCGCCAATCGCTGAAGCATGAAATCCGCGACAATCTGGATACCGCCGAGGAGCGCCGGCTATTTATCCTCCATCATCTCCTCGACGAGATCGCCGATCACGGCGTCTTTGGCGCCGCGCTCCATGCGGTTGTCGAAAAACTGCAGGGCGACGGCGAGGAGATCGAGGTTGGCGAGGGCAGCTGGCTCGATCGCCTGCGAGCGTCGATCCCGGCGCAGCGTGACGATTTGCTCTCCTTCCTCGCGGACCGTTTGAAGGTCGCGCTGCGCGACCAGGGCATTCGCCACGACGTGATCCAAGCCTGTTTCGATCTGGGCGGGCAGGACGACCTGGTGCTGCTGGTCAACCGCGTCAAAGCCCTTCAGGAGTTCCTGGGCACGGAAGACGGCGCGAACCTGCTGACCGGCTATCGCCGCGCCTCGAACATCGTTGCGGCGGAGGAGAAGAAGGACGGGGTCGAATATTCCGGCACGCCCGAGGACAAGTTCGCCGAAGAGGACGAGGAACGCGCCCTCTTCGCCGCCCTCGATGCCGGCGAGCCCGCCGTCGCCGAGGCGCTGGCGGGCGAGGACTTCGCTGCCGCGATGGCCGGGATGGCGAAGCTGCGGCCCGCGATCGACGCCTTCTTCGACCATGTCACGGTCAATGCCGAAAACCAGATCGTGCGCCGTAACCGCCTGTGCCTGCTCAACCGCATTCGCGGCGTGATGCGCCAGGTCGCCATTTGGGAAGCGATCGAGGGGTCATGACGCTGTTCGCGCCGCTCGTCCTTGCGCTCGTCCTCGCGTCAGAGACGACCATCGTGGGTGAAATCGAGGCGCTGACTGATCAAGAGCGTGCTCACGCGCTCGCAATCCACCAAGCGGTTGAGGACACAACCGAGGCGATCACCGCCTGCACATCCGACGGCACACAACTCGAAACCTGCCTTTGCGCCAAGCGCGACCGCCTTGGCGCAATCCGCAAGGCACTCGACAATGCGTTCGAGGCCTACCCCCATTGGCGCGGTAAATCATTGATTGTCTACGATACCGGAGATGGCAACTCATTGACCTTGTTTCTGGACACAATCGAAAACGTCTCAACCGCACCTGATTGCGAATGACGGCCAAGTATCGCGTGACCCCAACCTCTTGTGCACCTGCGAAGAAGCACAGTATGACGGCGCGATGACGCGGGCCGCTGAAATCGGTTGGATCGGGGCCAAGGTTGGATCTGGGGCCCAGCCTCTGGATCCCGCGGCGTTCGGCGCCAAGGCCGCATGGCTCAGCCGCGCGGCGGAGTTGGGGCTGCCGGTGCCCCCAGGCTTCGCGGTTCCAGCCTCTATGACCGCCGATCCGGCCGGCGCGGGGGACGCGCTGGCGGCAGCGTTGACCGAGCTCGAAGCCAAGGCCGGCGCGCGGCTGGGCGATACGCAGAACCCGCTTCTGATCTCGGTCCGGGGCTCGGCGCCCGGCGGGATCGGCGCCCCGCCCACGATCCTGAATATCGGCGTCTGCGAAACCACGCTGCCCGGTCTGGCCCGGCTCTATGGCGGCCACGTGGCCCAAAGCCTCTATCGCCGGCTGCTCCAGTCCTACGGCGCGGGGGCGCTCGGCATCGAGGGCGACGAGTTCGAATATGCGCTTTTCGACGCCATTAAATATGCCGGCGCCGAGACCGAGGACGAGCTTTCGGCCGAGAACTTAGAAGAGCTGACCCGCACCTGCCTGCGCCTGATCGAGGACGAGGGCGAAAGCTTTCCCCAAGACCCGCGGGATCAACTCATGGGCGCGCTTGGCGCGCTGGCCGGCGCCTGGAGCAACCCCCGCGCCCGGATGCTGCGCGCGGCCAATGGCCAGGACGAGGAAGCCGGCCTGCCCCTGATCGTCCAAGCGATGGTGATGGGGCTTGGGGCCGAGCCCAGCGGCGCCGGTATCGCCCATCCCCGCGACGAGGTTACGGGCGCGCGGCAGATGAACGGCCGTTACCTCACCGCCGCCCAGGGCGAAGAGGCGTTGATGGGCCTGCGCACACCCACGGTCCTGACCCGCGCCGAGCGCGAGGCCGAGGGCCTGAGCGAACCCTCGCTGGAGGAGCTTTGCCCGGACGCGGTGACCTGTTTGACGCAAGCCAGCGACAAGCTGGAGGAAGCCTTTGGCGAAACGTTCACCCTGGAATTCACGCTTTCCCGCGGGGAGACTCAAATCCTCGAGGCCAAGCCCGCGCGCCGTTCGGCCCGGGCGGCGCTCAGGATCGCGGTCGAGCTGGCCGAGCGCGGCGCGATCAGCCGCGACGAGGCGTTGCTGCGTATCGACCCGAGCTTCCTGGAAGACCATTTGCACCCCTCGATCTGCCCGGACGCGGTGCGCGATTTGATCGGCCAGGGCCTGCCTGCCTCGCCGGGCGCGGTTTCGGGCCCGCTGGTCTTCTCGCCCGACATCGCCGAGGCCGAAGCCGCCGGGGGCAGGCCGGCGATCCTGGCGCTGATCGAGACCAGCCCCGAGGATATCCGCGGCATGCACGCGGCGCTTGGCGTGTTGACGGTGCGCGGTGGCATGACCAGCCATGCGGCGGTGGTGGCCCGCGGGTTGGGGCGGCCCTGCGTGGTGGGCGCCAAGGACCTGGAATTGGACCGGCGCGAGAATGTGCTGCGCGCGCGCGACGGGCGCGTCTTCCGCGCCGGCGATGTGGTGACCGTCGATGGCAGCGAGGGACAGGTTCTGGCCGGCGCGGTCGAGACCGTGCCGCCCGAGATCTCCGGCGCCTTCGCGACGCTCATGAAATGGGCGGACGAGGCGCGGCGCATGGGTGTGCGGGCCAACGCGGACACAGCGGCGGACGCGACCATGGCGCGCGGCTTCAACGCCGAGGGGATCGGGCTCTGCCGCACCGAGCACATGTTCTTCCAGCGCGGCCGCATCTCGGCGATGCGCCAGGTGATCATGGCAGAAAGCGCGACGGTCCGGCGCAAGGCGCTGGAGACCCTGCTGCCGATGCAGCGCGGCGACTTCATCGACCTCTTCGAGGCGATGGCGGGTCTGCCCGTGGTGATCCGCCTGCTCGACCCGCCATTGCACGAGTTTCTGCCCCATGGCGAAGCCGAGATGGCCGAGATGGCCAACAGCCTGGACGTGCCGATTTCGAAGGTGAAGGCGCGGGCCCAGGATCTGGCCGAGTTCAACCCGATGCTGGGCAAGCGCGGCTGCCGGATCGGAATCGCGTATCCCGAGATCTACCAGATGCAGGCCCGGGCGATTTTCGAGGCCGCTTGCGAGGCCGCGACCCGTACCGGTCAGGCGGTCAGGCCCGAGATCATGATCCCGCTGGTCTCGGCGGTACGCGAGCTCGAGCTTCTGAAACGCCATATCGATGAGGTGGCCGAAGAGGTCAGGGGCGAGCGGGACCGGATGGTCGACTACCATGTGGGCGTGATGATCGAGACGCCGCGCGCGGCACTGCGCGCCAACGATATCGCAGATGAGGCGGATTTCATCAGCTTCGGCACCAACGATCTGACCCAAATGGTCTACGGGCTGTCGCGCGACGATGCGGGACGGTTCATCCCGGAGTATTTGGCGCAGCAGGTCTACCACCACGATCCGTTCCACACGTTGGACATGGAAGGGGTCGGCGAGATCATTCAGATCGCGACCGAGCGCGCCCGCGCGAGCCGGCCAGAGATCTCGATCGGGCTTTGTGGCGAGCATGGCGCCGATCCCGCCTCGGTTGGATTTTGTGAGGAAAGCGGCTTCGACTACGTCTCGTGCTCGCCCTTCCGGGTGCCAATTGCGCGGCTGGCGGCGGCCCAGGCGGCGATCAAGGGCCGGGGATGAACTCGGGGATGAACTCGGGGATGACCCCGGGGGTTCGATTCCACGCCTCGGAAAATGCCGGCGGGAATACGCGCTGCCTGCGACGTAGGCGCACATGCGGGTGGTGTTCCCGCGCGAACTGCGCTAAAAAAGACACACAGAAACGCGGATCCTGAGCTGCGCACGGGGAGAGTGCGCGGACATCGGGGTGGCGGCCAGGGGTTGGGTTGTGCTGTGCCTGGCAGCTTGAAAACCGCGGCAAATGGTGAGGACGCTCATGGGATTGAAATCCATGCTGCGATTCGAGCATTTGGGATTGGCTGCGGCGATCGCCGCGGCGGCCGTGTTCGCATCGCCAGCCGAAGCAGACATTGGCAAGTCGGACGCCACAGACGAGGAGCGCCGCGGCGCGGTCCTGGTCTTGCTCGACGATGACCGATCCGCCTTTTCCGCATTCGCCGAGACCGACAGCTTCCGCCGGGTTGCGGGGCTGCCGGCCGCGCAGGTCGCGCTCGAGGTGCCTGCCGACCAGGCCAGCGCCGAGGCCAGCCGCGCCTTGGCGGCCCTGAAGCGGCACGATGCCGAAACAGCGGCCGCGATGCGCACGGCGCGTGATCAATCGGTAAACGACCGATTGGTGACCGATCTGGGCGGGGTGCTGAGCCTGAACGAGATTGACGCGGTCAAGGTCGGCAAGCGCAGCGCAGCCTGGCGGTGCCTGACCGAGGCGCTTTATTTCGAGGCCCGGGGCGAGAGCCTGGCGGGCCAAATCGCGGTTGCCGAGGTAATTCTCAACCGGGTCGACAGCCGGTCCTATCCGGGCACGGTCTGCGGCGTGATCCAGCAAGGCCAGGAGAAACGCAATGCCTGCCAGTTTTCGTTCATCTGCGACGGCAAGGCCGAGAACATCGGCGACCGGGGGGTGTTCGAGAAATTGGGCAAGGTCTCTTGGCTGATGCTGCAGGGCAAGCCGCGGGTGCTGACCGGCGAGGCGACGCACTATCACAATCTGTCGGTCAAGCCGCGCTGGTCGAAGCGTCTGCACCGCACGGCCCGGATCGGCGATCACATCTTCTATCGCAAACCGGTGCGACTGTCCGAGCGCTGAGGGCACTCCCTCCCTATTGTGTGGCGCCCCGGTTCCGGGGCTAGCTGGCGGAGCTCATCCGCGGTATCCGTGTCCGCGAAGAATCGCAGGAGCCGAAGATGCCGCTCGAGATTTGGATCGCCTTTGCCCTGGCCAGCACTGCCTTGCTGACGATCCCGGGGCCGACCGTGATGCTGGTCGTCTCGTATGCGCTGCGCCATGGGCGCGCCAGCGGGTGGGCCACCGTGCCTGGCGTGTCGCTGGGCGATCTGACGGCCATGACCGTGTCGCTGGCGGGAGCGGGGGCGGTGCTGGCGGCGTCAGCGCAGCTTTTCACGGTGCTTAAGCTCTGCGGGGCCGCCTATTTGATATGGCTGGGGGTGAAGCTCTGGCGCGCTGTGCCGGAGAGCTTGGAGATGGCTCCAGTGCGAGGCGGATCAGGGGCGTTCAGGCCGATGTTCTGGAACGCCTATGTGGTGACCGCCCTGAACCCCAAGAGCATCGTCTTCTTCATCGCCTTCGTGCCGCAATTCGTCTCGGTCCAGGCGCCGCTGGTGCCGCAATTTGCGATCCTGATCGCCACCTTCGTCGGGCTGGCCGCAATCAACACCGTGGTCTGGGTGCTGCTGGTCGGCGAAATGCGCCGGCGCATTGGCCGGCCCGGTGTGCTTCGGTGGATGAACCGGACCGGCGCCGGGTTCTTGATCGGCGCCGGTTTGCTGACGGCGTTCGCGCGGCGGAGTGCCTGAGACCTAGCGGTCTTTCTCGCCGGTCAGGCTCTCGCTGTCGGTGTCGCTACGGCTCGACGACGCGAAGCCTTCCGACAGACCGGCCAAGTCGCATTTCAGGCTCTGGCGCGGAATGATCAGGCCCCCGGCGTCGCGCGCGCACTTGCCCGGCTCGGCCGAGGCAACATCGCGTTCCTCGGCAACTGGTGCTGCCTTCGCTGCGTTGCGCGCGGCGGCCCGTTTGCGCATCTCGTGATAGGCCTCTTCGGTATTGCTGTTCAGATCGGCATGGACGGCCGGCTCGAGATACCCGGTCCGCGGATAGCCCCGCGCCGCCTGATAATCCTTGATCGCCGTGCGGGTGCGCTGACCGAAAACTCCGTCGAAGCCATGCGGATCGAAGCCCGCCAGGGCCAGGCGGCGCTGCACCTCGACCCGCTGCGGCCGGTTCAGCGACAGTGCATCCTCCGAAATCTCGGTCGCGGCGAAGTGTGGCCGGGTTGGTGCGTCGAGCGCCATGTTCGGCGAGGTCATGCCGATGACCTCGACCACCGTATCGTCATCGAGCTCGTCAACGGCGATCGGCAATGGCAGGGCGAGAGGCGCCCGCGCGACCGTCACGCCCTGCTCGATCTCGACCGAGGCGCCCGGATTGAGGGCGATGCGCGGCGCGATATACCCGGCCGCGCTTGCGATCGCAGGCCCGACCAACGCCTGCGGTGTCGGGATCGGCGGATAGCCCGCCATCGGGTTCAGCATGACGACGGGTTCGGTGATAGTCGCCGCGACCCGGTTGACCACGGCAAGCGCCGGGCTCGGCCGGCGCACATTGGCCAGCGGATCAGAATTCGGTCCAACGATGCCCGGCGACGTCACCCCATTCTGGGTCAAGGCCGGGATCGGCTCGGAGCCGTTCAGGCGCCAATAAGGATCGTTCACCGACAGAGCCCAAGCGACCGCGACCGACAGGGCGCCCGCGATCGCGGCCAGCGAAAGCAGGCCGCTGCGCATCCGCGTCCGTTCAACCGTTGATATCGTTTGCTCGTTCGTTTGATCTTTCGACATGACCCGCGTCCCACAACCCGTTGCAAAGCTTGTCCCCACGCCCAAGATTCTCTCAGCCGAATAGGGCGGAATCGAGAATTCCTGGTCGGATTCTTCGCTTTATCGCAAGGATTTGCCGGCATTCGACCGGTTTTCACATCCGCACATTGAGTGACCCCATAGCGCGCGCAATCAATGCGCGAATGCCCCCAACATGCCGACCGATTCCCGAGAGTCGCAGAGTCCCGTTGCCAGATCAATAATACCTGACTACAGTCAGATAAATGCATCTTGGCCAGATATCCCAGTTGCGCAGCTTCAACCGCGCGATCACCCGACGCATCGGCGCCCTCGGCAATCGCTTCGTCGGACGCGACCGGCCGATGGCGGAGTCGCGGATGCTCTACGAGATCGGGCAGCAGGGGCAGGAGGTACGGCGGCTGCGCCAGCGCATGGCGCTCGATTCAGGCTATGCGAGCCGGCTTCTGCGCGCATTGGAACACCAAGGATTGATCACGGTCGCGCCCTTGCCCGAGGACCGGCGTGCGCGCTTCGCCAGCCTGACGGATGCCGGACGCCGCGAGCTGGCCGAAACCGACCGTGCCGCGGACGATGCGGTCGCGGACATCCTGGCGCCGCTCGACCCGGGCCGCCGCGCGCGGCTGACCGGCGTGCTTGCCGAGGCCGAGCGGCTGATCGAAGCCTCGGCCGTGACATTCGAGACCGTAGCTCCGACCAGCCGGGAGGTCGCGGCCTGTCTCGAGCACTATTACGACGAGCTCGATCGGCATTTCGCGACCGGATTCATCCCGCCGCCGAGCGTTGCCGAGGAAATCGCCGGGCTGACCCCGCCCTCTGGTTGGATCCTGCTGGCGCGCCTTTACGACGAGCCGGTCGGCTGTGGCACCCTGACTGCGCAGGCGGATTTCGGCGAGATCAAACGGGTGTGGATCGCCGAGCGGTTGCGGGGCTTGGGCCTCAGCCGGCGGCTGCTCGCCGAATTGGAGAACGTGGCATGCGTGGCCGGGTTCTCGAGGCTCCGCCTCGACACCAATGAAAGCCTGGCCGAGGCCCAGGCGCTCTACCGCTCGAGCGGCTATCACGAGATCGCGCGCTTCAACGACAACCCTTACGCGCATCACTGGTTCGAAAAGCGGCTGACGTGAGCTCGCGTGGCCTTCGAGGCCCGTTTCGTGTAAAATCTGGCCGTGGTTTCGGAGACTGACCGAGGCCGGATCGGCGGAATTCAGTTCCGCTCAGCGTTTGTTGTCATTCGATTGATTTTCTCCGCCGCCGGCTCCGAGAAGAAAAGGAGCGAGGCATGTTAGGTGATTTCTTCTGGATCGTCCTGATCCTGGTGATCGTCCTTGTCGCGATCGGCGCCTATGCGGTGGGCACCCGGGCGCGGGTAAATACAGGCGGCTACTGCGAGGTGGATACCCATTGGTGGTTCGGCTGGTGGGTGCGCTGCGTCGGCGGCGAGCGCTGCACCAGCAAGCAGTGCCGATTGACATGGCGCCGGAAAGGCACCGAGGAGAATTGGGGCGATCCGGGCATCGTGCCGGGCGGCAGCGTCAAGTGGAATGACGAGATGGAATACCGCTGCACCTGTAACGATTAGGCTAGCGCTAGTCGCGGGTGAGGCGTCCGGAAGCGAGTACCGCGCCGTCACTCAACACCTCGACCAGGTCGCCCTCGAGCGCGTCAGGAAGCGGTTGATCCGCCGCGTCCTCGCGCTCGATCCTTAGGCCGCCGTCCGCGATCTCCGCGCCAAGCGCGGTGATCCCCTCGATCCGCAGGATGACTGCGGTGCCGTCCGGCATTCCGGTCTCGCGCAGCCGCAATTTCACACTGCCGCCGCCATCGGCATACCACTTGCGCTCGAGTTTACCCCGTGCGCGGCCGTCCGGGCCTGTCAGGCGTGCTTCCAGCTCCTCGCGCACCCGCCGCATCCTGAACCAGGACATCGCGCCCCTCCCTCACGGCTCCAGCAGTTCGCGGGCGGTTTCCAGGAAGGCCCACATCTCGGCGGGGTCCGGCTGTTCGCTAGTGAAGGCGGCCAGATAGTGGGGCAGCATTGAGAACCGCGTGTCGAAGGGCTCGTTCTCGACCAGCGCGTAGTAGCCGATCTGCATGAAGTAGATGATCCGGGCCCTGGTGAAGGCCTCGATCTCTTCGAAGCCGTGGGCCAGGAACACGTCGCGGATCGCCGCGACGCGCGCCGCATCCGCGGCGTCGAGCCTGGCCCGCACGTCCGGCGAGCGCCTTGCCCATTCGCGGACCGCGAAATCGAGCCTGGGGTCGAACTGGCGCGGATCGATGAAGCATTCGAAGAGATGCATGACCGCGCGGCAGATATTTCCGGCGGGCCTAGCCGCATGATCCAGGATCGCGTTCGTGTTCTGCCCCTCCCACCGGTCGAGCAACTGGTCCAGCAGGTCCTTGCGCGATTGGAAATACCAGTAGAAGGACGAGCGCGAGACCCCCAGCCGATTGGCCAGCGTCAGCACCTTGACCTGGCTGACCCCGTGTTCGATCAGAACCCGGGCCGCCAAATCCAACCAGTCCTCGCGGGTGACCTTGACGTTTCCCCGCGCCTCGGCGCTGCGCTGCGCAGCGGGTTCGGTGGCAGGTTCGGGGGTCGTCGGAATGGCTTCCATGACACGATCCTACAGGCACTGGACATTAGTGTCTAGACGACTGCCCAGCCATTCCATAGAGTTTCGCCCAATCACATGAGTCGGATCGGGGAGGCGGCAATGAAATCCCAATACCGTGTCGTGGTCATCGGGGGCGGCGTGGTCGGCGCCTCGGTCCTCTATCACTTGGCCAAGTTCGGCTGGACCGACGTGGCGCTGGTCGAGCGGTCGGTCCTGACCGCGGGCTCGTCCTGGCACGCCGCGGGCGGCATCCACGCGCTCAATGCCGATCCGAACATGGCGGCGCTACAGGCGTACACCATCGACCTACTGGCCGAGGTCGAGAAGGAATCCGGCCAGGATATCGGGCTGCACATGACCGGCGGCATCACGGTCGCCTCGGCGCCCGCGCGCTGGGAATGGCTGCAGGCCACCTACCGTATCTTCCAGACCATCGGCATCGAGGATTGTCACCTGATGACCCCGGCCGAGATCGAGGAACGCTGCCCGATCATGGACGTCACCGGGGTGATCGGCGGGCTCTGGGCTGACCGCGAGGGCTATATCGACACAACCGGCACGGTCCAGGCCTATGCCCGGGCGGCCCGAAAGCGCGGCGCCGAGGTGATCGAGCACAACAAGGTCGAGGAACTGAATCAGCGCGCCGACGGTACCTGGGACGTGGTGACCGAGAAAGGCACGATCCACGCCGAGCATGTGGTCAATGCAGGCGGCCTCTGGGCCAAACAGGTCGGCCGGATGGCGGGTCTGGACCTGCCGGTCTCGCCCTTGATGCATCACTACTTCGTCACCGAAACGATCCCCGAGATCGAGGCGCTGGACTTCGAGGTGCCGATGACCGTGGATCTGGAGGGCTTCACCTATATCCGCCAGGACCAGAAGGGCATTCTCGTCGGCATCTACGAGACCGACTACAAGCATTGGATGATCGATGGCGCGCCCTGGAACTATGGCATCGAACTTCTCCAGGAAGAGCCCGACAGGATCGAGAAGGAACTCGAGATGGCGTTCAGCCGCTATCCGGTGCTGAACCATGTGGGCGTCAAGAACTGGGTCAACGGCGCCTTCACCTTCTCGCCCGACGGCAACCCGCTGGTGGGGCCGGTGCGCGGCGTGCGCAACTACTGGCTCGCCTGCGGGGTGATGGCCGGGTTCCTGCAGGGCGGCGGGGTCGGCAAGACGCTGGCCGAGTGGATGATCCACGGCGAAACCGAAGCCGATCACTGGCCAATGGACATCGCCCGGTATGGCGACTTCACCTCGAACCGGGAATATATCCGCCAGACCACCGGCCAGTTCTATTCCCGCCGCTTCGTGATGACCTATCCGAACGAGCAGCTCTGGGCCGGACGGCCGTTGAAGAAGGCGCCCGCCTATGACGCGATGGAGGCCCAGGGCGCGCGCTTCGGCGAAAGCTGGGGTCTGGAAGTGCCGATCTACTTCGCGCCGATGGACTTCGAGGAGACGCCGACGCTCAAGCGCTCGAACGCCCACGACATTGTCGGCGAGGAATGCCGCAAGACCCGCGGGGGCGCCGGCATCATCGATATCTCTGGCTTCTCGCGTTACCAGGTGACCGGCCCCAGGGCCGGGGCCTGGCTCGACCGGGTAATGGCCTGCCGCTTGCCCAAGCCGGGCCGGGCGAAGCTCGCCCCAATGCTGGCCCGCGACGGGCGGCTGAAGGGCGATCTGACCGTCTTCAACTGGGGACCAGAAAATAACGGGGGCACCTGGTGGATCATGGGCTCCTACTACCTGCGCAACTGGCACATGCGCTGGTTCGAGGATCACTTAGAGGATGGGGTCGAGGTGCGCGACATCTCGGACGCCACCGTCGGCTTCGGGATCGCCGGGCCGAAATCGCGCGAGATGCTGGCCAGCCTGACCCATCAAGACGTTTCGAACGAGGCGATTCCCTTCATGGGCTGCACCACGCTGGACCTTGGTCTGATCCGAGCGAAGGTGGGCCGCATGTCGGTCTGCGGCGAGATGGGGTTCGAGATCAATTGCGGCGCCGCCGAGCATGTCTCGCTCTACCGGATGCTGAAGGCGGCGGGCGCCGAGTTCGGCGCGGTTGATTTCGGTTTCAATGCCATGCTGTCGATGCGGATCGAGAAAAGCTTCGGCATCTGGTCGAAGGAATTTACCCAGCTCTATACCCCTGGCGAGACCGGCATGGACCGCTGGATCGACTGGGAGAAAGCGGACTTCACGGGCAAGCAGGCGGCGCTGGCCGAGCGTGAGACCGGGCCGAAGCAGACGCTAGTGACGCTGGAGGTTGACTGCCCGGACGCCGATGCCGCGGGCTACGAGCCGGTCTGGGCGCAAGGCCGCCGGGTGGGTTTCGTCACCTCGGGCGCCTATGGCCATTGCGTCGGCCAGTCGCTGGCCATGGCCCTGGTCGAGCCGGGCATGGCGGCGCCAGGCACCGAGCTTTCGGTTCATGTGGTCGGCGTCGAGTGCCCCGCGCGCGTGATCGCGCCCTCGCCCTACGACCCCAAGGGCGCGCGGATGCGGGGATGATGGACAGCCGCCCAATGCTTCGGCTTTGCGCTGGGACCTCGACGCTCGACGCTGTAGGGTGGGCTCGACAGAGCCCACCAAATGATTGCCGTCCTTGCACGGTGGGCTCGTGCGAGCCCACCCTACGCGGCCGTGCGCAGCGGCCCGAGGCTCCGGATCAAGTCCGGGGCATTGACCAATGAGCGATTCCAAGCAGCGGCGATCCAAACGCCGAGGACGCGGTGCAGACAAGACGGCGCCCAAGCGGCAGGTCTTCTACCACCCGATCTGGAACACCCTGCCGCGCGCGGAAGCCTTATCCTCCGATCAGGTCGAAACGATCCACGAAACGGCGCTGCGCATCCTCGAGGAACTCGGCATCCGCGTCCTGCATGACGGCGGGCGGCAGATCCTGCGCCAGGCCGGGGCCGAGGTCGATGAGGACAGCCAGATGGTCCGCTTCGACCGGGGGCTGATCACCGAGATGGTCGCCAAGGCCCCCTCGCAGTTCACGGTCAAGGGCGGCGCCGCCAATCGCGATCTACCGGTCGGCGGCAATAGCCTGATGTTCGGCCCGGGCGCGGGTTGCCCCAACATCACCGATACCGAGCGCGGGCGCCGGCCAGGCGCGCTGAGCGACTTCGTCGAGACCACCAAGCTACAGCAGAGCTTCGACATCATTCCCAAACTCGGCGGCTCGATCGAACCCCAGGACGTACCGGTCCAGTTCCGGCACCTGGAGACGACGCGGGTTCTGATGACCCTCTCGGACAAGGTCCCCTTCATCTATGCGCGCGGCCAAGGGCAGGTTATGGACGCCTTCGAGATGACCCGGATCGCGCGCGGCGTGGACGAGGAGACGTTCCGCGCCATCCCCTACACCACCACCGTCATCAACACCAACTCGCCGCGCCAGCTCGACGTGCCGATGACCCAGGGGATCATCGACTTCGCCGAATGGGGCCAGGTGCTGGTGATCACGCCCTTCTGTCTGATGGGGGCCATGGCGCCGATCACCGTCGCGGGCGCCCTGACGCTGAGCCACGCGGAGGCGTTGGCGGGGGTGGCGCTGGCCCAGATCGTGCGGCCGGGCGCGCCTGTGGTCTACGGCTCGTTTGCCTCGAATGTGGACATGAAATCCGGCGCGCCCGCCTTCGGCACGCCCGAGCATATCCAATCGAATTTCGGCGCCGGCCAACTCGCCCGTCATGTGGGCCTGCCCTGGCGCTCGGCGGCTGGCACCGCCTCGAACACGGCGGACGTTCAGGGCGCCTACGAGACCCAGCTTTCGCTCTGGGGCTGCGTGCTGGCGGGCGCCAACATGGTCTACCACGCCTGCGGCTGGCTCGAGGGCGGGCTGACCCATGGGTTGGAGAAGTTCATCCTGGACCTGGAACCGGCCATGGCGATCGCCGAGATCATGCAACCCCTGGCCTGCGGGCCAGACGAGATCGGCTTCGACGCCATCGCCGAGATCGACCCGGGCGGGCATTTCTTTGCCGCCACCCAGACCATGGCGCGCTATCAGACCGCCTTCTACGAGCCGCTGGTCTCGGACTGGGCCAATTTCGGGCAGTGGACCGAGACGGGTTCCAAGACCGCGACCGAACGGGCGTATGAGATCTGGAAACGGACCCTGGCCGAGTTCGAGCCGCCGCCCCAGGATCCCGCCATTGCCGAGGCCTTGGACGATTTCGTCGCCCGGCGGGCGAAGGAGGGCGGCGCGCCGCCGGTGGACTGAGTTTTCACCTCCCGCGACATACTTTGTCGCGCGGAGACGCGACGACGCGAAGGGGCAGGCGCAGCATTTTCCCATCTACAACGGGGCGCCTGCTCCCAGTGGGCGCCAAATCGGGAGCGATGCCGATGCCGTCCGAGCTTGACCCTCGCAGCCGTGCCGAGCGCGCGCCGCTTCTCGACATTGCCGGATCGCGCGCCCTGCCCAGCTGGGCCTATACCGACCCGGACCTCTGGCGGGCCGAGTTCCCCGCGATCTTCTTCCGCCACTGGCACTATGTCTGCCACGACAGCGCGCTGGCCGAGCCGGGCGACTACGTGACCACCGCGATCCACGACCAGGAGCTGTTCCTTACCCGCGGCCATGACGGCGGGATCCGCGCCTTCTACAATGTCTGCGCCCATCGCGGGCACGTGCTGGTCGAGGGACGGGGCTCGAAGAACCGGCTGGTCTGCCCCTATCACGCATGGACCTACGACCTGACCGGCCGTCTGATCGGCGCGCCAGGTTCGGGCAAGACCGAGGGCTTCGTGCGCTCGGACATCTGCCTCAGCGATGTGCGGGTGGACCAGATGCTGGGCTTCGTCTTTGTCAATCTCGACCCGGACGCCCCGCCGCTGGCCGAATATGTGGGCGATCTGCCAGAGGTGATGCGCGCGGCGGTGCCGGGGCTCGAGGACATGCGGCCCCAGCAAGGCACCGATTATTTTGGCCAGGACATCGCCTGCAATTGGAAAGTGCTCGTCGACAATTTCCTGGAATGCTATCACTGCGAGCCGGCCCACCCCAGCTTCTCGGACCTGCTCGACGTGCCGGGCACCACCCATGCCTTCGGCGCCAATTACACCCAGCAGCATGTGCCGGGGGCCTGCAAGGCCGAGAACGCTGCCTATCCGCTGGACCTGGAGCACGACTTCATCGACGGCACCTTCTGGCTGCTCTACCCCAACACCATCATGGGCTACCTGCCCGGCGACCCGAATTTCTTCATCTCGCGGGTCGACCCGCACGCGCCCGAGCGGTGCCGGCGCCACGCGGATCAGATGGTCTTGCTGGGCGCGGACTCTCAGCGCGACGAGCAGCGCCGCCAATGGGCGCGCGACTATGTGGTGGCCGAGGACATCGCGCTTTGCGAAGCGGTGCAGCGGGGCATGCGCTCGAAAGGCTTCGCCCAGGGCCACTACATCATCAACCCAGACGACGAGAACTTCACGGAAGAATGCGTCCGGTTCTTCCACCGCCGCTATGCGGATGAAATGGGAGACGCGCTGAGCGTGCCTGCTGACTAAACCGCGGTCAGCGCTTGCGGAAAACGACGATCTCGCCCGGATCGTCCGCATGTTCGTGCTCGGCACCTTCATAGATCGGGACGCGCTCGCGCTCGGGCCGGGTGATGGCGCCTTCCTCGACCAGACGGTCGAAGGCCGGCTGGAACCCGCCGCTCTCCCAGACGATGGGGTTGATGCCGAGACAGAACAGAGCGCCGGGCCGCGCGATCCGGATCAGCTCGCCGAACGCCTCGGCCCCCACATGCCCGCTGGTAAATGTGCCCGACGAGATCAGTGCGCCGTAGCTGGCATCCGGGATCGGCAGCGTCTTGGTAAGATCACCGACGATGCGGTCGCGGTAGAGACCCTTGGCGCCCGCCACCTCCAACATCTCGCGCGAGATGTCGATCGCGTCGATCACCAAGCCTTCGCCGCTCAACTCCTCGGCAACCAGCCCGGTGCCAGCGCCCACATCCAGGATCGGCTCCATGGCCGTCCCCCCCTCGGCGCGGAACCGCGCCACCAAATGGGCCGGGAACACATAGCCCATGGTCTGGGCGAAGTCCCGGTCGTAGTCACCGGCCCATTCGCCGTAGTAACGCTCGGAATCCTCCGGCGTTTTCAGCGAGTAGGCCGCTTCCAGGCCCTTGGTGCCCTGTTTGTCCTTGCTCCCCTGTTTGTCTTTGATCATCGCACGGCCCTCCCGGCTGGTCAGTCTAGCGGACGTCGCTGGGATGTGCCAAGCTCGCGGACCCAAACGATTTTTGGGGGGAGAAAAGCAATGTTCAAACGACAGATCTTCGCCACCTGCCTGGCCGCCGCGCTCGCCCTGCCCGGGGCCGCCTTGGCCGAGGAGGGTACCGGCACCGCGACCTATATCGTCACATGGTCGGAGTCGACGCCACGCCCCGGGGGCGGCGCGGTCCAGCATGTGCGCATGAAGGGCGTGGTGCTGGCGGACGACGCGAAAAGTGCGCTGCACGGCGCCAGCCAGACCTGTCAGGGCGCAAATGTCGTCGGCGCCGATGGCGGCGCGATCACCGGCCACGGTGTCTGCGACGCGGTGGACGCGGACGGCGACACATGGTCGATTTGGTATGCGAACGATGCTGGCGGCCGGCGCTGGGGGATCATCGGCGGCACCGGCAAGTTCCAGAACATGACGGGCGGTGGTACCACCAAGGTGATCGTACCCCCGCGCAACGGCCGGGTGGTGATCTCTTGGGAGGGCACCTGGGAGCGGTAATCGCGTTCGTCCCGGACTTGATCCTGGATCTCAATGAATTTCCCCGCACCGCGAGGCCCCGGATCGTGTCCGGGGCATTGGGAAGGGCCGCTCCGGTCAGTCCAGCATCGCCAGCATGTCGGAATAGTGCCCGGCGCGGGCCTTCTCGGGCGAGAACCCCGGCGGCGCCACGTTCACCTTCATGCCTGAGCCTTCCAGCATCCGGTTCATCAGCGCGTAGATCCCGGTGACGAAGATAATGTCGTTGATCCCGTCCTCGGACCAGCCGGTGGCGATGAGGCCATCGAAATCGGCTTGCGTGGCGGCGTGCGGCGTGCGGGTCAGCTTCTCGACATAGGCCAGCGCCGGGGCCATGCGCGGACGGAGACTCGGATGGCCCGGATCGACCTCCATGTCGCCGAAGACCTCCTCGTCGATGCCGAAGGCCTTGGCGTAGCGCCGGTGGGCCACGAAGCAATAATTGCACCGGTTGAGGCCAGAGACATGGGCGGCGCTCAACTCACGCTCGCCGATGCTCAGCTCGGAGTCTTCGCGCAGCAGCGCGTCATGCATCGCCAGAAGCGGCTGGACGCCCTTGGGAAACCGTTTCCACAGGGCAACGAGGTGGTGCTTCTCTGGCAGGGAAGGGTAGAAACTCATGAGGCGCGCGCTCCTTGATCCGGTGAGATTAGGGGAGCGCCCGCGAATGGGGAAGGACGAACGTGAAACGGCGCCCGCGGCCCTGCATTCTGGGCCGCGGGCAGACGATCAGAAGTGGATCGTCAGGTCAGTGGTGATCCGCCATCCCCAGACCGAGGCTTCGGTGCCGCTCGTTCCGGTGATGTTGTTGCTCAACACGTTCTTCTCGAAGGCCGCGCCGAATAGAATATTGTCCGAGAGCCGCGCCCGCGCGCCGACCGCGAGCGTCAGGATCTCCTCCGGGTCGGACGCACCGATGTCGAGGATATCGACGCCGGTCAGGTTGCTGCCCGGAATCTGATTGCCGCCATCCAGCGGAACGAAGAGGTTGGCCTCGATCAACGGAAAGATCCCCGGCATCACCTCATAATCCGCGTGGGCCGAGGCGTGCAGGAAGCTCCAATTATCGTCCGAGAGCGCCATATTCGCCCCGACCGAGCCCTGGAGCTGGAAATCGCCGAACAGCTGAGCCGCAGTGGCGAAGACATCCACGTAGCCGTTGCCGGTGCCGTTGAGTTCCAGCCCCCGGTCTTGAGCGTGCCTACGGGGATGGTGTAGCGCGCGCCGAGCGTCGCGATGCTGCCGGCTTCGGGATCGCTGATGACCGCGTATTTCAGGCCAGCGGTGATGTCGTTCAGCCCGCTATCGTCCGGCAGCGTGTTGTCAAAGTCGAGCCAGCTATAGCCGTCAGCGGTCGCGATGAAGCCCAGTCTCTCGGTCAGAGCGACGCGGGCCTGCAAGGCCACCACATTGGCGTTGCCGCCACCGGTCAGGAAATCGTCCGGAATGTGATGGTAGATATAGATCGGCCGCGCCTCGGTGGTGATGAACGGCGTCTCGTTGAAGAGCGGATTGGTTACTGGCGGCACGTAGCGCGAAAAGCCATCATCGCCAAGCGACCCAGTCAGGTCGAGGCCCTCTGCGGCCGCCGGAGTGCTCGCGAGAGCCGCCGCCAAGGCGAGCGCGGGGACGCCGGCGCCGCGCAGGATACCGGGCAAGCTTTCGGGCAGGTAATTCGTCATCTCTGTCTCCGTCATTTGTTTTATTGTGCGGCGCGGCGGGATTCCCGTTCAGGGATTCCAGCGCCAATGCAAATTTAACCACGGTCAGAGACGCAGATTATTGATTTGCATCACGAAATTAGCGCTGACGTTCCAAGTGTTGCGCCTTTGCCGCACCGCAACGATGGTCGATAGTTTCTTGCCCGGCCCGAAGGCCTATACTGGGCGGCAAAGGAGGCTCGCAATGCGCATTCTCGAGACCGCGCTCTATGCGGAGAACCTGGAAGAGACGGCGGATTTCTACGAGCAGGTCCTGGGGCTGGAGCGCTTCGCCGAGGTGGCGGGGCGGCATGTCTTCTTCAGGGCTGAAGGCCAAGTGCTGCTGCTGTTCCGCCCCTCGGCCACATGCCTCCCGCCCGGGGAGGGTAAGCTGCCGGTCCCGCCCCACGGAACGACCGGGCCGGGGCATGTCTGCTTTGCCGCCAGCGCGGCGGAGATCGAGGGTTGGGTGGAACATCTGACCAGCCACCGGGTCGAGATCGAGAGCGCCTTCGACTGGCCCCAGGGCGGGCGCTCGATCTATTTCCGCGATCCGGCGGGCAATTCGCTGGAATTCGCCGAGCCCAGGATTTGGGGATTGTGAGGCGGCGGCCTGAAGCCCGCCTATCGAAGCGTCGGCGCGGCGTCCAAAGGCGGCGGAAATTTTGATCTAGGCCAATGTCGCGCGTGCAATTCGGCGTTACGGACTGAGGACACGGTCAACGAGCCGGCGCAATCTGGGTATCGCGACATGGAAACAATCGATCAGGCGGCGGGCCCGCCGCAGCTCCGGGATCTTACCTCGGCGGATATCACCGGCGCGCTCAGGGCGGGCGTGAAGGATTTCCGGACCGCGCCGGCATTCGGGCTGTTCTTCGGAGCGATCTTCTCGCTGATCGGGATCGTGATATTCCTCCAGCTTCTGGTTTGGGAATCGACCTATTGGGTCCTGCCGATCGCCGCCGGGTTCCCGCTGGTCGGGCCGTTCCTGGCGGCCAGCCTCTACGAGGTCAGCCGGGTTCTGGAGAGGGGCGAGAAGCCCGATTGGGCGGCGGTCATCGCGGCGCCGTTCCGGCAAGGCTCGCGCCAGATCCAGTGGATGGCGTTCGTCTCGGTCTTTTTCTACATGGTCTGGGTCTACATGGCGCATCTGATCTTCGCGCTGTCGTTCGGGCTGAGTCCACTGACCAACGTGACCTCGTCGGCTGAGCTCCTCCTCAGCAGCGAGGGGATCCTGATGATCGGGCTCGGCTCGGTGATCGGCGGCGGGCTCGCCGTGCTGCTGTTCGCCGTCTCGGTGATCTCGATCCCGATGCTGCTCGACCGAGACATCGATGTGGTGACCGCGATGGTGGCCAGTTTTCAATCAGTGCTGAGGAACCGGGGGCCGATGGTGCTGTGGGGTCTGATCATCGCCGCCATCACGGGCGTCGCGATGGCGCCGCTGTTCCTGGGCATGATCCTGGCGCTGCCGGTCCTGGGGCACGCGTCGTGGCATCTTTACACGCGGGCGGTCGAGCGGGGTTGAGGCCGGCCCCGTGTGCGGCCAAGCCGGAGCACGACACAGCATGTAGGGTGGGTGCTCCGCACCCACCGACCACGAATGGCCAACGCAAGACGGTGGGTGCAAAGCACCCACCCTACCGGCGCAATACCCTTACCGGTTCATCCGGTTGTCGATCAGGTGGTCCACCACCGCCGGCTCCGCCAGGGTCGAGGTGTCCCCCAAGGACCCGTAATCGTCCTCGGCGATCTTCCTGAGGATCCGCCGCATGATCTTGCCCGAGCGGGTCTTCGGCAGGCCCGGCGCCCATTGGATGAGATCCGGGCTCGCGATTGGACCAATTTCCTTCCTCACCCAGTTGCGCAGCTCGACCCGCAGCTCGTCGGTCGGCTCCTCGCCCGCCATCAGGGTCACGTAGCAATAGATGCCCTGGCCCTTGATGTCGTGGGGGTAGCCGACGACCGCCGCCTCGGCGACCTTGTCATGCGCCACCAGGGCCGACTCGATCTCGGCCGTGCCCATGCGGTGGCCCGAGACGTTCAGGACGTCGTCGACCCGGCCGGTGATCCAGTAATAGCCGTCCTCGTCGCGGCGGCAGCCGTCACCGGTGAAGTAGTAGCCCTTGAACATCTCGAAATAGGTGCTCACGAACCGGTCGTGATCGCCCCAGACCGTGCGCATCTGGCCGGGCCAGCTTTGGCCGATGCACAGCACGCCCTCGCCAGGACCCTCGATGATCTCGCCCTGGTCGGTCAGGAGCACCGGCTCGACTCCGAAGAACGGCAAGGTCGCCGAGCCCGGTTTGGTTGGGATCGCGCCAGGAAGCGGTGTGATCATGTGGCCGCCGGTCTCGGTCTGCCACCAGGTATCCACGATCGGGCAACGCCCGTCGCCGACCACGTCGTTGTACCAGTTCCAGGCTTCCGGGTTGATCGGCTCACCCACGGTGCCGAGGATGCGAACGCTCGAGCGGTCATGGGCTTTCACGAACTCGTCGCCCTGGCCCATCAGCGCCCGGATCGCGGTCGGCGCGGTGTAGAAGATGTTGACCTTGTGCTCGGCGCAGATGCTCCAGAACCGGCCCGCATCCGGATAGGTCGGGACGCCCTCGAAGATCAGCGTCGTGGCGCCGTTGGCCAGCGGCCCGTAAACGATGTAGCTGTGGCCGGTCACCCAGCCCACATCCGCCGTGCACCAGTAAATGTCGCCGTCGTGATAGTCGAAAACATATTGGTGGGTCATCGCCACAAAGAGCAGATAGCCCGCGCAGCTATGCACCACGCCCTTGGGCGTACCGGTGGAGCCGGACGTGTAGAGGATGAATAGCGGGTCTTCCGCGTTCATCTCCTCGGGTGGGCAATCGGCCGAGACACCCTCTTCCGCCTCGTGCAGCCAGATGTCGCGGTTCGGGTCCCAGGCGATATCGCCGCCGGTGCGCTTGACCACCAGCGTTTTCACGTCCGGCATGTTCGCCAGCGCCTTATCCGCGTTCACCTTCAATGGTGTGTTGCGCCCGCCGCGCGGTGCTTCGTCGGCGGTGATCACTAGCTTGGCGCCGCAATCCTTGACCCGGCTCGCCAGCGCGTCCGGACTGAAGCCGCCAAAGACCACCGAATGCACCGCGCCGATCCGGGCACAGGCCAGAATCGCGTAAGACGTCTCGGGGATCATCGGCATGTAGACGATCACCCGGTCGCCCTTCTTGACACCCAGGTTCTTCAGCACATTGGCGAACTTGCAGACCTCCGTATGAAGTTCGCGATAGGTGATGAAGCGCGACGGGGCCTCGGGGTCATCCGGCTCCCAGATGATCGCGGTCTGGTCGCCGCGCTTCTCCAGATGCCGGTCAACGCAGTTGGCTGAAGCGTTCAGCGTTCCGTCCTCGAACCACTTGATCGAAACATTGTCATAGTCGAACGAGGCATTGCTCACCTTGGTCGGCGCCTTGATCCAGTCCAACCGCTTGGCGTGCTCGCCCCAGAAGCCGTCCGGGTCCTCGATCGAGGCCTTGTACATCTCATTGTATTTCGCCTCGTTGATCAGGGCGCGGGCCTTGGCGGCTTCGGGGATTGGGTGCGTGACGACTTCGCTCATTTCTTTCCTCCCGTCTCGGCCCAGGGTTACGCGTTCCTTGCCGCGGGGCCTTTGCTTTCCTATGTCTAGCCGTGCGTCTTTTGCCCGGCAACTTTGTTGCAGTGCAATATGTCGTGATGCCGCAGTCCTGCGCCAGATCGTTTCGTCCGGCTATCAGATTGATTTACTTGACCCTGCGTAAGGTTCGCGCCGCGCGTATTGCGTTGGCCGGACACATCCCCCTAGAGAGAGCAAGAAATTTCATCGGAGGGTTCGAATCATGGCCGGAGCGATAGAGGCCAAGCTCGCGGAAATGGGATTCGCGGTCCCGGAGGCCAAACCGCCGCTGGCGAAATACGTGCCGTTCGTCCGGTCCGGCAATCTGCTCTTCGTCTCGGGCCAGATTCCGCTCGGCCCCGACGGCTCGCTGGAAAGCCTGATCAAGGGGCAACTCACCGGGGCCGATCACCTGGCGCCCGGCGCCGCGCCCGCGCCCGGCAGCCCGATGGCGCTGGCCTGCGAGGCGGCCGAGCGCTGCGCGGTCAACCTGCTGGCGCAGGTCAAGGCCGCGGCCGGCGATCTGGACCGGGTCGCACGCGTGGTCAAGCTGACCGGCTTCGTCAATTGCGACGGCACGTTCCAGCAGCAGCATCTGGTGCTGAATGCGGCCTCGAATCTGTTGGGCGGGGCGTTCGGCGATAAGGGCGCCCATTCGCGCTCAGCGGTGGGGTCGTCGAGCCTGCCAATGGGTGTGATCGTCGAGATCGAAGGCATCTTCGAGATCGGTTGAACGGCAAGCGGTCTTCACATGCTCCAACCCGATCCAGCACTCTCCAAACTGATCGAGCCGCTGCGCGACGCGGCGATCGGCGGGATTTTGGAGGTGATGGCCCGTGAACTCGAGGCCGGCGCCGATGTGGTGCCCGAACCCGAGTTGCGCGACCCGGCGGGGCGGATAAAGCGGGGCGGGCCGCTGAACCTGCCCAGCCGGGCCGACCTGATGGTTACCAAGAACGGCCGATCGCTGTTGCGCAAGGTCGAGAGCGAGGCGCCCGAGGCGAAGAAATCGCTGGTTGTCCAGATCGGACGCAGCTTCGAGGCGGACCTGCGCCCGTTCCTCTGGGACGCGGCGGTCATCACGGTGTTCGCGAAGCAGCCGGAGCCCAATTGGGCCCCAATGCGCCGCTGGTTCCTGGAATGGTTCCAGAGCCGGTATTCCGAAGTGGCGCCCGACCTCTACGGCGCTGTCCACCGGATGGAGGGCCCGCGCGAGGTCAAGGGCGGCTGGGCCTTCACGGTGGATTTCGGCTCGGCCCCCGCAGCGAGCCTGATGGACCTGATCATCGCGGTCTCGGAGACGGGAGCGGTGCGGATGCGGGTGGATCAGGAATAGGCAGACGGCATTTCGCCGCCCCATCGCATCAATCACGCTGTCAGCGCCGGCGGCATCTCCTGCGGCCGGTCTCGCACGCGATCCTGTCCAGGACGGCGGGGAAGAGGCGTACGAATTCACCGATCGCTTCCCTCGGTGACCCGGCCCTGCCAAGTCCGGGGCGGCTCGGGCCGATACCGCGCAATTCCGGACTGGTCCGGTTTCCACCGGACCTCCGCGACGGCGCGGCGACCCACCGATCACGACCTGCAGCGATCCGCCGATCGCGTTCCGCTTCGGCGGCGCTCTTGGCCGCGCGCGCCTGCGCAAGCGCGCTGGCCCGGCGCTGCCATGCGCGGAAAAGGCCGTCGCTCATGTCCTCAATCTGAGCCGTTTGCTTTGCGTCGAGATATCCGGTCGGCGAATGACCATACGTCTGCTGCCAGCCGGAGATCGCCGCGCGTGTTCTTGGCCCGAATATGCCGTCGATCCCCTTCGGATTGAAACCAAGCAACCTCAGCCGCAATTGGAGGTTTGAACGGCCACGCCGCGTCAGACCGAGATCGTCTTCGATGACGGCGAGCCAATCCTCCGAGGAGGCGGCAGACAGATCAAGCGGCACTGGACGGCTGATGTGCTCTGAACCCCAGCCGGGCGTTGCGCGTTCGGCGCGTGGGGCCGCGGCCGCGATCTCCGCCAGTTTCTCGTCGGAAGCGGCGGAAGGTTGATCGTGCGAAGCGCTCTCCACGCCGTAGAGCGGCGCGTGGATGCCATCGACGGCGAATGCCCGCAGGGGCTTGGCCGGCTCCGGCCGGAACTGCGCAATCGCCATCTCAGGCCGATCGAACGCATCGGCCGCCGCGAGGGCAACCGCTCCAAGCTGCTGGTCGCGAAGGCTTTGATTTTCGATGGCCGCGAGCGCGACCGGCCGCACTGGCCTTGGCGCTGGAAACATCTTCGCAACGGCGGCACCGGGACGCTCGGACGTGCCCGTGGCCTGACGCCATGACATGCGTGGCGCCGGCAGGATCGCATCCTCCGAGAGAGCCGCGAGCGGTGAGGCCACATCGTTGAAACGTGCGGGCGCGGCGGCGCGGTGCGGGGTAGTGACCGCGCCGTCGGCCCAATCCAATGTAGCGACCAACGCTTCACTGCGCGTCAGCGGGCCGGGATCCGTTGGAGGCGGCGGCGTGCTGGTTTCAGGCCACGCGACGATGACCACGAGCGCGGCGGCACCAACCATAGATGCAACCGCCAGCGGTTTTGGCGGTGGCTTCAAGATTCTGAACCGAGCGGCAGCCGGGTCATCGGTCGCGCCACTCCAGGCAATGATGTCTTGCGAACCCACCACCGCCTCGGGCACGGCGACCGCCTCGGGCGCCGCTTCTCGCACCGAGGTTTGCCCCGTCTCGCCGATCGCCGGATCGTTCGCGCTTCCGCGAGCTTCGATCTCCGGCTTTGCCGCCTCGATGGGCGCGGCGGCGTAATCGATATCGAGTCCCCAATTAACGAGAACCGGTCCGAAGCCGTCCGAGAAAATGCAGTTGTCATTCTCCGGCGGCGCCGCGAGCGCAGCCAGTGTCTCGACATCCGCCCGCTTCGCGTCGCCTCGTGCCGCGGACCCGTCCGCCAGTGATTTAACCTTGCGGAGGATCCGGTCCCGCTCGTCCACCATCAGGCCGCGTTGGCCGGCTGGGACCATGTCCAATGGTGTCAGCGTTCTGCCAGAGCGCGCGCGCCAATACACCAGCGCGCCCGCGTCGTCGACGACCGGAACGGCGAACAAATTCAGCTCGCGTTCCGTGAGCGACAATCGCAAGAGCGAAACAATCCGGTCGTATCCCGCAGCCATCGGCCCGTCACCGGCATCCAGATCTTCGATCGATCCCAATTGACGGTGGTCCGAAGCCAAAGAACTCATTTCACACTCACGCACGGACCCACGGCCAAATGGCAACGATTTCTGAAGGCTGCCGGCAAACCAAGCCATGTAAGCCTCCAATCATTTGAACGTCATACTATTACAATTGAGGATGGAATCAACAAGTAGCGAGTCATAATAAGCGCTGGCTATTTATCGTCAACTTTCCTAATCGTAACCGTGACCTCGTAAGTCTCGCCTGCGTCTTGGAAACGGCACCCCGGGAAGCCGGGATATGTGCGCGCCCGTAAAAGATTGAGAAATTCACGCCCAGTATAGGCGCGATCCAGGTCAATCCGGCTTGCCGTGTTGATCTCGCTTGACCGATGATAGGATCCGTCCCCAAAGGGCTGTGGCCGCGCGGCAATCGGTCCCGCGCGCAGCTCCGGATAAACCTCCTTGAACAGCGCCGCCGAGACCGCCTTTGCCTTGCAATGCAGATCCTTGGCGGTATCGCACCAGTCATAGGAAATTTCGCGCTGAGTGATCACGCCGCCCGAATCGATACCTGAATCGACCGAATGGACGGTCGCGCCAAAGGGCGCCTCTTCGACGATCGCCCAAAACGACGTGTGCTTGCCGCGATTTTGCGGCAGCAGGCTTGGGTGGGTGTTGACGAAGCCACGGGCGGGGATGGCGATCAGTTCGCTCGGTATGATCTTCGGCCACCAGGCCAGGATACCCACGTCCAGGGGCTGATTGAGGGCATCCGCCACACCATCGGCCGACTGATATACGAGGGTCTTTACCGAGTGCGCGCGCGCCAGCGCGCTGATGTCGTCCTCTTCCGTGGTGACGACCGCGGCAATATCATCCCCATAGCGCGTGAGCAGAAACTCAGCGATCTCGAGCCCGACGGTGTCATGTGCAAGCAACAGTGTCCGCATCGCAGCCTCAGCCTATCTCCCCCTTAAGCCGGCCGGCCCTTGACGTTAACGGCGATTTTGCCACCCTGGCAGGGTATTTCGCGCTTGGCTAACGCTGAACCAACAGGACGGCGGGCCGAAAATCGGCTCAGGAAAGATCCTGAACCGTGTCCACGTCGTTTAATACGTGGCCGAAAGCGATATCCAGCGGAGCCAGGCTTTCCGCCGTATCGGCCATCGCATGGGGCGTCGACCAGCGCACGCCGCGAAACAGCCCGGCCGGGATCGCCCGGGCGCCGCGCCGGAGGCCGACCATCCAATAGCCGCCGTCGGGCGCCGGGCCGATCACCGCTTCATCGCGGCCGAGCAGGCGGAAGCCCTCGGCGATATGATCCGCGGTCAGGTCCGGGATATCCGCGCCGACGATCAGCGCGGGGCCGGGCGGCAGGCGCCGCAGGACCCGGCCCATCCGGTCGCCCAGATCACCCGGCCCCTGCGGCCAACGTGGAAAACAGGCAGGCCAAACGCGGCTCGCGATCCCCTCGTGGTCGGGGCTGACGGCAAGCACCAACTGCCAGCGCGGATCGTCCAGACCGCGGATCATCCGCGCCGCTTGATGGCGGAACCACCAGGCGGCCTCGACCATGCCGATTTCCCGGCCCAGCCTGGTCTTGACGCGCCCAGGCCGGGGCTCTTTCAGGAACAGCACAACCCAGCGCCGCATCAGAGGCTCCGGTACCGCCTTGCCAAATGTTCGGGATCAGCGCCGAGATAGTAGAGCGCCAGCGTCGAGAGATTGCGCCAACCGCGGCGCAGCCAGCCATCGGCGCGGTAGCGCGCGGCCGAAGTCTCCGCGCGGACACCAAGACGCGCAAGGCGGCTTTGGCCGATCCGGCTGACGAAGTCCACATCCTCCATCAGCGGCATGGGCGCATAGCCGCCGACCTCGTCATAGAGCCGGCGGCTGATCAGCAGCCCCTGATCGCCATAGGGCAGACCAAACAGCCGCGAGCGCAGATTGGCCCAACCGGCGACCAGCCGGGCCCCCGCCCCCGGTGCATCGAAGCCCAAATCGAACCACCCGGCGTGGCCGGGTCTGCCTTGGACATGGGCCAACACCGCGGCGCCCCAGCCGGGCGCAAGCACAGTGTCCGCGTGCAGGAACAAGAGCCACTGACCCCGCGCCGCCTGCGCGCCCGCTGCGAGCTGCGCTCCGCGGCCCGCAGGCGCCGTGATCAGCCGTGCGCCGACCGTCTCGGCGATCTCTCCGATCCCGTCCCCGGACCCGCCATCGGCGACGACCACCTCGTGGATCACCCCTTCCATCACCGCCTCGCCCAACGCGCCGAGGCAGGGGCCGATCCGGTCCGCCGCCTCCAGCGTCGGGATCACGACCGAGACGGGGGCAGTCATCTTGGCGCGCTCATGCGGGCACCGCCTGCTCGGCCAGCGCCATCGAGACCAGCGCGCCCAAGCCCAGCACCGCGAAGCCGGTGAAAAGCGGCACCACCGAGCCGTCATAGGCGCTGGCAATCGCATGGCCGATCGGCACCGAGCCCAGCACCGCCACGGTGTTCACTACCGACGAGGCGGTGCCAGCAAGGTGCCCCAAGGGCTGCAAGGCGAGTGCGTTGAAATTGGCGAACAGCACAGCCACCGAGAAAAAGATCAGCGACATCAGCCCCATGAAAGCCCAGAGCGGTGGCACGCCACCCGGGGCCGCCTGCGAGACCGCCGCCGCCAGCGCACTGACTACAACCATCAGCCCCAGCGCCCAAAGCGACAGCCGCCGCATCCCTAGCCGCATGACTAGGCGGCTGTTGCCCCAACTGGCCAGCGCGAAGGCGAAAGCCAAACCGCCAAAGGCCCAGGGAAAGAGCGGGCCCAGCGCATAGCCCTCCTCCAGCACCTGCTGCGCGGTCGCCAGGTAGACCACGAAGGCGCCGAAGACCATGGCCGCCGAGTAGGTGTAGAACATGGTCGAGCGGGTGCGCAGCACCTCGGCAAAGGCCGCCAGCACCGGCCCGGGCGAGAGCGGGCGCCGCTCGGCCGGGTCGAGCGTCTCGGGCACGCCCAGCAGATACCAGCCGCCCGAAACCAGCGCCATGGCGAGATAGAGCCCGAAGATCGCGCGCCAGCCGCCGAGCCACTCCATCCACTGGCCGATGATCGGCGCCAGCATCGGCACCAGCATGAAGACGGTCATGATCAGCGACAGCATCCGCGCCATCGGGCGGCCTTCATAAAGATCGCGCACAATCGCCATGGCCATGATCCGCGGACCGCCGGCGCCAAGGCCCTGCAGGAACCGGCCGGCGAACATCATCTCGGGCGAGGTCGCGAACATGCCCATCAGCGTGCCGATGATGAACACCACCCATCCCAGCATCGCGGTTGTCTTGCGTCCGACCGAATCGGAAAGTGGTCCGTAGACGATCTGCCCGGCCCCCATGCCGACGAAGACCAGCATGACGATCAATTGGCGGTCGTTCTGGCCCTCGAAGCCCAATTCGCCCGAGATCGCGTCCAGCGCCGGCAGCACCGCATCGATCGTCATCGCGATGACTGAGGTCATCAGCGCCAGGAAGATCACGAAGGCGAGCGAGGCGCGCCCATCGGCGCGCTCGGCCGGGTTCGGCAGGGTCATGGCGATATCCGGTCCTGGATGGACCCGCGTTATAGCGCTGGGCGCGGCCAAGGGCGATGCCTATATTGTCCTGAATGGTTACTGGAGGCCGGAAATGAGCGGATCGCGGGGCTTTGTCGATGACCGCCGCTCGGTGCTCAGAATGATGGGCACGGATGCGCGCGCGGTCCTCCAGAACGTCGTCACCAATGACGTGGACGAGGTCCGTCCAGGACAGGCCGTTTATGCCGCGCTGCTCACGCCCCAAGGCAAGTTTCTCTTCGATTTCATGCTGATCGCGGCGGCGGGCGGCGCGATTCTGATCGACGTCGCATCGGATCGCGCCGAGGCGCTGGCCCAGCGGCTGAAGATGTACTGCCTGCGGCGCGATGCCCGGCTCGAAGGCGCATCGGGGTTCGGGGTCGGTCTGATCCTGGGTGCGGCATCGCCCGGCCCCGGGATGATCGAAGACATTGTGGTCATCGATCCACGCGACCCGGCGCTCGGATGGCGCGTCTACTCGGAAGACCCGGCTGCCGCCCTTGCGGCGCTGGGCATCGAGCCCGCGGACAGGGCCGACTACGACGCGCTGCGCGTCGCGCACATGGTGCCCGAGACCGGGATCGAGCTGGTCCCGGACGAGACCTATATCCTCGAGGCCGGGTTCGCGGCACTCAACGGCGTCGATTTCCGCAAGGGCTGCTATGTGGGCCAGGAAGTCACCGCGCGGATGCATCACAAGACCGAGCTGAAGAAGCGCCTGGTCCGGGTCCGGGTCGAAGGCACAGCCCCGCCCGGCACGCCGATCACGGCACAGGGCCGGCCCGCCGGGACGCTGTTCACGCAGGCCGATGGCCAGGCCCTCGCCCATCTCCGCCTCGACCGCGCAAAGGGACCGCTCGAGGCCGGCGACGCGCGGGTGATCTACGACGGCTGACCGCCGAATCTTCTCATTCCGAAAGGCGATCCGATGGACAGCATCCTTGTCCTTTTGAACGACCCCACCGCCTGGGCGGCGCTGGTGACCCTCACCGTGATGGAAGTCGTGCTGGGCATCGACAACCTTCTGTTCATCTCGATCCTGACCAACAAGCTGCCGAGCGAGCGTCAGGCCTATGCGCGGCGGATCGGGATCGGGCTGGCATTGGTCCTAAGGCTGGGCCTTCTGGGCACGATCGCCTGGATCGTGCAGCTGACCCAGCCGGTTCTCGAGCTCTACGGCCAGGCATTCTCGTGGAAGGACATGATTCTGATCGCCGGTGGCGCGTTCCTGGTCTGGAAGGCGACCAAGGAAATCCATCATAGTGTCGATCCGGACCCGGGCGGCAAGATGTTCGGCACCGGCGCGGCCGAGATGACCGTCGCCGCGGCGATCGTGCAGATCCTGATCCTGGATGCGGTGTTCTCGATCGACTCGATCCTGACCGCGGTCGGCATGACCCCGCATATCCCGATCATGGTCGTCGCGGTGATCACCGCGGTCACGGTGATGCTGCTGGCCGCCGAGCCCCTGTCGCGCTTCATCGAAGCGAACCCGACCATCGTCATGCTGGCGCTGGGATTCCTTTTGCTGATTGGCACGACGCTGATCGCCGAGGGCTTTGGCGCCCACATCCCGAAGGGTTACATATACGGCGCCATGGCGTTCTCGGCGCTGATCGAGGGGCTGAACATGATGTCGCGCCGCGCCCGGCGGCTGAAACAGGGGGTCGGCGGGTAATTGCCTGCGTGGCCCGTTATTTCGGGTCCAGCAGATAATACATCCTGACCTGGCCCTTGTGCTTGGCCTCGATGGCGCCGCGCTCCTCGGTCTCGAACTGTTTCGAGACCAGGCCAAAGGTCGATTCCGAGATGTTGATCCGCCCGGTCTCGCAGGTCTCCTGCATCCGCTTGGCCAGGTTCACCCCATCGCCCCAGATGTCGTAACCGATCTGCGCATCGCCGATGATCCCGGCGATCACATGGCCGGAATGGATGCCGATCCGGACTGGCCATTCGCGCAGGCCCATGGCGCGGCGTTGACCATTGGCCTTGTCCATCTGGGCGTTGATCATATGCGCGGCGGCACAGGTGCGCACTGCATGGTCCGGGCGCTCGTGCAGGGTGCCCGCGGCGGCGATATAAGCATCACCCACGGTCTTGATCTTCAGCAGCCCAAATTCGGCGATGATCGCGTCGAAGCTGCGGAAATAATCGTCGAGCTGGTCGATCAACTCGCGCGGCTGCAGCCCCTCGGCATGCGCCGAGAAATCGGCGAAGTCGATGAACATAACCGTCGCCGAGCCGTGGAAGCGCGGCGCGACCCGGTCCCCGGCGATCAGCCGCTCGGCGATCGGGCCCGGCAGCAGCTTGTGCAACAGCACCTCGCGCTCCTCGACCGCCGTCTCGGCGGCAGCCAGGGCGGTGCCCTGCACGTCCTCGGCCTGGCGCATCTCGACCAGCCGGCGGCGCGATTCCAGTTGTTCGAGCACCAGGCGCGCCAGACGGCGCATCGCCTGCTGCTGCTCGGCGCCGAGTTCGCGCGGCCGCGGGTCCCAGACGCAGAGCGTGCCCAGCGCATAGCCCTCTGGATTGATCAGCGGCATGGCGCAATAGAATTTCGCATGCGGCGGGTTGGTGACCGCCGGCAAATCGGCATAGCGCGGATCCTGGCTCAGATCCGGCACGATCAAAAGATCGCTTTGGCAGATCGTCGGCGAGCAAAGGCTTAGCTCGCGTGGGCGCGGCGGACGGTTCGGCGGCAGGCCGTAGCTCGATTTCAGCCACGACCGGGTGTCGTCGAAGATCGAGATATAGGCGACCGGGCAGCCGGTCACCATCGCCGCCAGCTCGGTGATGTCGTCGTAGGGATCCTCGGGCGCGGTATCGAGCACGTCGTAACAGCGGACCATATCGACCCGCTCGGCGTCATCTTCCGGGATTTCGATTCCTTTGTAGAGGAGCCCCATGACCGCGCCTCGAAATGCCTCATTGGATACTGGGTCCCGTGGGCCAGTATCTATCCGAACATCGGCCGCTGGGCCAGAGTGTCGTTGTGTCCTGCGTCCGGCGTCGAGCACGGTCCCCGCATATCGTCCTTGATCGTTACGCGCGCGGCATCAGGTCCCAGCGTCATGCTGAGAGGCACGTTTCTAGGGGGCGCGGATCGAGGTGGTGCCGGGCGTGGGGCGCACATGGCCCATCACGCCCGGCCTGATCTGCTGGAAACAGCGCTCGGTCGGATCAGCGCCGCTTCCGTATAGGGCAGGTCATTCGTCGGTGAACAGGTTCCCCCAGGCGCGGTAGAGGAAGTCGCGCCGGATCCGGGGCGAGATGCCTTCGAAGGCCGAAATCGACACCATCTGATCCATCAGGAAGCGCGGGTGGAACCCGGCGAATTGGGCTTCTTCGGTCTTGCCGTAAAGCTCTTCCACGATGAAGGCCAAGGTGTCCTCGTCGAGCTCTAGGCCAAAATTTCGCGCGGTGCGGAAATAGATCGTCGCCATGGTCTCGAAATCCGGCCGGTCGATCAGGATCTTGTAGCGCAGACGCCGCAGCGCCGCTTCGTCCACCAGTTCCTTCGGCGCGATGTTGGTCGAGAACATGACCAGCGCGTCGAACGGAACCTCGAATTTGCGGCCTGTCTGCAGCGCCAGGTAATCGGTGCCGTTCTCCAGCGGGATGATCAGGCGGTTGATCAGTTCCTGCGGGCTCTGGCGCTGGCGGCCAAAGTCATCGATCACCAGAACGCCGCCGGCGGCCTTGAGCTGCATCGGCGCCTCGTAGATCCGGCTGACGGTGTTGAGCGCCAGATCCAGCCGGTCGAGCGTCAGCTCGCCACCGGTGATCACCGAAGGGCGCTTGCATTTCACATAGCGCTTGTCGGCGCTGACTTCGCGGCGCAGCACCAGCGTCTCACCGTCATCGACCTCATCGTCGATCGGATGATGCACTGTCGGGTCGAAGACACTGATGATCTGCTTGTCGACCACCAGCGCATGCGGGAAGTAGACATGGCCGCCGAACGCCCGGCAGATCGCCTCGGCGATGGTCGATTTACCGTTGCCCGGAGGCCCGTAGAGCAGGACAGCCGCACCGCAGTTCGCGGCGGGTCCCAGTTTCTCCATCAGCGCCTCGGGCAGGGTCAGTTCGGAAAACGCCCGGTCCAGCACGTCCCGGGTCAGCGTTTCGTTCTTGACCGCCTGGCGCTTGAGTTGCTCGCAAAAGGCGTTGAGCGTCACCGGCGCGGCGCCGAAATACTCGCTCTGCGCGATCGCCTCGCGGGTCCAAGACTTGCCCTTGCCGGTCAGGCCATAGCGCATTTCCGCCGTCAGGCTGGCGCCCAGCTGGCCCAGCGTCTCCATCAGCTTCATCGAGCTTGCTTCCTCGATCAGCTCGGAGATGATGCCGACCGGCAAACACATGACAGTTGAAATCTCGCTCGGACGCTCGGCGTTCGTGCGATAGATCGTCTTCAGCATCAGGTCGACGAGAAATCCCAGTTCAAGGCCGGTCTCGGACGCTGTTGTCGGCGCCGGCGGCGCAATGGAAGGGACTGGGTCACTGACGGGACCTTCAATCGGATGCGCAAGCTGAGCCACTTGATTCATAACAGACCACCCCTCGGAAACTGTGTCACATACGGACACGCGAATTCACCCACAGCGGCGGACTCTACTGAGAAATAAGGAGAAATTGCAGCGGATGGTCGCTGATCGAGATTTTAACACCTGCGCTAGATTGGCGTCACGGGCATCCCTACCGGCGGTTGATCAGCGGGGGCGGCCGAGACGCAATCCGGCCACGAAAGCGCCAAGAATCACAAGGACAAGACCGCCGGCGGATTCGGCCCAGAACTCGAATCGGTAGGATTCGGCCAGGGCGCGGCTGGCTTGATGCTCGAAAATTCGCCAGAGCGCATGAGCGGCCAGAGAGATGTAGAGCAGCCCCAGACCGAGGCCCATGCAAACCAGCGGCAAACCCCATCGGCTCATTTCAGCGCTCCTTGCCAATGTGTAAATGAGCGGCCTGCAACGGGCCAAAGATCGCGGCCCGGCTGGTCCGCGCTTTCTTGCGACATTTCATTCGAGGCAATCATCGCGGCCATCCGCCGCCAGCGTCCGGGCACCATCCGCGATCGCCACGGCGCGCCGGCGCATGAAGTCGGTGCCGGCGGCCGCGTTGCGGTCCTTGGGGTCGGGCAGGATGGCAGCCAGGCGGGCCGCTTGGGCAAGGCTCAGGCCCGAAGCGTTCTGGGTGAAATAGCGCCGTGCGGCGGCCTGGATGCCAAAGGCGCCCTCGTCGAACTCGGCGACGTTCAGATAAACCTCGACGATCCGGCGCTTGGACCAGATGGCCTCAATCAAGAGCGCGAATCCGGCCTCCAGCCCCTTCCTGACCCACGACCGCCCGTGCCACAGGAACAGGTTCTTCGCCACCTGCTGGGTGATGGTCGAGGCGCCGCGCACGCGTCCGCCCTCGGAATTCGCTGCCAGCGCGTTGCCGATCGCCTTCAGATCGAAACCCCAGTGCAGGCAGAAATTCGCATCCTCGGCGGCCATGACCGCGCGCGGCACGTGCGGCGCCATCTGGCCTAGATCGCGCCAATCGCGCTCGATCTTGCCCAGGCGTACCCATTCCGAGGCCATGTAGAACCCGCCCGGCGGATCGATCACCGTGTAGGAGGCAACCCAGAGGCAGATCGCGGCAAAGCCGTAAGCCGCCCAGCGGAGCGGCCTCAGCGCCCAGCGCCAGAGACCCTTGCGCGCGGGCGTCTTGCGCCGCCGTTTGCCGGGCGCGGGCTTGGCCTTCGCCTTGGGTTTCTTCTTCGTCACCATCGGGCACCCCTCACGGATGCACGGGTTACCATCGGCGGCACCCCGGGTCCAACCCTCCGCTCAGACGGAACCGACGGCGCTGGCGCGTTTCTAACCACGTGCCCAGGCAGGCACGTCAGGCGTTCAACGTTCTCAAATTAGATCAGGTAGTTAGCAAGATCTTCCCTTGCAAACCACCCGCCTCCATCATCCGATGGGCCTCGGCGGCTTGGGCAAGGGGCAGCACCGCGTGGGTGACACTGCGCAACTTGCCTTGCGGGAACAGCGGCCAGGCGCGGGTCTCCAAGTCGCGGGCGACCGCGGCCTTGAAGTCGTCCGGCCGCGGCCTCAGCGTCGATCCGGTGATGGTCAGGCGCTTCAGCATGACTGGCATCAGGTTCACGGTGACCTCGGCGCCCTTGCGGAAGGCCAGCTGCACGATCCGGCAATCCATCGCCGCGGCCTTGATGTTGCGGGCCACATAATCGCCGCCCATGAAATCCAGGGTCAGCCCGGCCCCGCCCGCCTCGCGCACGATTTCGACAAAATCCTCGTCGCGATAGTTGATCGCCCGCTCGGCGCCCAGTGCCTCGCAGAAGGCGCACGCCTCGGGCGAGCCGGCGGTGGTGAAGACGCGCAGTCCCAGCGCCGCGCCCATCATCACCGCGGTCGAGCCGATCCCGCCACTGCCGCCGTGGACCAGGAAGACGGTCCTGGGCGCGACCTCGTGGCCGAAGAAAAAGTTGCTCCAGACAGTGAAATAGGTCTCGCAGAGCCCGCCCGCATCGACCACGCCGATGCTTTTGGGCAGAGGCAGCGCATGATCGGCCTCGACCGCCACATATTCCGCGTAGCCGCCGCCCTTGGTGAGCGCGCAGACCTGGTCGCCCTCGCGCCACCGCGTCACGCCCCGACCCACTGCGGCGATCTCGCCAGCAACCTCAAGCCCTGGCAGGTCCGAGGCGCCGGGAGGCGGGTTATAGCGCCCCTGGCGCTGCATAATGTCCGGCCCGTTGACCCCGGCCGAGGCGATGCGGATCAGCACCTGGCCCGGGCCGGCCTCGGGGACGGGGCGTGTCGCCGCGCGCAGAACTTCGGGGCCACCGGGCTCGGTGATTTCGATCACAGTCATCTGGGCCATCGTCAGCTCCTTTGGCTGGGGCGGTTTTCTCTGCTTTAATCAAAGCGGCGCGGCGGGCGCAATCGCCCGCCCGCTCTGTTCGCAGGAGATCCTCGATGCGCCTGACAGCCCTTGCCGCCGGCCTCGTCCTGGCCGCTCTCCCTGCAGCCGCCTCGGAAGAGCGCCCGCTCTTGGGACCGGGAATCGCCGAGGTCCTGACCGGCGCGGAGGTGATCGGAGAAGACACGCGCCAGCGCTTCTATGAAAGCGGCCGGACCCTCTACAACGATGGCCGTGACAGCTGGGGTTACTGGCGGGTCGAGGGCGACAAATACTGCTCGCAATGGCCGCCGTCCGAGAGCTGGACCTGTTACGACATGCGCGCTTGGGAGGAGGGGGCCCGTGTCTGGGTCGCTTGGATCGGGCCCAACGGCACACGGTATGACGGGTATGTGGAACGGTAGGATTGTGCGTGGCGGTGCGATCCCCTAGACCTGCCGCCCAGGACCTTCCTGACCGACGAGCGGACGCGATGACCCAGTCTTCTGCGATCGGCCCCCTGCCGGGCTACCTGATCGAGCGCTACAAAGCCTGGCACAACCTGCGCTTCGCTGAGAACCGCGCCTGGTTCGCCCGGCTCGCCAAGGAAGGCCAACGCCCGCGCGCCATGATGATCAGCTGCACCGACAGCCGGGTGAACACCGCTGAAATCTTCGGCGCCGAACCCGGCGACCTGTTCCTTGTGCGCAACGTTGCCGGGCTGGTCCCGCCCTATACCCCCGATCACCGCCATCATGGCACCTCGGCCGCCGTGGAATACGCGGTCAATGTCCTGAAGGTCGCCCATGTGGTGGTGGTCGGCCATTCCAATTGCGGGGGCGTCAAGGCCTGCCACGACATGTGCGCGGGGCTGGCGCCCGAACTCGAAGCCGAGACCAGCTTCATCGGGCGCTGGATGGATATTCTGCGCCCTGGCTACGAGCGGGTTGCAACCAAGCACTCGGATGCCGATGCCCGCTGCCAGGCCCTGGAAAAGGAGGCGGTGCTGACTTCGCTGGAGAATATCGGGAGCTTCCCCTTCGTCGCCGAGGCGGTCGCCGCGGGCGATCTGACGCTGCACGGCGCCTTCATCGACATCGGCACCGGCGGCCTGCTGGTCTACCGAGAGGGCGCTGGTTTCGCCGCCCCGTGAGCAGCCGTAAGCTTGGAGCGAATTTTTTCGGCCGCTCACAAATTCGTGATCCAGGCTTTCCAATCCGCTGCCGGATTTGCAGCCGGGCGATTGTCGTATAGCGTTTAGGTTTCCGGGTTCCGGAAACCACATGAAGTCAAGGGGGGAGTAAGGGGAAAACAGATGCACAAATCGTTTAAGATGATGTCCGTTATGGCGCTTAGCGCAGGGCTGGCCACAACGGCTATACTTATGCCGAACGCCGCGAATTCTCAGGATGCCGGCGAAAGAGCGATGGAGGCGCGCCAGGGATTGATGAAGCTTGTCGTCTGGGAGGCCGGTCCGCTGTTCGGCATGGCGTCGGGCGACATGGCCTATGATGCGGGGGCAGCTTCGGCGCATGCGGCGAATCTAGCGGCCCTGTCGCAATACCCGTATTCTGGGCTGTTCCTGCCCGGCACTTCGCAGGCAGACCATCCCGGTAAGTCCTGTGCATTGGCGGACATCTGGGACGATACGGCCAAGGTTGATCAGGTGTACAAAGATTTCCAGGCGAAGGTCGCCACCCTTGTCGAAGTTGCGGGCGACGGTCAGCCGGCGTTAGCCGCCGCGGTCAGTGAAATGGGGAAGGCATGCGGCAGCTGCCACAAGCCATTCCGGGCCAAGGATGACTCGAAGCCCTTCGGACTCTGTGTGCCGGATCGCTGACTTTCCGGCGATTTCTGCATACTAGCCCGAGCCCCGGGACGTGACGCCGTGCGGAGATTTCTGATTGCGTCATGTCTGCTCGGCGCGGCCGGTGTCGCTGTCTTCTGGTTGCTGACGATGCCGCGCACCATCGCGGCGGGCGATCTTCCGGATTACGACGGCGACCCGGCCAAAGGCCGGCATGTGTTCTATGCTTCCGGCTGCGCGTCCTGCCACGCCGCCCCTGGCGCTAAGGGTGACGACAAGCTCAAGCTTTCTGGCGGCCTTGGCCTCGAAAGCCCGTTCGGCATCTTCTACGCGTCCAATATCTCGCCCGATCCCACCCACGGGATCGGCGGCTGGACCGCGGCCGAATTCGTGAATGCCATGATGCGCGGCGTGTCGCCAGAGGGCCGCCATTACTACCCGGCCTTCCCCTATCTCTCCTACCAGAGCATGACGGTCGAGGACGTGCTGGACCTGAAGGCATTTATGGATACCCTGCCGGCCGTTGCGGGCGAAGCCCCGCCGCATGATCTGCCGTTGCCGCTCCGGCTGCGCCGCGGGCTCGGACTGTGGAAGGCGCTCTACATGGACTACGCGCCCTTCGCTCCCGACCCGACCGCCAGCGCACAGATCAACCGCGGCGCCTATCTGGTGTCCGGCCCCGGCCATTGCGGCGAATGCCATACGCCGCGCGATCTCCTCGGCGGGCCCGACGCGGACCGGGCCTACGCAGGCAGCCCAGCACCCAAAGCCAAGGATTCCGTTCCCAACATTACATCGCATAAGGACGGTATCGGCGACTGGTCGATCCGGCAAATCACGACGGCACTTAAGCTGGGGCTGCTGCCGAATTTCGACAGCTTCGGCGGCACAATGATCCCGGTGCAGGAGAACATGGCCAAATTGCCCGAGGAAGATCTGCTGGCGATCGCAGTCTATCTGAAATCCCTGCCGCCCAAACCCAGCCGCCGCAAGAAATAGCGATCCGCTTGCGCCGATCCCATTCTGGTGCCATCCTCGGCGAGGAACGCGGCAGATAAGCCGCGCACGCCCGGACCCGAGTATCCCGGGCGCCGAAGAACCAGGGAGCTCTCGTTTGCGCAAGTTTCTCATCGTCGTCGACGAGACGCCCGAATGCATGAACGCCATGCGCTTCGCCGTCAGGCGCGCCCAGAATACGGGCGGCGGCGTGACCATGCTCTACGTGATCGAGCCGGACGACTTTCAGCACTGGATGGGCGTCGCCCGGGTGATGCAGGCCGAGGCGCGCGAGACCGCCGAGGCGCGATTGCTGCAACTGGCCGACGAGATGAAAGCACTAAGTGGTGTGATGCCCGAATTCGTCATCCGCGAGGGCAAGCGGGCCGAGGAAGTGCTGAAATTCATCGAGGAAGACCCAGATATCGGCGTCCTTGTGCTGGGCGCCGGCGAGGGGGAGGGCCCGGGCCCGCTGGTCAGCCATCTGGTCACCAAGCTGGGCCACCGCCTGCCGGTCCCGGTAACAGTCGTGCCCGGCGGCATGTCGATGGAACGCATCGACGCCGTTTGCTGAGCCGCCAAGCGCGTATTCGGGCGCGTATTCGAGCGCGCATTTTAGAATGATTCTTGATTTTGGGACCCAAACGGGCCATCTCTGATCCCATAAACGGGAGACGTCCGATGTTCATCCAGACCGAAGCCACGCCAAACCCGGCGACCCTGAAATTCCTGCCTGGCCAGCCGGTCATGCCGTCGGGCTCGGCGGATTTCCCCAGCGCCCAGGGCGCGGAGGCCTCGCCGCTCGCCGAGCGGCTGTTCGCGGTCGACGGGGTGACTGGGGTCTTCCTGGGCACGGATTTCGTCACTGTGACCAAGGGCGACGTGGATTGGGCCCATATCAAGCCCGCGCTGCTGGGCGCGATCATGGAGCACTACAATTCCGGCGCGCCCGTCATGAAGGGCGACAGCCATGCCGTCGAGCACGCCGCGCATGACGGCCCGGACGGCGAGATCGTCGGCCAGATCAAGGAGTTGCTGGACACGCGCGTCCGCCCAGCGGTGGCCCAGGACGGCGGCGACATCACCTTTCACGGATACGAGAAGGGGGTGGTCTACCTGCACATGCAGGGGGCTTGCGCGGGGTGTCCCTCCTCGACCCTGACCTTGAAGCACGGGATCGAGAACCTTCTGCGCCACTATATCCCCGAGATCATCGAAGTCCGTCCGGTCGGGGTTTGACGAAGCGATTGCCGTTTTGCCACGGCTTGACCGGGGCATCTCATCCAATGCCTATGAGAGACCGCCCGGCCAAGCCGGGCGATGACGCTTAGGAACCGGCGCAATCGGATGGATTTGCTTTGATACTCGCGATCGACACCAGCGCGGCGCAATGCGCCGTCGCGCTGCTGGGCGGCGGCGTTCTCGTCCAGCGCCGCGCGGCCATGGAGCGCGGCCATGCCGAGCACCTGTTCCCGATGATTGAGGACGCGCTCGCCGAGGCGGGCGCGGTCTATGGCGACCTGACGCGGATCGCGGTCTGCACTGGCCCGGGCTCGTTCACCGGGGTGCGGATCGGGGTCGCGGCGGCGCGCGGGCTGGCGATCGGCTGTGCGATCCCCGTGGTCGGCATCACCCGGTTCGAGGCATTGGCGGTGGAAGCGGAAGGCGCGGCCACGATCCGTCTACGGGGCCGGGGCGGCAGCGCATACTGCCAAGATTTCGACGCTGCGGGCCAAGCGATCTGCGCGCCCCAGATCGGCGAGGGCGCAGGCGATGACCCCTTGCCCGACCCGGTCGTGATCGCACGGCTGGCGAAGGACCGCGTGCCCGGCGCCCCGCCCGCGCCGCTCTATCTACGAGGCGCCGATGCCGACCCACCGCGCGACGGCCCTCCAGTGATGCTGGATTGATCCAATGACCAGGCTTGAGGAGAGATCGGAAACCGATCTTCGATTGGCCAAGTCCCTGTCTCAGGTCCACGCCGCCGCCTTCGCCGGCCAGGGCCGCGCCTGGAGCGGGCCCGAGATCCTCGCGCTGATCTCCGAGCCCCGCGTTTCGCTGTTGCTCGCCTATTCCGAGGCCGAGGACGGCGTGCTGGCGCCAGCCTGCTTCGCGCTCTACCGGGTGGCAGCCGGCGAGGCGGAGCTCTTGACGCTCGCGGTGGCGCCGGACGCGCGGCGCCATGGCCTAGGCCGGGGCCTGGTCAGGGGTTTCATCAACAGAGCGGCGTCTGATGGCGCCCGACGCCTGTTCCTGCAGGTCGGTGCGGGAAACGCCCCCGCGCTTGGTCTCTACACCCAGTCCGGGTTCAGGGAATGCGGACGCCGCCCTGGCTACTACCTGCGTCCCAACGGCGACCGCGAGGACGCGGTCGCGATGGAGCTGACGCTTGCCGCCGCCGATCCGCCAGAGTAAATCTGCCCTCCATGACCTATCAGGGTGTCCCATGACCTTACAGGATTCAGGCGTGATCGTCCTAGCCGACCGGGCCCGTCTGCCTTGGCGGTTCCATGGGCGTCTCGCGGCTTCAGTGCTTGCGGGCTGGGCGGCCCGCCACACCAAGTCTGCCCCAACGAAGCCCCGCTAGGAGACCTGCCATGACCGCCCCCAAAACCCTCTACGACAAGATCTGGGATGCCCATGTCGCCGACCAGTCGGAAGACGGCACCTGCCTGCTCTACATCGACCGCCACCTGGTCCACGAGGTGACCAGCCCGCAGGCCTTCGAGGGACTGCGCATGGCGGGCCGCAAGGTTCGCGCGCCGGGCTCGACGCTTGCGGTGCCCGACCACAATGTGGCGACGACGCTGGACCGCAACGAGGGGATCAAGGACGAGCAAAGCCGGATCCAGGTCGAGGAACTGCGCAAGAACGCCGCCGATTTCGGGATCGAGCTTTTCGACGTCGACGACCCGCGCCAGGGGATCGTGCATATCATCGGGCCGGAGCAAGGGCTGACCCAGCCCGGCATGACCATCGTCTGCGGCGACAGCCACACCGCGACCCATGGCGCCTTCGGGGCCTTGGCGCACGGCATCGGCACCTCCGAGGTCGAGCATGTGCTGGCGACCCAGACCCTGATCCAGAAGAAATCGAAGAACATGAAGGTCGAGGTCACGGGCACCCTGCCCGCGGGCGTGACCGCCAAGGACATCACGTTGTCGATCATCGGCGAGACCGGCACCGCCGGGGGCACCGGCCATGTGATCGAATATTGCGGCGACGCAATCCGCGCGCTCTCGATGGAGGGCCGGATGACCGTCTGCAACATGGCGATCGAGGGCGGGGCGCGGGCCGGTCTGGTGGCGCCCGACGAGAAGACCTTCGATTATCTGAAGGGCCGCCCCAAGGCACCGAAGGGCGCCCAGTGGGAGATGGCGATCGCCTATTGGAAGACACTCTTCACCGACGAGGGCGCCCATTTCGACAAGATCGTGACGCTTCGCGCCGAGGATATCACCCCGGTCGTAACCTGGGGCACCAGCCCCGAGGACGTGCTGCCGATCACGGCAACGGTTCCAAGCCCTGGCGATTTCGCCGATGCGGGCAAACAGGCGGCGGCCAAGCGCTCGCTCGACTATATGGGGCTAACCCCAGGCACGCCCCTGAGCCAGATCGAAGTGGACACCGTCTTCATTGGATCGTGCACCAACGGCCGGATCGAAGACCTGCGCGAGGTGGCCAAGGTCGTCGAGGGCAAACGGGTCAAGGAGGGGCTTCGGGCCATGATCGTGCCGGGCTCGGGCCTGGTGCGCGCCCAGGCGGAGGAGGAGGGCATCGCCGATATCCTCAAGGCCGCGGGCTTCGATTGGCGCCTGGCGGGCTGCTCAATGTGTCTCGGCATGAATCCGGACCAGCTGGCGCCGGGCGAGCGCTGTGCCTCGACCTCGAACCGCAACTTCGAGGGCCGCCAGGGCAAGGGCGGACGCACCCATCTTGTCAGCCCCGCCATGGCCGCCGCCGCGGCGCTGACCGGCCGGCTGACCGATGTTCGGGAATTGATGTAGGGGCGTTTGCGCTTTATTGCGCGAAGCCTGATCGGCTTGGACCTCCGCTTGAACGGATGGAGGGCAGCGACCGACCGCGGGCGGAAGCGAAGCGCCCGCGCCCCAAAATCGTATCTTGGGGGGGCGGTCGGGCGCTGCCCGGCGGTGCCCGCCGGGCGGGGTGGGTAGTATTCTTGATTCATTATCTTCGCACGTCGAAATAGGCCCAGAAAAGCTACGGGCCGCCGAGAAACCCCAGCGGCCCATCGCCGACCGAAAAACTCCAGCCCACTTACACGAAATGCGTAATTGGAAAGGGCAAATGTCAACGTGCCTCCCGGAAACAAACGTTAGGAAGCGCGCTCCGGGACCGTTTCTGGACCGGTGATTGCCTCTGCCACCGTCCCCTCCTCGAACTCGAAGACCTCAAGCCGCTCGGCCCGGTTGCCCGCCTTCTCGGCCGAGATCTTGATCTTGCGGATGTCCTCGTGGGCCTGGTCGAAATGGCGGTCCAGATTGTCCACCCGGTCGAGCAGCCGCGCGATATCGGTGGTCAGCAGGTTCAGCTCGCGGCGGATCGCGCCCGCCTGTTCGCGCATCCGCGCATCCTTCAGGATTGCCCGCATGGTGTTCAGCGTCGCCATCATGGTTGTGGGCGAGACGATCCAGACCCGGTGGGCGAAGCTCTCGTGCACCACTTGCGGGAAATTGGCGTGCAGTTCCGCATAGACCGCCTCCGACGGCAGGAACATCAAGGCCGAATCCGCAGTCTCGCCCTCGACGATATAACGCTCGGCAATCGCCTTGACGTGATACTGCACCGCGTTCCGGAACAGCCGCGCCGCCTCGCGCTTGTCGGCCTCGGTCTCTGCCCGCCTCAAGGCCTCGTAGGGCTCCAGCGGGAACTTAGCGTCGATCACGATGGCACCCGGCGGGTTCGGCAAACGGATCAGGCAATCGGCCCGCTTGCCATTCGAGAGCGTGGTCTGGAACGAATACGCATCCGGCGGCAGCGCCTTGGTCACGATGTCGTTCAGCTGGATCTCGCCGAAGGCGCCCCGGGCCTGCTTGTTCGACAGGATGTCCTGCAGGCTCAGCACGTCGCCCGACAGCTTCTCGATATTGGTCTGCGCCTTGTCGATCGCCGCCAGCCGCTGCTGCAGCTCGCCCAGCGAATGCGCCGTGCGCGTGGCCGAGGTGCTCAGGCTCTCACCCATCCGGGCCGAGACCTGTTCGAGGCGCTGCTCGACGGTCTTCAGCAGGTTGGTCTGCGCTTCGACCTGAGCCTTGGCGACCATCTCCAGCCCGCCGACCAATTGCTGCTGGCCCTGGCTGAGGGCGTTGACCTGATGAGCCAGCGGCTCGGCCGCGCGGCCCGCGCGCTGCGATGCGCGCAGCGCCAGCACGATCAGCATCAGGAGCAGGATCAGGAAAACCGCGCCGCCGATCGCGCCGTAAGTCAGCGGGTCTTGCCAGTCGATCCTGTTGACGAGGTCCTGCATCAGCGCCGTCCGAAGAGTTTCTCGATCTGGGCGAGCGTCAGGCTGACATAGGTCGGCCGGCCGTGATTGCACTGGCCGGAATGCGGCGTCGCCTCCATCTCGCGCAGAAGCGCGTTCATCTCGTCACCCGAGAGCCGCCTGCCCGAGCGCACCGAGCCATGGCAGGCCATGCGCGAGAGGATCGCCTCGATCCGGGACTTCAGGCTGTCGCTTGCGCCCAGATCGGTCAGTTCATCCGCCACATCGCGCACCAGCACGGCCGGGTCCGCCTGGCCCAGCACTGCCGGCACCTCGCGCACCGCGACCGCGCCGCCGCCGAATGGCTCGATGACCAAGCCTAGTTCCGCGAGTTCTTGGGCGCGCTCCAGTACCCGTGCAACCGCGTCCTCGCCCAGTTCCACGATCTCTGGGATCAGCAGCCCCTGACGCTTGACCCCGTTCTCGGCCACTTGATGCTTGAGGCGTTCATAGACCAGGCGTTCATGCGCCGCGTGCTGATCGATGATGACGATCCCGTCCCGGGTCTGGGCGATGACGTAGTTCTCGTGGACTTGTGCCCGGGCGACGCCTAGCGGCAGGTGCGCCGCATCAGGCTCTGGCTCCGGCTCGATCCGGCCGGACCAGGGGGCTTCGGCAAAGCCGATCGGCGCCTGTGCGGCCTGCCCAGCCGCGAGTTCCGCCGGGCTTGGATATCGGACGGCACCGCGCCAACCCGCCGATTGGGGCGCCCCCTGGCCTTCGGGCTGGAAGGCGCCGAGCGCATGGTCGGACACCGTCGTCGCGGCCCGGTGGCCGGCTTCGGCCAAAGCGTGCCGTAGCGCCGAGACCACCAACCCGCGCACCAGGCCAGGCTCGCGGAACCGCACTTCGGCCTTGGCGGGATGCACGTTCACATCGACCCGCTCGGGCGGGCAATCCAGGAACAGCGCCACGACCGGATGGCGGTCGCGCGACAGGAAATCCGCATAGGCCCCGCGCACGGCGCCCAGCAGCAGCTTGTCGCGCACTGGGCGGCCGTTGACGAACAGGAACTGCGCCACCGCGGCCCCGCGCGCATAGGTCGGCAGACCGGCGAAGCCGCTCAGCCGCAGCCCCTCGCGCTCGGCCTCGACCGGCAGCGCGTTGGCCGCGAAATCGCGCCCGACAATTCGGTCGATCCGCGCGAGACGCGCGTCGAAAAGGTCGCCGGTCTCGGCGGCGGCCCGGAACAGAACCCGCACCTTGCCGCCGCTCACATCACTTAAGGTAAGAGTGATGCCGGGCTCGGCCATGGCAAGGCGCTTGATCACCTCGGTGATCGCCCCGGTCTCGGCCCGGTCGGTACGCAGGAACTTGAGCCGAGCGGGGGTGGCACAGAAAAGATCGCGGAGCTCGACCGTGGTGCCCTGGCCTCGGGCGGCGGGGCGTGGCGTCCCGATCTCGCCCATGCGCGCCTCGATCTCCCAGGCATCGCCGGCGCCTGCCGCACGCGAGATCAGCGTCAGCCGTCCCACTGCCCCCATCGAGGGCAGCGCCTCGCCGCGAAAACCATAGGAGGTGATGTTGACCAGGTCCGAGCCATCGATCTTCGAGGTCGCGTGGCGCTCGAGCGCCAGCGCCAAATCCTCGGCCGGAATACCGATCCCGTCATCGGTGACCCGGATCAGGGTCTTGCCCCCATCGGCGACGGCGATCTCGATCCGGCTTGCCCCCGCGTCGATCGCATTCTCGACCAATTCCTTGACGGCGGAAGCCGGGCGCTCGACCACCTCGCCGGCGGCGATCCGGTTCGCCGCCGCCTCCGAGAGCCGCCGGATTCGCACCGGCGCGCCCATCATATGGGGGGTGTAGTCGTTCATCCTACCAGACCTAGCATGTGTCAGGCTGATTCTGGAAGAGATGTGATTGAGGGCTCGTTTCACGATCTGGGCGGACAATCATGTCCGCCCCTTGCTCACAACCCCTCGGGTTTGCCGACCACCACGATCGAGAGGGCGTCCGGGTCCAAAAGCCGCGCCGCGACCCGTTTGATATCCTCGACGGTCACCGCCTCGATCAGGCCGTTGCGCCGGTCGAGATAGTCGATCCCAAGCGCCTCTTCCTGCATGAAGACCAGGTAACGGGCGATCTTGGCATTGGAGTCGAGGCTGAGCGGAAAGGCGCCGGTCAGGTATTTCTTGGCGCGCTCCAGTTCGTCTTCGGAGACCCCTTCGTCCGCCATCCGGGCCCATTCCCCACGGATCACGTCCAGGCTCTCGGCCATCCGCTCGTTCGCCGTGCGAACACTGCCGAGGTAGAGCGCCGCCTCGTCGCGCACCGAGAGATAGGAATAGACCCCATAGGCCAGCCCGCGCTTCTCGCGCACCTCGGTCATCAGCCGCGAGGTGAACCCGCCGCCACCCAGGACATAATTCATCACGTAGGCGGGAATGAAATCCGGGTCGTCGCGGTAGAGGCCCTTCTGGCCGAAGATCGCCGCCGATTGCGGCACATCCATTTCGATCACCGTCAGGCCCGGCGGCGGCGCGATATTCGTCTCGGTCGCCGCGAACGGCTTCCCTTCCGGCAACCCGGCCAGCACGGTGTCGACCACCCAGCCCGCCTTTTCGGCATCGATCGCGCCGACAATGGCGATCCTGGCATTCACCCGGGTCAGCAGCATGCCATGGGCCGCGGCCAGATCATCGCGGGTGATCGCCTGCACGCTCTCGGCGGTGCCGTCGCTCGGCAGGCCATAAGGGTGCTCGGGGAAGGTGCCCGCGCTCCAGGCCTCGCCGGCGACCGAGTCAGGTTCGGTGGCCGACTGGGCGATCGAGGCCAGCAATTGGCCCCGCACCCGTTCGAGAGGCTCCGGATCGAAGCGCGGCTTCGCCAGAGCGGTGGCCAGCAACTCGACGCTCGGCTCCAGCGTCTCGACCAGCATCCGGGCGCTTGCGTCCATCGCGTCGCGCCCCGCCGAGAAGCCGAACCGGGCCGACAGCGCGTCGCGCGCCTCGGCGAAGGCCAGCGCATCCATGTCGCCCGCGCCCTCGTCCAACAGAGCCCGCATCAGGTTGGCGAGGCCAGGCCGGTCTTCCGGGTCGTGCCGGGCACCCCCGGCAAAGCTGATCTCGAGCGCGACGATCGGGATCGACGGCTCCTCGACCAGCCAGAACCCGGTGCCGCCGGGGCTGGTCAGGTCCTGGATCTCGACAGCCTGGGCGGGAAGGGCGATCAGCACCGCCAGCACCGCGAGCCCGGCCGCCAGGCGCGCCCGGAACATAACGATCATCCACATCACTCCATCTCCGCTTGGCTGAGGCGCCCGGTCACCGAGCGCGCGAGCACGAGATGTTTCTCGGCTGCCGCGCGCACATCCTCGACCGTGACCGAGTCGAGCACATCCGGCCAGGCCTGCACCTCGGCGACCGTGCGCCCGACGCTCAGCGCCGCGCCGTAAAGCCGGGCCAAGCTCGACTGGTCGTCCTGGGCGAAGATGCGCGCCGCGTTGCTCAACCGCTTGATCCGCGCCACTTCCTCCTCGGTCGGACCCGTGGCGATGAAGTCGGTCAGAACCGCGTCGAGCGCGTCCTCGATCTGATCCAGGCTCACCCCCTGAGCGGGCACGCCGTAGATGCTGAAATCGGTCGCATCGCGCCGTGACGGCGAATAATAGGCCCCGGTGTCGATAGCAATCTTCTGGTCAAGCTGCAGCGCCCGGGCAAAGCGCGACGACAGACCGTCGCCCAGGATGTCGGCCAGGATGCTGAGCGCCGCCGATTCCTTCGGGTCCGCCGGATCGTATGTCGGCACCAGGTAGGCGCGCCGCATGAATGGCTGGCGCACCCGCGCATCCTCCATCTCGATCTGGCGCGGGGCCAGTTGCGGCGGCTCCTTCGGCCGGACCTCGGGCGGGCGGCCCGAGGGCGGGATAGAGCCGTAATGCTTCTCGGCGAGGGCGCGCACCTCGTCCGGGGTCACATCGCCCGCCACCACCAGGATTGCGTTGTCGGGCGCATAGAACCGCTCGTAGAAGGTCACCGCGTCGTTGACGTTCAACTGCTCGATCTCATGGCGCCAGCCGATCACCGGCACCCCATAGGGATGGTTCATGTAAAGAGATGCGTTCATCTGCTCGCCGAACAGGCCCTGCGGGCTGTTATCGGTGCGCTGGCTGCGCTCCTCCAGGATCACGCCGCGCTCGGTCGCGACAACCTGATCGGACAGGACCAGGTTCTTCATCCGGTCCGCCTCCATCCCCATGACCAGGTCCAGCCGGTCCGCGGCAATGCGCTGGAAGTAGCCAGTATAGTCATAGGAGGTGAAGGCGTTGTCCGAGCCTCCATTGGAAGCGACGGTCTTCGAGAACGCGCCGTCCGGCATGTTCTTCGTCGCCTTGAACATCAGGTGCTCGAAGAAATGGGCGATGCCGGACCGGCCCCAGGGCTCGTCGGCCGATCCGATCCGGTACCAGACCATATGGGTGACGACCGGCGCGCGGTGATCCTCGATCACCACCACGTCCATGCCATTATCGAGCTGGAAGTCGGTCACCTTGGGCTCGGCCCGGGCCAGAGGTTGAGCAAGCAGGAGGCCAAGCGCCACGAGAAAGGCGATCGGCCGCGTCGGATGGATCATGGGCGTTACCTCGTCGGCACGGTCAATTCCGGATTGGACTGATATTTAGGATCATAGGGCTTGTCGCCAAGCCCGGCCCTGCGTTCGGCCGCGGCCTTTCGCATCAATTATTGATGATCGTCGTATCCTTCGAGAACGGCGTCTGCGGCCGGCCCGGCGGGTATTCCGAAATTTCGGTTTGCACCGACGGCTGTTCTTCGACGAATTCGGCGTTCGGGTCGACCGGCGTCGCGTTGCCTTCCCGCTGCAAGCGCTCGGCTTCGACCTGGGGGTCGAGCGCGTCCTTGTCGTTGACCTTGGCCGAGTCCTTCGAGCCCAGAAGCTCGACGAGGGTCGGCGGCTCATACTTCTCGCCGGCCCGCGCGCGGCGCTCATCCTGTTCCAGTTGAACCCGGATGTCGCTCGACGAGGCGGCGGCATTGGCCGAGGTCAGCAAAACCTGCTCGCCGGCGCTGGGAGTGGTCCCCGCGACCGTGCCCTCGGTGCCCAGAAGCGCGACGCGCGCCTCGCGGTGCGGATCGGGCGCCAGGGGCGATTTCGCGCCCGGGGTCGGTTCCGGCAGGGCCGCGCTCGGCGGCATCTGCAACGGTTTCGAGGCAATCACCTGAAATTCGTCCGGCGGCGGGATCTTCGCGCCCAGCGCCTCGAGCGGGTTTCCGACCCGTTCGCAGGCCGACAATCCGCCCACCGCTGCCAGAATCAGGCATGTTCCGGCGCAGCGCGCCCATCCGGTGTTCATCGTTCCTATCCCTTTCGCCCGGGGTACTTTCGACGGGCGCTGCCCAACCCGGCGCGCCACGTCATTTTGTTCCTTGCGCATATATTGGACTTTTGGGCGATCCGAGGCAATGGGCGGGCTTGTCGCGCCGCCAAGGCGCCGGTATCACTGCCACCCAACGCCAAAGGGCCGGTCTAGCTCAGCTGGTAGAGCGCCTGATTTGTAATCAGGATGTCGGGGGTTCGAGTCCCTCGACCGGCACCAATAAAAACAATGGCTTCGTGAGAATCTGCCGAATCCGTGGCTTTCCGTGTCACCATTATATCACCAGCGAGCCAAGTATTCGGCGCTGCGCCTGTCTGCCTGCGATCAGGTGAGCACTCGACACCGGAAGCCTGCACCACGAGTAACGAGATGCTCACCAGAGCTTTGACTAAGCCGCAACGTGCGCAACTCGATTCTTGACTAAAGGAACGCAAGCCGGCGCATTGCCGACGTTCAGGTCCGGAGGCCGGTTTAGCAATGCCTTCCAGACCTACTGCCGAGCGGTCCGGAAGCGCAATTCATGATCCAAAGCGGAAATCGCGGAGTCGGGATGAATGAAAGAATTCTCTAGATCGCCAAATTGGATACTCGGCGCGCGTCAGCTCACGCGATCCGCTGGCGCGCGCCCCGCGAAAAAGGCATCCAGATTGTGGAGCGCGCGGTTTCCCATCGCGTCCCGGGTTTCGCCGGTAGCCGATCCGATATGCGGCAGGAGGAATACATTTTCGAGTTCGAAGAGCGCCGGGTTCCCGCCAGGCTCGTCGCGATAGACGTCGAGTCCCGCAGCGAATAGGTGGCCGGAGCGCAAAGCATCTGCCAGCGCAACCTCGTCGACCAGGTTGCCGCGTGCCGTGTTGACCAGAATTGCGCCCTCGGGGAGCCGCGCCAGCGCGGCCGCATCTATCATCCCGGTTGTCGCGGGCGTTGCCGGACAATGGAGCGACAGAACGTCCGAAACCCCGAGCAAATCCTCGAGCGTCTCGTGAAACACCGCGCCCATCTCTTGCTCCGGCGAAAGGCGGCGGCGATTGTGGTAGTGGACTTCCATGCCAAATCCGCGCGCGCGCAAAGCGGTAACCCGACCAACGCGCCCCAGGCCGACAACACCGAAGCGTCTTCCAGTGATTTGACGCCCAACCATGAACGACGGGGACCAGTGAGCCCAGCGGCCCTCGCGCACCATCCGGTCACCCTCCGAGGCGCGCCGGGCGGCGCCCAGCATGCACAAGATCGCAATCTCCGCCGTGGCGTCAGAAAGAACGTCCGGAGTGTTGGTGACAACGATCCCGCGGGCGCTGGCGGCAGCCAAATCCACATGATCGACCCCGACCGAATGATTGGCGATTATCTTGAGCCGCTCGGGTAAGGCACCGATAACCGACGCGTCGAAGATCTCGGAGTGACAGGGCAGGACCGCATCGACCTCTTGGCAGCGCTCGATCAACTCGGTCGGTGAGAAAACCCGGTCGGCCTCGTTGAATGTGGCGTCATAATCCCGTGCCGCCCGTGCCTGCACCGCCTCGGTCAGGCGACGGGTGACCAGCAGACGGGGCTTCGCGGACACGCGCTCACTTCTTCCTGAGGCACTCTTCGTAGAAATTATAGACCAGCATCGCCAGGACAGAGACCGAGATGACCCAGAACGGCAGCCCGCCCCAGAAACCCGCGAATCCGGTCGAGATACTATGCGCCAACCCCAAGATGAAAGTGATCATCGATACGGTTGCGATAAGTCCGACGACGATCTTGGTTGCTCCTGTCAGCACGGTCGCATCCCCCATTCTTTAGGCATCGCTAGCATCCAATTCATTGATCAGCCAGTGCGCGGTGCGCATTAGGCGATCATCTTCTTCGGCGGCACCAACCAACTGAACGCCCACCGGCAATCCGTGCTCGCCCGACAACAACGGCAGGGTCAGCGCCGGCAAGCCCAACAATGTCCAGATCGTGCAGAAAACCGGATCGCCTGTGCCAGACTCGAAGGCGGGCGCTTCACCTGCGCAGGCGGGTGTGATCACCGCATCGAAATCCTTGAAGAAGCCGTCGAAATAGGCGATCGCCGAGGTCATGACCTCCAACGCTTCGCGATGCTGGTCCGCGCCGATCTTGCGGCCGCGCTCGACAACCGGCTTCAGCGTCGGGCTGATCTGCTCCCAATGGGTGTCGAAGGTCTCGGACAAATGCTGGCATATTTCATATTCATGGATGATCCGCTGCACCTCGACGAGCGCCGACAGGTTGTCCGAGACCGGCAGCCGCTCGACCCGGCCGCCGAGCGCGTCCAGAACCTCCTCCAGCCCGGCGCGCGCGTCCGGATCCAGCCGGTCGTTGAAGGGAAGATCGAACCAGGCGAAAACCGGTTCGACCGGAACATCGGCGCGGGCGCCTTCAAACATCTTGGGACGGGGGCGAGGATAGCTCGAGCCGTCCCTGGGATCGTAGCCCGCGATCGTGTCGCTCAAGAAAGCGGCGTCTTCCAGCGTCCGCGCAAAAACGCCAGCCTGATCAAGCGTCTCGGATGTCTGGAGGATGCCCCTGCGTGAGATCACCCCCCGCGTCGGCTTGAACCCGAAGATTCCGCAAAATGCGGCCGGGCGGATCACCGAACCATTGGTCTGGGTGCCGATCGCTAGGGGCACATGCCCCGCCGCGACCGCCGCCGCCGAGCCGCTGGACGAACCACCCGGCGTGCGCGACAGGTCGTGCGGGTTGCGGGTCTCGCTCGGGTGCAGGAACGCCAGCTCCGTCGTCACCGTCTTGCCCAGGATCACCGCCCCGGCCTCGCGCAGACGTTCGGCAACGGCGGAATCCGCGTCTGGCCTGCGACCGGCAAATGCGGGCGATCCGCGCTCGGCTGGGTAGTCAATCGTGTCGATGATGTCCTTCAGCCCGACCGGCACGCCGTGGAGCGCACCGAGAGGCCGCCCGGCACGGCGTATTGCGTCCAATTCTTGCGCTTGCGCCAATGCGTGATCCCGATCCAGATGGACCCAGGCGCCGATCTGGGCATCGGTCGCCTCGATGCGCGCCAGGCAGTCACCGACCAGATCGACCGAACTCAGTTGGCCGTCGCGAATGCGACGCGCCGCGTCGATCGCAGTCAGAGGCGTCTGCAAAGCCAGGTCCTTCACTGAGAATACTCGCCGAACAGGTAATCCGGCAGCCACAATGCGATCTCCGGAAACTGATACATCAGCACCATCGAGAAGATCACGATCGCCAGATAGGGAAGGATGCTCTTGAAAATTTCGACCAACTCGATCTGGTTTCGCAAGACCCCTTTCAGGTAGTAGGCAGACATCGCCATGGGCGGGGTCAGGAACGAAGTTTGCAGATTTAGCGCGACGAGCATCGCGAAGAAGTAGGGATTGACGCCGAAGGTATCGAGCATCGGCAGGAAGATCGGCACGAAGATGATCAGAATCTCGGACCATTCCAGCGGCCAGCCGAGCAGGAAAATGATCAACTGCGCCAGGATCAGGAACTGCCAAGTGCTGAGGTTCATGCCGACGAACCATTGCTCGATCACGTCATGCCCGCCCAAGTAGGAAAAGACCGACGCGAAGGTCCAGGAACCGACGAAAAGCCAGCACACCATCGCGGTCGCCTTCGCGGTCAGGAAGACACTCTGCTTCAACATCTCCCAGGTCAGCGAACGATACATAGCCGCCAGCACCAACCCGCCCAGCGCCCCCATCGCGGCGGCCTCGGCAGGTGTCGCCAGGCCGCCCAGGATGGAGCCGAGCACCAACATGATCAGCACGGTCAGCGGCACGAACGAGACCAGCAGATCCATGTAGATTTTCGCCGCAGGGGGAACATCCTCCTGGCGCGGCTTCGGGGCGATCTGCGGGTTCAGGAAGACCCGGAAGATCACGTAGAGAATGTAGAACCCGGCCAGCATCAGCCCTGGGAAAACCGCCGCTGCGTAAAGTCTGAGCGGCGACAGTTCCGCGATAGCCGCATAGACGATCAGCATGATCGAGGGGGGGATCAGAATGCCGAGCGTGCCGCCGGCACAGATCACGCCCGAGGCGAAGCCCTTATGGTACGACGCTCTGGCCATGGCTGGAAATGCAAGCAGGCCCATCAAGGTGACCACCGCGCCAACGATCCCCGACGCGGTCGAGAACACCGTACATGTGATCAGCGCTGCGATCGCCATCGAGCCAGGCAGGTTCCTCGCCGCCATCTGCAAAGAATAGAACAGCCGCTCAACGATGTTCGCGCGCTCGACCACATAGCCCATGAACAGGAACAGCGGCACCGCAACCAGGGTGTCGTTTTCCATCACCGAGTATGTGTTCTGGTTCAATAGGTAGAAGATATTGTTGTCGAAGACGTCCGCGACCGTCTCGATCCCGCCCTGATAGTAGGCGTAGTAGCCGAAGCCGACCCCCATCGCCACAAGCGTGAACGCGATTGGGAACCCCAGCAGTACCAGGAAGATGAACAGGCACAGCATCAGGATCGCGACTTCGGGGTTGGTCATAAGCGTCTCTTTCTTGGACCCGGTGCGATGCCGCTATCTCGGGACCCGGAGTTTCAGGATTCCGATTCCTCGGGCTCGTGGATCAGCAAGTCTTCTGTCTCTCGCACGTCGTCGAGACGTTTCATCCAGACACCGGTCTTCATCGCCCGCCAGCAGCGGGCCAACTCGGCCAGGCCCTGCAGCATCAGCAGGAATCCGGCGACCGGGATCAGCGTCTTAAAAAAATAGATCTGGATGCGCGCGGGGCTGTTCCAGCTCACCTCTTTGTAGCGCCAACTATCCGACGCGATCTCGGCGCCGTACCAGAAAAGAGCCATCATGCCGGGGAAGAAGAACAACAGATAGAGGAAAAAATCCAACCGCGCCTGCCAGCGTACCGAGAACAGCCGGTAGAGCACGTCGCCGCGCACATGGGCATCCTGGGCCAAGGCGTAGGGTCCTGCCATTAGGAACAGGGCACCATACATCTGGACCATCATGTCGAAGACCCAGACCGTCGGGGCGTTCAGCAGGTAACGCACAAACACCTCGTAGGAGACCGAGAAAGTCAGGATTAGGATGCACCAGCCGAAGGCGCGCCCCACCCATACGCTCAGCCCTTCGATCGAGTAGATGAACCGTGTCACTGCTGTCTCCGTCTCTGGATGCAGATCGGCGCCGCGTCAGAACCGGGGGCCGAAACGGCCCCCGGAGGCTTTGCGTCAACTTCGCCCGCGCTTAGCCGAAGTAGTGCTTGTAAGCCAGCTTGTAGTCGGGCTGGTTCAGGTTCAGATAGTTCATCACCGACTTCGCATAAGCCTTCTGCGAGGCAATGACCTTGGCGAAGAACGCATCTTCCGCCGAGATCCGGTCGACCACCACATCCCACGCCTTGAGCTGGTCGGACATGACCGAATCCGGGGTCCGGTGGACCTGAACGCCGGACTCCTCCTGCAACCTGACAAGGTCGTCGGCGTAACGCTTGGTGTTGTGCCAGTAGAAGTTCGCGTTCTCCGCCTCGGAGGCGAATTTCAGGATCGCCTGAAGCTCGGCCGGCAGGGATTCGTACGTCTTCTTGTTGAACGTGACCTCGAAGAACTCCTGGCTCTGATGGAACGAGGCCAGCATGTAGTTCTTGGCGACGTCCTGCATGCCGAAGTCACGGTCCGAGGTTGGGTTGTTGAACTCGGCCGCATCGATCAGGCCCGATTTCATCGCCGGCTGGATTTCGCCGCCGGGAAGTTGCACCACAGACATGCCCATTTCCAGCATGACGTCGGCGGCAAGACCGACGGTCCGGTATTTCAGGCCGTTCATCTGGGACGCATCCTTGATCTCTTCCTTGAACCAGCCCAGCGGCTGAGCCGGCATCGGGCTGTTGAAGAACGAGACCACGTTCAAGCCCAGCGAGGCCATCAGCTCGTCAAACAACTCCTGACCGCCGCCGTAATGGACCCAGCCCAGAACTTCCTGCGAGGACCAGCCGAAGCATGGGCCGGTGCCGAACAGCGACGCCGCCTTCGATTTGGAATACCAGTAGGCCGGTACGTAGTGGGCCGCGTCCAAAACGCCCCGGTGAACCGCGTCCTGCATCTGGCTGGTCTTGACCACCGCACCAACCGACAGGAGATCGATTTTCAGCGCGTTGCCCGCCATCGCATTAACGCGATCCACATAGGACTTTGCGTTCTCCAGGAAAATGCCGCCGCCCCAGGCCGCTTGCATCTTCAGGTTCACCGTCTGAGCGCGCGAGACCTGCGGTGCGGCAAGGGTCGCGGCAGCGGCACCCGCCGCCAATCCACCCTTAAGGAATTTGCGGCGCGAGGCCGAGTTTTCTTTCGCAGTCTTCGTCATGTGCTTCCTCCCTTGGTGCACGCCCCGGCCACACTTGGTCGAGGGGTCGTCTACAGACTCTATGAATCCGTTTTTCTAGTGCTGGGAACCACGCGCGTTGGCGCGAGTGTGTCGAGAATGAGTGGCGGTAGATCAGCTGCGACTCATAACGGCCCACATTCCCCCTGCGCTGGACTGCAACAATTGCCCCAGAAGATCGAGCGGTCAAATCAACAAACCGCATATGGCCTGGATTATTGGATATCTTTTTCGAACCGTGGAAACAGGAACTTGTTTTTTTACGCGCCACGCCGCCAGGTGTTCGGCCTTGGACGCTCGGGGCGTTCGGGAAGCAACGGGCACTGTGACCGCGAGTTGTGCTTCCCGGAGAGCTGTTGGCGATCGCTCTTCGAATGTCATCCGATGAAGTACGCCGCTGTGAATATCATTGCCCAATCGAGGCTCAAAAAGAATTTCTGACTGCGCCCTCTCACCTTCGGCGGTTCATGGGGTCGCCGGACGTGGACTTTGGCGACGCGCGCTATTCGCGTGAAGTTTCGCGTCCACTTCCACGTAAGATACAAGACGGATTACGTGCCAGCTGAGCGTCCGGAAATCGAATGTCTCAATGCCGCCCTTTGGCACATTGCGTGAGTTCAGCGCTGCGCATCTGAACGTACGCAATCCGGCGCACTTGGGCAGACACCAAGCGGGATGCACAGCACTCAGGGGCCGGATTGAGAAATCTCGCTTGATCGTCGCAGGCGCCGGTCGCAGGATCGGGAAGGGCGTAAAGATGGGGGATCTTGAGTGGCGGATTTCGGCATAGGCAAGCGCCTCATCCCTGCGGGCTCCGAAGCCAGCATAACGATGCAGGCGCCAATGGCCCCGATTGTTCTGGTCTGGGCCGCTAAATGAGCCTACTGAGCGATCTGTTCCGGCCACGTACCGTCGACCAGCGCTTCCCCTCGATCGCCGCGATGGATGCGGCGGCGCGCCGGCGCATTCCAAATTTCGGTTACGACTACATGTCGGGCGGAATCGGTGCCGAGGACGGGCTCGCGCGCAATCTCTCGGACCTGCGTTCGGTGCGTCTCGTGCCGCGCTATCTCACGGACTGGGCCGCCCCCTCCATAACCACGAAGATCCTGGGCCAGAGCCACGCCGCACCCTTCGGGCCGGGACCGATCGGGCTCTCGGGGCTAATGTGGCCAAACGCGCCGCTCCACATCGCTCGAGGCGCGCGGGCACACAACCTGCCGGTCGGGCTTTCCACCTACGCCACGAACTCGATCGAGGAGATGGCGGTGATCGCGGGCAAAGCGCTCTGGTTCCAGCTCTATCCGACGCGCGACGAGGAAATCGACCGCGACCTCCTGAACCGGTTCCGCGCGGTCGGCGGGGAGGTGCTGTTGGTCACAGTCGACATCCCAGGTCCGACGCGCCGTGCCCGCGACCTGGCGAGCGGCCTTTCGGTGCCGCCGGCGCGGGATTGGCGGACCTACCTCGAAGTGGTGCGGCGCCCCGCTTGGGCAATGGCGACGCTGCGCGCAGGGCTCCCTGAATTCGTAAACGTTACCCGCTACGCGGGCGAGGGCGAGAGCGGGCTCATCGTGCTTCAATTCCTCGGTCAGCTCGGCGGCGGCCATCTGAGCACGGGCCGCCTGAAGCGCCTGCGCGAGATGTGGCCCGGCAAGCTGGTCGTAAAGGGGGTCCTGGCGATGGAGGACGCGCGCGCTGCGCTGGATGCGGGCGCCGACGGGATCGTGGTCTCGAACCATGGCGGGCGTCAACTCGATGCGGCGCCGACCGCCGTCGAGGTTCTACCAGCGGTCCGCCAGGCGGTCGGTGGCAAGATCGCGATCCTCGCCGACGGGGG
>JAOTXT010000083.1 GCA_029862205.1 Paracoccaceae bacterium
TTCTCGGCCTCGGGCACAGAGCGGTACCCGAAATGGGTCTCGCGGGATCGGGTCTCGTCGGACATGGCCCGTCTAAATAGCGCGGGTCACCGGAACATGCTATGCGGTGGATTGCGGCGGATCAGATAATTTCTACGATTTAGTCGACCTGGCCCCAATGCATATAGGATCGCGCCCGAACCGAGGGTGGGCGCGTTCGCGCCCGCCCTGGGGGCGGGTCGGGCGCGATCCGGGGCTGACGCCCCGGAGGGACATTTGCACTGTTTCACGTATCGTGATTTAGCCAAGTGGAAAGTGTGGTTTGGAGCGACTGGGTGCCCGAACTCCCCGAAGTTGAAACGGTCCGACGCGGCCTCGAACCGGTCCTTGTAGGCCGAATTCTGGCCCATGTGGATCAACGCAGGCTGGACCTCCGCTGGCCCCTGCCGGAGCGGTTCGCCGAGCGGCTGACCGGGCGGCGGGTCACGGGGCTGGGGCGGCGGTCGAAATATCTGCTGATCGGGCTCGACGACGGGGAAACCTGGATCGTGCATCTGGGGATGTCGGGACGGATCCTGATCTCGGGCGCCACCGTTGGCGACTTCCACCGCGATACGTCCGCGCCCGGCAAGCACGATCATGTCATCGTGACCACCGACCGGGGCGACGTGATCACCTATAACGACGCAAGGCGCTTCGGCATCATGGACCTCTGGCCGACGGCCGAGCTCGACGCGCATCCCCTGCTGGCGGGCCTCGGCCCCGAGCCCTTGGGCAACGCCTTCAACGGCGCGGCGCTGACGGCGGCCTTCAAAGGCAAACGCAGCCCGGTCAAGGCCGCGCTCCTGGACCAGCGGGTCGTGGCCGGGCTCGGCAATATCTATGTCTGCGAGGCGCTCCACCGCGCGCGCATCCACCCAGCGCGCATCGCCGCCTCGATCTCGGCCCCCAGGGTCGAGCGGCTGGCGGGCGAGGTGGTCGCCACGCTTAAGGACGCCCTCGCCGCCGGGGGCTCGAGTTTGCGCGACTACCGGCAGGCCGATGGCGAGCTTGGCTACTTCCAGCACAGTTTCCGGGTCTATGACCGCGAGGGGGAGCCTTGCCACACGGAAGGCTGCCCCGGCACCGTGCGGCGGATCGTGCAATCGGGCCGCTCGACTTTCTACTGTCCGAAATGTCAGCGTTGAACGTCCCACCTCGTTCGCTTCCCCCCGCCTCCCACTCCCCACCTCCCCGCCCAGCCACCAATCATACCCATTGGTGGCTGGGCGGGGAGGTGGGGAGTGGGAGGCGGGGACGTGCAGCACACCAGCCGGGTTGAAGACCCTTCACCCCTTCGCTAGACCAGATGCGCCCGCAAAGACAGCCCGGAGACCCGCGCCATGGCCTATGAGAACATCATCGTCGAGACCCGCGAGCAGGTCGGCCTGATCACGCTCAACCGCCCGAAGGCCATGAATGCGCTTAACTCGATCCTGATGCGCGAATTGGGCGAGGCTCTGTTGGCCTTCGACGCCGATCAAGGCATCGGCGCGATCGTGATCACCGGGTCCGAGAAGGCCTTCGCCGCGGGCGCCGACATCAAGGAAATGCAGCCCAAAAGCTTCGTCGACGTCTACAAGGCCGACTTCATCACCGCCGAGTGGGAAACCGTGACCAAGGTCCGCAAGCCGGTGATCGCCGCGGTGGCGGGCTATGCCCTGGGCGGGGGTTGCGAGCTGGCCATGATGTGCGACTTCATCCTGGCGGCCGACACGGCGAAGTTCGGACAGCCGGAAATCAATCTGGGCGTCATGCCCGGCGCTGGCGGCACCCAGCGGCTGACCAGGTTCGTCGGCAAGTCGAAATCGATGGAGATGAACCTGACCGGCCGGTTCATGGATGCCGAGGAGGCCGAGCGTTCAGGTCTCGTCAGCCGGATCATCCCAGCGGACGATTTGGTCGACGAGGCGGTAGCGACCGCGGCGAATATCGCCGGCAAGGGCGCAATCGCGGTCATGGCCACGAAGGAGGCGGTCAACCGCGCATACGAGACCATGCTGGGCGAGGGGGTCAGGTTCGAGCGCCGCCTCTTCCACGCCCTTTTCGCCACCGAGGACCAGGCGGAAGGCATGGAAGCCTTCGCCGACAAGCGTACCCCGGCCTTCAAGGGCAAATAGTCAGCCGCTTTCCCGCCCCGGCGCCAGATAGGGCGTGTCCGCGGGCAGCGCCTCGATCACCACGAAGGCCTGAGCCCAGGGGTGGTCATCGGTGATGGTGACGTGGATGCGGGGTTGGAGCCCGGGAGGCATCAGCCCCGCCAGCCTCTCGGCGGCACCACCGGTGAGGCTCATCGTCGGTTGGCCCGAGGATAGATTGACAACACCCATCTCGCGCCAGGCGACCCCCATGCGCAGCCCGGTGCCCAGCGCCTTGGAGCACGCTTCCTTGGCCGCCCAACGCTTGGCATAGGACGCAATCCGCTCGCGCCGGCGCTCGGACTTGACTTGCTCGACCTCGGTGAAGACGCGCCGGATGAAACGGTCCCCGAACCGTTCGAGCGTCTTCTCGATGCGGCGGATATCCGCCAGGTCCGAGCCGATGCCGATGATCATGCTTACCTTCGCCTCGATGCGCTCAAGCTTGCCTGATTGAGCCGTTAGCTTGTATACGGCGCTGCCCCGCCAATTGAAAATAGGAGGGTGTCATGGCAAAGCGCATCAAACCAGAAGACCGGGCTTCCTTTTGACGTCATCTCGAAACGTCGGCGGTCATTCCCTTCGGAAACACGCGTGAAAACCGGCAACCGTTCGGTGCACGGGCGATGTCGAACTGCGTGAAAAACTTGGCAGGAATGATCTGTGTCCCTGCGGGTCCGGCAGACGCTTCAAGCGGTGCTGCCTGAAGGCCGGCGGCTTCGACGGCAGTCTCCGCGACCACTACTTTCAGAGAGCGCCGGTAGATCCGGCGCCCTCGACATTCACGCAACCCCCTCGCCAAACGCATCCCTGCGCGCGCGGTCCATGGTCTCGCGCATCCGCCGGATGGCGCTGTCCAGGCCGGAGAAGATCGCCTCGCCGACCAGGAAATGGCCGATATTGAGCTCCATCACCTCCGGGAACTGAGCGACCGGTGTGACCGTGTCGAAGGTAAGGCCGTGGCCGGCGTGGACCTCGAGCCCCAGCGAGTGGCCAAAGGCCGACATGTCGCGCAGCTTCTCCAGTTCCGTGTCGCGGTCCTCGATACGGCCCTCGTGATGGGCATCGCAATAGGCGCCGGTGTGCAGCTCGATCACCGGCGCGCCAATCCGGTGCGCCGCCTCGATCTGGCGCCGGTCGGCCGCGATAAAGATCGAGACCCGGCAGCCGGCGTCCGCAAGGGGCGCGATGAAATGCGCCAGCTTGTTCTCCTCGCGGGCCACTTCCAGCCCGCCCTCTGTGGTGCGCTCCTCGCGCTTCTCGGGCACGATGCAGACCGCATGGGGTTTGTGCCTAAGCGCAATCGCCTGCATTTCGTCGGTCGCCGCCATCTCGAAGTTCAAGGGCACGGTCAGCGACGCCATCAGAGCGTCGATATCCGGATCCGTGATGTGGCGCCGGTCCTCGCGCAAGTGCGCGGTGATCCCGTCCGCGCCAGCGGCCTCGGCGACGCGCGCCGCATGGATGGGGTCCGGATGCGCCCCACCGCGGGCGTTCCGGATGGTGGCCACATGGTCGATATTCACGCCAAGGCGCAGTTTCCCCAAGGGCTGGTTCAAGGATGTCGTCTCAGACATTGTCAGCCTCCGCACGATAAGCAGCTTGCTCGGCATCCGAGGCGGCGCGCGCCATTTCCGCGCGTTTGGCCAGCTTCTTGCGCCGCCTGAGCTGATAGGCTGCCACGATCGGTCCGACGATCCAATAGCTGATCACGGCGATGACGATCCCAGGCAGAATGCCGCCAATCAGGTAGGGCAGAAAGACCTCGTCCAAAAAGCCCAGGATCCCGTCCATCATCGAGGGGCCATATCCGAACCAGCTCTTGACCGTGAACCACGTCGAATTCAGCGCGTCGGCGAAGGCGTAGGTGACCACTTCGAAATCCGATTGCCCCTCGCCGCGCCCCAGCATCCAGCGCCCCAGCCACAGCGAGGCCGTGACGATCAGCGGGAAGGTCAGCGGATTGCCAATGGCCGTGCCGAACAGTGCGGCGATGATGTTGCCGCGCACGACCCAGGCGATCCCTGCGGCGATAAAGAAGTGAAAGCCGAAGAACGGCGTGAACGAGGCCAACGCGCCGCAGGCGAAGCCCAGAGCGATCCGATGCGGGCTGTCGGGCAACCGGTGCAGGCGCTTTTTGACATAGTCGAAGCCCCGCCAGTAACCTTTGCGCGGGAACACGATCTCGCGCAGCCGGTTCCAGAACCCCGGGTGATCACGTCGCTTGAAAATCATCCGCCCTGCCCCATTGCCGGCTCCTAGTGATGCGCCCCAGGGGCCGAACCCAAGGGAAGGCGCGGCTGATCCTGCGGATCGGACGTCCCCTCGCGCTCGGGCGCCGAGATCGCCCGCTCAACCTGATTGACGAAACTCTGGGCGCGCAGCGCGGTCAGGATATCGCTGAGGTGTTTGACATCCCTGACTTCCACATCGACGGTCATTAGGAAGAAATCGGGCTTCCTCAGCGTAACCCCCAGATTATCGATATTGGCCTTCAACTCGCCGATCAGCGTGCAAACCGCCCCCAGCGTGCCTGGCTGGTTCGCCAGCGTCAGGTCGATCCGCGCAACGTTGCCCGCATGGTTCGCCGCGTCGGGCGCCCAGCTCAGGTCATGCCAGCGCTCCAGGTCGTCCTCGAAGTCGGCCAGCAAAGGGCACGAGATCGCGTGCACGACCACGCCACCGCGCCGGCCAAGCCCCATGATCCGGTCGCCCGGGATCGGCCAGCAACAAGTGCAGAATTGGATATCCGTGCCCCGGCGCAGGCCGCGCACCGCGACCAGGGCCGCGGCCGGGCCGACCTTGCTGCCGTTGCCTCCGGGGCGGGCCAGAAGGCCGGCGGCCTCGGCGCCCTCGTCCTCGCGGCTCGGATAGACCGCCTCCACGACCTCGCGGCCCGTGACCTCTCCCGTGGCCAGATCGACCAGCATCAACTCGACGGCCGGGTAACCCAGCTTCGCCGCCGCCGCACCCAACGCCTTGCGCCCGCCATCGCGCCCGGCGCCTTCGAACGCCTGGTCGGCCAGGTCATGGCCCAGCGCGACCAGCTCGGCACGCTGGCGGTCGCGCAGCGTGCGCCGGATCGCCGCTTTGGCGCGCCCGGTCATGGCCATGTCCTCCCAATGGGGCGAAGGGCTCTGACCCTTGGCGGTGATGATCTCGACCTGCTGACCGTTTCTCAGCCGTGTCCACAAAGGCACCCGGCGTCCATCGACCAGCGCACCTGCGCACTGGTCGCCGACGATCGTATGGATCGAATAGGCGAAATCGATAGGAGTGGCGCCGCGCGGCAAGCCGACCACGTCGCCCTCGGGCGTAAAGCAGAAGACCTGGTCGGTGAACATGTCCAGTTTGACATGTTCCAGGAACTCGTGCGGTTCGTCGCCCTTTTCCAGCCGGGCGACCAGATCGCGCAGCCAGGTGAAGGGGTCGACCGCGAACGGATTTTGGACCCGCTCGCCGTCCTTGTAGGCCCAGTGGGCGGCGACGCCGGTTTCGGCCACTTCGTGCATGTCGTGGGTTCGGATCTGCATCTCGACCCGCATCGCGCCGACGCCATAGACGGTCGTGTGGATCGACCGGTAGCCGTTGGCCTTGGGTCCCGAGATGTAGTCCTTGAACCGCCCGGGTACCAATCGCCAGTGGCGATGGACCGCGCCCAGCGCCCGGTAGCAATCGTCTTCCGTTCCGACCAGGATCCGGAATCCGTAGATGTCCGACAGTTGCGAGAAGCTGGTCTGCTGCTCCTCCATCTTGTGCCAGATCGAATACGGGCGCTTTTCGCGTCCTTCGACCTTGTTGTTGACCCCGGCGGCGGTCAGGGCCTCCGAGATCTCGGCGCTGATCTGAGGGATCAGGTCGCCGGTCTCGCGTTTGAGTTTCAGGAACCGCCGCATGATCGAGGTGCGCGCCTCCGGGTTCAACACCTCGAAGGCCATGTCCTCGAGCTCGCTGCGGATCGACTGCATCCCCATGCGGCCCGCAAGCGGCGCGTAGATCTCCATGGTTTCGTGTGCGATGCGCTGGCGCTTGTCAGCGCGCAGATGCGCGATGGTACGCATGTTGTGCAGCCGGTCGGCCAATTTGACCAAGATGACACGCACGTCAGCCGCCATGGCCAGCAGCAGCTTGCGGAAATTCTCGGCCTGGGCGGTCTCGGACGAGGCCAGCTCCAGCTTGGTCAGCTTGGTGACGCCATCGACCAGGTCGGCGATCTCCTCGCCGAAGAGCCGCGCGATCTCCTCGTGGGTCGCCCCGGTATCCTCGATCGTGTCGTGCAGCAGCGCGGTGACGATCGAGGCGTCATCCAGCTTTAGCTCGGTCAGGATCGCGGCGACTTCCAGGGGGTGGCCGAAATAGGGCTCGCCATTGGCGCGCACCTGCTCCGCATGGGCCTTGGCGCCAAAGACATAGGCGCGGTTCAGCAGCGCCTCGTCGGTGTTGGGGTTATAGTCCCTGACCCGCTCGACAAGTTCGAACTGACGGATCACGGGGTTTGGCTCCAATGGCCCTGAGCCCGCCCTTTTGCCCGCCAAGCGGGACGGAGGCGGGCCAGGGGCTCGCTCAGCTGCGCTCCTGTTCGGCCATCAGCGCGCGCAGCAGCTTCTCTTCATCCATCTCGTCGGCGACCGCCATCGGCGAGGTCTCGGCCGCGCCCATCAGCAGCGCCATGTTGTCCTCTTCCGGCTCGTCGACCTCGATGTGACGCTGGTTCGATTCGATCGCCTGCTCGCGCAGTTCCTCGACGCCCATCGACTCGTCGGCGATCTCGCGCAAAGCGACGACCGGGTTTTTGTCGTTGTCCCGCTCGATCGTGATCGGCGAACCATCCGAAATCGCCCGGGCGCGGTGCGCCGCCAGCATGACGAGATCGAAGCGGTTCGGAACCTTGTCGACGCAATCTTCGACGGTGACGCGGGCCATGGGCGGCACTCCAATTCTGCAGGGTTGGCGGAAGTCGCGAAGAAATAAGGGGACGGGCACGAATTTGCAAGGGTCTCGGCGGCATATGCCTGCGACATGATGCTTTCGGGAGACGCCGCGCAACGGGCGCCTAAAGTAGTGCGACCGAGCTCTGTTCTACTTCCGGTAGTGCAGCCAGCATCTCGGCCACAGTAAGCCCCGTGAAGGGGTGGCGCCAATCGGGCGCAATATCCGCGAGTGGCGCCAGCACGAAGGCACGTTCATGCATCCGCGGATGGGGCAGGATCAGCCGAGGCGGGGCGGTGGTCTGTGCCTCGCCCAAATCGATTTCCATCCAGCGCCTAAGCGTGTCGGCATCGGGCAGGACCCGGTCCCCCATCGCGATCAGGTCCAAGTCACAGACCCGGGGCGCCCAGCGCGAAGGCCGCATCCGCCCGAGCGCGGCCTCGACACGATGCAGCACCACCAGCACGTCCTCGGGCGCCAGGTCTGTTTCAAGCGCCGCCGCTCCATTTACGAAGTCCGGCCCGGAGCCGGGCGGAAAGGCCGGCGAGCGGAACCATCGGCTGCGCTCGGTCAAAGTGAGTCGGTCACAATCCGCGACGCTCTCGAGAGCATGGGACAGGGTGCCGACCAGGCTCCGGCCGGTTGAGGCAACGTTAGCCCCCAATGAAATCAATACCTTTGTCATAGTTCTGTCATTTATGCTCTGGACAGTCTCAAGATCGCTGCCTAGATACCTCTCTCGATTCATGCACGCAGAGCGTGTATGATTGCCCATGCGGGCGGGAATCCAAACGGCAACCGGGGAAACATTGAGGCAATTATGTTTTATCGCGACGAGCGATTGGCGCTCTTCATTGATGGTTCAAACCTCTACGCAGCGACCAAGGCTCTGGGCTTCGACATCGACTACAAGCTCCTGCGCAGCGAGTTCATGCGCCGGGGCAAGATGGTGCGGGCTTTCTACTATACCGCATTGATCGAAAACGAGGAATATTCGCCGATCCGTCCACTGGTCGACTGGCTGGACTATAACGGCTTCACGCTGGTCACCAAGCCGGCGAAGGAGTTTGTCGATTCGACCGGCCGGCGCAAGATCAAGGGCAACATGGACATCGAGCTCGCGGTCGACGCGATGGAGATGGCCGACCACGTAGAGCATATCGTGCTCTTCTCCGGCGACGGAGATTTTCGTCCGATGGTTGAGGCGTTGCAGAAGAAGGGCGTGCGCGTCTCGGTCGTCTCGACCATCCGGTCGAGCCCGCCGATGATCGCCGACGACCTGCGCCGCCAGGCGGATAACTTCATCGAGCTCGAGGAACTGAAGGATGTGATCGGCCGGCCGCCGCGTCCGGCGCCCGAGCATATCGAGGACGAGCCGATCGCCGCGAACGACGAAGCATGAGGGACGCGCCGGGGCCGGAAGCGCCCCGGGACTGTTTGCTCTGCCCGCGGCTGGTGGCTTACCGTGCGGACAACCGCGCGGCTCACCCTGACTGGCATAATGGTGCTGTCGAAAGTTTCGGCGACGGGCACGCTTGGCTGCTGATCGTCGGCCTGGCGCCTGGTGTTACCGGGGCAAACCGCACCGGCCGGCCCTTTACCGGCGACTGGGCCGGCGACCTGCTCTACCCAACGCTGGCGAAGTTCGGTCTCAGCCGCGGAACGTTCGCGGCCCGGCCCGATGACGGCTTGGAACTCACAGGCTGCATGATCACCAACGCCGTGCGCTGCGTGCCGCCGCAGAACAAGCCGGTGGGGGCTGAGGTCAATGCCTGCCGCCCCTACCTCACTGCCCGGGCCGCCGCGCTGCCCCGGCTCAGCCATATCGTGACGCTCGGCAAGATCGCCCATGATTCGACCATCCGCGCGCTCGGCGCCCGGGTGGCGGATCACACGTTCGGCCACGGCGCGGTCAGCCGTATCGGCGGCATCGCGCTCCACGCGAGCTATCACTGCTCGCGTTACAACACGAACACGAGGCGGCTGACGCCGGCGATGTTCGAGGCGGTTTTCGACGCAGTCATGCGAGAGAGGGGGCACATTCGGTAAGGCGGACAAATTTGTCCGATTTGCCCACGCTCACTTGGCCCGCGCTCATTCGGCCCGCGCTCATTCGGCCCGGCGGCTTGCCCGACTCGCAGCCTTCGAGTGCGCGATCATCGTCTCGCCCAACGCCCCGCGCACCCAATCCTGGAACAGGAAGACCTCGTATTCCTCCTGCATCAGCACCCCATGCTCATAGCCTTGTGCCTTGAGCCCACGCTGGTTCATCTCGCAGGCGGCTCCGTCCTGCTCCATGACCAATGTGGCAAAGTCGGTGATCTTCGCCTTGTCGAAATCCGGCCGCGCCAGCATCTCCGGGTCGAACAGCCACTCGGCGGACAACTCCATCCGCTCGGGGCCCAGCGGCACTAGGCGCACCGCGCGCACGTAGTCGCGATGACAGGCGATGAAAAGCGATGGCATCACCACGCCATAACGGTGGCCGGCGGCCTGATCCGGTTCGCTGAGCCCGGGCAGTGCGCCTTGCGCCCGGCCATCCATCGACCAGGTCTCGCCGCCATCGCGCAGGCCGCCCGCCAGCATCGGGTCTGGGTTGCCTGCCTCCGCCGCCCAGCCCGGATCGTCACGCCGCGCCATGATCGCCCGGGTAAAGATCGGCACCAGCTCGCAGAGCTCCGGATGCAGGTTCGGACAGTGGAGGCATTCGTTGAAGTTCTCCCAGAAAATCTTCCAGTTGCAGGCGAGCTCGCGCCGGTAGGTGTGGCCGGCGACCAGGCGCTCCAAGGGCCAATTCGCGATTCCGTCAAGTTCGCCCGCCGCGGCCTGATCAAAGGCCGGCGCTTGCGGCCCGGCCAGGTTGGCGAACAGGAACCCGCGCCACTCCGCCAGCGCGACGGGCAGCAGCCCGTGCTCCGTCCGCTCGAACCCGGCCACCGGCCGCATCGCGCCGGTCGCCAAAAGGCGCCCGTCCAACCCATACGTCCATTGATGATAGGGACAGGTGATCCGGCCCTTATCGAGACGGCCCTCAGCGTCGACGCAGAGCGCCGAGCCCCGGTGGCGGCAGGTATTGAAGAAACCCTTCAGCGCCCCCTCGCGATCGCGGAGAACCAGGATCTCCTGACCCGCGAACTGGAAGACCCGGAAGGCGCCCGGACCGTCCATCGAGGCCGCGCGCGCCAGATAAACCCAGGCCTTGCCCCAGATTTCACGCATCTCGCGGGTGTGGTGGTCAGGGTCGTAGTACCATGCGGCCGGCAGGCTCGGCTGAGCCGATGTGAGCCCATTGAAGCCGGATTCAAGGACCTCGTCGTTCATTAAGCTCTCCGGGAACGGTTTCCGCGGAGCGTGGCACAGAAATCCCGTGCCGCATAGGCGCGCATGAATGCGCACCCTACCCGGGACGGCGGTCTGTAGGGTGCGCATTCATGCGCACCGTTCACGGGGTCAGTTCCCCTCTAGCACCCTCCGGGCAATCACCTGCGCCTGGATTTCGGCCGCACCCTCGAAGATGTTCAAAATCCGCGCGTCGCACAGCACCCGGCTGATCGGGTATTCCAGCGCGAAGCCATTGCCGCCGTGGATTTGCAGACCATTGTCGGCCGCCGCCCAGGCGACCCGGGCGCCCAGCAGCTTGGCCATGCCGGCTTCCAGGTCGCAGCGGTGGCCCGCGTCCTTCTCGCGCGCGGCATAGTAGGTGATCTGGCGGGCGATCATCACCTCGACCGCCATCATGGCCAGCTTCGAGGCGACCCGCGGGAAGGCGATCAGGGGCTTGCCGAACGCGGTGCGTTCCTGCGCGTAGCGGAGCGCGATTTCGAGCGCCGACTGCGCCACGCCGATGGCGCGCGCGGCGGTCTGGATGCGCGCCGACTCGAAGGTACGCATCAACTGCTTGAAGCCCTGGCCCTCGACCCCGCCCAGCAGCGCGTCGCCTGGCACCCGGTGGCTGTCGAGCGCCAGCGTGTATTCCTTCATGCCGCGATAGCCCAGCACCTCGATCTCGCCGCCATTGATGGTCGGGTCCGGGAAGGGATCGCCGTCCGTGCCCCGGGTCTTGGACGCCAGGAACATCGAGAGGCCCGAATAATTGTCCGTCGCCGGGTCGGTGCGCGCCAGCACGGTCATCATGTCCGTGCGCGCCGCATGGGTGATCCAGGTCTTGTTGCCGGTCAGCACCCAGTCGTCGCCGTCCTGCGCGGCCCGGGTCTTTAGCGCGCCGAGGTCCGAGCCTGTGTTCGGCTCGGTAAAGACCGCGGTCGGCAGAATTTCCCCGCTGGCGATCTTCGGCAGCCAGTATTCCTTCTGCGCCTCGGTGCCGCCGCCCAGGATCAGCTCGGCCGCGATCTCGGAACGTGTCCCCAGCGAGCCGACGCCTATATAGCCCCGGCTCAGTTCCTCGGAGACGACGCACATCGCGGTCTTGCCCATGCCGAAGCCGCCGAACTCCTCGGGGATGGTCAGGCCGAAGACGCCGAGTTCGGACATCTCGTCGATCACCTCGATCGGGATCAGCTGGTCGCGCAGATGCCAGACATGGGCGTGGGGGATCACCCGGTCGTCTGCGAAGCGTCGGAATTGATCGCGGACCATTTCGAACTCTTCGTCGAGCCCTGGGTCGCCAAAAGTCGCCGCGCCTTCGCGCTCGGCCAGGATCTGCGCCAGCCGCATCCGGGCCGGGTCCGTGTTGCCGACGATCAGCCGCGCGACCGCCGGGTCGGCGCGGAAGGTGGCCAGCGCCGTTTCCGAAAGCCCCATGTCACCGGGCCGAACGATTTCGCCCTGGCTCATCGGGATTCCGCCGGCGATCTGGCTGAGGTACTCGCCGAAACCCACACCCAGGATCAGCCGCTCGATCTCACCGAGCTTGCCCGCGCTTTCCAGACGCCGTGCCCAGTTCGCCATCTGGGTCAGGCTCTCACCATAGGTGGCAAGCCAGGCGAGCCCGTGGGCGGCGTATTGCTCGGCGTCGAGCATCCGACCCGAGAGGCGGCCCTCGGCACTGACCATGGCGGCTAGGATGCCACGCGCCTCGCCGATCAGCGCCCGCGCGGCGCGGGCGGCGGCGGCCGTGGCTTCGGCCAGGTCGCCGGCCTCGTGGACCGGCGCGGCAGGCGAGATTTGGGGATCGGCGTTCATTTTGCGGACTCCCTCGGCACCGGCTTTGCTGCGGTGCGGAATCAGTTGTGCGGTTGCGAGATTTCCTAGCGAGCCGGGGGGCGAGCGTCAATGGCGCGCAACATCATGTCGCAGCATCAGCGCAAAGTAGAATTTACTTTCGCGATCCTTTGGATCAGCCTCAACCCGGCGCGCCGATCTCGCCGGCCAGATGGCCCCGTTTGATCCATACCTGCGCGCCCTCGGCACCCGTCACCGCCACGCTCGCCGCGCCCTGCGGCAGGCGCAACCAGGATTGCCGCGTGAAGTCGTCGCCGCCCTCGGCGAAGCCGCCACGAACGACCAGCACCTCCATGCCACCCTCGGCCTGCAACGCGACTTGGGCGCCGGGCTCCCAACGCTCCATCGTCACGACCTCCCGCGCGTCCCGGTGCAACTCAAGGGCCGAGACACCCGGCCGCGCTGGATCGCGGCGGTACTCCGCCGCCTCGGTGTCCACATGGAATTGGTTCCGGTCGCCTGCGTCGAACTGCCAGAGCTTGACGAAGATCGTGCAGCCTGGCGTCGAGGCGGGGGTATGCCTTGTGGTCGGCGGGTTACGCACATAGGTCCCGGCAGGGAAGTCACCGTATTCGTCCTGGAAGACACCATCGAGCACCAGGAACTCCTCGCCCCCGTCATGGGTGTGAGGCGAAAAAGCCGAGCCGGGCGCGAAGCGCACGATCGTCGTCGCCCTGGCCACCTCGTCCCCAATCCGGTCGAGCATCCGCCGCTCGACCCCCGGCATCGGCGAGGCGACCCAATCCATGCGGCCCGCATGGACCGCGGCACGTCTGGTGAAGTCGGCATTTAATTCCATGACGGTTCTCCCGGAGGCGACGGCCTGCAGGGCAGTAGCTAGGTCAGAACCGCACCCCCTTCCAGGCTTTCCTGCACCTCGAAGATGCTCTGGGACGCGCCACTGGGCCGGGGTAGCGGAATCTTGCAGTCCATCGGCGCATAGCGCGGCTGATAGACCACGTCGCCCCGCAACAGCTTGGCGTTGAACCCCGCCCAATCCTCGGTTGCCATCAGCGGGAAGGCATCCGAGGCGAAGTAGTTGTAGAGCAACAACGGCCGTTTCTTCGCGCCACGATCATCGGCCACCCCCTCAATCCATCAGTTCATCTGCTCTCAGGCCCGCACGCTCGTAGTGGATCGGCAGGACGCGCCCGTAGAGTTGCCTGCAGCGCTCGGGCTTGGCAACCATCCCGGGCTCCTCGACGAAGCTGAAGATGCCCACATAGCGCGGGCGGGCGCCCTCGACCGGGCTGACCCGGTGGAGCGCGTAGCGGCCCTTGAAGATCTGCAGATCGCCCGCCTCCAGCACCAGCGACTTGACCTTGTCCGATCGTCCATCGAGCACCGCCCCGACGCCCGTGTAGTTCTCGTCCTCGGCACTGCGTAGCCTGGGGGCGTATTCGAACAAGCCCCCGCCCTCGCCGTTTTGGATTGCCAGGGTCACCGTGTAATTGTTGGTGTCGAAGTGCCAGGGGAAGCCGCCGCCCTCCTCGACCACGTTGATGATCACGTCTGCCAGCGGGTCCGCGTAGGGGTAGAACCTCTCCTCTTCCAGCGCGGACTGGATGAAGGGAGCGAAGGCGGGCCATTCGTAAATCGCCCGCAAGATCGAGTCCGGCCCAAAATTGTCCGCCGGGACGAATGCGTTCGAGCGGTCGTAGAAGCGCCGCGCAGGGTGGCTTTCGGACAACGACGGATCGTCCTTGGTGAAATAAGCATTCGTCCGATTGAAGGACCGGTGCGCGGCAGGCGCCACCCGGTCCGCCTCGGCAACCAGATCGGCGATCCGGTCAGGCCGAACGAAACCTTTCAGCACTGCGCAACCGTCCTCGCCCAGCGCGGCGCGCGTCTCGGCCATCAGCGCGTCGTAGCCCGGGCTGCCAGGCCGGTTGACCGGGAAACGCTCGAGGTCCAGGTAGCCGGATACATCAAGCCCTGCCATCACACCCTCCTGCTGTTTCGGTGATTTGGTCGCAGCGGGCGCCAAATTTCTTGCCCCGGCGCGACAGGAAGTGCCGCAGACAGCAATTTTGCGGGACAATGTGCCTGTCACGGCCTAGGGTCCGGCCCGGCCCACCCGTTCCATGTCCCGGGACTTTCATGGACTTCCTGACCCAGACCGATCCGCTGATCCTGCTGGCCGCCGCCGCCATCATGGCCTTCGGCGGCTTCGTCAAGGGCGCGGTCGGGTTTGCCCTGCCGATGATCGGGATCGGCGGGATCGGCAGTTTCATGCCGGCCCAGGACACGGTGGCGATCCTGATCTTCCCGACCGTGCTGACGAATTTCTGGCAGACCATGCGCCAGGGGATCGGCCCCGCGGGGCAGACGCTGAGGCAGTTCTGGAAGCTGAACTTGCTTTTGGGGCTGACCATCGGCATCGCCGCGCAATGGGTGCCGGGCATCCCGTCGGCGGGGTTGTTCGTTTTCCTGGGCGTCCTGATCTGCACCGCCGCCGGGCTGCAATTGGCGGGCTGGAGGCCCCGCGCGCCCAGCGCCCGCAGCCCCCGGATGGCGCTTGAAATCGTCACCGGGCTGGTCGCTGGAATCTGCGGCGGGCTCAGCGGTGTCTGGGGCCCGCCGGTGCTGTTCTTTCTGATCGCACTCGATTGCAGGAAGACCCTGCAGATCCGCGCCCTGGGTCTGGCCTTCACGGTCGGCTCGCTGATCCTTGTACCGGCACATCTGCTGAGCGGGCTCCTGAACGAGCGCACCCTGCCTTTCTCGCTTTTGATGTGCCTGCCCGTCGCCCTGGGGATGATCGCCGGGTTGCGCTACCAGGACCGGATGGACCAGGCACTGTTCCGGCGGGTGACGTTGACGGTGCTTTGCCTGGCGGGGTTGAACCTGCTCAGGCGCGGATTGATGTGAGGGGTCAGTCGATCGGCCGTCCGCCCTTGCCACCGACCGGCCCCGGGAAATCGGGCAGGTCGTCCACGAACATCAGGCCTGGAAGCCTCGATGCGGCATAGGCGTGGCGCTCGACAGTGACTTGCTCCGGGTGATCGAGGCTCCCAAGCGCGATGAAGACCATCCCATCGGCCTCGAAGGTCAGCGAACTGCCACAGGTGCCGCAAAAGCGCCGGATGACGCCCTGCGAGGATTCGTAGCGGCGCGCTTCTTCACCCAGCCATTCGACGTCGCCACCCGGAAACTCCACGAAGCCCATGAACGGCGCGCCCGAGACCTTGCGGCACATCCCGCAATGGCAATAGCTGGCCCAACGCGGGCTTTCGTTTGCACGGTAGCGGACCCGGCCGCACAGGCATCCCCCGGTCCATTCCCCGGTCCATTCCATGTCGGGCCCCTCCGTTCTCTGCTCGTGGCCAGATAGCGAAGCAAGGATCGGCCGGAAAGGCAATCAGAGGTGGTGTCTCAGTTCGAATTTGAGCAATGCGGCCCGAAGCTGACACCCGACCAAATCGCTCAGATAACCGGTGCTAACCCAATCCTGTCGAAAGAAGGCTACTCAGGCACTGCGTCGGGCCTGTGCCGGACGAATGGCGAGTAAACGGGAGCACCCGGGAGTAACCTTTTCGTTTCATCGAAATTGTCGTCACGGTTGTAGGGGATCACAGGCCGCGACAAGAGCGTTTCCAACGCTGCCGACCAACGATTGGAATAGGATTCCAGCGTACTCAATCCGCCATCATG
>JAOTXT010000129.1 GCA_029862205.1 Paracoccaceae bacterium
CCGGTGGCGTTTGCACTGCCCGGCTCGGCGATCCTGTCCATCGGCGCCGCCGCCCTCGCTGGCTGGCTGTTCGCGGGTGACGCCAGCGCCTATTTCGCACAGGGCGGCCCGTGGCAGTGGCTGACCGCCGGCGTGACCAACTTCCGCGGTATCTACTGGGAGGCGGAGCGGGACACGCTGATCGCCATTCCGCTGTTCGTGTTCATGGGCATCATGCTGCAGCGCTCGAAGATCGCCGAGGATCTGCTGGTGACCATGGCGCAGCTGTTCGGCCCGATGCCGGGCGGCCTGGGCATTTCCGTGGTCTTCGTCGGCGCGCTGCTGGCGGCGACCACCGGCATCGTCGGCGCCACGGTCGTGGCGATGGGCCTGATCTCGCTGCCCGCCATGATGCGCAACAAATATTCGAACTCTCTAGCGACCGGGACGATCGCCGCGTCCGGCACGCTCGGCCAGATCATTCCGCCGTCCATCGTACTGATCATTCTGGCGGACCAGCTGGCCAGCGCCGTCGATCAGGCCGGCGCCACGCGCAAGGGCCTCTACAAGGCGGCGACCGGCGAGATTTCCATGCCGTCGGAGTTCGACATCGTGTCGACCAGCGCCGGCGACATGTTCATGGGTGCCTTCATCCCGGGGCTCGTCCTGGTCGGCCTCTACATGTTGTTCATCCTGGTGCTGTCCCTGCTGCGGCCGCACATGGCGCCCGCCGTCCATTTCGATGGCAAGTACGATGCGAGATTCGCGGCGCGCGTGGCGCTGATCCTGGTGCCGCCGCTGGCGCTGATCTTCGTCGTGCTCGGCTCCATCATCATGGGCGTCGCCACGGTCAATCAGGCCGGCGCCATCGGCGCGGTCGGCGCAACGATCATGGCTGGCTATCGGTTGCGCGAAGGCAGGTCGGGTGCCTATTGGCCTGCCATTCTGTCCATCGTGTCGGTGACCGCCCTGGCATTGATCGCCAACATCCACCCCATCAACGTCAAGAACATCAATACCGGCGGTGATGTCGTCTCCCTGAGTCTGGCGAGCGTCATGACGGTTGGGTTCGTTGTTTCGGTCGTCTGGAGCTTCTGGCGAACGCTGACGACGGAAAACACACTGCGCGGAGTGATGGTCGAAACCGCCAAGACGACGTCTCTGGTGTTCATCATCCTTCTCGGCGCGGCGATGCTGACGGCCGCTTTCCGCGGTTTCGGCGGCGAGGAGTTGGTCAAGGACTTCCTGACCAACCTGCCGGGCGGCTTCTGGGTCCAGTTCATCATCGTCATGGCGGTGATCTTCCTCCTCGGCTTCTTCCTCGACTTCATCGAAATCGCCGTGGTCGTGGTGCCGATCGTGGCGCCGATCCTGCTGGCCGATCCCTCGGCGAACATCACCGCGGTCTGGCTCGGGGTGATGATCGGCCTGAACATCCAGACGTCGTTCCTGACGCCGCCCTTCGGCTTCGCCCTGTTCTACCTGCGGGGCGTCGCGCCCGCCGTGGTCCGTACGGTCCAGATCTACAAGGGCGTCGTAGCCTTCATCTGCCTGCAGCTTGTCGGCCTCGCCATCGTCGGCGCCAGCCCGTGGCTGGTCAACTTCCTGCCGAACCGGATCTCCCTGACCTCCGACACCGCGCCGCCACCGCAGAATCCGCGCCTGCAGTACTGCCTGGAGGATTATCTGTTCCAACAGTTTGACGCGCGTGAAACCGAGCTCATGGCGGCCATCGGCGGGGCGCGCCGGCTCGACCTGTCCTACCTGCCGAAGGACATGCAGAAGAACGCGGCCAGGGCGTTCGAACGGGCCGGCGAGACCTTCGCGCTTGTCGCCGACGTCCGCGCGGCGGAGGCCGCGGTCGCCGCCAAGGCTGGCGCCTACACGCCGTTGCGCGACCGGGTTCGCGACATCCAGCGGGATATCGCCAGGATCAATGCCAGGATCGAGGAGGCCGAGAGCCGGATCGCGCGCATGTCGAGCGCAACGGAAGAGGAACAGGCGACCTTGCCCGCCGTCGAAGCCGAGGTCCGGGACCTCGAGGCCAGACGAAAGGATCTGCGGGCGCGGATTCCGGAGAGCTGGGCCGAGCGGAGCGATGCGATTCAGGCGCTTCAGAAAGAAGGGGAAAACGCGCGCGGGGCATACCGCCGCAACGTCGACGGCGCCTACGGGCCAATCAGTGAGATCGTTACGATCATCGCCGCCACCGATCTTCTGGAGGCAGCCAGGGACGGCATGGAGGATCTGAAGGACATCGTCGAGAGCGCCGACCCGGAAACGGCCGCGGAGCGGATCAACGAGGTCGCACGGGCGGTCGGCAAGATCGACGGCGCTGGCGATATCCGCTCACTCTTGTCGAAGGCCCGGCGGGCGATCAGAGGCAAGACACCGGAGCCGGACAAGGCGCTCGAACTCATCGACATGGCGCTTGCCGAACATGCCGCTGAAATGGCTTGGCGCAGACAGGCCAAGACAGATCTTCTGCCCGGGCTGGAGGCCTACGAAGTGGCGATCCGCGATACCATCGGCCTGCGCCAGCAGCCGCGCCTGCCCGTACAGCAGGTCAAGGAAATCGTCGGCTGCCTCTCGCAACACCGGGACATCTCGCTGAACTTCTAAGGCGTCACGCGGCCGGGGCTTCGCCCAGGGCAATCGCTTGAATCGCACATCTTCTTCCTCCCCCCTTGCGGGGGAGGACCGAGGAGGGGGGACAGGCCTCTTGGATCGGAATGACACCTCCGAGCGCAGTGCGCGTGGCCTTGACCACCCCCATCCAAACCTTCCCCCGTCGAGGGGGAAGGCTTTATGCCATTCACCTGGCGGTGTTGCAGTTCGATCGGGTTGCGGCTAGCGTGCCGCCAACACGCAACGACAGGGCGGCCAGAAGAATGCGTTGGACCGAACGGCGCGAACGTTTTCGCGCGCTCCTCGCCGGGGACCGCTGCGTCCACCCCGGCTCCGTCTTCGATCCGGTCTCCGCGCGCATCGCCGAGGACCTCGGCTTCGAGGTCGGCATGTTCGCGGGCTCGGTCGCGTCGATGACGGTGCTCGGCGCTCCCGACCTGATCGTGCTGACGCTGAGCGAGTTCGCCGAGCAGGCGTATCGCATCTGCCGCGCCGGCACTCTCCCGCTCCTGGTCGACGCGGATCACGGCTACGGCAACGCCCTCAACGTCACGCGCACGGTGGAGGAGCTAGAGGCGGCAGGCGTCGCCGCGCTCTCGATCGAGGACACGGAGCTGCCCCAGCCCTTCGGCGCGCTCGGCGAGACGCGGCTGGTGTCCGTCGAGGAGGGCGTCGGCAAAATGCGCGCCGCGCTCGAGGGCCGCCGGGACCCCAAGCTGGTGATCGCCGGACGGACCAGCGCGGTCGCGGTGACCGGCATCGAGGACGCGGTCGCGCGCGCCAAGGCCTACGAGGCCGCGGGCGTCGACGCGATCTTCCTGGTCGGCCTCAAGACGCGCGACCAGCTGGAGGCCATCTCCGCGGCGGTGACCCTGCCGCTCATCCTCGGCGGCGCCGGGCCCGAGGTCATGGACCTGGACTATCTGGGCGGCAAGGGCGTGCGCGTCTGCCTCCAAGGCCACCAGCCCTTCATGGCCGCCGTGCGCGCCGTCGCCGAGACTTTGAAGGCGCTGCGCGACGGCACCCCGCCGGCCGAGCTCGAGGGCCTCGCATCCGCCGAGCTCATGAAGCAGGTCACCCGCGCCGAGGACTACCGGCGCTGGATGAAGGATTTCCTCGGCGGCGAGTAAGGCGCGCCCGTCGGCGCGGCGCCTATCGGATAACCGAGCCGATGTCGGGACGGCCTTTCCGGGAATGCAGGGAGTCCGGCACGCTCAGGAACGAGCGCTCCGGCGGGCACTTCAAATTCAGGTCACTGGACCTATGCAGGCACGCTTTGGCGAAGCCTCGGACAGCCGGGTACAGCCATACGCTGCCCTGCGGTTGGACAGTAGCGTTGCATTCACGCGTCGCGGCGATGTCCCGAAGCGCGGTCAAGAGGCTTTCTGGTTTCTTTCCGACCACTGTCGGCGGAGAATCTGGAATCCCAAACATTGTGCCGCATAGGAAACAATCGCCGGAGTCCGGTCCCGATGGGCGGCCTTTCGGACGCCAACACCTTCGCCGGCACTGGCCAATTAACCACAACTAGCGTAGTATTATCTTACGACTAGACATGAAGTACAGGGAATGCAGGCGGAAACGGGGGCAAGACCATGACACGGGCGATTTCGCGTGGCAGCTGGACGGCGGCCCTGGTCGTGTCGGGGCTGTTCTTGCTG
>JAOTXT010000130.1 GCA_029862205.1 Paracoccaceae bacterium
CGATACGCTCGTCGAATTCGGCCCACGTTTGTATTGCGCACCCCCGGGGAGGCGCCGGCACAGCGCTGCGATTTCGAAGCCGGTTCCACCCCGAGGCCAGCGCGAACCCCGCCGCCACCACGCCTAGAGCGCGGCCGCCGGGGATGCGGTCCTGGTAGCACGCGGCGGTTCGGCGAGCGCTGAGCGGGTAGACGAGGACGCGCAACGGGTTGCCGAGATCGCGGCTGCCTTTCCGGTCGTTGATGTGAAGCATGGCTGGATTGAGACTGAACTCGACCGTAAGCTCACTCCCGTCCGGATTCGTGTCCGACGCGTCGCTGACCGGGCGATAGAGACCACGGCCCTGGAAGTCCGGATGGATGGCCGTGTCGCCTCCTCCCCGCGCGCGGATCCGCTCGCCACCGAGGAGCGCTTCGCGATGCAGTGCAATGTTCGTCCCGATCACGCGGCCGTCGAGCTCGAGCACGACGTGGAGCTTCTCGATGCCCGGGTACGGGCGCTGCAGCTTCCACAGCAGGTGATCGCGCGCGGGAACATCGACCGCAACCGCCGGCCAACGGTCGAAGGCGCTCAGAATCACGTCGAGCATCTCGTCGACCTCGTCGACAGTGCCGACGCGCGCGCGGGCGCGTTCGCGCTCCGATGGAGCTTCCACGGTGCTTGCCATCCCTCCCGTGTTCTCAGCATGTGTCGCGACATGCCCGCCAGCCGTATTCGGCAACACGCGGCATCCGCACCCGCGACCGGTCAGACGCCACAGCGCCTTAGACTAGGTCGGAGTCGCCATGTGTCAACGGTGCGTAAAGCCATCCGCAGCGATCAGACGGAGTATCGGCACTGTCAAGTTGAGACGGCATTACGGACAATACGGCACAGTGAAGAAGTCGAGTGAACCGTACCTGGTCGCTGAATTGACTTCCTTGACTCTCGGTGACAAAGTTGTATCTCGTTTCCTCGCGGTACTTCGTTTTCACTTGTTTCGGATCAGGTGCTATATTTAACTCCCGAATTATGAAGTGGCGGCACGGCGGCGATGCTTCTCTCGAATATAACTGCCGCAGAATGGGACAAAGTTTGCCGATCGTCCATGCTAATCCGCTGAACTGTTGAATTCAAAGCTTTTGACGCAATGTGGATAGACAGTCGGGCGTCTCCAACCAGATGATCGCCTGCGCGAAGAACCGCAAGCTAAAGAGGAGTTTATTTATGCCAACTATTTCAAAAGGTACATTCAGATGAAAAAGATCGCTCGAAAATTGGTGAAGGTCTCTATGGCCAGCATATTCGCGGCGGCGCTGGCCTTAATAGTTGGGGTGGGTTCGCCTTCAGGAGCGAGAGCCGATGAGGCAGATGCCAAGCGCCTGCTCAAGGCCATGTCCGATTACATGGCGGCGCAGAAGGCCATATCATTTGGCTACGATGCGACCCTTGAGGTCGTTAGCGAAGATGAACAGAAACTTGCGTTGGCGAGTTCAGGTGCCGTCACTCTCAATCGGCCTGACAAGATCCGCGCCACGCGCTCCGGCGGATTTGCGGATGTCGAGATGTCCTTTGACGGGAAAATTCTGACCGTGATGGGCAAGAACCTGAACATTTATGCGCAGACGGATGTGCCTGGCACGGTCGACCACCTGGTCGACGAATTGAGGGATACATACAACAGGCCGCTACCTGCTGCGGATTTGCTGCTGTCGAATTCCTACGATGCGCTGATGCTCGATGTCGAGGACATCAAGGACCTTGGTAGCGGCGTGATCGGCGGCGTTGAATGCGATTACCTCGCTTTCCGAGCAAAAGAAGTTGATTGGCAGATCTGGATCGCACAAGGGGAACGCCCCTATCCTTGCCGATATACCATCACCTCCAAGCTCGTTACCAGTGGACCGCAATACACCATTCAGATCAGGGACTGGAAGACTGGAGGTGAGGTGGCAGCAGCTGATTTCAGCTTCAACAACGCAACGAACGCCGAAAAGGTTGAATTGAAGAATCTTGAGGGTGCGGATGAATTACCGGAACATTTCGTGATAGGAGAATCTCAATGAGCATGTCGAAACGAATGGGTATCCTGGTGATTACCGGGTTAATCGTGATTTGCGGATCTGAACTTGGCGAGCGGCTTTCAATCCCCGGAATTCACAGTTTGATCCCGACTGCCGATGCCGTAATCGGTCGTCCATTAACGCCAGTGAGCGTTGCCGGGGTGGCGCGGCGCTCGGTGCGACGTTGCGCGGTTGGCGTATATCGCTGTTAGGTTTCGCGCCGCCGGCTTGCAAAGACTTGTATGGCATCTCCTGTATCGATGGGTTGCACTACGATAATTTTCTAATCCACATAACAGCCCGGATGGCCGTCTTCGATCGCGTTTCCTTTAAAACTTCTTATCCGTACTTCGGAATCTATTCTGTTTGAAGTTGGGGCAAAAATCGGTCAATCCAAATGAGCGGCGGTTTTGCAACAGAGCCCCGATCAGGAAGGCATAAGCTATCACGGCCAGCAATCTTTGTTCTCCCCCTCGCTCATGGAAGAAAGCTTCCACTGTCCCAGGAAGTCCCCTCCAGGAAGTCCAGGAAGCGACCTTGTAGCGCCAAGAAGACGAAATAATCCGGTTCTTTACCGGTATAGTACCCAATCCTGGTCTGGCTCTTGACGGCGCGCTACAAGTGACCATGTCCTCGATTCCGGGCGTAATCTGAGTAGCAATACGCGGCGCTTCAGCAATGCGGGTTCAGACATGACAGCCATTCATCCGTTTCGCATCGACGTCCCTGACGAAACCCTCGATCGCATCCGCGCACGGGTCGCGGAATACCGCTGGCACGAGATGCCCGACGACGGGGGTTGGGCATATGGCACTAACCTTGACTATATGAAGGAGCTTTGTGCGTACTGGCTTAATGAATTTGATTGGCGCAAACAAGAAGAGGCGATCAACCGCTTCTCTCACCATACCGCCGCGGTTGATGGCATCGATCTCCACTTCATTCTTGAGAAGGGGAGTGCGCCTGCACCGCTGCCGCTGATCATCAGTCATGGCTGGCCAGGTTCGATTGTCGAATTCATCAACATTATCGAGCCCCTCGCCCACCCGGAACGCTTCGGCGGCAGCGCCGCCGACGCCTTCGACGTAATCGCACCGTCATTACCGGGCTTCGGCTTCTCGGGCTGCCCACCGCGTCCAATCGGACCGCGCAAGATGGCCGACCGGTTCGACACGCTGATGACCGAGGTACTGGGATACGACAGCTACCTGGCACAGGGCGGAGACTGGGGCGGCGCTATTTCGACTTGGCTCGGATTCGACCACGCACCGGCCTGTCGCGCCATCCATATCAATATCATGACAATGCGCCACCCCGATGGCCCGAAGGGGCCGGAGGAAGCGGCTTGGGCCGCCGAATTCGAACGCGAACAGATGATGGAGAACGGCTACCGGACCCAACAGGCGACCAAACCGCAGACCTTGAGCTACGCAATGATGGACAGCCCTGTCGGCGTCGCGGCCTGGATCATCGAGAAGTTCAACTCCTGGTCCGATACCGATGGCGACAACATCGAGAGCGTGCACAGCAAGGACTCGCTGCTGACCAACATCATGGTCTATCTGGTCACCGCCACCTTCAACACCGCGTCCTGGATCTACTACGGCCGGCGCGAGGAAGGCGGGCGCCTGCTGTCGCCGGACGGCAAGCGCGTCGAGGTCCCGACGGCAGCGGCTCTATTTCCAGCCGAGCTCCTGTCCTGGCCGCCCCGGTCCTACGTCGAGCGCGTCTACAACATCGCGCGCTGGACCGAGATGCCCCGCGGCGGCCACTTCGCGGCCCTGGAGCAGCCCGATCTGCTGATCGATGACATCCGGGCGTTTGCCCGCACGTTGCGTTAGAGAGCGTCGTCTTTTTCGTATTTCGGGACGCGCTGTTGGAGGATGCCCGGCATCCGAACGACATGCTGCCATGACTTGCACCCAAAGGGCATAAAGGCCCAGCGCTTGAAACGCGTATTCAGAATCGATATCGAAACCTGCAGCCAGGAAATGCCACAGCGACGACACGTCAGGTCCGCATCACCAGTGTCTAGATACAACCGCACCCAACCAAGGTGCATTCTGATTTGTTTGTTCAATGCGTTCGGTTCGCCGTTTTGCTGACGCCGTGCTCGTGAGGTTGACTATTCGAGCGCGACCCACAAAGAGCCGTCGTAGATACGGCAGGCATACACCTTCAACTTGTTCTTGTTTTTCGAGATGTCGCCTAGG
>JAOTXT010000131.1 GCA_029862205.1 Paracoccaceae bacterium
CAGTCGGGTCAGCCAAACCGGCGGCCGCGGCCTACGCCTCATGGGGCCTCCGGCCACGCCCATCTTCCTCAAACGACCCACTCGGTGTTACATAAAGGGTGGCTGCGAAGATGGGTGCCGGTCAATTCGAAAACACCGTAAAAGAGGTTGGGAGCAGCGACAAATTCCTTGCTGAGCAAAAATTGAGGGATGGGCCGGTGTGCGATTTGATTTTTGCTGCAGCGAGTTCTATCGGCGCTTTGAGGCTCCTATCCGAAAAGAATAATTGGTGCTTAAAGTTCAAAGGTATGAAGTACCGCTATGCGAACAATAAAGATATCGAAATTGATATAGGGAGACAGATTGATCACGTGGTCGGTAGATCAGACAGTAACAATCTACCAGATTCGGTTGAAATTTTGGGTGCTTTGGAGGCAGAGCGCGATTCTTTTGCTGATAGAAAGCAAGTCTGTAAAGGACACGATTGCATCCGTATACTTGGAAGGGCGCTGAGTAGGCGGTTGGGTTCGAACAATCAATTCAATTCAAAGGACGGTTCAGAAGAGCTATCCGGTATACTTCGCCTAGCATATGAGCGCCCGTTTTTTGCAGGAACAAACTCATATAGAGAACTCAAGGATTGGGAGGATCGAGCCGGCTATCAAGTACTAAAAGTTGTCTAGCGGGACCTCAACTCCATTGCCGCAACGGCCAACGATTGAAAATCTGGATGGTGGTGAGGCGGAAGCCGCTTTCGAAGTGCTGCAGTGCAAAACGGCAGTAACTGACGAATGTCTCGTTAGGGCCGATAGCCGAATTTGAAGCGCTAAGAGCGAGTTTTCGGGAACGCCCATCGCGAACTGACGCGATCATCACACTGATAACCGAACATCGGCATTGACCGCTCGTCAGTGTGGTCGGAGTGTTGGAGATCACCCAACGGCCATGCGGGAGGACACGATGAACATTGAACAATCGACGACCCAGAGCGACGGCTACACCGAAGAGCAATGGCAAGTCCGCGTCGACCTTGCCGCAGCACATCGGTGCGCCGTGATGCACGGCCTGCATGAGGGAATCTTCAACCATCTGACCGCCCGAGTGCCGGGAGATCCCGATCGCTACTATCAGATCCCTTGGGGAACCCATTGGTCTGAGGTGACCGCAAGCTGTTTCATGGAAGTTGACTATGATGGCGAGGTAAAGCGAGGCGAGGGCATCGTTGAGCGATCGGCCTACTGCATCCACGCGCCAATGCATCGCGATCTAGCGACCGCGGAGGCTGTGTTCCATACGCATATGCCCTTTGCGAGCGCGCTCACACGGCTGCAGGATCAGCACATCAAACCCATCGGGCAAACCGAGCTCGGAACGATGATGCGCACCTGCTACGACGAGGCATATGACGGGCCTGGATTAAATCCCGCGGAGGGCGAGCGCCTCGCCAAGGTGTGCGGTGACAGCACGATCATGCTGATGGCCAATCATGGTGCCCTGACAGTCGGTCGGAACATCGCCGAGGCCTATGACCGGCTCTACTATCTCGAGCGCGTCGCACAAGTACAGCTCTACGCCATGTGGACCAACCAGCCGCTGCGCGAGTTGCCCGAGCCGATCATTGAGAAAACCTACGAATCCTTCCGGGGCGAGCGCACGCGCTACGGCGACAAGTCTAATGCGGAGTGGCACTTTGATGCGCTGAAGCGGGTTCTCGATCGCAATGAGCCAGACTACGCCAACTAAGCACTTAGTGCAGGCGGATGATGCTCGTCGTGTCCGAACCGGGTTCCTAAATGGCTGATGCCATCCAAGACTTTGCAGCTCATGTGGTCGGGTCGAGCTTTGACGATCTGGATCCCCGCACGGTCGCAAACGCCAAGTCATTCGTCCTTGACACACTCGGCGTCGGGATCGGTGGCAGCAGTGGTCCAATGGTTCAGGAACTAACCGGCGCAATTGCCAACGCTGGCAGAGGGGAAGACGCTCGGGTCTGGGCGACGGGGCAGTGCTTGCCCGCGCAATCGGCGGCACTCTGCAATGCTTATCAAATACACAACTCGGAATTCGACTGTCTGCACGAAGCCGCTGTCGCCCATGTCATGACCATCGTCTTGCCGGTCGCACTCGCAGTTGCAGAACGGGCGGGCAGCGTCTCTGGGCGTCGGCTGATCGAAGCGGTCGCACTTGGTGTCGACGTCGCCGCCGGCATCGGGGTCGCAGCAACCTCAGGCCTCCGGTTCTTCCGCCCGGCGACAGCGGGCGCGTTTGGCGGGGTCGCGGCGCTCGGCAAACTGATGGGATTAGATCGGTCTAAGCTCGTCAACGCATTCTCGCTCGCCTACGGCCAGATGGGCGGCACGATGCAGGCTCATACCGAAGGCTCGCTGATGCTGGCGATGCAGATGGGGTTCAATGCCCGAAACGCCGTTGTTGCCTGTGATCTGGCAGTTGAGGGGTTCACCGGACCAGAGAACATCCTCGAAGGCCCGTTCGGCTATTACCGGCTTATCGAGGATGGGGGCGATCCGGGCGCGGTCGCGGCTAAGCTTGGTAAAGTCTGGCGCATCGATGAGCTGGCCTACAAACCGTACCCGACCGGCCGGGCAACGCATGGGATCATTGATGGTTGTTTGACGCTTCAGCGGTCCTTGGACATCGAGGCGACGGAAATCGATCGGATCACTGCGCGCGTGCCCCCGTTGGTAAATCACCTCGTCGGTCGACCCGTGAAGAGGGAGATGGATATCAACTACGCGCGGCTCTGCGCCACTTATGTGGCTGCCTGCGCTCTCTTGCGCGGGACCCTAGGGCCGGAAGATTTCACGGAAGAGGCCTATAGCAATGCCGAAAGGCAAAGACTCGCCGGCGCGATCAAGGTGGAAGCGGTCGAAGGCGACCCGAACGCTCTCACGCCGATCGAAATCGAAATGAGCCTACGCAACGGCAGCGTGGAAACCCTAAGGCTCGATGACGTCTATGGCGCGCCCGCGAAACCGATGAGCCGCGCAGCGGTTCTGGAGAAGTTCCAAGGGAATTGTGCACGGTCTGCGGGCGCACCGAACCCGGAACAGGCAGAGGCGCTGATCGCCGCGGTGGACGATCTGGAAAATCTCCCGGATGTCACACGTCTCGTCGACCTGATGGTGCCCGAGCGCGCGAACGCTTGACCTGCGCCAAGAGCGAATGATCGAAGGAGCCTGCCGATGTGGTCGAATCCACGTGTCCCTTATCAGATGTCGAGCCGACGCAAGCAGCTCGAGCCGCCGATGGGCAAACCGATCATCGTGAATCTCTGCATGAACGTCGAATACTGGCCCTTCGACCGCCCGATGCCACGGGGCGTGCTGCCGCCACCTCATGGGGCTCAAATCGAGCCACCGGACCTCCCGAACTATTCTTGGGTCGAATACGGCATGCGCGTGGGCATGCCTCGATTTATGGAGATGGTGGGAAGGCGCGGGATTCGCGTGTCGGCCCTGATGAACGCGCAAGTCGCAGATGTTTATCCAGATCTGATGGACGAGATCGTGAAGGCGAAGTGGGAGCTGGTCGGCCATGGTTGGTTCCAGCAATCGCTGAAGCAGGCTGAGGACGAGGCGGATGTGATCCGCCGTTGCCTCGACCGACTAAAGGCCTGTGACGGAAGAAAGGTGAGGTCATGGCTCGGCCCAGGGCTCGGCGAGACCCACGACACTGTCGACTTGCTGAAGGCGAACGGGATCGAATTCCTCCATGACTGGGTAATCGACGATCTACCGTTCTGGATCCGAACAAAGCATGGGCCGATGGTTGGGCTGCCCTACGCTTTGGAGCTCAACGACGTTCCAATCTACGCGATCGCGAACGCCTCCACCGACGAACTTTTCAAGCGGTTCGAGGCGACGCTGGCGGTGTTTGAGCGCGAGACAGAGCAAAACCCACGCGTGCTCACGTTCGGCCTCCACCCGCATATCATTGGCGTCCCACACATCGCCCATCACTTCGAAAAGGTACTCGATATTCTCCTGGCGCACCCACAGACGGTCTTTATGACCTCGCAGGAGATTGGTGATTGGTTCATCTTAGCGGACGGTACGGATGGCGCTGACGTCGCGGCGTACACGGAGACAGAACCGCCCTTGCCCGAGTGAAGCTCAGCGTACGAATTCCGCTCGGGGCACGCCGTTATTGCAGCGTGTATGGGATCTTGTCATCACCCCCCCCCCTTTCAATTTCGTAGCCCG
>JAOTXT010000025.1 GCA_029862205.1 Paracoccaceae bacterium
TTCGGTCTGGCGACCTCGCTGGGCTTCGGCGCCGAGCAGGCGAATGCGGGGCTTGAGTTCCTGTTCGGCATTCCGGTGACAGACGCCTCGAAAGTGATCCTGATCGTCGCGATCACCTGCGTGGCGCTGGTCTCGGTGTTGGCAGGGCTGGATGCGGGCGTCAAACGCCTCTCCGAGATCAACATGGTCTTGGCGACGCTGCTGCTGCTGTTCGTGATCATTGTTGGCCCGACGATCGGCATCATCACCGGCTTCTTCTCGAATCTCGGCGCCTATTTCCAATACCTGCCGGCGCTGTCGAACCCGGTAGGGCGCACGGACGCCAACTTCGCCGCCGGCTGGACCGCCTTCTACTGGGCCTGGTGGATCTCCTGGTCGCCGTTTGTCGGCATGTTCATCGCACGCGTCAGTCGTGGCCGTTCGGTGCGCGAGTTCATCATCTGCGTGCTGCTGATCCCTTCGGCGGTTTCCGTGCTTTGGATGACTGCGTTCGGCGGCACGGCGATCAGCCAGATCGTCAATGACGGTTACACCGCGGTCGGTGACGCCTCGCTGGAGTTGAAGCTGTTCGTAATGCTGGAGGCGCTTCCGCTGACCGCGATCACGTCGTTCATCGGGATTGTGCTGGTGATTGTGTTCTTCACCACCTCGTCCGACTCCGGGTCGTTGGTGATCGATACTATTACCGCCGGGGGCAAGGTCGATGCGCCGGTATCCCAGCGGGTGTTCTGGTGTTCGTTCGAGGGGCTGGTGGCGATCGCGCTGTTGCTGGGCGGCGGACTAGGCTCGCTGCAAGCAATGGCGGTCTCGACGGGCTTCCCGTTCACCATCGTGCTGCTCCTGGCCTGCTATGCGATCATCAAGGGTCTGCGCGACGAGCCGAGGTGAATGGCTTCAAGAATGCAGCCTCCCAGACTGCATGGGGTGCACTCCGGTGCGCCCTTTTTTTTGCGCGAAGCGGTCTTGTGCGAGCGCTCACGTCGGTACCGCGAGCTTCGCTTCTCCCGCAATTCTGGACAAGTGGACGGGATATTTGGTGATCGGCAGATGCAGGAGGCAGACCGCACCATAGCGAATGCTAACATAAGCGCCCTGATTGACCGCATTTGGCACGAAGCTGACCTATGTGTGTCCGCCATCCATGTCCGCTAACGAGCTCGAAGCGGGCAACTTCAAACTGCGACACTACCGGAAATTTGTCTCACCGAATCGAGTTCACAGTGATATGTTCACTTTATGTTCCATTCAATCAGGGAGATTTGAATGTCCGAGATGAGCACCCGCGAGATCGCCGACAAGCTGATCGGCTACTGCCGGTCCAACGACACCCAGACCGGGTTGACCGAGCTCTACGACCCGGATGCCGTCTCGGTCGAGGCCATGGCGATGCCGGGCCAGGAAAGCGCCGAGACCCATGGCGTCGAGGGGATTCGGGGCAAGCATGTCTGGTGGGAGAACACCTTCGAGGTGCACTCCTCCAATGTAGACGGGCCTTACATGCACGGTGATGACCGGTTCGGGGTGATCTTCCAGATCGACGTGACCAATCGCGAGACCAGCGAGCGAAATGCGATGAAGGAGCTCGGCATCTACCACGTGGCGGGCGGGAAGATCGTGCGCGAGGAGTTCTTCTACACGATGTGATCCGTGCGGTGAAACGCACGCCGGCGCCCGGCCAATTCCGTTGCGCGAAAGAGAGCACCAGCGCACTCCGTTCGTTACCAAACGGTGAACTTTGGAAATTTCCCTTTGGGATCAGTGCTCTGTTAAGGCTCTCACATGTGAGACGATCACGCACTCACCCGGTTCTCGGGTGAGGGTCCGCCCACCCTAGACCGGGTCCTCGATGAAGAAGAGCTTCGGGTCCAGCTTCACGTTTGCCCGCATTTCACTTAGGGCCACTGTGGTGGTCAGGCCTTGGGCATCGACCACGATCCACTGGCGCAGCTCCAGCGGATTGTCGGCGAAGACCATGGTGATCGAGCCCTGATCGGGCTCGTTCGGATCGACCGCCGTCACCCGCATCAGACCCGGCGCCCGCTCGATCGCGCGCACCGAGTTCTCGGATTTCAGATCGACCCGCTTCTTCAAAAGGATCGAGAGCGGCGTCTGGCCGAGCGGGATCCGGTCGAGCGTGTTCAGCCGCGTGTCATAGACGCCAACCCAGGTGCCGTCGGCGATCACCAGCGCGGGATTGGGCGGCTGGTATTCGAACCGGATCCGCCCCGGACGGCGCAGGTAAAAGAGGCCCTCCGAGAGCTCACCGTCGTGGCCCACTTGGACGAAATTACCTACAAGCGTGGTGACGCCATTCAGGTAGTTCGAGATCCGCGTCAGGTCGCGCGCATCGGCGCCCGACATCTGGGCCGCAGCCGGCCAGGCCGGAAGGGCGAGGGCGGCAAGCGCGCCAGCAAGAAAGGTTCGTCTGCTCATGGTGCCTATATGGTGTCGGGTTCTGGGGTTTTGAACGGCTGCGGCCCGCCAGTCCGGCGAACTTAACCGACGCGGGCGGGCGGGGGAACTGACATTCGGACGGCGAAAGGCCCGCTACCGCTCCTCGATCATGATCTCACGCTTGCCGACCGCGTTGGCAGAGCTGACCACGCCCTGGGATTCCATCTGTTCGACCAGGCGCGCGGCCTTGTTGTAGCCGATGGCGAGTTTCCTCTGGATATAGCTGGTCGAGCATTTCCGGTCACGCGCGACGATCGCCACCGCCTTGTCGTAGAGCGTGGCTTCGTCGTCCGAGGCACCAGCCAGCCCCAATTTCTCATCCACCAGCGCCTGGGTTTCCTCGTCGCCACCGTCGGTCACCGCGCCGACATAGTCCGGCTGACCAAGATCCTTCAGGTGATTGACCACCTCCTCGACCTCCTGGTCCGAGACGAAGGGACCGTGCACGCGGGTGATCCGCCCGCCCCCGGCCATGTAGAGCATGTCGCCCTGACCCAGCAACTGCTCGGCCCCCTGCTCGCCCAGGATCGTGCGGCTGTCGATCTTCGAGGTGACCTGGAACGAGATCCGGGTTGGGAAGTTCGCCTTGATCGTGCCTGTGATCACGTCGACGGAGGGCCGCTGGGTCGCCATGATGAGATGAATCCCCGAGGCCCGCGCCATCTGCGCCAGGCGTTGGATGCAGGCCTCGATCTCCTTGCCGGCAACCATCATCAGGTCGGCCATCTCGTCGACGATGACGACGATGTAGGGGAGTTCCTCGGGCGTCAGCGCCTCGCTCTCATAGACCGGCTCGCCGGTCGTGTCGTCGAAGCCGGTTTGCACCACCCGGCTGAAATCCTCGCCCTTCTCCAGCGCCTCGCGGACCCGGGCGTTGTAGCCGTCGATGTTGCGCACCCCCAGCTTCGACATCTTTCGGTAGCGCTCTTCCATCTCGGCCACGACCCATTTCAGCGCAACCAGCGCCTTCTTCGGATCGGTCACCACCGGCGCCAGCAGATGCGGAATGTTGTCGTAGACGCTGAGTTCCAGCATCTTTGGGTCGATCATGATCAGCCGGCACTGCTTGGGGCTCAGCCGGTAGAGCAGGCTCAGGATCATCGTGTTGATCGCCACCGACTTGCCCGAGCCGGTGGTGCCCGCGATCAGCAAGTGAGGCATCTTGGCCAGGTTTGCGACGATCGGCTGACCCGAGATGTCCTTGCCCAGCGCCAGTGCCAGCTTGATCTGGTTGTCGCCATAAGCCGGGCTTTCGATCAGCTCGCGCAGCAACACCCGCTCGCGTTCGGGATTTGGCAGCTCGATGCCGATCACCGATCGTCCAGGCACGGTGGAGACGCGGGTCGAGAGCGCCGACATCGAGCGCGCGATATCGTCCGCAAGGCCTATGATCCGGCTGGCCTTCAGGCCAGGTGCGGGTTCGAGCTCGTAAAGGGTAACCACCGGACCCGGCTTGACCGCGGTGATCTCGCCCCGGACCCCATAATCCTCGAGCACCGTTTCGAGCATCCGTGCGTTTTCGTGGAGCGCATTGCCCGAGGCCTGCTGGCGCATGATCGCGATTTTCTGCTCCAAGAGCGCCAAAGGCGGCGCCTGGTACTCCTCCGCCTCGTTCATGCTTTCGAACAGCATCGGCTCGCGCTCGCGCGCGGCACGGCGGCTCATCTTCTGACGCTTCGCCGCGGGCGTAGCTACCGGCGCCGCCGGTTCCTCGCCAACCGCGACACCGCCGCTGGCCGCCAATTTCGGGCCGCCCGGCGACGCCGGTGTCGAGGCCTCCTCATCCGATCCGGCGCTGAGGCCGGTCAGAGAACGGATCGCCTGCTGAACGCCCAGCGGTCCGTCATCCACTGGTCCCGTGTCTTTCTCGAAGTCAATTCCATCCGCGCGCGGCGCCGCGCCGCCGCTCTTTGTGCGTGCACGGCGGGCGCGGACCTCGGCGAAACGGTCTCGCCAGCTTCCGGTCGGGACAGCGGGCTCCATGCGCTCCGAGCGCGGCTGCGTCCGATGCTCCTTGACCTTGGCGATGGCCGCGGCGGATTGGGACATGATCAGACCGAAGATCGTCAGCGCCGCGCGCGTCAGCGAACGCAGCATCCAACGGGCGATCGCCTTCGCTTCGGGCGCGGTCATGCCGAGCGAAACTGCTCCGGCCACCGCCATTGCAAGCCCGAAAACAACCGAGATGAAGACCAGAACGCCGTTTGGCTCCATTGGCAGAAGCCCGATCAACGAGACCACGATGGTGTCGCCGATGAAACCGCCCAGACCTGAAGATAGTTGCCAACTGGCGCCTGGAGCATGAGCCGAGGCGAAAATCATCGCCGCGAAAAACGCGACGGGGAACGCGATGACCCGCCCGGTCAGGCGAAACTCGCCCAGATGCATCAGAAACCGTACTGCCCAAACGCCCAGGAAGATCACGATCGCCCAGCTTGCCAGACCAAACGCCCGCATCATCGGGTCGGCGATAATCGCGCCCGGCCGGCCGAGCCAATTCGACGGCGGTTCGCCGGTCGCGCTGAACCGGCTCGGGTCGTCGACATCGTAACTGGCCAGGCAAAGCGCCAGCAAGATCGCCAGCGCGCCCCAGCCGATACCGATCAGCTCATGCAGCCTACGGCGCATCGCCTCGGACATCTCGCTGTCGACCAGCGGTGTTGAGCGGCTATCGCCCGAGAAAAATGCCATTCCCGCTCCCCTCGCTCCTCAGCTCAAGACCGCGCGCAATGCTTCCAGGCCCCGGCGCACCTCGCCGGCGGGCGCGACCAGCGCCAGGCGCAGATAGGCATTGCCCGGGTCACCCCCACCCAGCGACGCCGGTGTCGGACGCGAAAGATACTTTCCCGGTAAGCACTTCACCCCCGCCTCGCGCCACAGGCGCAAGGCCGCTTCCTCGCCGGCCCCCTCGCCCACCCGCAGCCAAAGGAAAAACCCGGCCTGGGGCGACATGTAGCCCGGCATGTTGCGAAGTATATCATCTGCGAGCGCAAATTTCTCCTGGTAGAGCGCGCGATTGGTCTCGACATGGGTTTCCTCGGCCCAAACGGCGGCAGCGGCGTACTGCGCCGGGATCGGCATCGGCGCGCCCGCATACGAGCGAAGCTGGCGCATCGCGGCCAGGTTTCCGGAGCCGGTCACCGCAAAGCCCGAGCGCAGCCCCGCCAGGTTCGATCGCTTCGAGAGCGAGTGGAACGCGACCAGCCGGTCCGGGTCGGCGCCGATCTGTGCCGCGACCTCAAGCGCGCCGGTCGGCGGCGCCTCGCGGTAAATCTCGCAATAGCATTCGTCGGCAAAGACACGGAAATCGTGTGTCTCGGCAAGCTCGAGCAGGGTCGTCCAGTAGGCCCGATCCGCCACCGCCCCCTGAGGATTGGCGGGCGAGCAGATATAGGCGACCGTGGTCCGGTCGAGCAGGTCTTTCGGGAGATCCGCGAAATCCGGCAGATGCCCGGTCTCGGCCGTGCAGGGCAGATAGACGGGTTCCGCACCGGACGCGAGCGCCGCCACCGCGTAACATTGATAGAACGGGTTCGGCAGCAATACGGCTGGGCGCTGACCGTTCTTTGCCTCGGGCGAGAGCGCGAGGCACGTGTTGAAGAGCCCCTCGCGGGTGCCGTTCAAGGGCAGAATGTTCTTGTCCGGGTCGCGATACGCCTCGGCCATCCCATATCGGCGCTCGAGCCAGTCGCTGATCGCCTGGCGCAATTCCGGGATGCCCTCGTTCGGCGGGTAGCGGTTCAACGTAGATGCGTGCTCGGTCATGATGCCGGGAACGAAATCGGGGATCGCGTGCTGCGGCTCGCCGATCGACATCGCGATTTCGGGGCCGCCGGGCTGGATACCAGCCAGCAGCGCCCGCAGCCGCGGAAACGCATATTCCGGTAAGTCCTCGAACCGGGTCGGGAACTGCATCATCTGCCTCGTGGGTGCGGAGCGCCTAACGCACTCTCTTCGCGGCAGAATACCGGGTTGACGCGGAGAGGTCCAGCCGCGCCCGGTTAAGACGCCGCAACCTGAAGCCTTCCAGTGACACCGTGCAGATCTATCAGGCGCTGGATCAGGCCGGACTGTCTGGCCTCGGCGACGAAGGCGGTCAGGAAGACCAGCGCCTCCGCGTCTCCAGGACGGGTGCCGATCGCCTGCTGAACGGTCGAGAAATGGCCGTCAAGCACGCGCGCGCCGGGCAAGCCGGCTGCGTTGTCGATCAACGCGGGTCTGAGGCCCGCCAGGGCGTCGAGACCTGTGCCGACAAACAGGTCGTAAGCCCCCTGAAGGCCCTCGGCCCGGCAAAGCTTAGCATGTTCGAGCGTCCGGCTGAGATAAAGATCATAGGCGCTTCGGCTCGAGACCGCGATGCGGACGCCAGGGCGGTCGACCTCGGCGATCTCGGCAATCGGGCTGCCGGCGGGCACCAGATAGGTCGCGGCGATTTCCACGTACGCCGGCGCGAAGGCGATGGTCTCGGCCCGTTTCGGATCGGCGGCGATCAGGCCGACGTCCCATTCGTCGCGCACAAGCGCATCGGCGACCTCGCCAGGGGTCGCGTATGGGATTAACTCGACGCCGATGCCCAGCCGCTCGGCGATCGCGGCAGCCATGCTGGGCGAGCCGTCCTCGCTGCGGCCGGTCACAAGCAGGATGTTGCCCAGATTGATGGCGGCGCGCAGGGTGCCGGTCGGCGCCAGGCGCGCCGCGATCTCGTGTGCCATGGCTTAGTCCGAGGTCGCGTCGGGTCCGGGAAACGGCCCCAGATAGCTGGTGCGATGCTGCACCTGGAAGATGTGGTTGTAGAGCTGCGCCACCCACTGCTTGCCCTCGACCGTCTGCTCGAGATAGCGCAGCGCGCCACCGATATAAGGCTGCACCTCGGACCAGAAAAACTCGGGGTAGCGGTCGACCAAATCCATCGCCGTCTCGTAGCCCAATTTGCCGGCCAATCCGGTCTCGACGAACTCGTGGTAAAGACCATTGATCTTGCGGTGATAGAACGGGTCGCCCATCTGGCCGATCAGGTCGGCCGCACGGACCAGAGCCGGCTCGCAATCGGTCGGGGTGTTGCGCTGCCCCTCGGGCACCGGGAAGCGGGTGTATTCCAACGCACTGACAATCCGCTCCTCGTCGATGAGGTCGGAATCGGCGAAACGCTCGCGCACATAGATGATCCCGCGGTCCACGTGATAGGGCGCCAGATAGGCGTCCGAGGTTCCGCGCGGCGGCTTGATCGTCTCGCCGGCCTGATTGATCACCACCTCGTCGGCGGTATCGCGGCTGCAGGCACCGCGCGCATAACCAACGTCATGGACCAAAAGCGCCATCGTGTAGTGGATCCAGTCCTCGGGCTTCAGCGCTTCCGAGAGAAGGCGCCCGCGCAGGATCTGCTGGCCGACCAGCGTCACCATCATAGTGTGCTCGGCATTGTGGTAGAGCGCGTTCGAGTTGCCGAGCCGTTCAAGAACCAGGCGTGCGGCGCCGCCCAGAAAGGCGGCATATTCCGGTTTTCGCCCGGAAAAATGCTCAAGATAGAGATTAGAAAGGTAATCTCCAAATGCGGCAGTGACAATGGCCGTCGGGTTAAACATGACTGTCCTATGAATACCTTATCTTGCTCAAAAAAGAAACTCGCGCCGCCTCACCCCGCGCGCACGACCGGCTCGACCGCGCGCCCCAGCGCCAGCAGCAAATCCTCCTGGCCCGACCCGCCGACCAGCATCAGGCCGCACATCGGCGCCGCGACCGGAACGGTCAGCGCGCTGAGGACCAAGAGGTTGCCGAGCCTCGTGTTGCGCAACGCCAAGAGATTGCGCTCGGCATAGAAACTTTCCTCGCTCAGCAGGCGGTCAACGGGTGGCGGCAGGCAGGGCGAGCTCGGCATCAGGATGACTCCCTGCTCGCTCATCCGGCGCTGGATCCGCTTCGAGAGTTTGTCGAGTTCCGCCAAGGCCCGGGCATCCTTCTTCGGATCGGCGCCCATGCCCGAGCGAAAACGCTTTTCGATGAACTCGAACATCACGCCGGGATTGACCTCGATGGTCTCGCCCCAGATGCGCCACGCCTCGCTGTTCACCACTGGCGAGACGGTGACGGTGACATCAATGGCCTCGGCCAGTTCCGGCACCGGGCCTCGATTGATCTTCGCGCCCGCCGAACCCAGCGCATCGACCGCGGCCTCGAAAGCGGCCAAGGGCTCGGGATCGCAACCATCCAGCACAACGGTCTCGGGCACCAGAAACTTGACCTTGCTCAGATCAGCGGCCGCCGGCACTTCCTGCGGGCGCTGCGCCAGCACAGAAAAGAAGAGCCCGCAATCCTCGACCGTATGGCAGAGCGGGCCGACCGTGTCATAGGTGGTCGAGAGCGGCACCACGCCGTCGCACGGGATCACGCCCGCCGTGGTTTTCAGGCCCGCAAGCCCGTTCCAGGCCGCCGGAATCCGCACCGACCCGCCAGTATCCGAACCGATCCCCGCCGCCGCCAGCCCCAGGGCGACCGAGACGGCCGCGCCGGAACTGCTGCCCCCAGGCGCACGGGCAGGCTCGAAGGCGTTCGGCGGGGTCGCGGTCTTGGGATTGACCCCAAGGCCGGAAAAGGCGAGCTCAGACAGATGGGTCTTGCCGAGGCATACCAGCCCAGCAGCACGGGCCGCAGTGAAACAGGCGGCATCCTTATCCGCGACTTTGCCCTTGAGCAGCATCGAGCCGGCCTCGGTCACCTCGCCCGCGATGTCGTAATTGTCCTTCCAACTGATCGGCACCCCGTCCAACGGCCCAAGCCGCGCGCCGCTTTTTGCACGGTCGGCGGCCTCGGCAGCCTCCACGCGGGCGCGTTTCGGCGTCAACCGCGCGTAGATCCGATCGGCATCCGGGTGCGCATCGATGGCATCAAGGAAGACGTCGGTCAGCTCGCGTGGATCGATCCGTCCGGCGCCGATTCCGCGCCCCAGTTCGGCCGCGTTCGCGTCCCGCCAACGCTCGCTCATAATCAACTCCTCACGCCGTCCGCCGCACCGTTTCGCCGCATCCCTACCGGTTGCCGGCCAATAGACAATCCGCCAGCGCCGCCCGATAGTAAAGACCATGTCGCATCGGCACGACATTCTGATCGTCGGCGGCGGGCTGGTCGGTCCGGCCCTAGCGCTGGCCCTGGCCGAGGTTGGCTTCGATGTGGCGATCGTCGACCAGGTCGCGCCCGAGCGGCGCGCCGCGCCGGACTTCGATGGCCGCGCCTATGCGGTGGCATTGGGCTCATCCCGGCTGCTCGACACGATCGGCATCTGGGAGGCGGTCGCGGAGAAGGCCGAGCCCGTGCGCGACATCCATGTCGGCGAAGGCGTGCCAGCAGACGTGCCGCTGCTGCATTTCGACCCGCGCGAAACCGACGACGGCCGGGTCGGCTGGATCCTCGAGGACCGCTGGCTGCGCGGAGCGCTGTTAAGCGCCCTGGATCAGGCGAAGTCGGTGACCCAGATCGCACCCGCCGAAATTGCCGAGGCCGAATTCGACGCCTATAGCGCAACCCTGCATATTGCGGAAGGCGGCACCTTGCGCGCACCGCTCGCCATAGCCTGCGACGGGCGGCGCTCGCCACTGGCCCAAGCCGCCGGGATCCGGCGGCTGCGATGGGGCTATGGCCAGACTGGATTGGTCAACGCGATCAGCCACGAACTGCCACATCATGGGCTCGCGCATCAAAGCTTCTTTCCGGGCGGCCCGTTTGCCGTCCTGCCCCTGCCGGATGACGGTGATGACGGCGGCGGCGAGCACCGCTCCTCGCTGGTCTGGTCCGAGCGCACCGAGGAGGCCGAGCGGCTGCACGCGCTCGATGACGACGCTTTCATCGAGGCGGTGGTCGAGCGGATCGGCCCGCGGCTTGGTAAGATTGGCCTGGCGGGCAAGCGCTGGGCCTATCCCTTGGACCTGACGCTGGCCGAGCGCTATGTGGCGCCGCGCCTGGCGCTGGCGGGCGATGCGGCACATGGCGTGCACCCGATCGCGGGCCAAGGCCTAAACATGGGTCTGCGCGACGTCGCCGCCCTGGCCGAGGTGCTGGTCGACGCGGCACGGATCGGCGAGGATATCGGAGCGCTGAATGTGCTCGAACGCTACCAGGCCTGGCGGCGCTTCGACGCGACAACCTTCGCCCTGGGCATGGACACGCTCAACCGGCTCTTTTCGAACGACAATCCGGCGGTCAAATTGGCGCGCGATGTAGGCTTGGCCGCGGTCAACCGCACCGGCCCGCTCCGCCGCGCCTTCATGCGCGAGGCGGCTGGGACGGCAGGCGAGGTGCCGCGTTTGCTAAGGGGGCAAACACTGTAGCGGCAGGCCTTTTGGCTTGCCCTGCCCGCCGCGCCGTCCATACTCCGGCTTGGGTGGCGAACGGTCGACAGGAGGTGCGTCGGTGCAAAAGGTAAAGTTTCAGGCTGGCGAGATGATCTTCGCCGAGGGGGATCCGAGCGACCATTGCTATAAAATCGTTTCTGGCAAGGTCGAGATCAATTTGGACGTGCCTGGCATGATGGCGCGCGGCCGAAAGGAGACGGTTGCGACCTGCGGCCCCGGCGAAGTGATCGGCGAGATGAGCGTGATCGAAAGCGGCGCCCGATCCGCATCAGCCGTCGCCGTCGAGCCCACAATCTGCAACGCCTATACCGCGCAGGAGATCCTTCATGCGCTCGAAACCAACCCCCAAGAGGCGATCGCCTATATCAAGACGCTGATCCGACGTATCCGCGAAACCAACCGCAGGGTCTCGTGGAACGCCGGGCACCGCCTCTGACGGCTCGGGCAGCGCCCGTTAGCCGGCCAATAGCAACAGCAAGATCGCACCGACCACCATCAGGACGCCCAGCACCTCGATGGCGGTGACCTTCTCGCGGAAGAAAACCAGGGTCGCCATGAAGGTGAAGACCAGCTCGATCTGGCCCACTGCGCGCACATAGGTTGCGTTTTGGATGGTGAAGGCGGTGAACCAGCAGATCGAGCCGATGCCGCCCGCGATTCCGACCGGACCCGCCCAGCGCCAGTGTTGCATGACCCGGCCGATCTCGCCTGGCGCGCGCCAGATCATCCAGGCGCCCATGATGACCGTCTGCAGCACCACGCTGACCAACAGGGTGAACCCCGCCGCCATGGGGATGTTGTCATGCTCCAAGGCAAGCGCGCCGCCGCGGTAGAAGACCGAGGACGCGCCCAAGAGCGCCGCCGACAGCAGCCCGATCATCGTCGCCTTCTCGGTCAGCCCGGACCGGAGGGCGCCCAGCGTCAGGTTGCTCTGGGTCATCGACAGGCAGACCACGCCAGCCGCGCTTATGGCGATGGCGAGAATCGCGATGGCGGTCAGCCCGTCGCCCAAAATCAGGGCGCTCAGCCCCGCGACCATCACCACTTCCAGCTTCGAAAACGTGGTGCCGACTGCGAAACTGCGGAACGAGAACATCCACAAGAGCACGACCGTGAACAGGATCTGGCTGAGCCCGCCGGCCAGGCAATAAGCCAGGAACAGCCAATTCGGCTGCGGCAGGGCAAGGCCGCCGACGCTGTTCAAACCCCAGACATAAGCCAGCGCCAAGGGCCATGCATAGACGAACCGCGCATAGGCTGCGCCCAGCGTCGAAAGCCTGCCCTTGATGTGCTTTTGCAGCGCCGAGCGCAGGTTCTGCAGGAACGCCGCGGCAATGGTGATTGGAATCCACAATTCCATGGCGGCTCCCCCAGTTGCCGCGGCGGCGTCCACGGCGGCGGGCAAAGTTGAAACGGTTTTCCCAGACCAGGTAAAGGGGCGGTGGTCAATTGCCTGGCGCCGGCAACTCCTTGCGCTCGGCGAAGCCGACCACCAGGTCGCGCAGGGTCACGAGCCCCACCAGTTCATTGTCCCGGGTGACCAGGGCGCGGTTGATTCCCAGCCGCGACAGCAGGCGGATCGCGTATTTCACGTTCATGTCGGCCGCCACCGCCAGGGCCGGCTTGGTCATCACCTCGTAGACGCTGGTGCGCGCGACCGAACGGTTCGCTCCCACCACCTTGGCGGCGATGTCGCGCACGGTGACGATGCCGTATTCGTCGTCGGCGTTGCGCCGCTCGATCACCAGCGAACTGACGCCCAGATTCTGCATCTCGGCGATCGCGTCCTGCACCCGCGCCAACCCGTCGATCTTGTGCAGCGTCGTGCGCATCAGGGCAGCGACCTTAATAACCGGATCCGGCATCACAAATCCTCCTCGCCGATTTCCTGCTCGATTGTCTCGATCTGCGAGCGCAGGCCAATCGCGTCCTCGATGTCGATCTGAAAAGCGACGCCCGCGCCAGGGTCGACATCGAAGCGGCATGCCGCGCCGATCGCCTCGAGAATATCGCGGCTCAGGTGCTCCTCGACCAAAAGCAGGATCACATCGCGTTGCCCGGCCACGGTCAGGCCCAGGAACGTCTTGGCGGGCTTCAGTCCCTCGCCCCGGGCGCTCTGGATGATCGTGCATCCGGTTCCCCCGTGGGCGCGCGCGGTCTCGATCACAAGCTCGGTCTGCTTGTCCTCGGTCATTACCACCAGCAGTTTGAATTTCATGGAGCAGGTCCTCCCTCCAGCGCCCCGTCGGGGCTTTTGGCACGCAGATTTCGTCGCTCGATCCACTCGCCGATCTGGGCGTAGCCCATCACGGTGATCATCGGGAAGAGGCTGGCCAATGCGATCAGCCCGAACCCGTCAATCAGGGGGCTGCGCCCGGGCACGGTCGACGCCAGCCCAAGCCCCAGCGCCGCCACCAGCGGTACGGTAACCGTCGAGGTCGTCACCCCGCCGCTGTCATAGGCCAGCGGGATGATCATGCGGGGCGCATAGATTGTCTGTACGACCACGATCATGTAGCCCACGATCATGTAGAGGTAGAGCGGGGTGCCGGTCACGATCCGGAAGACGCCCACCGCCAGGCTGAGCGCCACGCCCAGAGCCACTGCAATCCTCAGGCCCCACGCCCCGACCGTGCCTCCCGAGACCATGCTCGCCTTCAGCGCGACGGCGATCAGCGAAGGCTCGGCAATGGTGGTCGCGAATCCAATCGCGAAGGCGAAGAGATAGGTCCAATAGTAGTCGTGCCAGGCCAGATCCGCCGCCGCCCGGCCTGCGCCGACAAAGCCCGGGTCGGTCAGCTGCGACGCCATGCCCTTGCCTAGTGGGAACAAGGCGTGCTCGAGCCCGAACAGGAAAAACCCCAACCCCAGCACCACATAAACCGAACCAATCAGCACCTGGCGCAAGTTGGCGATCCGTTGCCGCAAGACGCCCAACTGGAACCCCAACAGGATCGCCGCGATCGGTGCAACGTCGCGCAACGTGCCGATCATCGTCCACATCAGATCCGTGGCGAGGCTCATGCCAGTGTTCATGCCCATGCCTCCACCACGATGCCGAAGACCAGGACAAAGGCGATCGGCATCAGGCTGGCGAAGGCGATCAGGCCGAACCCCTCGATCATGGGGTTGCGGCCCTTGATCATGCCGGCCAGCCCCACCCCCAACGCGGTCACCAGGGGCACGGTAATAGTCGACGTGGTCACCCCTCCACTGTCATAGGCGATGCCGATGATCGCCTCGGGCGCCACGGCGGTCAGCGCCACCACCACGACATATCCGCCGATGATAAGCCAATGGACCGGCCAGCCCTTGAGGATGCGCACCACGCCTAGGATCAGCGAGGCGCCGACCGAGACCGCCACCGTATAGCGCAGCGCATCCGCGTGCCTGGCCTCGCTTACCTCCCCGGCCGGAATTGCGCCGCCGGCCGCCATCACCCGCGCGGCCTCGCCGCTAACCGCGATCAGCGCCGGTTCCGCGACTGTGGTCCCGAAGCCCAGGCTAAACGCGAAGACAAGCAGCCAGATCAACGAGCCCTTGCGCACGAAGGCGTCCGCCAGCGCCTCGCCGATCGGGAACAGCGCCATCTCCAGCCCACGGATGAAGATCGCCAAGCCCAACAACACGAAGACGAAGCCGATGGCGATCTCGCCCAGATTCTCCACAGGCTGGCCGATCACCACGGCTTGGAAAAAGGCGACGATGATCACAATCGGCGCCAGATCGCGGAGCGTTCCGCCGAGCAGACCGAAGAGCCCTCCCACCACGCCCATGATCCGTTCCGGCCCCCTCGCGCATTTGACCGACCTGCCCGAGTCTAGAGCAGGCAAACGGGTTTTGAACAGGGGGCTTGCCGTCGCGGGGCTATCCGTCGAGCTTGCGCGCCTCGTCGATCAGCATGATCGGAATGCCCGAGCGGATCGGATAGGCCAGCATCGCTGTGCGCGAGATCAATTCGCCGTTATCGGCGTCATATTCCAATCGCCCGCCGGTCGCCGGGCAGACCAGGGATTCAAGAAGTTTCGGGCTGGGCTTCTGTGTCTCGGCCATGGTTCACTGCACCTTATTGTCGTCTTCCCCGCCCGAGGCGATGGCGAACGTCATCAGCGCAAGCAGCGTCTCGGTCCGGTCCGAGAGCTTGGGCGCCTCCAACAACGCCTGCTTCTCTTCGACCGCGAACGGGCACATCATCGAGAGCGAGTTGATCAGAAGTTCGGGTTCCGCCTCGCGAAGGCTGTCCCAGTCCGATGCCAGCTTCACTGCGTCAAAATAATTGCGCAGCGTGCCCAGACTCTCGGCGCGGTCAAAACCCATCCAATCATCGGCCGCGCCCAGATCATCGGCAAAGCTCGCCCAATCTACCCGGACGCGGCGATACGGCGTAAAGCCCTCCAGCTCGCCCCCGATCCGGAAACGGCAGATTCCGGTCAAGGCGATCAGATAGCGCCCGTCCTCGGTTTCGCTGAGGCTGGTGATCCGGCCGGCACAGCCGATCGTGTGTAGCTTGGGTTGGGGCGCGCGGCCCTCATATGGCTGCACCATGCCGATCAGCCGGTGGTCCGAACGCAGCGCGTCGTCCAGCATCGCCAGATAGCGCGGCTCGAAGATGTTGAGCGGCAGCCGGGCGTGGGGGAGCAGCAGCGCCCCGGGCAACGGAAAGACCGGGATGACTTCGGGCAGGTCCGCGAGGGCGAAACGCCGTGTCATCGAGCCTCCTCAGGCAAGATCTCCCCTCACGCGAATATCATCGACGAAAGCTGCCGTCGGCCCTTGAGCGTCAGAGGGTCATTGGGGCCAAAACTCTCGAACAGCTTGAAGAGCTGATCCTTGGCGGCGCCGTCATTCCATTCCCGGTCGCGGCGGAAGAGTTCCAGCAGGGCGCTCACGGCCCCTTCCCGGTCGCCATCGGCCAGTAGCGCCAGGGCCAGATCGTAGCGCGCCTGGTGATCGTCCGGGTTCGCATCCAGCTTGGCGGTGAACTCGGCCGCCTCGCCCGTATCCTTGGTCTGCTCGGCCAGGTCCAGTGCCGAACGCGCCGCCGAGATGGCCGGATCGTCGGCGATCTCGGGCGGGGCCATGGCCAGCACCTCACGCGCCTGATCCACATCGCCCGAGGCCAGATGCGCGCGCGCCAAACCGCCGATGGCGCGGGCATTGCCTGGCTCCTCGGCCATCACGGCCGCGAAAACCTGCGCCGCATCCGCCGCCGCGCCAGCCTCCAGCATCTGGTCCGCCTGGTCGAGCGCTTCGCCGAGACCATTGCCGCCACCGCCCAGCTCGGCCTGCTTGGCGACGAAGGCCTTGACCTCGGATCCGGGCAGGGCGCCCATGAATCCGTCGACCGGCTGGCCATTGTGAAAGGCGAATACCGCCGGGATCGATTGCACGCGCAACTGCGCCGCGACCTGCTGGCTTTCATCGATGTTGACCTTGACCATGCGCACCGCGCCGTTGGCGTCACGCACCGCCTCTTCCAGCGCCGGGGTCAGCTGGCGGCACGGGCCGCACCAGGGCGCCCAGAAATCGACGATCACCGGCGCCTCGCGCGACGCCTCGATCACGTCGGCCATGAAGGTGGCGTCGGTGGCTTCCTTGATCAGGTCGCCCGGGGCCTCTGCACCGTTGGAATCTGGCGCATTGCCAAGCTCGATCATCGCTGGTCCTCGAAGGTCAATCGGTCAGATCACCACATAGGGCCTAAGAATGGCCGCGTCCATGGGCTGCCTATTGTTGCCCCTGTTCCTGGGCGGCGCGCCGGGCACGCTCCTGCGCCTCCAGCCGCTCAAAATCGACCATGACGGGGGTATGCCCGGTCAGTGTCAGGAACTTTAGGAACCCGGTCTTCGAGATCGCGGTCGTGGCCTCGTTGTGCAGCGGGTGGAAGTTCAGGGGATCGTGCTCCAGCATCTGGATGTCGAGGGCCACGTTCACCCGGTGCGCCTCGCGGTCGTTCAACAACCCGAAGGGCGTCACGGCGCCCGGCAGGACCCCCAGCACCTCCCACAGCAACTCGGCCTTGCCGAAGCTCAGGCACTTGGCGCCCACTTCCTTTTCCAGATCGCGGATGCGGATCTGCCGGTGCTCCAGGCAGGTGGCCAACCAGATCGCCCCCTTCTTGTCCTTCATGAACATGTTTTTGACGTGCCCGCCCGGCAGCTCACCGCGCAGTGCCTGGGACTCTTCAACGGTGAAGAGCGGCGGGTGGGTGTGGTGCGCGTATGCGGTACCGTTTGCCTCAAGCAAGGCATAGAGTTCGGCCTGGCCGGCCTTGGTGTTATCGGTCATCGGTTGCGCCTTTAGAGAGAATCGGCGCGCACCCTAACGCGCACCGCACCCCCGCGCCACCATCCGCAAGTGCGCGTTATTCGCATCCACTCACGCCGCCACCGGCTCCGGCGTCGGCAGCCGCCTCGGCAGGCAGGCCACGGCGATGAAGATCACCAGCGCGGTCGCCGCCAGGATCCGGAACAGCGTGTCGAACCCCCAATTGTCGTAGACGAAGGCGATCAGCGGTAGGGCCAATGCCAGCACCGAGAAGCTGACGACATAGCGGATTCCGTAGACCCGGGCGCGGAACGGGCCGGAGGCCATCTTGCCGATCATATAGTCGTTGATTGGAATCTGCCCGAAGGCCCCAAGCATGAAGCCCAGCGCCACCGCGAAGGCGACCCCGTCGGTCAGCCCCGGCATCAGCGAGAAGAAGACGATCTGGATGAGCGCCGCGCCCATGAAGACCCGCCGGGGCCCGAACCGGTCAAGCGACATGCCGACGATCAATTGCGCCACCGAAGCAATCGCAAAGGTCAGGAAGGCCAGCGAGCCTATCATGGTGGCCACATCCGCCTCGCCCAGGATGATCCGGTCCGCCACATCGGCCAGGCGCGCCGCTAGGCCCCGCAGCCGTTCGTCGAAGATTTTCGGCAAGGCGAAAGTGGTCGACTGGAAGATGATCGACGAGACTGCCGTGGTCAGGAAAACGATGGCCGAGACCCGGACCAAGAGCGCCTTCTGGCCCGGGTCGATGGCGCCTGCACTGGACTTGGCATCTGGCTTGGGCGCCTTGCGCTCTTCATTGATCCCCTCCCAGCGCAGCACCGTGTAGATCACGCCCAGTACGATGCAGACGACGCCTGGCACGACAAAGGCCAGCCGCCAGCCGCCATTGTCGATCAGATACCCGGTGATCAGTGCCGCGCTGGCCACGCCCAGATTCCCCCAAACCCCGTTCACCGCGATCCGCATCCCTGTATTGCGCCAGCGCATGGTGACGATGGCCAGCCCCACCGGGTGGTAGATCGCCGCGAACATGCCGATGACGAAGAGGCCAATCCCGATCTGCAATGGCGTCTGCGCGAAGCTGGTGGCGATCGAGGCCAGCCCGATCCCGACAAAGAAGACCGCCATCATCCCGTCGCGCGTCCAGCGGTCGGCCAGCCAGCCAGCCGGCAAGGCAAAGACCCCGAAGGCGAAAAAGCCGGGCGTCGCATAGGCCAGAAGCTCGGCATAGCTCAGGCCCCATTCCCGGATCAGCGCCAGCGCGGCCACGGTGGCGAAGATCAGTGTGAACAGGTGGTCCAGGAAATGGCCCAGGTTCAACAGCAGAAAATATGCGCGGTCTCTGGTCATCGCGGCCTCGATTGCTATTGGTCGCTCAGTGATAGCTGTGGCAGGATATCGTTGTCATGCCAAATATCGTCGAGAATCTGCCAAGTGCACAACGCAGCACTGACCCGCGCGATTACCAGGCGGTGCCGCGCCCCATGGCGGCAATGGCCAAGGCGTTCGCGGACCGGGCCGAGATCGCCCCACACAGCCACCATCGCGACCAGTTGCTGTTCGCCGTGCGCGGCACGATGCGCGTCCGAACCGAGGCGGAGGCTTGGATCGTTCCACCTTATCGTGCGGTTTACATCCCTGGCGGCATAACCCATGCGATGAGCATCCGCGGCGATCTCGAGATGCGCACGCTCTATATCGCGCGCGGGACCGATCCCGGCCTGCCGGCCCTGCCGATCGTGCTCGAAGTCTCCGACCTTTTACGTAGTCTTATCCTGGCCCTGATCGACGAGCCGGTGCTCTACGATCAGACCGGACGCGGCGGAGCCATGGCGACCCTGATCCTAAGCGAGATCACTGGCGCCCGCCGCCTGCCGCTCGGCCTGACCCTGCCCCAGGACCCACGGCTGGCGAGGATTTGTGCCGCTCTGATCGCCGACCCGGGCACACGTCTCACCCTGGACGCCTGGGCGGATCATGCAGGTGCGTCGGCCAGAACCTTAGCACGCCTTTTCACCCGTGAAACCGGTATGAGCTTCGGTGCCTGGCGCCGTAGAGTGCGCCTGCAATCCGCGGTCGAACAGATCGTCGCGGGAGCGTCGGTCGACCGTGTCGCGGCGGATTGCGGATACCGGAGTGCGAGCGCGTTCGCCGTGGCGTTCCGCCGTTCGGTCGGAGTTGCGCCGACGACGCTGCGCCGCGCATCGGATGGCGGAAGCGCCGTCTACGGACGGCTCGGCGAGGCAACGGGCGCGAGCCAGCCCCGGTAGCGCACCATCAGGCCTAAAAGCGGCAGACGGATCTCTACATGGAAGCGGAATTTCCCGTCCTCGACCGTCTCGAAGCTTTCGCCCCTGGGCATCAGGAAGCGCGGCATCGGCACGCCGAACGCGGTCCAGCGGCGCGGCACCAGGCGCAGCCGCCCAGGCTCGACGACTAGCGCCAGGCCGAAGACGAAGGGACCGAAACGCTCGGCCATTAAGTGCCGGCACGGGCCCTTGCCCGCTGATTGCCAGCTCACCAGCTTGCGGTCGTCGAAGTTGCGCTCCCATCGCTCGACACCGTCCTCGACGGTGAACGAGACGCGCACGGGCACGTCCCGCCCGGCCTTCGGGAACCGGAACAGCGCCGCGATGCCTCGTGCCAGCGGATTGCCCCCGCGCGTGACCTCGGCCCGGCCCTCGGCAACCAGGCTCTCGTGGACCTCATGCATCCGGCGCACCGGCTCGGGCAACTCGTCGAAAGCCGCGCCGAGGATGCGGCGGTAGAGCGGTGCGTCCGGCGCCGCCTCTTCCCTCAGCCCGGTGGTGATTGCGAACCGGTCGAATAGCGGCTGGTAATCCGCTAACTCCAGTTCGCGCATCGCCGCCCGGGCGCCCGGCTCGGGCCGTTCTCCCGCCAGCATCCGGCGGATCAGCGCCTCCAGCGCCATGGCCGGGATCAACGGGCCGTCATCGCCTTCGGCCAACAGGTGCCAGGATCGGGTCACCGCCGTGCCGTCACTCGTGCGCCCGGACACTTCGACGCACATCCCGCCCCGGTGCTCGCCCCAGCGCAGGTGGTTGATCGCCCAATGGAAGAGACGCGCAAAGGGGGCGAGCGACGGCAGGGCCCGCAGCCGCACCGCCCAAGCGAACGCATTCAGGCCACGGTGCAACACCCCAGGCACCGGCCCAGCCCCCATCCAGATCGAGCGCAGCCCTGGCCATTCCCGCGGCAGCATCTGGAGGTCGGGCACGTCCACGAGCGAGAACCGGACCGGATCGAGCGGCGAGCATCCAGGCGGCGCGATAACATAGCGCCGGTTGTCGATCAGACCCCAGCTGGTCACCGGGCGGCCATCTTGCAGATGCTTCACTGGCTTGCCAGCATAGGCCGAGACCGCGCGGATCACGTTCAAGCCCACCCCTGCATAGGGCGAAGGCGCGATGCCACCGGCGATGGTCTCGACCTGGTCGATGCCTTGGCCCAGCCGGCGCGCCGCCGCGGCGGTCAGCACCGGAAAGCTGCTGACGCCGGACAGCACGAAGACGCCGAGCGCCTTGGCCTCCGCGTTGAATTGCGCGACCCCGCGCACGAAGTCCGCTCCGTCGGCGAAGTCCATGTAGTCGATCCCCAGCGCCAGCGCCGCGCGGATCACGGCGTAAGGGTCATCACCGTAATCCTGAAACGGTCCCATCGCGTCGATGACCAGTTCCGGTGCCAGCCCGCGAAGCTGCGGCTCGATGGGCAGATCGCGGTCGAAAACCGCGGGTTCGGCGCCCTCGAGCGTCGCGCAGAGGGCCTCGGCCTTGGCGCGGCTACGGCCGGCGATCATCAGGCCCAAGCCGGGCGCGCCCGCGACGAGGCGGGCCAGCCGGGCGCCGAAGACGCCGTAGCCTCCGAGGATCAGGACCCGCAATGCCATGGGATTGAGCCTGCCATCCAAAATCCGCCCCGCCGATCCGGCGAATTGCCCCACCATGCGGCCCTACTCAAAAGCACGCCTGTGCCCGCGTTTCGCGCGGGCTCTCGCCGTGCCGGCGGCGATAGGCCCGGGTGAAGCTGGCGGGCGAGGCAAATCCACTCTGCCCCGCGATCTCGAGCACCGGTAGCCTGGTCTCGATCAGCAAACGCCGCGCCCTGTTCAGCCGCAACGCTTGGTAGTGCGCATACGGCGTGACCCCCAGATCGCGCAGGAACAGCGTCTGCAGGTGCCGCGTGCTCACATTCGCCGCGCGCGCGATCCGCGAGATCGGCCACGGCTCCTCCAGGTTCGTCTCCATCGCCGCCACGGCGCGGGCCAGATGCGGCTCGCGCGGGCGCGCCAGAGCGAGCGCCGGGGCCTGATCGGCGCGCTCGGACCGCTCGTAGGTGAAAAGCTTGGCGACCTCCAGCGACAGGGGATAACCGAGCCGCACCCGGATCAGCTCCAGCATCAGGTCCAGCGTCGGCCCGGCCCCGCCCGAGGTGAAGCGATTGCCGTCGATGACGAAGCGCCGGGGTTGAATGTCGATATCCGGAAAGGCGGCGGCGAAATCCGCCAGGTCCTCCCAATGGGTGGTTGCCCGGCGCCCAGTCAGCAGGCCGGCGCGGGCCAAAGCCCAGGCCCCAGCTTCGACGCCGCCGATCATCGGCCGCGCCCGCCCAGCCCGCCCCAGCCTTCGGATCAGGCCCGAGGTGACGTGGCGCGCGATGTCGTAGGAGCCCGCGACCACGAGAGGCGCGGCGCCCGCCACTGGGTCAAAGGCCCGCGCCGCCGGGATCGGCACGCCAGCCCGGTTGGAGGCTGCCGCGCCGTCTGGTGTGGTCAGGGTCCACCGGAACTGCTCGCGCCCCAGCACCCGGTTGGCCGCGCGCAAGGGTTCGATCAAAGCCGCGACCAGGATCAGGGTCGCATCCGGCAGAACCAGGACCTCGATTTCCAGCGGCGTGGGATCAGCGGTAAACATTCAGCGTTTTCTGCATATTTTTGTTCTATTCCAGACAAGCACACGGCGATGCCTCAAGGCAAGCTCGGACAAATCGATCAAGGGAGGACACCATGCCGCTCGCCATGAACCGGGACGTCTTCATCACCTGTGCCGTGACCGGATCGGGCGGCAGCCAGGACCGCAGCCCCCATGTGCCGCGCTCGCCCCAGCAGATCGCCGAGAGCGCGATCGACGCCGCCAAGGCCGGCGCCGCCATTGTTCACTGCCATGTGCGCGATCCAGAGACCGGCGTGCCCTGCCGCGACACCAATCTGTTCCGCGAGGTGACCGGCCGCATTCGGGACGCCGAAGTGGATGTCGTTCTGAACCTGACTGCGGGGATGGGCGGCGACATAGTCGTCGGCTCGGTGGAATCCCCCCTGCCGCTGAACGAGAACGGCACCGACATGGCCGGCGCCACCGAGCGGGTCGCCCACGTGGCCGAATGCCTGCCCGAGATCTGCACGCTGGATTGCGGCACCATGAACTTCGCCGAGGCCGATTACGTGATGACCAACACGCCGGGCATGTTGCGCGCCATGGGCCAGATGATGACCGATCTGGGTGTCAGGCCGGAGATCGAGGCCTTCGATACCGGCCATCTCTGGTTCGCCAAGCAGCTGGTCGAGGAGGGGATCATCCAGGACCCGGTGCTGGTCCAGCTCTGCCACGGCGTGCCCTGGGGGGCGCCGGATGACCTCAACACCTTCCTGGCGATGGTAAACAACGTGCCCGACAGCTGGACGTGGTCCGGCTTCTCGCTGGGGCGCAACGAGATGCCCTATGTGGCCGCGGCGATCCTGGCCGGCGGCAATGTGCGGGTCGGGCTGGAGGACAATCTCTGGCTTGAGAAGGGCGTGCTGGCCACCAACGCCCAACTGGTCGAGCGCGCGGTCACCATCATCGAGAACATGGGCGCGCGCGTGATCGGCCCGGCGGAGGTGCGCGAGAAGCTGAAGTTGCAGAAACGGGCGCCAAAGGCCGCTTGACCATACAAGGAGGGAGTGGCCATGACCCGCCCCCTTTCCGGCATCCGCGTCCTCGATTTCGGTCAGTATCTGGCCGGGCCGCTGGTGGGCATGATGCTGGCCGATTTCGGGGCCGAGGTGATCCGGGTCGACCGGCCGCAAGGCCCTCGCTGGCGCAGCCCGGCCTTTGATATGCTCAGCCGGGGCAAGCGCTCCATTGCCCTCGATCTGAAATTGCCAGAGGGCGCCAAGACCGCCCGCGCCCTCGCCGCCCAATCAGACGTGGTGATCGAGAACTTCCGCCCCGGGGTCATGGCACGGCTCGGCCTCGACGCCGAGGCCGTGCGCGAGGCCAACCCGGACCTCGTCTATCTATCGGTGCCGGGCTTTGCCTCGACCGATCCGGAGCTGGCCCATGTCCCGGCCTGGGAGGCGGTGATCGCCGCGCGCACCGGGCAGTTCACCGATATGGGCCTCAACCGGGTGCTGATGGGGATCAACCCCTCGTTCACGCCCTTGGCGCTGGCCTCGGCCTACGGCGCGGTCTTCGGGGCGATGTCGGTCCTTTTCGCCCTGGCCGCGCGGGGCAGGATGGGGGGCGACGCCATCGAGGTGCCGCTCGCCTCGGCCCTTTTTGAGGGGCTGGTCTATAACAGTGCCCGGGTTCAGGATTATCCGGACCGCTACAAGTCCCCGCGCGAGCTGGAAATCGAGCGCCGCCGGGCGGCGGGCGAGCCTATGGACATGAGCTTCGCCGATCTGCAGGACTTCCTCGACCCTTTCTACCGCATCTATGAATGCGCCGATGGCCAGCTCTTCTACGTGGTCGCGGCTTCGCATACCCGCCATCCCTTCCGGGTTCTTGAGGCGCTGGGCCTCGGCGATTTGGCGGCGGAGCTGCCGGATTTCGACGTCTACCAGGACAGCCAGGCCTGGCCCGGCCCCTGGGCGCTCCGCTCCTATCCGGTGGGCGCGGAGGACCGGACCCGGATCACCCGCGCCATGGAGGCCGCGTTCCTGACTCGCCCGGCGGCGGAATGGGAGGCGATCTTCGGCACCACGCCGGCGCCTGGCACCACCCAGCAAACGACGCGGGATTGGCTCGCCGACCCCCATGCCCGTACCTCAGGCCTGATCCTCGAGGTCGACGACCCCCGCCACGGCCTCATGCGCCAGATGGGCAACGTCGCCTGGCTGGGCGATGACCCCGGCACGCTCGCCAAAGCCGCTGGCCCCGGGCCGGATCAACACCGCGAAGACATCCTCGCCCTCGCCGCTATGGCACCCTCTCCCCCCTCGTGGGGGAGAGATGGAGAGGGGGGGACGCTGCAGGCGTTCCTGGAACCCGGCCAAGGCTGGCTCACCGGCCTGCGGGTTCTCGACGTCACCAATGTCATCGCCGGCCCGACCATCGCCTCGACGCTCGCCCGCTTCGGCGCCGAGGTCACCCAGATCAACACGATCACCCCCTCGATGGACCCCTGGAACGCCATCGTCTTCGGGCTGCACGCCAATCGCGGCAAGCGCAGCGTGCTCCTCGACATCAACGCGCGCGAGGGGCGCGCGGCCTTCGACCGCCTGCTCGCCCAGGCCGACGTGGTCACCTTCAACGGCACCAACGCCCAGCGCGACCGGCTGGGCCTGAACCCGGCGGTCCTGGCCCGATCCCACCCCGGCCTGATCCTCGTCCAACTCGATATGTTCGGCGGCCCGCGCCGGGGACCGAAATCGGACTACCTCGGCTACGACGATCTCGCCCAAGCGACTTCCGGGGTCATGTGCCGCTTCGGCGGGCGCGAGACGCCTGAAGAGCACGCCCATCTGGGCACCATCGACGTCCTGACCGGGTTCGCGGCCTGCGTGGCGCTTGGGGCCGCGCTCGTGCGACGCGAACGGACAGGTCAAGGCGGCCTGGCGCGCGCATCGCTGGCCGCCGCCGGCAACCTGATCCAGGCGCCCTTCATGTATGACTTCGAGGGCCGCGCGCCCTTCGACGAACCCTCGGGCCGCGAGGCCATGGGATGGGGGCCGTTCTACCATTGCTACCCGGCATCTGACGGCTGGTTCTTCCTTGCCGCCCCGGACGAACGGGCCGAGGCGCTGGCCCGCGTTCCAGCCTTGGCGGACCTGGCGCAACTGCCTGAGGCGGAAATTGCGGACGCACTGACCGAGCGGTTTTCGACCGAACCTCTGGCCCATTGGCAAGCTGCGCTGGATCAGGCCACGACCGTGGTCATGCCATTGGCGACGCTGGCCGGGAACCGCGACGGGAACCTGTCGCGGGAGAGCACGGACGATCCCGATCTTCGCTGCGCGACCTTCCATGCGGTGCGCCACGACCGCCACCCGATGGGCCGCTGGGTCGAACTCACTGCCCCCAATGCGGTGCGCCCCCGGAACGCCCGGATCACGATACCCGGTCATGCCCGAAAATACGGCACCGACACCCGCAATGTGTTGGCGGAACTGGGATATTCTGAGGACGATATCGACCAGATGATCGCCACCGGCCAGGCGGGGACACACTGGTCTGAGAGATACTTGCCGGAGTGAGCAACATGACCATCAGAACGGCCGCGATCCTGGGGGGCGGCGTCATCGGCGGCGGCTGGCTCGCCCGGCTGATCGAAAACGGGATCGAGGCCCGCGTCTTCGATCCGGACCCGGAAGCCGAGCGCAAGCTGAATGCGGTGCTCGAAAATGCCGAGCACGCCTATGGTAGGCTCACCAACGCCCCACGTGGCCCAAAGGCCGCCTGGGCGATGGCGAGAACCGTCGCAGGAGCCGCCGAGGGCGCAGACCTGATCATCGAGGCGGTGCCCGAACGGCTCGAGATCAAGCGGCAGGTCTATGCCGAGGTCGAGAAAGTCAACGCGACCGGCGTCATCGCCTCTTCGACCAGCGGCATCATGCCGACGGAGCTGCAGGCCGAAATGGCCCATCCGGGCCGCCTTATCGTCGCGCATCCCTTTAACCCGGTCTACCTGCTGCCGCTGGTCGAATTGGTGGCGGGGGGACAGACCGACCCGGCTCACATCGAATGGGCGAAGGATTTCTATGCCAGCCTCGGGATGCACCCGCTCCATTGCCGGGTCGAGATCGAGGGCTTCCTCTCGGACCGTTTGCAGGAGGCGCTCTGGCGCGAGGCGCTCTGGCTCCTGCACGACAAGGTGGCGACCGCCGAGGAACTGGACGCCGCCATCGCCTATGGCCCTGGGCTGCGCTGGGCGCAGATGGGCACCATGCAGACCTTCCATCTCGCCGGCGGCGAGGCAGGCATGCGCGGCATGCTGGCCATGTTCGGCCCCTGCCTCAAATGGCCCTGGACCAAGCTGATGGACGTGCCCGAACTGACCGAGGATTTCGTCGATATGGTCGGCGGCCAGTGCGAGGCGCAATCGGGGAGTCTGGGCCCGCGCGAGTTGGAACGCATCCGCGACGACAACCTGGTTGCCATGCTCCATGCGCTGAAGGCCAACGACTGGGGCGCGGGCAAGACCCTGGCGGCCTACGAGGCGGGCCAGGCGATCCGCTCGGTCCCGGCCGAGCCGGATTTCTCGAAGCCCTTCATCACCGCGACTCGTCAGGTGCCCGCCGGCTGGACCGACTATAATGGCCACATGAACGAGAGCCGCTATGGTCAGATGTTCTCGGACGCCGCCGACGGGATCATGCGGATGATCGGCTCGGACGAGGCCTATGTGGCACGTGGCATGAGCTGGTTCACGGTCGAGATCCACATCCGCTATCTGGACGAGGGTATGGCGGGCGACCCCCTGACGGTCACCACCCAGGTGCTGGAGGGCCGGGGCAAGAAGATGCACCTCTTCCACCGCCTGACCCACGCTGATGGGCGGCTGTTGGCGACAGGGGAGCAGTTCTTGCTGCATGTGGATATGAACGCCCGCAAGACCTGCGATCCGGCGCCGGAGGTGACGGCGAAGCTGGGAGAGATCGCCGAGGCCCAGGCCAGCCTGCCGGCGCCCGAGGGGGCGGGCCGGGCCGTTGGGGGGCGCTAAAGACCAATGCCCCGGGCTCGACCCGGGGCCTCGATGAACATCGCGCAACGGCGCGAGGTCCCGGATCAAGTCCGGGACATTGTGAGAAGGAGATCACGATGCCCAGCGATAGCCGCATCCTCATAACCGCCGGCGGGGCCGGGATCGGCCGTGCCATGGGCGTCGCCTTTACCGGGGCGGGCGCGCGCGTCTGGGTGACCGATGTGGATGCCGAGGCGCTCGCCGCCTGCCCCGATAGCTGGCGCAAGACCCAGGCGGATGCGGCGGACCCAGCGGCCATGTCCGCGCTGTTCAACGAGATCGAGACCGAATGGAGCGGCCTCGACACCCTTGCCGCCAATGCCGGGATCGCCGGGCCGACCGCGTTGGTCGAGGAGGTCGCGTTCGCCGACTGGAAACGCTGCCTCGCGGTCAACCTCGACGGCGCATTCCTGGCCGCGCACCACGCCGCGCCGATGATGAAGCGCCAGGGGTCGGGGGCGCTCCTGATCACCTCCTCGGTCGCCGGGCTTTTCGGCCTGCCGCGCCGCACGCCCTATTCCACGGCGAAATGGGGCATGATCGGCCTGATGAAAACCCTGGCGATGGAGCTTGGCCCCCACGGTATCCGGGTCAACGCGCTCTGCCCCGGGGCGGTCGAGGGCCCGCGCATCGACCGCGTGATCGCCGCCAAGGCCGAGGCCGAGGGGCTGCCCATCGATCAGGTCCACGACTCGTTTGCCTCGGCCAGCGCGATGCGCACCTTCGTCACCGCCTCCGACATCGCCAATATGGCCCTGTTCCTGGCCTCGCCCGAGGCGCGCCACGTCTCGGGCCAGGCGATCGCGGTCGATGGCGGTTACTACAATCCCGACCCGAAGATCTAAGGGAGACCGGCAATGCATTTCGGCCTGACCGAAGAACAGCAGATGATCGTCGACACGGTGCGGTCCTTCGTTGAACATGAGATCTATCCGCACGAGGAGGAGGTCGAGCGCACCGGCGAGATCCCGCCGGAGGTCGCCCAGGCGATCAAGCAGAAGACAATCGAGCTCGGTTTTTACGCCTGCAACTTCCCCGAGGAGGTCGGCGGAGCCGGGCTCAGCCACCTGGAATTCGCCTTGGTCGAGCGCGAGCTTGGTCGGGGCGCCATGGGGTTGACCCATTTCTTCGGCCGACCCCAGAACATCCTGATGGCCTGCGAGGGCGACCAGCGCGAGCGCTATCTGCTGCCCGCAGTCCGGGGCGAGAAGATGGACGCGCTGGCGATGACCGAGCCGGACGCAGGCAGCGACGTGCGCGGCATGAAGTGCTTTGCCAAGCGCGACGGGGGCGATTGGGTCGTGAACGGCACCAAGCATTTCATCTCGGGCGCCGACCACGCGGATTTCCTGATCGTCTTCATCGCCACCGGCGAGGAACAGACCCATGCGGGACCGAAGAAGAAGATCACCGCCTTCCTGGTCGACCGTGGCACGCCGGGGTTCACGATCCGCCCGGGCTACACCTCGGTCAGCCACCGGGGCTACAAGAACATGATCCTGGAATTCGACGATTGCCGCCTGCCCGATGGCCAGGTTCTGGGCCAGGTCGATGGCGGCTTCGCGGTGATGAACGAATGGCTCTACGCCACCCGGATCACGGTCGCCACTGGCTCGGTCGGCCGCGCGCGCCGCGTCTTCGACTACGCGCTGAACTACGCCGCCGAGCGTAAACAGTTCGGCCAGCAGATCGGCAAATTCCAAGGGGTCAGCTTTCAGATCGCCGACATGATCACCGAGATCGATGCCGCCGACTATCTGACGCTGGCCTCGGCCTGGCGCCTCGACCAGGGCCTGCCCGCCAACCGCGAGATCGCCAGTGCCAAGGTCTTCGCCACCGAGATGCTGGCCCGCGTCACCGACGCGGCGATCCAGATCCACGGCGGCATGGGCCTGATGGACGACCTGCCCTTGGCCCGCTTCTGGCGCGACGCAAGGGTCGAGCGGATTTGGGACGGCACGAGCGAAATCCAGCGCCATATCATCGGGCGGGAGTTGCTCCGGCCGCTGGGGCGTGATGAGAAGAACGATGTCCCTGGCGCGCCTTGACACCCCCTCCCTAACCCTCCCCCCAGCGGGGGGAGGGAATATCGTCGCGGCTAGAAGGCGCTGTCCGCGCGCAAAGATCGGAGCGGGGCGCGTTCCCTCCCCCCGCTGGGGGGAGGGTTAGGGAGGGGGTGACACAAATGCGCGACCTCTCTCGCCTGTTCCGCCCCCGTTCGATCGCTGTCTTCGGCGGCGGCGCCTGGGGACCAGCGGTCGTCGAGCAATGCCTCAAGATGGGCTTCGACGGCGCTATCTGGCCAGTCCATCCGACACGGGATGAAATGCATGGCCTGCCTTGCTACCGCACGGTCGAGGAGCTACCGGAAGCGCCGGATGCCAGCTTCATCGGGGTCAACCGCAACCTGACCATCGAGGTGATCGAGCGGCTCGCGCGCAGAGGCGCCGGGGGGGCGGTCTGCTTTGCCTCGGGCTTTAAGGAATCCGAGGGCGAGGGAACCGGCGGCGCGGGCCTCCAGGCCTGCCTCCTGGAGGCGGCGGGCCAGATGCCGATCCTCGGCCCCAACTGCTACGGGCTGATCAACTATTTGGACGGCGCGCTCCTCTGGCCGGACCAGCATGGGGGCGAGCGTGTGGAGTCCGGTGTCGCGATCCTCACCCAATCCTCGAATATTCTGATCAACATGACCATGCAGGCCCGCGCCCTGCCGCTCGCCTACTGCATCGCCGCCGGGAACCAGGCGCAGACAGGGCTCGCCGAGATGGCCATGGCGGTGATGGACGACGACCGGGTCACAGCCATCGGCCTCTATATCGAGGGAATCGGCGACGTGCGCGCCTTCGAGGCGATGGCGGCCAAGGCACGGGCGCTAAAGAAACCCGTGGTCGCGCTGAAGGTTGGCCGCTCGGATGAGGCCCGCGCCGGCGCGGTTAGCCATACGGCGTCGCTGGCCGGCGGGGCCGCGGCTTCTCACGCTTTCATGCGCCATCTCGGGATTCCGGAACTCCATTCGATCCCCGAGTTCCTGGAAACGCTGAAACTGCTGCATGTCCTCGGTCCCCTGCCTGGGCGCGAGATTTGCTCGATGTCCTGCTCGGGCGGCGAGGCGGCGCTGATCGCCGATGCGGCGGTCGGGCGCGACCTGCGGTTCCGGCCGCTGGGCGAAGCAGAGCGCGGAGCGGTCAAGGAGAGCCTTGGGCCCCTGGTGACCGTCGCCAACCCACTCGACTACCACACCTTCATCTGGGACGACGAGCCGGCGATGACCGCGACGTTTTCTGCGATGATGGATGCGGGATTCGACTTCTCGATCCTGGTGCTGGACTTCCCGCGCCTCGACCGCTGCTCGGACCAGGCTTGGGAGAGCGCGGTCAGCGCAATCGCCCAGGCGGCGAGCGCGACCGGCGCGCGCGTCGCTGTCGCCGCCTCAATGCCCGAGAACATGCCAGAGACGCGGGCACGTCAGTTCATGGAGCTGGGCCTCGCGCCGATGCTGGGCCTAGGCGAAACCCTGGCCGCGGCCGAGGCTGCCGCTGCGGTCGCGGACGCGTGGACGCAACCCGCCTACAAACAGGTGCTGCTGGGCGCGCCAGATCAACCTGGCTCTCGGGTTCTGGACGAGGCCGCGGCGAAATCGGTCCTCACCGCGCATGGCCTCGCTGTTCCGGCAGGCGGGACAGCGCGGAGCGCGGAAGAGGCGGTTAGGATCGCCGAAGATTCCGGATTCCCAGTCGCCCTGAAAAGCCTTGGCATCGCCCATAAAACCGACGCTGGCGCCGTTCGGCTGGGCATCACGGACGCCGAGGCGGTGGCGGAGGCTGCCCGCGCAATGCCCGGCCCCTGGCTGGTCGAGGCGATGGTCGCGGACCCAGTGGCCGAGCTGATCGTGGGCATCCTCGACGACCCGGCCCATGGGTATACACTGACCATCGGTGCCGGAGGTGTCTTGACGGAAATCCTGGAAGACAGCGTGACCTTGATGCTTCCCACCGCCGAGGCCGAGATCCGCGATGCGCTAACCCAGCTCCGCATCTGGCCGCTGCTGGCCGGCTACCGTGGCCGCCCGCCCGCCGATCTGGACGCGGTTGTGCGCGCCTGCCTGGCGGTCCAGGATTACACCTCCGCCAATGCGGGCCAGGTGATCGAGATCGACATCAACCCGTTGATCGCCACGCCCACGGGCGCCGTCGCCGCCGACGCCCTGATCCGTCTGAGGGAGAAGACCAAATGACCGAGACCCCGATCAAGACCCGCCACGAGGGCGGCATCCTGGAAGTGACCCTCGACCGGCCCAAGGCCAATGCCATTGACCTGGTGACCAGCCGGATCATGGGCGAGACCTTCCGCGACTTCCGCGACGACCCGGGCCTGCGCGTCGCCATCCTGCGCGCCGAAGGCGAGAAGTTCTTCTGCCCCGGCTGGGACCTGAAAGCCGCCGCGGCCGGCGACGAGGTCGATGGCGATTACGGGGTCGGCGGCTTCGGCGGCATCCAAGAACTGCCGCATTTGAACAAGCCGGTCATCTGCGCGGTCAACGGCATTTGCTGCGGCGGCGGATTGGAATTGGCGATTTCCTGCGATCTGCTGCTGGCCTCCGAGACCGCAACCTTCGCGCTGCCGGAGATCCGCTCGGGCACGATCGCGGACGCGGCTTCGCTGAAACTGCCGAAACGCATCCCTTACCATGTGGCCATGGACCTGTTGCTTACGGGCCGCTGGTTCGATGCCGAGGAGGCGCTGCGGTGGGGCCTGGTCAAGGAGGTCTGCAAACCCGAGGAATTGCTGGACAAGGCCTGGGAACTGGCCCGTCTGCTCGAATCCGGCCCGCCGCTGGTCTATGCCTCGATCAAGGAGGTGGTGCGCGAGGCCGAGGATATGAAATTCCAAGACGCCATGAACCGGATCACCAAGCGCCAGTTCCGCAATGTCGACATCCTTTACGGATCCGAGGACAACAAGGAAGGCGCCCGCGCCTTCGCCGAGAAGCGCGATCCGGTGTGGAAGGGGCGGTGAAGAATAGATCCAATGCCCCGGGTTCGACCCGGGGCCTCGATGATCTGAGCGCAGCGGCCTGGGGTCCCGGATCAAGTCCGGGACATTGGGTCTTGACGATCGTCGCGACCCTATTCCTCACCACCCCCGCCACCGCCCAGGACTGCGGCACCCGCGAGGGCACCTGCCCGACTGAAAACGGCTTTTACCGTTTGATCCTGCCCGAGGGCGTCGCGGCGCCCGTCCCCGCGCTGGTCTTCCTCCATGGCGGCAGCTCAACGTCGGCTGCGGTGATGAAAAACGGCGCCATGATCCGCGAACTGGGCACCCGCGGCTACGCCCTGATCACGCCCGAGGGACAGGAAAACCCGCCCCGCCCGCGCAAGAACTGGGGGGTCTTCGACAACCGAACCCATCCCCGCGACGACATTGCCTTCGTTAAGGAGGCCATCGCCGATGCCGCCCGGCGAGGGGTCGATCCCGGCCGCGTCCTGCTGGCCGGTTTCTCGCGCGGCGGCTCGATGGTCTGGGACATCGCTTGCCGGGCCCCCGGGACCGCCCGGGCCTATGCGCCGATCGCCGGCGCGTTTTGGGAACCTCTGCCCCAGAGCTGCGCCGCCCCGGTCGACCTCTTCCACAGCCATGGCTGGACCGACCGGATTGTACCGATCGAAGGGCGCTCGTTCCGCAATGGCCGGGTGGTGCAGGGCGACCTTTTCGCCGGGCTCGCCGTCCTGCGCCGGACCAATGGCTGCGAGCCGCAGATGCCAGACGATAGGGTCATCGACCACGAGGCCGGCCTTTGGTTCCGCCGCTGGACCGGCTGCGCGGGCGGGCGCCTGGATCTGCTGCTCCACCCGGGCGGCCATGGCACGCCGAAGGGATGGCTGACCCGGGTTCTCGACTGGTTCGAGGCCCGGCTCGCGAAGTGAGCTTTTCTGACGTTCTCGTGAAAAGTGGCGCATGGCCGCTTTTAATCACGCGCCGCCATTCTAAAATCTTCGGAAGATTTTTCTCATCCCGGTATCGCTCATGCGCTTCGTTTTCGCCCTTCTCGCCTTCGCTATCAGCGCACTGCCAACCAATGCCCAGGAGGCTTGCGGCACTCCGAAGGGCGAATGCCCGATCAGCCTGGGGTTCTACCGGCTGGCCCTGCCGGAAGGCGCGACCGGGCCGGTCCCGGCGCTGGTCTATCTTCACGGCTGGGGCAGTTCCCCGGCGGGAGTGATGAGGAACCGGGCGCTGCGAAACGGGCTTGCCGTTCGGGGCTATGCGCTGATCGCGCCCGAGGGACGGCCGACCCACGGGGATCGCAGCCAGAAGGATTGGTCGGTGCGCGACGGCAGCGATTACGAGCGTGACGACATCACCTTTCTGAGTGCGATTTTCGAAGATGCCGCAAAGCGCGGCGTCGACCGCAGCCGCGTCCTGCTGGCCGGCTTCTCGCGCGGCGGCTCGATGGTCTGGGACGTCGCCTGTAACGCGCCCCGCCTGGCCCGCGCCTATGCCCCGATCGCGGGCGCCTTCTGGGAACCGTTGCCATCTGGTTGCACCGGGGGCGCCGATCTCCTCCACACCCATGGCTGGGCCGACCGGATCATCCCGCTCGAGGGCCGCTCGGTGGCGGACGGGACGCTCACCCAGGGCGACACCTTCGCCAGCCTGAAGATACTGCGCGCCGCCAATTCCTGCCCGGCCGAGCAGCCGGACCAGAAGCTGATCGACGAAAACGGCGACCTGATCCGGGCGTGGACCAATTGTCCCGGAGGGCGAACCGAGCTCTGGCTCCATCCGGGCAAGCACGGCACACCCAAGGGATGGCTGGCCCGCGCGCTCGACTGGTTCGAGGCGGGATTGCCGGAGGGCTAGATCAAAACCGGATCAGACTGAATCAGTCTGAAAAAGGATTTTGGTCCAGACTCATATGTTTGAGCAAAATCCTAGGATCAGACTGATTCAGTCTGATCCGGTTTTGCTCTAGGTCAGAGCCAGCGCCGGACGCGGGCTTTGTAGGCCAGATAGGGCGCGCGCAGGTCGCGCTCCAGGATCGTCTCCTCTGGCAAAATGAAGAGTCTGACCAAGACCTGCTGGAACGGGACGATCAGGAGGAGCGCGAGCGGCGCGCCGAGGATCAGCGCTATCCCCGCCAGGATCAACAGGTCGGCCAGATAGATCGGGTTGCGCGAAAGCCGGAACGGCCCGCCCTCGACCAGCGCGCTGGGTGCCTCGCCCGGCACGATCGTGGTACCCGCGCGGCGGAACTGGATTACGGCCCAAGCGAAGAGGATCAGCGCAGCGCCGATCAAGCCCCAGCCCGCCCAAGCAAAGCCCGCGCCCAGCGGCGCCCAAGCCTTTGCGATCACCCAGGCAAGCCCGATGAAGCCGATCAGCCAGACCGGCGGCAGGTTCAACTTGGCCAGCAGGCTCATGCCGGCCCCGCAACCGCGATATTGTCGATAAGTCGGGCGCGTCCAATGTGCGCGGCGGCGAAGACACGGGCCGGGTGCGCCGGGTCGAAGGTTTCAACCAGGGTCAGATCATCCCCATGGCGGCATTCCACGTAATCGACCTTTTCGAACCCTGCCTTCAACAATGGCGCGCGCGCCACCGCCATTTCGGCCTCGACCGCGGCGCCCTCGGCAATACGGTCGGCTGCGCGCCGCAGGATCACGTTCAACTGCCCGGCGGCGGCCCGTTGTGCATCATCCAGATACCTGTTGCGCGAAGACATCGCCAATCCGTCCGCCTCGCGCACGATCGGCGCGCCCAGGATCTCGGTCGGGATGTCCAGATCTCGCGCCAGCCGCCTGATCACCGCCAGTTGCTGCCAGTCCTTCTCGCCAAAGACCGCGTAATCCGCCTGGGCCTGGTTGAGAAGCTTGGTCACCACCTGGGCGACCCCATCCATGTGCCCTGGTCGGGTGGCGCCGCACAGGCACTCGGTCAGCCCCTCGACCCGCACCTTGGTCGAGAATCCCGGCGGATACATCTCCTCGACCGAGGGTGCGAAGATCAGGTCGCAGCCAGCGCCTTCCAGCATCTCGGCGTCGCGCACCTCGTCGCTGGGATAGGCCTCCAAATCCTCGGCTGGGCCGAACTGGGTCGGGTTAACGAAAATCGAAGCGACAACCCGGTCCGCGCGGGCTTTGCCGAGCGTGACCAAGCTCAGATGGCCTTCATGGAGCGCGCCCATGGTCGGGGTCAGGGCAACCGTCTCTTCCGCCGCGCGCCAAGCGCGGACGTAAGCGCGCAGATCCGCCACGGTGCAAACGGTCTCCATCGCTCAGAGCCCCTCCAGCCGGGCGATGCCGATACCGCTTTCGCCCGCACCGCAATAAAGCAGATAGGCCACCCCGTCGTCATCGATGAAAACGCATGGATCGCGCAACTCGCGCATTGGCCCATCGACGCCGCCCATGACCGAGGTCTGCAGCGGCAGGTCCGCTCCTTCCCACGGCAGTTCCGGTTCCAGCAAAACCTGGGGTTTTGTGGCGGTCCAATCCAGCCAGTCGCCCGCCAGATCGACCGTCGCGTGCAGGATGCGCTCGGGCCGGTCACCCATACGGGTATAGAGCAGGTTCAGCGTGTCACCTGCAAGGTGCGTCTCGCCGTGGCGGAACCCCTCGCCGATCCCTTCCTTGGCGTCGAAGGGCACAAGCTGCGGGCCTTTCTCGACGGGTGTTTCCCAAGCCGGTGTGCGCCACAGTCCGCCACCCCAAGCGATGGCGTAGATATGTCCGCAATAGGGGAAACATCGGAAATAGGGCGGTCCGAGCAAAGGCTCGAGCGCGGTGAAACTCAGCCCATCCTTTGAGATCGCGAGCCGGCTCGCCTGGTCGCCGTTCCACAAGAGCCCGTGGTAATACATCCGGAAAAGCCGCGCCTGATCGTCGACATGCACGTCCGGCGAGGCGATATGGGCGTATAGGAACCCGCCCTGCATCTTCGCCGCCCATTCCGGCTGGTCCTCGACGGGCGGCACGGGCGGGTCCTCGGCCGGAAAATGGGACTGGGCCAAGTCCAGCACACCGGGCTCGTGCATCGCCCAGGGGCCGGTCAGTTCATCCGCAAAGGCAAGGCGGATATACTTGCCCTTGTGGTCCGAGAAATAGAGGTGGTAGCGCCCCAGCCGCGCCTCGGCCCAATCGGGCATCCGCACAAGGGCCGGGCCATTGATATTGTCGCCCATCCGGGCGTCCATATGCGGCCGGATGATCGGCTCGTCCATCAGGCGAGTTGCCCGCAGCGTCACAGCTAGCCCCCGTTCACAGCCACCCGGCAGCCTCGCGCGCGACGATCGCCTCGATCAGGTCGATATGCGCGTCATCGTCGTTGAGGCAGGGGATGTAAGTGAATTCCGCGCCGCCCGCCTCGACGAAGGCATCCTTGATCTCCTCGTTGATTTCCTCCAGTGTCTCGACGCAATCGGACGAGAAGGCTGGCGCGATGACGGCGATCCGCCGCTTGCCGGCCTTTGCGAGACGGGCCACTTCCTCGACCGTGTAAGGCTGCAGCCACTCCTCCGGGCCAAAGCGGGACTGAAAGGCCACCACCAATTCGTCCGCGTCCATTCCGAGCCGTTCGCGCAACAGCCGCGATGTCTTCTGGCAGTGGCAGTGATAGGGATCGCCCTCCGTCAGGTAGCGCTGCGGAAGACCGTGATAGGACGTCACCAGGGCGTCGGGCCGGTGGTCAAGCGCTCCATAGGCCCGTTCGACCGACCCAGCCAGCGCCTCGATATAGAGCGGATCGTCGTAATAGGATGCCGCCGTGCGGATGGCGGGCTGCCATTTCATCCGCATGAGCGTGCGGAACGCGTGGTCGTTCGCCGTCGCGGTCGTGGCACCTGCGTATTGCGGATAGAGCGGCAGGAACAGGATCCGCTCGCAGCCCTGCGATTGCAGGCGCCGGATCGCCGCGTCGGTCGAGGGATTGCCGTAGCGCATGCTGAAATCGACCACGACTTTCGCACCATGTTTCGCCTCCAGCCGCTGGCGCAGCTTGGCGGTCTGGCTGCGGGTGATCGTCAGAAGCGGACTTTCGTTCTCAGCCTCGTTCCAGATGCCGCGATAGGCCTCACCGGAAGAGAACGGACGTTTCGAGAGCACGATCAATTGCAGGATCGGCTGCCAGAGCCAGGGCGAATAGTCGATCACCCGCTTGTCCGACAGAAACTCCGAGAGGTAGCGCCGCATCGACCAGTAGTCGGTGCCGTCCGGCGTGCCCAGATTGACCAGCAGGATGCCGACCTTCGCCGGCGCCAATGCCGGATGGTCCGCGGGCGCATGGGCGAGCCGGCCGCGGCCCGGCATATCGGTCCCCGTTCGATCGAGCATGAGCGTCTCCCCATCTTGGCCTGGAATGAGGTATCGCGCAGGGCCGTGCGTTTCAACAAGGCTGCGGCGCCGGATCCCGCCCAATAGGCACGGCGGACAAAGTTTGTCCGCCCTACCGTCGTTTCCCCGCTTTCTCGCCGGCGCTGATCTCGCGGGCGCCAAGCGCGTCCGCCAGGCGCCGCGTTGCCGAGCCCGGTCTCAGCGGCTGAGGCTGGTCCGGCCCAGGGGACCAGCCGGTCAAGAAGACGATCTCGAAAGTGGCCCGGATACGCCCATCCGGGGCCGAGAAATGATCCGCGTAGATCTCGCAGGCCCGGGATAGTGTGGCTCGCCGCATCGGCACGCGGCGACGCGCCGCCAGGATGTTGGTCTCGCCCATCGCCCGGAGGTCGCGCATCAGCGCCAAGGGGTCCGCATAGGTCACCTCCAGCCGCTCCGCGTCGGCGACCGGCATGGCGAAGCCCGCCCGTTGCAGCAGCGCGCCTAGGTCACGGATCTCGCCCATCGGCGCGACACGCGGGCTGAGGCCGCCCTCGATCTCGGCCTCGGCCTCGGCCAGGCTGGCGCGGAGTTCATGGAGCGTCCGCCCGCCGAAGAGCGCCGCAAGCATCAGACCGTCGGGCCGCAGCGCGCGGCGAAGCTGGATCAGATGGCCCACGGGATCGTTCAGGTGATGGAGCAGAAGCACCGAAATCGCGAGGTCGTTGGCACCCTCCGATAGGGGCAGAGTTTCGCTCTCCATCACCCCTGCGCCCTCCGCTTCGGCCATGGCGGGCGAAGGCTCAAACGCCGTGACCGCTGCACCGGGCGGCAAGGCTTCGCTCATTGCTCCGGCGCCGGTGCCGACCAGCAGAACGCGATTGAATTCGCGCTTGACCTCGGCAAGCCGCTCGGCGACCAGGCCCGCCACCTCACGACAGAGGAAATCGGCGAAGCCCGACCGCACCGCCCGGTCGCGCCGCTGGGCGAGCGTGGTTAACTCGAAGAGATCCGGGCGTTCAGTCATCCTTAACCCTCATGGCGTGGATATAGCGGGCATTCAGTGTGGCGGCGAGAGTGGAGGACGCCCATGGACAGCGTGGTCGGGCTTGCCGGGCCGCTGACGGATGCGCTCTTCCCGCCTGCTTGCCCCGCCTGTCGGAGCGACACGGCGCAGGCTCGGACGCTCTGCCCCGATTGCTGGGCCGAGACCGCGTTCCTGACCGGACGCGGCTGCCGGGCCTGCGGGCGAAAGGTTCCGGGGCTCGGGATCCGCGATACCAGCTTTCTGTGTGACACCTGCCAGAAATACCCTCCGGCCTGGGGCCGGGGCGTCGCGGTCTTCGCCTATCAGGGGGCCGGGCGGCGCCTGATCCTCGGCCTCAAACATGGCGACCGGCTGGACACGGTGCCGATGCTCGCCGGCTGGATGCTACGGGCGGGTCGGGTGCTGGTCGACGAAACAGAACTCATCCTGCCGGTCCCGATGCATTGGACCCGGCGGTTGGGGCGCCGGTTCAATCAATCGGCCGAGCTCGCCCGGGCCTTGGCGGGCGCTGCGGGGGCGCCGACACACTTTGCCGCAAACCTCCTGCGCCGGGTCCGGCGCACCGGCAGCCAGGATGGGCGCGACCGGGCGGCGCGGGCCGAGAACATCGCCGGCGCGTTTGCCTTGCCCCGTGGCAGCGCTGGACGCCTTGCGGGCAAACGTGTGCTGCTGGTCGACGACGTCCTGACCACCGGCGCCACGCTCAACGCCTGCGCGCGCCTTTGCCGCCGGGCGGAAGCGAAGGCGGTTGACATTCTCGTGCTCGCTCTTGTCAGTTTTGACGAAGCGCCCTATTTGCGCGACCCGTGAGGGCACCCTACCGGAGAGCCAGAGCGCATGGCGCAAATCGAAATATTCACGACCCCCTTCTGCGGCTATTGCCGCATGGCCAAGCGTCTCTTGGACCAGAAAGGCGTCGGCTATGCCGAGACCGATATCCTGACTGATCCCTCGCAGCGCGCGGTAATGATGCAGCGCGCAAACGGGCGGCGCTCGGTGCCGCAGATCTTTATAAGCGGTGCACATGTGGGCGGATGCGACGACCTCTACGCGCTCGAACGCGCGGGGCGGCTCGATTCCATGCTCTCGGTTTGATCCATGTATCTCAAGGTCGCCCTCGTCCAGCTCAACGCATCCGACGACCCCGCGGCCAATCTGCCTAAGACCGAGGCGTTGATCCGTCAGGCGGCGACGGAAGGGGCCGAATTGGTCCTGACGCCCGAGGTTACCAACATCGTCTCGGCCAGCCGGACCGTGCAGAACGCATGCTTGGCGCTGGAAGACGAGGATGCGACCCTGGCGCGGCTCCGCGCGGTCGCGGCTGAGACGCGCGTCTGGCTGTCGATCGGTTCACTCGCGCTCAAATCCGGCGATGCTGACGGGCGGTTCGTCAATCGCCAGTTCCTGATTGCGCCGGAGGGCATGGTCGCGGCGCGCTACGACAAGATCCACATGTTCGATGTCGAGCTCGACGGGAAGGAAATCTACCGCGAGTCAAAAGGCTATCGCCCCGGCGACCGTGCGGTCACCGCCCAGACCCCCTGGGGCACACTGGGTCTGACCATCTGCTATGACATGCGCTTCCCGGCGCTCTACCGGGCATTGGGCGAGGCAGGGGCGCAGGTCCTGACCGTGCCCTCCGCCTTTACCGTGCCAACGGGGCGGGCCCATTGGGAGGTGCTGCTGCGCGCGCGGGCCATCGAGACCGGCTGCTTTGTGCTGGCCGCCGCGCAGTGGGGCACACACACCGCAAGCCGGGGCCGGGTGCGCGAGACCTATGGGCATTCCATCGCCATCGATCCCTGGGGCCGGGTCCTGGCCGACGCGGGAGAGGGCGTCGGTGTGACCCAAGTGACGTTGGATTTGGATCAGGTGGCCGAAACGCGGCGCAAGATCCCGAGCTTGGCCAACGCGCGGCAGTTCAGCCTGCCGGAAGATTAGTCCGTCAGCGCCTCGTCTACCAGCACGGCGCCCGGGTTCAGGATGCCGTTCGGGTCCAGCGCCGCCTTGATCGCACGCATCGCAGCCACCCGCGCCGGGTCGCCATAGCGGATCAGATCGCCGGTCTTCATGCGTCCGATCCCATGCTCGGCGCTGATCGAGCCACCATGGGCATCGACCAGGTCGTGGATCGCCCGGCGCACCTCAGCCGACAGGTGACGAAATTCCGAGACCGCGCGGCCTGCCGGCGGAAAGATGTTGTAGTGCAAGTTTCCGTCACCCACATGGCCGAAGCAATTGACGCGCAAATCGGAATCGAACCGGGCGACAATGGCCGGCACCTCGGCGATGAAGGCGCCGATCCGGCTGAGCGGCAGCGAGATGTCGTGAGACGAGACCGACCCGACCCGGCGGTTACACTCCGGCAGCATCTCGCGCATCCACCACATGTGGCGCCGCTGCGCCTCGTTGGCGGCAAGCACACCGTCGATGGCGAGCCCCTCCTCGAACAGCGTCTCCAGCGCCGTCTCGGCGCGGCCTCTCAGGCCGCCTTCGGCGGGGCCGGTCATCTCGACCAGCACGCGCCAGGGCGGACGGCTTTCCAGCGGGTCGGCCTTCTCAGGAAAGAACTCCGCCAGGAACGCGACGCCTTGATCGGCGATCAGCTCGAACGCCGTGACCCCATCGCCCAACCGTTCGCGAAGCGTCTGGAGCAGAGTGACGGAAGTCTCGGGCGAGGGCACGGCCAGCATCGCGGTCACGGTCTCGCCGGGCAGCGGGAACAGCTTGAGCGCTGCCGCCGTGATCACCCCAAGCGTGCCTTCCGAGCCGATCAGGAGGTTCCGCAGATCGTAGCCCGTATTGTCCTTCCTCAGCGCCTTCAGGCCCGACATCACCGAGCCGTCCGCCATCACGGCTTCGATGCCAAGGCAGAGATCCCGGGCATTGCCATAGCGAAGCACTTGCACGCCACCCGCATTGGTGGCCAGATTGCCGCCGATCCGGCAGGTCCCCTCGGCCGCCAGCGACAGGGGGAACAGCCGCCCCACGTCGCGGGCGGTTTCCTGCAGGTCGGACAGGAAGACGCCCGCCTCGGCAATGATTGCACCGTCTTCCGGCATGATCTCGCGGACCCGGTTCATCCGCTCCAGCGACAAAACGACCGGCGTGGGACCGTCCGGCGCCACCTGCGCGCCAACCAGGCCGGTTCCGCCGCCGTAGGGCAAGACCCCAATCCGGTGGGTGTTGCAGAAGCCGACAACAGTGGCGACCTGATCGGTGGTGGCCGGGCGCAGGACCGCCGCCGCATGTCCTCGGTAGAGACCTCGCGGCTCGACCAGGTAGGATTGCGTGCTCTCATCCGAAGCCGCCAGCATTCCACCCTCCCCGACAATCCCGGACAGATCGGCAAGGTGATCGCAACTAGGTTCGATTAGCTTGGTCATCGCGAGGTTCGGTCTAGCGCGCCGCTGCGGCGCGCGCCAGGCGGTCGTTTATCGCCCGACCAAGGCCATGATCCGGCACCGGGGCAGTGGCGATGATGCCGTCCTGGGGCTGTTCCGCATCGAGCGCGCGCAGATAGGCGAAGAGGTTTGCCGCCGCCTCGGCCAGATCGCCGGTGGGCGAGAGGTTCAGCGCCGGCCCCTCGATCCCGGCAGGGTCCGGGCCGAAGCCGAGCCAGGCCTCGCCCGGCACAGGCGATACCGCATTCAACCGCAGGCGGGCCGCGGGCGCATAGTGGCTGGCAAGCTGACCCGGCGCACTGATGCCCTCGCCTGGTTCCGATCTGACAGCGCACCCAAGCATGGCTTCAATGTGCTCGACAGCCACCCCCCCTGGCCGCAGCAGGACCGGCGCGCCGCCATCGAACCCGATGATCGTCGATTCCAGGCCCACCGGGCACGGCCCGCCATCGAGGATCGCATCGATGCGCCCGCGCAGAGCCCCGAGGACATGATCGGCCGTGGTTGGGCTGACCTGGCCCGAGGGATTGGCCGACGGCGCGGCGACCGGGCCGCCGAAAGCCGCCAACACTCGCTGCGCCAAGGGATGCGCCGGCACCCGCACGGCCAGGGTCGGCAGACCGGCGGTGACGAGATCGGCAATGCCACTGCCGGGTTTCATCGGTGCGACCAGAGTCAGCGGTCCCGGCCAGAAAGCGCGCGCCAATTCCAACGCTCCCTCTGGCAGGTCCACGAGGCGTTCCGCCGCCGCCGAATCGGATACATGGACGATCAACGGGTTGAACCTGGGGCGCCCTTTGGCCTCGAAAATTCCGGCCACCGCCCGGCCGTTCCGTGCGTCGGCGCCGAGCCCATAGACCGTCTCGGTCGGAAAGGCGACCAGACGCCCGGCGCGCAACAGCTCCGCCGCCCGTGCGACCCCGGCTGCGTCATCGGCCAGGCGCTCGGTATCGCGGACCTGATCTGAGCCTTCGACGGCCATTTGTCTCTTCCTCCCGGACGCCGCCCCGCTTACCTTCTGCCCCAGCCGCTGGCAAGCAACGGGACCCGACATGAGCTACCGCGCCCCAATCGCCGAAATGGAGTTCTGCGCCGCGCAGATTGTCGGTCAGGACCGGCTTGCCCAGACCTCCCGCTTCGCCGAGGCGACCTCCGAGACCCGGGCCGCGATCCTGGAGGAGGCGGCCAAGCTCTGCGAGGGGGCTCTGGTGCCGATCAACCGGATCGGCGATATTCAGCCCGCGCGGCTGGAAAACGGCGTGGTGCGCTGCCCCCCGGGCTTCCGCGAGGCTTACCAACAGATCGCCGAGGGCGGCTGGGTCGGCATCACCGGTGATCCCGAGTATGGCGGTATGGGCCTGCCGCAATGCTTCGCCACCTTCGTCAACGAGATGATGGCATCGTCCTGCCTGGCGCTCAGCCTGAACCCGCTGATGAGCCAGGGCCAGATCGAGGCGCTGGAGCACCATGCGAGCGACGAGATCAAGGCGCTCTACCTGCCGAAGCTGACCTCGGGCACATGGAACGGGACCATGAACCTGACCGAGCCTCATGCGGGCTCAGATGTGGGCACCCTCTCGACCAAGGCCGAGCCAAACGGTGACGGCAGCTACGCGATCTCCGGCCAGAAGATCTACATCTCGTGGGGCGACCATGATGTCTGCGAGAACATCTGCCACCTGGTGCTGGCGCGGCTGCCCGACGGGGCGCCGGGGACCAAGGGAATTTCGCTCTTCCTGGTGCCGAAGTTCATCCCGGATGAGAACGGCAATCCCGGGGTGGCGAACAGCCTGCGCCCGGTCAGCCTGGAGCACAAGCTGGGGCTGCATGGCTCGCCGACCGCGGTGATGGAGTACGACCGCGCCAGCGGATGGATAGTGGGCGCGCCACATGGCGGAATGGCTGCGATGTTCACGATGATGAACAACGCGCGGCTCGGCGTCGGGGTCGAGGGGCTCGGCATTGCCGAGGCGGCAACCCAGAAGGCCGTCGCCTTCGCGCTCGAGCGCAAACAGGGCCGCACGCCCGACGGTTCGGGCACAATCATCGGCCACGCGGATGTGCGCCGGATGCTGATGACCATGAAGGCGCTCACGCAGGTGGTGCGCGCGATCTGCTATGATTGTGCGTTCTCACTAGACATGGGCCGCGCCGCCGAGACCGCGGATGAGCGCGAATTCCATGCCCGCCGAGGCGCCTTCCTGACGCCAATCGCCAAGGCCTTCGGCACCGATACCGGCTGCGAGGTCGCGCAACTGGGCATCCAGGTCCATGGCGGGATGGGCTTCATCGAGGAGACCGGTGCGGCTCAATACGCGCGCGATGTGCGGGTGACCGCGATCTATGAGGGTACGAACGGCATCCACGCTATGGACCTGGTTGGCCGCAAGCTCAGTGTCGACGGGGGCGAGATGGCCCGGTCGATGGAGGGCGAGATCGACGCGACTACTGCAGAGTTGGCCGCCGCGGGTCCAGACTTCGCAGCGCTCGCCCAGGCCACGTCAGATGCCGCAGGTGATGCGCGTACCGCGACCGATTGGATGCTGGAGGCGCCCGAGCAGAACGACCGGGCGGCGGGTGGCAGCCCCTATCTGCGTCTCATGGCGCTGGCCCTGGGCGTCCGCTATCTGAGCCAGGGCGCCTTGGCCGCGCGGGGCGGACCGGATGAAGCAGCGCGCCTGGCAATGGCAGTCTTCTTTGCAACCCAGATCGCGCCTCAGACCAAGGCGCTGGCGGCAGCGGCAACTCAGGGCGCGGCGCAGCTTTATGCCTTGGACGCCGAGATGCTGGGCGCATGATTGCGAGCGAATAGGCATGGATGTGCACAATGTGCCCGAGGGAATCCGTCATCCCTGGCAAGAGGCTCCGGAGGCTGGCACGGTCGTTGAGGTCGCGCCGGGCATCCTCTGGGCTCGCTTGCCCTTGCCGATGCGGCTCGATCATGTGAATGTCTTTGTGCTCGACGACGGGCCGCACTGGACCGTGATCGATACTGGCCTGAACTGGACGGGGTGCCGCGAGGCCTGGGAGGCATTGCTGGCGGGTCCGTTGGCCGGAAAACCGGTCGGCCGCGTGATCGTGACCCATCATCATCCGGACCATATCGGGCTCGCGGGCTGGTTCGCCGATCAGGGCGCCGCGATATGGGCGACCCGCGTCGCCTGGCTCTTCGGGCGAATGCTGACGCTCGACCGTCATGACCGGCCCACGGACCGGCACATGGACTTCCGGCGCCGCGCGGGCATGCCGCATGACCTGCTGGCGGCCTATGCGGCTGAAAAGCCCTTCAATTTTGCCGACTGCGTCGCGCCGATTCCGCTGGGGTTCAACGCCATCGACGAAGGCGACGAGATCGCGATCGGCGGCCGGCGCTGGCGGGTGCGGATCGGCCACGGTCATGCGCCGCATCACGCAACGCTCTGGACACCGGACGGATTGGCGCTGGCCGGCGATCAGATCATCCCCGGCATCTCGTCCAATATCAGCGTCTATCCAACCGAGCCGGACGCCGATCCGCTGGGTGATTGGCTGGAAAGCTGCCGCCGGCTCCACGGCCTGGCCGAGGGCGGCGAATTGGTACTGCCCGGGCACAAGCTGCCGTTCCATGGTGTTCGCTTCCGCCTGACCCAATTGATCGAGAACCACGACGAGGCGCTCGGCCGGATCGAAGAGGTGCTCGCGTCCGGTCCGATGACGGCCGCCGAGGCATTCCCGGCCATCTTCAAGCGCAAGATCGGTGATGCGGATTACGGGCTCGCACTGGGCGAGGCGGTCGCACACATGAACCACCTGCTGAAACAGGGCCGCGTCAGCCGGCAGGAGGACAAGAACGGGGCGCTGATCTACGCCCTCGCGTCGTCGTGAATGCGGCAACAGGGCACAGGAAAGCGCATTTGCGGCGCGCTTAGATGCCGCTATAACAGGGGCCTCAATCACCGGTTCGACTCGCCTCGAGGGGACGACGATGTCTGATTACGAGCATGGCTCGATGGATACGACGGAGCAGCAGAAAACGTTCGCCGGGCTGATCAAGGCCACCATCTGGGTCGTCGCGATCAGTGTTATCTGGCTGATCGGCCTCGCGATCTTCCGGACCTGATCTTTCGCGTCCCGATTTCCTCAGGCATTTTTGTCATCGGCCAACGCCGGGACCGGAGGGTCGATCGGGCCTTCTGGCGATTGATGGTATTCAGCGGAGGGCATGAATGAGGATTGCAGTTCCCAAGGAGACCCGCGATTTCGAGACACGGGTCGCCGCCAGCCCAGAGACCGTAAAGAAGTTCATCGGTCTGGGCGCTCAGGTGGCGGTCCAGGCGGGTGCCGGAGATGGCGCGAGAATTCCTGACAGCGCTTACGAGGCCGCGGGCGCCGAGATTGCAAAGACTCTCGCGGCGGCGGTCAAGGATGCGGCGGTCGTGCTCAAGATCCAGCGGCCGACTGCAGCGGAGATGAAGGCGTTGGCGAAGGGGCAGAAACTGTTCTGCATCATGTCGCCATATGCCGATCCGTCAATCATGCAGGCCTGCGCCGACAAGGGCGTCGATGCCTTTGCGATGGAGTTCATGCCCCGCATCACCCGGGCTCAGTCGATGGATGTGCTGTCGAGCCAGGCGAACCTGTCGGGCTACAAGGCGGTGATCGAGGGGGCGAACGCCTATGGCCGCGCCTTCCCGCAGATGATGACCGCGGCGGGGACCGTTGCGCCGGCCAAGGTCTTCGTGATGGGGGTGGGCGTTGCCGGCTTGCAGGCAATCGCCACCGCCCGGCGGCTGGGCGCGATCGTAACCGCCACGGACGTGCGGCCTGCAACCGAGGAACAGGTCCAGTCGCTCGGCGGCAAGTTCATCGCGGTCAAGAACGAGGAATTCGAGCAGGCCCAAACCGAAGGCGGCTATGCCAAGGAGATGTCCGACGACTACAAGCGCCAACAGGCCGAGCTGGTGGCGGGCCATATCGCCAAGCAGGACCTGGTGATCACCACTGCGCTGATCCCCGGCCGCCAGGCACCGATCCTGGTCAACGCCGAGATGGTTGCCTCGATGAAGCCCGGCTCGGTAATCGTCGATCTGGCGGTCGAGCAGGGCGGCAATGTGGAGGGCGCCGAACTCGATGCGGTGGTCGAGACCGCCAATGGGGTCAAGATCCTTGGCCTCGCCAATATGCCCGGGCGGCTGAGTGGGGACGCGTCGTCGCTCTTCGCCCGCAACCACCTGAATTTCCTGTCGCCTTTCATCGCCGAGGGCGCTTTGGCGCTCGATGACGAGGACGAACTGGTCAAGGGCACGCGGCTGACCAAGGACGGTACCGTGGTGCATCCGAATTTCGCCGCGTCCAACAAAAACGGCGCCGACGGCAAGGAGGGCTGATCCCATGTCCGCACTCGACGAACTAAGAGACGCCGCCGAACGAGCCGCCGAGGCCACCGCCGATCTGGCGCGGATCGCCACCGAGATCGCCGCAAACGCGCCAGAGGCGGCCGATGCGGCCGGGCATGGCGCCGCCGCGGCGACCGGGATCGACCCTTTCATGTTCCGGCTGGCGATCTTCGCGCTCGCCTGTTTCGTCGGCTACTACGTGGTCTGGTCGGTGACCCCGGCACTGCACACGCCGCTGATGTCGGTCACCAATGCAATCTCCTCGGTCATCGTCGTCGGCGCCCTGGTGGCAGCCGGGGCCGACTTGGATGCGGGTGCGACCTGGACCACCCGGATCTTCGGCTTCCTAGGCGTGATCCTGGCCTCGGTGAACATCTTCGGGGGCTTCCTGGTCACCGAGCGGATGCTCGCCATGTACAAGAAAAAAGACTGAGGGGGCGGATAGATGGCCAATCTTGCAGCATTCGCCTACCTGGTCTCGGGCATCCTGTTCATCCTGGCGCTGCGGGGTCTGTCGCACCCGACGACCTCGCGCCAGGCCAACCGGTTCGGCATGATCGGCATGGCGCTGGCCATGGCGACCACGCTGTTCATCTTCTCGCCACCCTCGGGCTTTGGCGGCGTGCTGCTGATCCTGATTGGGCTCGGCATTGGCGGCAGCATTGGCGCAACCATCGCCAAACGGGTGCCTATGACTTCGATGCCGCAGCTCGTCGCCGCCTTCCACTCGCTGGTTGGACTAGCGGCGGTCTTCGTCGCCGCCGGCGCGCTCTATTCGCCCGAGGCGTTCGACATCGGCGTTCCAGGCGCAATCCACACTGGCTCGATCATCGAGATGTCGCTGGGCGTTGCCATTGGCGCTGTCACCTTCACGGGCTCGGTCATCGCATTTGCCAAGCTTGACGGGCGCATGTCCGGCGCGCCGATCCTGCTGCCGTCGCGGCATATGATCAATCTGGGCCTGGGTGCGGCGCTGGTGCTGATGGTGACCCTGCTGATCTCGACCCAATGGACCGGGTGGTTCTGGCTGATAACTTTGGCGGCTCTGGCTTTGGGCGTGTTGCTGATCATCCCGATCGGCGGCGCGGACATGCCGGTCGTGATCTCAATGCTGAATTCCTATTCCGGCTGGGCCGCGGCGGGGATCGGCTTCACGCTCGGCAACACGGCGCTGATCATCACAGGCTCGCTGGTCGGGTCGTCCGGCGCGATCCTCTCCTACATCATGTGCAAGGGCATGAACCGGGGCTTCATCTCGGTAATCCTGGGTGGCTTCGGCGGCGACGACGCCGGACCGGCGGCGAGTGGCGCTGGCGACGACCGTCCGGTCAAGCGCGGCTCGGCCGAAGATGCGGCCTTCATCATGCAGAACGCGGGGTCTGTCATCATTGTGCCCGGCTACGGCTTCGCGGTCGCCCAGGCCCAGCACGCCCTGCGCGAGATGGGTGACATCTTGAAGGATTCAGGTGTCACAGTGAAATACGCCATCCACCCGGTGGCAGGGCGCATGCCGGGGCATATGAACGTGCTCTTGGCCGAGGCGAACGTTCCTTACGATGAGGTGTTCGAACTGGAAGACATCAACTCCGAGTTTGCCCAAGCCGATGTGGCATATGTGATCGGCGCCAACGACGTCACTAACCCGTCCGCGAAGACGGATCCGAATTCGCCCATCGCCGGCATGCCTGTTCTGGACGTGGAGAAGGCGAAGACGGTCCTGTTCGTAAAACGCTCGCTGGGCGCGGGCTATGCGGGGATCGAGAACCCGCTCTTCTTCATGGACAACACCATGATGCTATTGGGCGACGCCAAGAAGATGACTGAGGACATCGTGAAGTCGATGGATTGATTTCGGTGATCGTCGCCCGGTTTAATCAGGGCCGCGCCACGGTCTGGGCGCACTTGGTGCAACTTGGGCTTAACGACGTTGCGCAGCATGCTGATCTATCTGGCAGTGGGACTTGCGGCCACCTGGTTGATCGCCTGCTTGGCGATGATTGTTTTCGCACGCGCTCTGATCTACCCGTTCCAACCAGGCGTCTCCGTGGCCAGCACGAACGTGCCAGAGATGCGGGTTGAGACCATTACGGCGGAGGATGACACGCCTTTGACTCTCTGGCTGGCCGCGCCGGGCGAGGGGCGGCCGGTGGTGCTCTATTTCATGGGCAACGGCGGTGCGCTGGCGGGAGATACGGGACTATTCACAAAGCTCGTGGGCGTCGGCTTCGGCGTCGCGGCGCTGAACTACCGGGGCGCGGCCGGGACCCCTGGGGAGCCGTCACAGGAGCGACTAACCGCTGACGCGCTGATGCTTTATGACGCGCTGGATGTCCTCCTGGAGCAGACGGTGCCGCCAGAACGCCGGGTGTTCTATGGCTCCTCTTTGGGGGCCGCGCTGGCATTGCAACTCGCAGCGCGGCGTGAGGCGGCAGCGCTGGTGCTGGAGACCCCGTTCAACCGGCTTTGCGAGGTGGCGCAGCATCATTTTCCGATTTTTCCGGCCTGCCTTCTGCTGCCTTACGAGCACTGGGCCTCCTCCGATCTCATCGCCCGGATTAATGCCCCGCTCTTGATTCTTCATGGCGACGCGGACGAGACGATACCGCTGGCCCAGGGCCGAGCGCTGTTCGAGGCAGCGCCTCAACCGAAACGCCTGATCGTCTACCCCGGCGGCCGACATAACGACCTGCGCCTCCACGGCGCCGGGATGGACGCGATTGCCTTCATCGAGGCGGTTACAGGCGATTAACCGTCAATTCATCGCCCCATGGCCTGATCACCTCCGCCGCAACCCATTACGGTGGAAGGAGGTGATGCGATGTGAGCGAAAGAAAATATCGCGCGATGATGCTTCTGATCACGCTTGCGAGCCTGATCGTTGCCATCGTCACGCTCTTGAAGGCGATCTAGCCTGAGAGAGCATACCCCGCGAGCAGCCACTCGCGGGGTCATTGAGGTGATGTATGTGAACGAGAAACTATCGCAGGAGCAATTTAGCGGTTCTGAGGTTAGCAATCAATGAATGCGGCCACTGATTGCTGTCCCAAATCGGGACTCAGTCCCTTCCTATGATTGCGTCAGGACCGTCCGGTCCCAACAAAGATTGCCTGTCGTCCTCCAAGACCAGGCAACTCAAGACCCCGGTGAAGACGGCACCGGTGTCGATCGCGATCCGGTTGGGATGAAGCTCGACGGTGTCGGTCGGGGTGTGGCCATGGACGATCACCGCCCCATGGTCCAGATTGGACTCCAGGAACAGCTCACGGATCCACAGCAGGTCGTGATCGGACTGCTCGTCGAGCGGGTAGCCCGGCATGATGCCCGCGTGGACGAAGGCGTAGTCTCCCTGGGCCTCCCACAAAGCGAGGCGGGCAAGGAACGCTTCGGTCCCGGGCGGAGTCGCTTCTAGGATGCGATCGCGAAAGTCGATCATGTAGGCTTCGCGACACTCACGCATCATCCGCACCCCATCCAGTCCGAATGAATCGAGCGTCTCGATGCCCCCGTTCAGCATCCAAAGCTCGAAATCCTCGCGATCCGGATCACGCAGGAAGTCGCGCAGGAACTGATCGTGATTGCCGATCAGGAACACCGCCTTAGGGTCCCGAGAATAGTCGATCAGCCGCGCCAGGGCGCCCGCCGAGTCCGGTCCACGGTCGATATAGTCGCCGATATGGATGACGCGCCAATCCTCGGCGGGACGGGCCTCGACATCGCGGGTGATCCGCCGGTGGACTTCGGCCAGAAGATCCGGGCAGCCATGTACGTCGCCGATCGCGTAGAGACGCATCCCCTCCGGCGCCTGGGCATCCGCCAGCTTCACCATCGTCACACCCCAAACTCAAGCGCCAGAAAAGACAACCCCCGCAAGGTCATTGCGGGGGCCGGAACGAGATGCGCCCGGGTCCATGCCGGAGCGCCCCGAGGATTGCTTCAGAGAAGACCTTCGCGCTGCGCTTTCTTGCGCGCGAGCTTACGCGCCCGGCGGATCGCCTCGGCTTTCTCCCGCGCGCGCTTGACCGACGGCTTCTCATAATGCTGCCGCAGCTTCATCTCGCGGAAGATGCCTTCGCGCTGCATCTTCTTCTTCAGCGCCCGAAGCGCCTGATCGACATTGTTGTCGCGGACCTGTACCTGCACCTACGTCACCACCTTTCCGAAGTTTCGATTTTCGCAGGAGCGGCTTATATACATAGGTGACCGAGTCCTGTCTAGCATGGCAGCCGGGAGAAAACGCCGCATCCGCATGGTAAATAGCATGAAAAAGCCCGAAAAATCCGAGGAAGACCATATCCGCGAGGCCCGTGCCCTCTTGATCGAAGCGGCGCTGCCTCATGTGCCATTCGATGGGTGGTCAAACACCACGCTGGAGGCGGCGATTGCCGAGTCGGGCGTCGATGCGGGGCTGGCGCGTCAGGCGTTTCCGCGCGGGGGGATCGACATGGCGCTGGCATTCCACCGGCAGACAGATCAAAGGCTGGCCGACGAGCTTGCCGGGGCCGATCTGGCCGCTATGCGCATCCGCGACCGGATCACCCATTGCGTGCGGCGGCGGATCGAGCTGGTGGCGGAGAACCGCGAGGCGGTGCGCCGGGGCGGCGCGCTGCTGTCGCTGCCAATCCACGCGCCCGAGGGCGCCAAGGCGGTCTGGGAGACGGCGGACATCATCTGGAACGCCTGCGGCGACACGGCTACCGACTACAATTGGTATACAAAACGCATCATCCTGAGCGGGGTCTATTCCTCGGCCGTGCTCTTTTGGCTCGGCGATACCAGCTATGGATTCGCCAATACATGGGCCTTCCTGGACCGCCGGATCGAAGACGTGATGCGGTTCGAGCGGACGAAGGCCAAGATGAATGAAAGCCCCTTCGTGCGCGCGGCGATGTGGGGTCCGATGCAGGTCTTGAGCGGGCTTCGCAAACCCGGCACTGCAGGCAAGGCGCCGGTCAGCCCCGCGGACTGATCCGGGTCACGTGGCCCATCTTGCGGCCAGGTCTGGTCTCGGCCTTACCATAGAGGTGCAGGCCCGCGCACTCGGCGGCGAGCTCCGTCCAATCATCCGCCTCGGCGCCGATCAGATTGGTCATCACCGCATCCGAATGCCGTGACCCGTCGCCCAGCGGCCAGCCGGCAACGGCTCGGATGTGCTGCTGGAACTGGTCGATCACGCAGGCCTCAATCGTCCAATGGCCTGAATTGTGCACGCGGGGCGCAATCTCGTTGACCACCAGACCACCCGACGTTTGGAACAGCTCGATCCCCATCACGCCTACATAGTCGAGCGCGTTCAAGATCTTGCCTGCAAGCAAAACGGCGTCCTCACGCACCGACCGTGAAATGGCACCCGGCACCGCCGTCGAATGCAGGATGCCGTCGCGATGGACGTTTTCGCCCGGCTCATAGCAGACCACTTCGCCGGATAGGCCCCGGGCGCCGATGACAGAAAGCTCGCGCTCGAAGTCAACGAAGCCTTCCAGCACCGCTGGCGCGCTGGCTATCGCCTCCCAGGCCGTCTCGGCTTGGCGGGCGTCCGTGACGCGCACTTGGCCCTTGCCGTCATAACCAAGGCGCCGGGTCTTCAGGATCGACGGCGTGCCAATCTCGGCCAAGGCCACCTTCAGGTCATTGGGATCGCCGACCGCGCGCCAAGGGGCAACCGCGATGCTTAGGCTTTCGACGAAACTTTTCTCCTTCGCCCGGTCCTGACTAACCTCAAGCGCCCGATAGCCTGGCCGGACCGGCGCATGGGCGGCCAAGGCGGCGGCGGCGCTGGCGGGCACATTCTCAAACTCGAAGGTCACTACATCGACTGCCGCGGCGAACCGGGTCAGGGCAGCTTCATTGTCATAGGAGGCGGTCGTCACCGCCGCGGCAACATCGCCCGCGGGCGGGTTGGTGCCAGGTTCGTAAATATGCGTTTTCAGCCCCAGCCTGGCCGCCGCGATCGCCAGCATCCGGCCAAGCTGACCGCCGCCCAGGATACCGATGGTACTCCCGGGGGGCAGCGGCGCATTGCTCACCGCTCGGGTTCCTCGGCCACGGCATCGGTGCGCGCGGCGCGCCAGGCCTCGAGCCGGGTGGCCAGATGAGCATCCGACGTGGCGACAATGGCCGCCGCCAGCAGCGCCGCATTGGCCGCGCCTGCCTCACCGATGGCCAGCGTTCCGACAGGCACGCCCGTCGGCATTTGTACGATCGAAAGCAGGCTGTCGAGCCCGGAGAGGGCTTTGCTTTGCACCGGCACGCCCAGCACCGGAAGCCGCGTCTTCGAGGCCAGCATTCCGGGCAAATGCGCGGCCCCGCCAGCGCCCGCGATGAGCACGCGCAATCCACGCCCGGCCGCCGTCTCCGCGTATTCAAACATGCGATCGGGCGTCCGGTGAGCCGACAGGATCTTGGTCTCGTGCGCGACGCCCAGCTCGTCGAGGATCTCGGCGGCGTGCCGCATGGTCGGCCAATCAGATTGGCTACCCATCGCGATTCCAACCAATGGCTGCGTCATCGGCCTTGTCCCCTCTTCCGACCCGTCCGATACCCGCAACGGCACCGGCGCGCGCCAAGAAAGCGCGCACTATAGCTGCGGAGCCCCCGCCCGCAACCCTGTGGCTCTCAGGCGATGATATCCGGGTAGAGCTTGTCTTCCAGCCGCGAGATCTCGTCCTTGAGGTGAAGTTTGCGCTTTTTCAGCCGCTTGATCTTCAACTGGTCGCCCAGGGACGATTCAGTCAAGGCTACGATCTCGTCGTCCAGCGCGCGATGCTGCCGTTTGAGCTCGACAAGCTGGGCCATCAATAACTCATCCTGGTTCATGACTTTCATAGACCGGTTGTTCCCAAGATGATGCAGGGCGCTTGAACCCTATCCATGCTACGCATACTTTCCGACGACGCAACAGGTGAGTGGGAGGGACAATTGGCGCTCAAATTTGCCGTTCTGGCCGGTGCGCTGATCCTTGCATGGTTTGCCTTTGCCAAGCCACTCCGCAACTTACCACGCCCGAAGGCCAAATCGAAACGTCCGCCCGCGCCGCTGGAAGCTTGCGCGCGCTGCGGCGTCTATCGCCCTGCCGGCGAGCCTTGCGATTGCGATTCGTGACCGGAGTTCGATATCCGGTCGTGTATTTGGGCAGTGGCTTTTCTCTCGGCGCGAAACTTCCAGTGAACGGGGCCGCCGCACCGCCCATCAGTGGTCACAGAGGCTGAGCTGACCCGATGGACGCACTGCTCCTGATCCTCGGCTTGGTCCTGCTGGTCGGCGCAGGAGACGCATTGGTGCGCGGCGCCGTGGCGCTGAGCCTGAGGCTGGGAATTCCGGCGATTGTCGTCAGCGCTACCGTGGTGGCGTTCGGCACATCGGCACCCGAGCTGTTGATCTCGGTTCAGGCGGCGCTGGAAGGGGCGCCGGGCATTGCGATCGGCAATGTGGTCGGGTCCAACATCGCCAACGTGCTTCTGGTGCTCGGCGTGCCCGCATTGGTGTCACCGCTCGCCGGATGCGGTGACGACGCCAGGCGCAACCTCTATTTGATGCTGGGGGCGACGATACTGTTCACCGCGCTTTCGGTGGGCGGCACGATCTACTGGT
>JAOTXT010000026.1 GCA_029862205.1 Paracoccaceae bacterium
GTCGCCGCGCGCTATGACCTGATGAACGATCTGATGTCGGGGGGAGTCCACCGGCTTTGGAAAGACGCGATGATCGACTGGCTGGCGCCCCGGCCCGGGATGCATCTGCTGGATGTGGCCGGCGGCACCGGGGATATCGCGTTCCGGTTCTTGCGCCGCCTGAAGGGGCAGGGCCAGGTCACGGTCTGCGACATGACCCAGGCGATGCTGGACGAGGGCGCCCGGCGGGCCGAGAAGCAGGGGGTCGCTGGGATCGAGTGGGTCTGCGGCGATGCGATGGCGCTTCCCTTCGCCGACCGCAGCTTCGGCGCCTATACGATTGCCTTCGGCATCCGCAACGTGACCCGCATCGAGGATGCGCTGGCCGAGGCCTATCGGGTGCTGAAACCGGGTGGGCGGTTCCTGTGCCTGGAATTCAGCCGGGTCACCAATCCAGGCCTTGCGCGGATCTATGACCGATATTCGTTCAACGTCATCCCGCCGCTTGGACGCGCCGTGACGGGCGACCGCGACAGCTATCAGTATCTTGTCGAGTCGATCCGGCGGTTCCCGGACCAGGAGCGGTTCGCCGCGATGATCCGCGAGGCAGGGTTCGGGCAGGTTAAATACCGCGACCTGACCATGGGTGTTGCCGCGCTGCATTCCGGATGGCGGCTCTAGCGTCAATGATCCGTATCCCCTCTCACCTCTGGCGGCTTCTGCGCACCGGTGCCACGTTCGAGCGCACCGGCGCCATGCGGGCGATCCTGGATGCGCTCGAGATCCGGGGCTGGCCACGCTTTGCACTGCGCGCCCTTGCCTGGCCGTTCGGTATGTTCGGGCGCCGGGGCAACCCGGACCTGCCACCGCTTCCCCGGGCGCTGCAGGCGATGGGGCCGGCTTATGTGAAATTCGGCCAAGTGCTCTCAACCCGGCCCGACGTGACGGGAGAGGAGCTCCACGCCCAGCTCCGCTTCCTTCAGGACCGCCTGACCCCGTTCCCGACCGCCGAGGCGCGCCGGGTGATCGAGGACGCGCTCGGTAAGCAAGCCTGGGACCTGATCGGCGATCTGGAAGAACCGGTGGCAGCCGCGTCGATTGCGCAAGTGCATCCGGCGATCTGGAAGCCGACCGGGCGTAAGGTCGCGGTCAAGGTGCTGCGGCCCGGGGTCCGGCGCCAATTCCGTGCCGACATCGGTGCCTTCTACCTAATCGCCGCGCTGGTCGAGCGCATCGTGCCCGGCTCGCGGCGGCTAAGGCCCAACGCGGTCGTCGCGCATTTCGAAGGCGTCGTGAATACCGAGTTGGACCTGCGGCTGGAAGCGGCCGCCGCCAGCGAATACCGCGACAACGCGCGCGAGGATGACCGGCTGAAAGTGCCCGAGGTACAGTGGGCGGGCACCGGGCGCCGTGTGCTGACGCTGGAATGGGTCGAGGGCTCGCCCGTCGAGCCCGAGCCGCTGGCTGCCGCTGGGCACGACCTATCCGAGATCGCCACGCGGCTGATCCGCACCTTCCTGAACCATGCGCTGCGCGACGGCTATTTTCATGCTGACATGCATCAGGGGAACCTGCGCGTCGCCGAGGACGGCACGCTGATCATGCTGGATTTCGGCATCATGGGGCGGCTCGACCCGATTACCAGGCGCCACTATGCCGAGATCCTCTTTGGCTTCATCAGCCGGGATTACCGGCGCGGGGCGGAAGTGCATTTCGAGGCGGGTTATGTGCCGGCCGACCGGAGTGTGGAAGATTTCGCCCAGGCTTTGAGGGCAATCGCCGAGCCGATCCACGGGCAGGACGTCTCGTCGATCTCGATCGCGCGGCTCTTGGGCTATCTGCTCGAGACCTCCGAGCGGTTCGGCATGGAAACCCGGACCGAGCTGATCCTGCTACAGCGGACCATGGTTGTGGCCGAGGGGGTGGCCCGCTCGATCGATCCCCATTCCAACATCTGGGAGGCGGCCAAGCCCGTGGTCGAGGGCTGGATCCGCGAGAATCTGGGTCCGGCGCAGGTTGCGCGTGATATTGCCAGTACGGCGCGGGTGCTGACGCGCATGGGTCCGCGCCTGCCTGACCTGGCGCAGGAGCTGGTCATGCTGGCCGAAGAGGCGCGCATCCGCCGCAGCCTGCCGGTCGAACCCGAGGAGGCGCGAGGTCCTCGCCGCTGGGCCTGGTTCCTGGGTGGCCTTGTGGCCGGCGTGGCAGCGGTCGCGGGAATTCTGCAAATCCTTTGAGAAATCTGCACGGGCGCGCCCAAAAGCTCACGCGCTGGACCGTGATCCTCGCCGTCATGTTTATGTCGCGGCGGCACTTCCTGAAACTTGTCCTTGGGCTCGGCGTCCTGAGCCCGGCCTATGCGTTCGGGATCGAACCGAGCGTCAGGCTGGCGGTCGCTACGCATCGGGTCCAACCGCCGCTTTGGCCCCGGGGGGTTCGCCTTCGCATCGCGGCAATCTCCGATCCCCATTTGTGCGAGCCTTGGATGCCGCTTGATCGGCTGAAAGCAATTGTCGCGCGGGCCAACCGCTTATCGGCCGATATGATCGTATTGCTGGGCGATTACCGCGCCAGCCATCCCTTCGTAGTGCGTCATGTGCCGATCGATGCGATCGCGCGCGTGCTGTCAGGGTTGCGCGCGCCGCTTGGCGTCCATGCGGTGCTCGGAAATCACGATTGGTGGGACGATCCGGTCGCCCGCCGCCGCGGGGCGGGACCGACCGAGACGCACCGCGCCTTCGCGGCGGCCGGCCTGGCGGTACTGGAGAACCGGGCGCTCCGCATCACGGGCGGACCGGCACCTTTCTGGCTGTTGGGGCTGGGTGATCAACTCGCCTTCTTTCGCCGGGGGGTCGACGATCTGAATGGGACGCTCGCACAGGTCTCGGGCAGTGAGCCCGCGATCCTGCTTGCGCACGAGCCGGATATCTTCCCTCGGGTTCCAGACCGGATCGCGCTGACGCTCAGTGGCCATACCCATGGCGGGCAAGTGCGGCTCTTCGGCTATTCGCCCATCGTCCCCTCGCGGTTCGGCAACCGCTATGCTTATGGACATGTGCGCGAAGGCCGGCGCGATCTCGTTGTCTCGGGCGGGCTTGGCTGTTCGAACCTACCGGTACGCTTTGGGATGCCGCCCGAGATCACGGTGATCGAGCTTTCCTGAAATTGCCCGATGCCCTGGCTTTTCGCCGGGGCCTTGATCGTCCCCGAAGCCGCGCGGTCCCGAACCTTGTCCGGGGAAGTTGACCGCGAGCCCGAGAATTGGATCGGCGATGATTCCACGCCAACCACTTGTTAAACCAGCGCCAGTCACGATATTACAGTGTGGTGCTGGGATTTGTGCTGTTTCCCGGCTGACTGACCGAAGCGGGAGAGTCCGGTGCAGGGAAAGCGGGTATTGCTGATCATCGGCGGCGGCATCGCCGCCTATAAATGCCTAGAACTGATCCGGCTGATCCGTAAGGCAGGCGGTGTGGTGACGCCCGTGATGACCCGGGCGGCGGGCGAGTTCGTGACGCCGCTGGCAGTCGCCTCGCTGGCGGCCGAGCGGGTCTATACCGAGCTTTTCGATCTGACCGACGAGGCCGAGATGGGGCATATCCAACTCAGCCGTATCGCGGATCTGGTGGTGGTGGCCCCCGCAACGGCGGATCTGATGGCAAAAACGGCTGGCGGCCATGCGGACGACCTGGCCTCGACCTTGCTGATGGCGACCGACACGCCCGTCCTGATCGCGCCCGCGATGAACGTGCGCATGTGGGAACATGCTGCAACACGGCGCAATCTGGCAACGCTGATGGAGGACGGCGTGGCCGTGATCGGCCCCAATGACGGCGACATGGCCTGCGGCGAATACGGGCCGGGCCGAATGGCCGAGCCCGAGGAGATTCTGGCCGCGATCGCGGCGCGGATATCCGGCGACGGCCCGGTGGCCGGCAAGCGGGTCATCGTGACCTCGGGCCCGACCCATGAGCCGATCGATCCGGTGCGCTACATCGCTAACCGGTCTTCGGGCGCGCAAGGGTCCGCCATCGCCAAGGCGCTACACGATCTGGGTGCCGAGGTCGTGATGGTGACCGGACCGGCGACAGCGCCTAGGCCGCAGGGGCCCCAGATCGTCGAGGTCGAATCCGCCAGCGAGATGATGGAGGCGGTTCAGGCGGCACTGCCGGCCCAGGCCGCGGTCTTCGCGGCGGCCGTCGCCGATTGGCGGGTCGTCGGTGCGTCCGACAGCAAGATCAAGAAGGACGAGAGCGGCAAATGCCCGCCGCTGGAGATGGCCGAGAACCCGGACATCCTGAAGACGGTCGCGCAACTGCCCCCGGGCAAACGCCCGGCCCTTGTGGTGGGGTTTGCCGCCGAGACCGACGACGTGGTTGCCAATGCCACTGCCAAGCGCGCGCGCAAGGGCTGCGACTGGATACTCGCCAACGATGTGAGCCCCGGGACCGGGATCATGGGCGGCGCCGAGAACGCCGTGACCCTGGTGACCGCCGATGGCGCGGAGACCTGGCCGCGCGCGCCCAAGACCGAGGTCGCCCGCCTGCTGGCGCAGCGCATCGCCGAGGCGCTGGCCGATGAGGGCGTGGCATGAGCCAGCCGGTGGTCCAGGTCAGCACGCTCGCGCATTTCGATCCGGCCCTGCCCTTGCCTGCCTACGAGACCGAAGGTGCGGCGGGGATGGACCTGCGCGCTTCGCTCCATTCGGACGACCGCGCCGACGGGATCAAGCTGCCGAGCCTCGGCCGCGCCTTGGTGCCGACCGGACTGGCGGTGGCGATCCCGGAGGGTTTCGAGGGCCAGGTCCGTCCGCGTTCGGGCCTCGCGGCGCGCCACGGGATCACACTGACAAACGCGCCGGGTACGATCGACGCCGACTATCGCGGCGAGGTCATGGTGCTGATGATCAACCTCGGCCCCGAGACCTACATCATCCGGCACGGCACCCGAATTGCCCAGATGTTGATCGCCCCGGTGGTCCAGGCGCAGCTCACAGAGGTCGCCAGCCTGCCCGAGACCGCGCGCAGCAGCGGGGGCTTTGGCTCGACCGGCGCATCATAAAATAATCCGGATAAACCGGGAGGATACGACCTAATGCTGAGATTGTCTCGCAAGACCATGCTGGCGCTGGAGGCGGTGCTGGACGTGGCCTACAACGCGCGGCCCGACCCGGTGCAGTCGAAGGACATCACCGCGCGCCAGGGCATTCCTCAGCGTTACCTCGAGCAGGTCATGCAGCAACTCGTGCATCATGGTGTTTTGAAAGGCGTTCGCGGCCCAAAGGGTGGCTACACGCTGGCGCGCGAGCGGCGCCGCATCACGGTCGGCGACGTGGTCCGCGTGGTCGACAAGGTCGATGCGGCGGCCGAGGACAGCGAGCCGGTCAGCCAGGCGGAGCTGGGTGAGAAAGTCGTCGCGCCACTCTGGTCCGAGACCCGCGATGCGATCCTGGAGCGCCTCGATCAGATTTCGATGGAGGATCTTTGCCGCCAGGCACGCGAGTTGGGGATCGCCCATGGCGGCAAGATGAAGCCAGATTTCAGCATCTGACGGGTGGCTGGGGGGCATGATGTATAAGCCATGTCCGCGCGGGCGGATCTACGGGAACATTACCGAGTGCATGGGCTCGACGCCGCTGGTGCGCTTTGCCCGGCTGCAGGAGGAATTGGGCCTGGCGGCCGAGATTTGCGGCAAGCTGGAATTCTTCAACCCCGCCTCCAGCGTCAAGGACCGGATCGGGGTGGCGATGATCGACGCGCTGGAGGCGCAGGGCCGAATCAAACCCGGCGGCACGCTGATCGAGGCGACCTCGGGCAACACCGGGATCGCGCTGGCCTTCGCCGGGGCGGCACGCGGTTACAGCGTGATCCTGTGCATGCCGGATTCGATGTCGGTCGAACGGCGTAAGATGCTGGCGCTTCTGGGCGCGCGGCTGGAACTGACTCCAGCCGAGCAACGGATCGAGGGGGCTATCGCCCGGGCCGAGCAATTGGCAGCCCAGATCCCCGGCGCGGTGATCCCCCAGCAATTCGAGAATCCCGCCAATCCGAAGGTCCATGCCGAGACCACTGCCGAGGAGATCTGGATCGACACAGACGGCCAGATCGACGTCTTCGTCGCCGGAGTTGGAACGGGGGGCACCATCACAGGCGTCGGCAGCGTGCTGAAGGACCGCAAGCCGGATGTCCACATCGTGGCCGTCGAGCCCGAGGACAGCCCGGTGCTCTCGGGCGGCGAGCCGGGGCCACACAAAATCCAGGGCATCGGCGCCGATTTCATTCCGCCGATTCTGGATTGCTCGCTGTTCGACGAGGTCTTGACCATCGGCAACGAAACCTCGTTCGAGACGGCCCGGCAATTGGCGCGGATCGAGGGCATTCCTTGCGGCATCTCCTCGGGCGCGGCGGTGGCGGCGGCGGTCGAGGTCGCCGAGCGTAAGGCGCTGGCAGGCAAGCGGATCGTGACGATTTTGCCGAGCTTCGCCGAGCGCTATCTTTCCACACCGCTCTTCGATGGTGTGTGATGGCTTTCTCGGACGAAGAACTCGAACGCTATGCCCGCCACATCGTCCTGCACGAGATCGGCGGCCCCGGTCAGCAGCGGCTGAAGGCCGCGCGCGTCCTGGTGATTGGCGCCGGCGGCTTGGGTTCGCCCGCGATTCTCTATCTGGCGGCGGCGGGCGTCGGCACGATCGGTGTGGTGGACGATGACGCCGTCTCGCTCTCGAACCTGCAGCGCCAGGTGCTGCACGGGACCGGCGATGTGGGCGTGCCGAAAGTCCAGAGCGCGGACAGCGCGGTCGCCCGGATCAACCCGAATGTCACGCTCGAGCCGCATGCCGAGAGGCTGGACGAGACGAATGCTCTGGCATTGATCGGTGCCTATGATCTGGTGCTCGACGGCTCGGACAATTTCGATACGCGCTATCTGGTCAACCGCGCGGCGGCGCGGATGCAAAAACCCTTGGTCTTCGCCGCGATCGGCCGGTGGGAGGGGCAGATCAGCGTTTTCCGGGCCTGGGCAGGCGGACCCTGCTATGCCTGTGTCTTCCCGGAATCCCCAGCGCCCGGGCTGGTCCCGGCCTGTGCCGAGGCGGGCGTTCTGGGCGCCATGGCCGGCGTGATCGGGGCCATGCAGGCAGTCGAGGCGGTCAAGCTGATCACGGGTGCGGGCGCGCCGCTGGATGGCAAGCTGATGCTCTACGACGCCTTGCAGGCCGAGACCCGGATCATCCGGGTCAAGAAGCGCGCAGGATGCCCGGTCTGCGGCGGGGAGGCGGCCGAGTGACGGCGGCTAGGCGTAGTATCTTGATCACCGGTTGTTCCAGCGGCATCGGTCACCACTTGGCCCACGCCCTGCATGAACGTGGCTGGCAGGTGCTGGCGACCTGCCGCAAAGAGGCCGATTGCGCGCGGCTCAGGGACGAGGGGCTGACCAGCTTCCGATTGGACTATGAGGACCAGGCGAGCATCGAGGCGGGCTTTACCCAAGCGCTGGAGCATACCGGCGGGCGCCTTGATGCGCTTTTCAACAACGGCGCCTATGCGATGCCGGGGGCGGCCGAGGACCTGCCAACGGACGCGCTGCGCCAAATCTTCGAGGCGAATTTCTTCGGCTGGCACAGTCTGACCCGCCTGGCGATCCCGGTGATGCGCGCCCAAGGCCATGGGCGGATCGTGATGAATTCCTCGGTGCTGGGCTTCATCGCGCTCAGGTTCCGGGCGGCCTATGTCTCGACCAAACACGCGGTCGAGGGGTATTCTGACACATTGCGGCTGGAGTTGGCGGGCACGGGCATCCATCTGATCCTGCTCGAGCCCGGGCCGATCCGCACCAAGATCCGCGAAAATGCACGGGCGCATTATGAGCGTTGGATCAAGCCCCGGGACTCCGCCTGGGCCGACACCTATGCGAACGTGGTCGAGAAGCGGCTCTACGACCCGGATCCGCCGCCCGATGCGTTCGAGCTGAGCTGTGAGGCGACCTCCGCGAAAATGATCCACGCGCTCGAGCATTCGAGGCCTCGCGCCCGCTATTATGTGACCACGCCGACGTATATGATGGGAACGCTGAAGCGGGTCCTGCCCACGCGCTGGCTGGACCGGCTGCTGATCCGGGGTTGAACGGGAACACGCATGTCGGGATTTCTTTTCTATCTGGCGGCCATCGCATGCATCGTGACCCTGGCGGTGCTGGCGGTCGGAATCGGCGGTTTCGGCTCGAAGTCGCGCGAGGGCGTCGAGGGCGCGCGGTTCTCGAACCGGCTGATGCGCTACCGGATCGTCGCCCAGTTCGTCGCGGTCGTGCTGATCATGCTGACCGTCTGGGCCATCGGAAAGGGGTAGGAGCGGAGTGGCGCCATGGTCGTGCTGAACAAAATCTACACGCGCACCGGCGACGCGGGAGAGACCGCGCTTGGCAACGGCACCCGGGTGCCGAAACACAGCCTGCGCGTTGCGGCCTATGGGACAGTCGACGAGGCCAACGCCACGATCGGCCTCGCGCGGCTCCACGCCACGGGCGGGATGGAGGAGGCGTTGGCGCGCATCCAGAACGACCTCTTCGATCTGGGCGCCGATCTCTGCCGGCCCGACATGGCCAAGGACGCGGAGGCGGAATATCCGCCGCTGCGCATGACCGATGCTCAGGTCGCCCGGCTCGAGGCCGAGATCGACGCGATGAACGGTGACCTGGAGCCGTTGCGCAGTTTCATCTTGCCGGGCGGGTCGGAGTTGGCGGCACATTTGCACCTGGCGCGCACGGTCAGCCGCAGGGCCGAGCGGCTGACGGTGGAGCTGGCCGGAGAGGAAGAGGTGAACCCGGCGGCCATCAAATACATTAACCGGCTCTCCGATTGGTGTTTCGTCGCGTCGCGTGTGGCGAACGGGAACGGCAAGGACGACGTGCTGTGGGTGCCGGGGGCAAACCGGTAAGCGCCCAGACGCGCTGAAATTTACCAAAAATTAGTGTAAACTCCGATCTTGTTGACCGCGTAACCCGTGCTGTGGCAATCGTGGAGTATTGGTCATGATCTGGTGCCGTCAATTTTATCCTGCTGTTCTCGCAGGCATTTTTCTGATGTTCGGCGCGCCTGGCGCCGTTGCGGAGCGAAACAGCGGCTACGGCGATCCCTGGCGGCCCGCGGCGGCGGAGCGTCCGACCGCGCGAATCTGTTTTCTGATCAAGGACGCGGCGGCTCGCCACGGCCTGCCTCCCGAGTTTTTCACCCGGCTGATCTGGAAGGAGAGCCGGTTCGATCTCCGCGCGGTTTCTTACAAAGGCGCCCAGGGCATCGCGCAATTCATGCCCGGCACCGCGAAGCTGCGCGGGCTGGCGGATCCGTTCGATCCGGAGCAGGCGCTGCCCGCCTCGGCGGCGCTGCTGGCGGATCTGCGCGCGAAGTTCGGCAATCTGGGCCTGGCGGCGGCGGCCTATAACAGTGGGTCCCAACGGGTCGCGGCCTGGCTCGACGGCAAGCGCGGCTTGCCGGGCGAGACGCTGGGCTACGTGCATTCGATCACCTTCCGGCCGGCCAAGTGGTTCCGCGATCCCGGCCGCGAAGTCGAACCCCGGCCCCTGGACGAGGCCCTGCCGTTCGAGGCCGCCTGCCGGCGGCTGCCGGTGATGAAGACGCGCTCGGTGCTATACGCCGGCGCCGAGTGGCAGCCTTGGGGCGTGCAGGTGGGCGGCAACCGGCGCCAATCGGTGGCGCTGAGGCAGTTCAGCCGGGCGCAGCGGCGCTATTCCCGGATTCTGAGCGATGCCGAGCCGATGTTGGTGCGCGCCCGCGCGGGGCTGGGGCGTAAGCGTATCTGGTCGGCCCAGGTGGGCGCGCCGAGCCGCCGCGCCGCGAACCGGATCTGCGCCCGCCTGCGCGCCGCGGGCGGGGCCTGCCTGGTGCGGAGGAATTAGGGCCATGGATGGGCGCTGAATCGAAGCTCGCGGCCCTGCGCGCCGCCGTCGAGGACGCCTATCGCACCTTCGAAACCGCCCGGCCCGAGAAATGGTCGGGCGATGATCTGGATCTTGGGCGCGAATATTGGGCGCGGCTGGAAACCGTGCCGCTGCGCGAGTTGAACCGGTCCGATACCGATCATTTCCTATCAGAGACCGGACGGTTCTTACGCCACGAAATCCGCTACATCCTACCGCGGGTCATCGAACTCCTCGCGGAAGGCGAGTCCCCCCACGCCGCCGGGATGGAATGCAGCCTGAATTGCCTTGCGCAGTCTGGCTATCCGCAAGATTGGACAGACGGGGAAGTTGCGGCGGTCGAGGCGTTCTTCGCTCAGCTGCTTGATGCGACGATTGCGGGTGTTCTTGAATCTGATGGCATTGGAACGCTCTTCTGCATGGTCGCGAACGCCCATGGCGATTTGCCTGCCTTGCTTGACCGGGGTGACCGGGCTGATCCGAAAACGCTCGCGCGCGCGATCGCATCAGATCTTGATATCATCGGTGGCCTGGACGCGGACGGAGGGCTGATCAATGCATTCTGGGAGACAGCACCCGGAGAGCACAAGGTGTCGATGGTAGACTGGTATCGCCGCCCGAAACTGGTCAGCGTGATGGAGCAAGCCTTCTTCAGCGAGACCGATCCGCGCTGGCAGCAAAAGATCTCCGACGCGCTGGAAACGATGCGCCGCTGGCCGCCCCGCGACACCCCATCCGCTTGACCCAGATGCGCTGGCCCCATAATCGGGGCCGCGAGAGGGCGATGTGGCGATTCCCTGGAATGCCCCGTCGTTTTTTCTACAGGTTTTCCCGTGCCGGGGGGCTAAGTCTCGGGCCGGGGGCAGTCCTGCCGAAGATTTCCGCTCCGGCGCCGCCGGAGGTAAGCCGCTAACCGAGGAGACGCCGCGATGAAGGTGCTGGTGCCGGTCAAGCGCGTGATCGACTACAACGTCAAGGTCCGTGTGAAGGCGGACAATACGGGCGTCGATCTCGCCAATGTAAAGATGTCGATGAACCCGTTTGACGAGATCGCGGTCGAGCAGGCGATCCGCCTGAAGGAAGCGGGCCAGGCGGACGAGATCATCGCCGTATCCGTCGGCGTGAAGCAGTCGCAGGAAACTCTGAGGACGGCGCTGGCCATGGGCGCGGACCGCGCCATCCTGATCGAGGCGGCCGAGACGGTTGACACCGACATCGAGCCATTGGCGGTCGCCATGCTTCTGAAGGCGGTGATCGACGAGGAGCAGCCGGGCCTGGTGATCTGCGGCAAGCAGGCCATCGACAACGACATGAACGCCACCGGCCAGATGCTGGCGGCCCTGATGGGCTGGAGCCAGGCGACGTTTGCCTCCGGTTTGGAGATCGAGGGCGACAGCGCGAAGGTAACCCGCGAGGTCGATGGCGGTCTGCAGGTGATCAAGGTCAAGATGCCGACCATCGTGACCGTGGACCTGCGCCTGAACGAGCCGCGCTACGCCTCGCTGCCGAACATCATGAAGGCCAAGAAGAAGCCCTTGGACATCAAGACCCCCGCCGATTACGGGGTCGATGCGGGCGCGCGTCTGGCGATCGTCTCGGTGACCGAGCCCCCGGCGCGCAAGGCCGGCGTCAAGGTCGCCTCAGTCGCCGAACTGGTCGACAAGCTGAAAAACGAAGCGGGAGTGCTCTGAGATGGCGGTTCTTCTTGTTGCCGAAGTGACCGATGGCGAGCTGCAGCTCGACTCGACCGCGAAGGCTGTGACCGCGGCGGCGGGCCTGGGCGCGCCGACGCTTCTCTGCTGCGGCGCCCGGGCGGCGGACGCGGCCCAGGCCGCGGCGAAGATCGACGGGGTCGCCAAGGTGCTATGTGCCGAGGATGGGATCTACGGCCATCGTCTGGCCGAGCCGGCGGCGGCGCTGATCGCGAGCCTGGCGGGCGATTACTCGCACATCCTGGCCCCGGCCACGACCGATGCCAAGAACATCATGCCCCGCGCCGCGGCTCTGCTGGACGTGATGGTGATCTCGGATGTCCAAGAGATCGTGGACGGCGACACCTATATCCGCCCGATCTATGCGGGCAACGCGATCGCGACGGTGAAGTCCAGCGATCCGGTCAAGGTCGTCACGATCCGAACCGCCACCTTCGACGCGGCGGGCGAGGGTGGCCCGGCGCCGGTCGAGAATATCGCGGCCGGCGACAACCCGGGCTTGAGCGAATGGGTCGAGGACAAGACGGTCGGCGGCGACCGGCCGGAATTGACCTCGGCCAAGATCGTGATCTCCGGCGGGCGCGGCATGGCCTCGAAGGAGAACTTCGCCCTGATCGAGCAGGTCGCCAACAAACTGGGCGCCGCCACCGGTGCGAGCCGCGCGGCGGTCGACTCGGGCTACGCGCCGAACGATTGGCAGGTGGGCCAGACCGGCAAGGTGGTGGCGCCAGACCTCTATATCGCCGTCGGCATTTCGGGCGCGATCCAGCACCTGGCGGGCATGAAGGACTCGAAGGTCATCGTTGCCATCAACAAGGACGACGAGGCGCCGATCTTCCAGGTCGCCGATTACGGCCTGGTGGCGGACCTGTTCCAGGCGCTGCCCGAACTCGAGGCAGCGCTCGACTGACGGTGTTTTTTTTCTGCGGATGCAGACGGCCCGCGCCCCGGCGCGGGCCGTTCGTTATTTTAGCACCTCTTACCGCGAGCCCGTGATCTGACCTTTCAGTCATCCCCGCGCAGGCGGGGATCTCATGACAACCCCGAGAGCTTCCCGCCTTCGCGGGAATGACGGCCGTAATTACGGCGAGTCCGATCCAAGAGCTTGCCGCCTCACTTGCGTCGGATGCGCACGCCGCGGCCGGGCAGGCGCTCGATGGCGAACTTGCCGGTTTTCTCGACCACGGTGACGAGCTTGTCGCAGCCATAGGTGCGCGGGTCGAAATCCGGGGCGAGGTGGTTCAGCCGGTGGCCGACGACGCCGAGGTCGACCCAGTCCTCGGCGTCCCAAGCCTGCTCCATCGCCTTGCGGATCAGCGGTACCGCCTTGGACGGCGGCTCCTTCTTCGACGCGCCCCGCTTTGACGGTCCGGCCTTGCCAGCGGTCTCCGCCTCCTCCACGGCCTCCACGAGGTTCTCGATATAGATGAAGCGCGAGCAGGCGTTGCGGAAGGCCTCGGGCGTCTTCTTCGCCCCGAAGCCGTAGACCGCGGCGCCCTCCTCGCGCAGCCGCGAGGCGAGCCGGGTGAAGTCGCTGTCGGAGCTGACCAGGCAGAACCCGTCGAGATGGCCGCGATGCATCAGGTCCATGGCGTCGATCACGAGCGTGATGTCGGCAGCGTTCTTGCCGGTGGTGTAGTTGAACTGCTGCTCGGGCACAATGGCCAGCGTCTGCATCACATCGCGCCAGCCTTTCATCCGCGCCGACGAGAAATCGCCGTAGATCCGGCGTACGTTCGCCTCGCCGAGCTTGGCGATTTCCTCGAAGATCGCCCGGGCATAGCGGGCGGAAGTGTTGTCGGCGTCGATCAGGACGGCGAGGCTCGGGGATCTATCGGCGTCGGACACGCGCTGCTCCTTGTGGTTCTGCGTCGTTCTGCATGGTTGTACAGGCTGGCAAAGTCCAGTCGATCCACCGCAATCTAGCACGACGCAAGTGCGCAATAATATTACCCTGATTTTTCACGCCCCCGCTTGCAATACGTCACGCGGGCGTCATACTCGCGTGTTGCAGCGCAGCATAAGAATCTGCGCGGTCGTTCATTCGGTCGGGGAATCAGGGGTTACCAAGGCATGCAGATCCGCACGGTGGGCGTCGTCGGCGCCGGGCAGATGGGCGCAGGCATTGCCCAGGTCTTCGCCCAGGCGGGCTACCAGGTCCAGCTGAACGACATCGACCAGGACCAGCTCGACGCGGCGATGGAGAAGATCGCCTGGGGCTACGGCCGTCTGGTCGAGAAGGGTCAGCTGGGCGCGGACGAGCGTGACGCGTCGCTCGCCCGGATTACGCCGACCCTGGATCTCAGCGCGCTCGGTCACTCGGACCTGATCATCGAGGCGGCGACCGAAGACGAGGCGATCAAGCACAAGATCTTCGCCGAACTTGCGCCTCATCTGGGCGAGAAGACGCTTCTGACCTCGAACACCTCGTCGATCTCGATCACCCGGCTGGCCAGCGCCACGGACCGGCCGGAACGCTTCATGGGCTTCCACTTCATGAACCCGGTCCCGGTGATCGAGCTGGTCGAGCTGATCCGCGGCATTGCCACCGATGACCAAACCTTCCAGACCATGAAGGCGGTGGTCGCCGATCTGGGCAAGACCGCCACCAATTCCGAGGATTTCCCGGCCTTCATCGTCAACCGCATCCTGCTGCCGATGATCAACGAGGCGATCTATACGCTCTATGAAGGGGTCGGTTCGGTCCAGGGTATCGACTCGGCGATGAAGCTGGGCACCAAGCACCCGATGGGACCGCTGGAGCTGGCCGATTTCATCGGGCTCGACGTCTGCCTGGCGATCATGAATGTGCTGCACGAGGGCCTGGCCGACACCAAATACCGGCCATGCCCGCTTTTGGTAAAATACGTCGAGGCCGGTTGGCTTGGCCGCAAGACCAACCGGGGCTTCTACGATTACCGCAGCGACCCGCCAGTGCCGACGCGCTAGGCCGCTTGTCACATCCGCTCACGTGAATTTGCCCCGCGCAAGGATGGCCTTGTGCGGATGACAGTCTAACTCTTCCGCCATAAAGTGGATTGATCCGGCGGGCCTTCGGTAGGGATGCTTTCGATGCGACTGATCCAGATTGCCTTTGCCGCCGCGGTCCTGGTGCAGACCGCGGTGCCCGGGCTCTCCCGGGCCGAGGTCTATGTGGTCGACAAGAGCCACGCCTTCGTGACCTTCACCGCCGATCATCTGGGCTTCTCGGCGGTCCACGGCCAGTTCCGCGATTTCGACGCCGATATCGAGCTGGATCCCTCGAATGTCGAGGCTACGCGGGTGCGCTTTGTCGTGCGCACGGCCAGCGTCGATACCTACAACAAGACCCGGGACAACCAATTGCGCTCGGCGGCGTTCTTCGACAGTGAGAATTTCCCCGAGATGGTCTTCACCTCGACCGAGGTTCGACCGACCGGCGCCGATACCGCCGAGATCACCGGGGATCTGAACCTGATCGGGGTTGCGCGGCCGATCACGCTCGAGGCCAAGCTGAACCAATTCGGCCCCTCGCCGCTCTTTCCCGACATCACCGTGGCGGGCTTCACCGTGACCGGCGTGATCGACCGAACCGAGTTCGGTATGACTTTCGGCGCGCCTGCGATCGGAGCGGAGATTCCGATCCGGATCGATATCGAGATGAGTCCAGCAGAATAGGGCGGATCGGGTATGGGCGCGGTATGGCGGCAGGCGGGGATCGGAGCGCTGGCCGCCGTGTTGGCGCTGTTTCCGGGACTGGCAGTCGCGATGGAATGGGCGCTGGTGCCCGAGCGCTCGCGCATTGGGTTCGAGTATCTCCAGAACGGCCAACGGGCGAGAGGCATTTTCGCGCGCTATCACGGCGAGGGCTTATTCAGCCCGGAAGCGCCCGAGGCCGCGACACTGGAGCTCAGGATCGAGAGCGCCAGCATCGATCTCGATGATAATCTGGCGAGTGCCTTCGCAACCTCGGCCGAGTGGTTCGACGCGGCCACGCATCCTCTGGTCACCTATCGCTTAACGTCGCTCAGTCCGCTCGGCGGTGACCGGTTTCACGCCATCGGCGATCTGACGATCCGAGGCCGGACCAGGGCGGTCCGGACCGAGATCACCCTGATGATCGACGGTGCAAAGGCCCGGGCGGAAGGGGTTTTGGAACTGGACCGGCGCGATTTCGGGTTGGGGGTCGGGCCCTCGGCGCTCTTCGTCGAGATCGGGCGTGCGGTCGCGGTGCGCTTCGATCTGACGGCGATGCCGCCGGAATAAGACGGGGCGGGGGATGGGATTGGGCAACTCTGATCAGGGCTGGGGCTGGCCCGCGCGGCTCATTCACTGGCTGATGGCGGCGCTGATCCTGTTCCAACTGGGGCTCGGGGTCCGGATGGTGCGGATCGTTACGGATGTTTACGAGAAGTTCGAACTTTACCAGACCCACAAGAGTTGGGGATTCGTGATCTTTTCTCTGGCGCTGGTGCGGGTCCTCTGGCGTGCGCTGAACCGGGTGCCGGAGCCGCCGGACGCCGCGACGCGGATCGAGAGATTGATGGCCCGGGGCGCGCATTTGGCTCTTTACGTCTTGATGGTCGCGATGCCGGTCACCGGCTGGCTGCTGGCCTCGGCCTCGCCGTTGCAGGATTCCTACGGGCTGAAGAACATGGTGTTCACCTGGTTCGAACTGCCCGATCCGTTCCAGCCGGGCTCGAAGGAGCTGAACGACCTGTTCGCTTCGATCCACGCGTGGTCCGCCTTTGCCATGACGGTGATCCTGGCGGGCCATGCGGGGGCGGCGCTGCGCCATCACTTCGTCAAGCGGGATGGCGTGCTGCGCCGGATGATGATCGGGCGCTAGACCAAAATCGTTTCAGACTGAATCAGTCTGAATAAGAATTTTGGTCCAGACTCATATGTTTGAGCAAAATCCTAGGATCAGACTGGTTCAGTCTGATCCGGTTTTGCTCTAGGGATTGCGCGGGATTGGCTCGGCGCCTTCCGGCAGGGCGAGCCAGTCGAGTTTCTCCTCGCACCAGATATGCGCCGCCGGCACCGCCCAGTTCGGATCGTCCAGCGTGCCCGCCTTGATGAATTCGAGCCCCTCGTAGCCCGGCCCGCCCGACAGGAAATGCGATCCGCAATTCGAGCAGAATCGGCGCTCGAAGGGTTCACCGCTAGCGCCCGAACGGTCCACATAGGTCTTGACCGTATCGCCCGTGACCTTCACCGAGCCCGCCGGCATGGCGATGTTGAAGGAATTGGTCGAGCCGGAATTCTTGCGGCAGGCCGCACAGTAGCAGTTGATCACCGCCTTCGGTTCGGCGTCGCTAGAGTAGCGGACGGCACCGCACAGACAGCCGCCTTCGATCGTCGGCATAACAATCCTCCCGAGTTTTGAAATTGTCCCGGCAGGATGCCAGCCACGGGCGCGTTTTACAATCGCGCGCAGGGACCAGGTCAGGTCACGTCTAGAACCTCGGCCCCGGTGAGCGCGGCGAGCTCGTCCGGCGTCGATGGGAAAACCGCCCGGGGCGTGCCGGCGGCGGCCCAGATGGCCGTGTGATCGAACAGATCGCAGTCCATGATGACGCGCATGGGCGTGGCGTGACCCACGGGTGGCACGCCGCCGATTGCATAACTGGTGGTCGCGCGCACGAAATCCGAATCCGCGCGGGCCAGCCTGTCGCCCAGTTGCCGTCCTAGCCGCTTCTCGTGCACCCGGTTTGTGCCAGAGGTCAGCACCAACAGTCCCCCACCAGCCCCCGCCAAGCGGAAAATAAGCGATTTAACGATGGCACCCTGATCGCATCCGCAGGCGGCTGCGGCTTCTCCCGCGGTGCGGGTCGTCTCGGGCATCTCGCGGACGCGTGCCCCGCAGCCAAGCGCCGCGAGCGCATCCTGGACCCGCTGGGCGGCGGAAGGCAGCCTCACGCGTGTTCTTTCGCCGTCATCTCGATGATCCGCTGGATCAGTGTGCGGGCATCCGGGCTGCTCCAGTCCGCATCTCCGTGCATTCGCGCGATTTCGCGGCCCTGGCGGTCCAGGATCAGGGTCACCGGCAGGCCCAGCACGCCTGCCTGGCGCGCCATGTCGCGGTGGCGATCATGGTAGAGCTTGAGGTGCTCGACGCCGATTTCGTCGAAAAAACCCTGCGCCTTTTCGGCACCCGCCCGGTCGGTCGAGATCGCGACCACCTGGAAGTCCCCGCCGCTGAGTGAGCCCGACAACGCGTCGATGGACGGCATCTCGGCCCGGCAGGGCGGGCACCAGGTGGCCCAGAAATTCACCAGCACCACCTTGCCCGCGAAATCGCCGATCCCGACCGCGTTGCCATAGAGATCGACGAAGCGCGCCTCGATCCGGTCGCGCGGCGCGTCCAGGATCACCAGCTTGCGCATGTCGCCCTGGCGCATCTCGGAGAGCACCGTGCGGTCGTCGGCCGTCAGTTCACCCGCGGCGGCGGTGTTTGCAGTCAGCGCCATTGCGCCGTATAGCATGGCCGCGAAAATCGGGCTGAAACGCAAGGATCTCATCCGGGGCTCCACCTGGCTGACGGGAACGAATGCATGGCTGAAGATAGTCAATCCGGCGCCGGGGACCAAGAATCGGATCGCCAGGACGCGAACACAATGTGGGGAGGCCGTTTTTCAGGCGGCCCCGCGGCGATCATGGCCGAGATCAACGCGTCGATCGGGTTCGACCGGCGTTTTGCCGCCCAGGATACCGATGGCAGCCGGGCTCATGCGGCCATGTTGGCGGCCCAGGGCATCATCAGCCAAGCCGATTTCGATGCGATCGATCAAGGCCTTGCCCAGATTGCCGACGAGATCGAGGAGGGCAAATTCCAGTTCTCCACCGCGCTCGAGGACATTCACATGAACGTGGAAGCGCGGCTCATCGAAATCGTGGGCGAGCCGGCTGGCCGGCTGCATACCGCGCGGTCGCGCAACGACCAAGTGGCAACCGATTTCCGGTTGTGGGTGCGCGAGCGGATCGACCAGACCGACCAGGCACTGACTTCGCTGATGCGGTCGCTGGTCGATCAGGCCGCGGCGGGCGCGGATATCGTCATGCCGGGTTTCACCCATCTGCAATCCGCGCAGCCGGTGACCTGGGGCCATCATATGCTGGCCTATGTGGAAATGTTTGCCCGCGACCGGTCGCGGCTTAAGGATGCGCGCGCCCGGATGAACGAATGTCCCCTGGGGGCGGCGGCGCTGGCCGGGACCTCGTTCCCGATCGACCGCGAGATGACCGCCAATGCGCTTGGTTTCGACCGGCCGTCGGCGAATTCGCTCGACGCAGTCAGCGACCGGGACTTCGTTCTGGATTTCCTGGCCACGGCCACGATTTCCGCCATGCATCTGAGCCGGTTGGCCGAGGAGATCGTGATCTGGTGCTCGGCTCAATTCCGGTTCGTGACACTGACGGATGCCTTCACGACCGGCTCGTCGATCATGCCGCAAAAGCGCAACCCGGACGCGGCCGAGCTGGTGCGCGCCAAAGTGGGGCGGATCGCGGGCGCGCTGGTGGCGCTGGTCACGGTGATGAAGGGCCTGCCGCTGACCTATTCCAAGGATATGCAGGAGGACAAGGAACCGCTCTTCGACGCGGCCGACGCGCTGGCGCTGGCGATCGCGGCGATGGAGGGGATGGTACGCGACATGGCTCCCAACCGTGAGATCCTGCACGTCGCGGCCGGCAATGGCTATGCCACTGCTACCGACCTGGCCGATTGGCTGGTCCGGGTGTTGGGGCTGCCGTTTCGCGACGCGCATCACGTGACCGGGCGGATCGTCGCCTTGGCCGAGCAGGCGGGCACGACCCTCGACGCCCTGCCGCTTGAGCGGATGCAGTCGGTCGAGCCCAGGATAACGGATGCGGTCTATGATGTACTGAGCGTCGAGGCCTCGGTGGCCAGCCGCACGAGCTATGGCGGCACCGCGCCGGAATGCGTCCGCGCTACGGCGGTGGCCTGGAAGGAGAGACTGGCATGACGATCCTGCGTAGCGCCCTGATCGCAGCTTGTGGCGCGGTTCTTCTGCTTTCGGCCTGCGGGATCAAGGGCGACCCCAAGCGCCTGGAGTCAGAGGACAAGCAACAGCAACAAAGCTCTGGATAAGGCCTGCGCCGCAGATGGACCATTTCACCTATCGCGATGGCCTGCTCAATGCGGAGGAGGTGCCGATCCCGCTGATCGCCGAGTCCGTGGGGACGCCCTTCTATGTCTATTCAACCGCGACGCTCGAGCGGCATTACCGGGTCTTCGAAGAGGCACTGGAAGGCACCGACCATCTGATCGCCTATTCGCTCAAGGCGAATGGGAACCTCGCGGTCGTCGCGACGCTGGCGCGGCTGGGCGCGGGCGCCGACGTGGTCTCGGGCGGCGAGCTGGCCCGGGCGCTGGCTGCAGGGGTGCCTGCGGACCGGATCGTCTTTTCGGGCGTCGGCAAGACCAGCGACGAGATGCGCGAGGCGCTGAGGGTCGGCATCCGCCAGTTCAATGTCGAAAGCGAGCCCGAGCTCGAGGCCCTCGACCAAGTGGCGCGTGCCATGGGCAAACGCGCGGCGGTTACCATACGAGTCAATCCTGACGTGGACGCACAGACCCACGAGAAAATCTCCACGGGCAAGGCCGAGAACAAATTCGGTGTGCCGATCTCGCGCGCCCGCCAGGTCTATGCCCATGCCGGCGCGCTCGAGGGGATCGACATCGTCGGCGTCGATGTGCATATCGGCTCGCAATTGACGGATTTGGCGCCATACGAATCCGCCTTCACCAAGGTGGCCGAACTGACCGAGCTGCTGCGCGCCGATGGGCACGATATCCGCCGGCTCGACCTGGGCGGAGGTCTCGGCATCCCCTATCAGCGCTCGAACGCGGCGCCGCCGCTGCCGTTCGACTACGGGGCGCTGATCAAGCGTACGGTCGGGCACCTGGACTGCGAGATCCAGATCGAGCCCGGGCGGCTGATTGCCGGGAATGCGGGGCTGCTGGTCTCGTCGGTCATCTACCGCAAGGAAGGCGAGGGGCGCGATTTCCTGGTCATCGACGCGGCGATGAACGATCTGATCCGCCCGGCCATGTACGACGCCTGGCACGATATCGTGCCGGTGCGCGAGCCCGGATCTGACCAGCCGGTGGCGCCGGTCGATGTGGTCGGCCCGGTCTGCGAGACCGGCGATACCTTCGCCCGGACCCGGGATTTGCCGCTGATGGAGGCGGGCGATCTGCTGGCCTTCCGCTCGGCCGGGGCCTACGGGGCGGTCATGTCATCGGAATACAATTCCCGGCCGCTGATCCCGGAGGTTCTAGTCAACGGCGCCGAGTTTGCCGTGATCCGCGAACGCCCCACATATGCAGAGATGTTGGCGCGTGATACTGTGCCCCAATGGCTGCACCGGCCGTGACGGTGCCCACGGGCATGGTTCGCGGCCTAAGCTGCGGGTAGATATGGCGAATTTCAACTTTACCGGGCAGAAAAGGGCGCTGGGAAAGGCGACCCGCCGGGCATTGCGGCTGAGCCGCCTGGCGATTCTGGCCGAGCGGCTGGTGCGCGCCCTGTGGCCCGCCTTCACGATTATTTGCTTCGCCGTGGCGATCGCGCTTTTCGGCGGCTATGCCGCGCTTGACGCCGCGGATCACCGGATCGCGATCTTGGCGACCGTCGCCCTGTTGACCCTGGCGCTGCTTTGGGGCGGGGTCCGCTTCCGGATGCCCGGCCGTGCTCAGGCGGCCGAGCGATTGGACGCGTCGGACAATTCGCTCCCCTTGGCGACCTTGGCCGACACCCTGGCCGCCGGCCGCGGGAAGGAAGCGACGCAGCGGGTCTGGGCCGAGCATCAGCGCCGGGCTGAACGGGCTGCGGCGGAACTGCGCGCCGGGCCGCCGGATCTGCGCCTGGCACGCTTCGACCGCTGGGCGCTGCGCCTCTTCGGCCCGGTCACCGTGATCGCCGGGCTGATTGGCGCGGGCGGAACTTGGAGCGAGCGGCTGAGTACTCTTTTCAGCCCGCACGCCCCGGTCGCCGAGGCAGCGGGCGCCGAGGCGGTCCGCAATCCGGTGGCCGAGGCTTGGGCCATCCCGCCTGCCTATACGGGGTTGGACACGGTCTACTTGAACAAGCTCGCCCGGCTCGATCAGGCGATCGAGCTGCCCCAGGGTTCCGAACTGATCCTGCGGGTCACCGATCTGGGCGAATTGCCCGGCCTGATCGGGGGCGGCCTGACCGGGTTCGAAGCCTTTACGGATTTCGGCGGTTCGCTGGCCGAGGCGCGCGGGGTTCTGCAGGAATCAGGACCGGTTCAGGTCACCGGAGGCGGCCAGATCCTCGGCGATTGGAACATCACGGTGATCCCCGATGCGCCGCCGCGGATCTCGATGACCGACGATCCGGGCGCGACCGTTGCCGGGGCACTCGAGGTGCGGTTCAAGGCGCTGGACGACTATGGCATCGACAGCGCCTGGGCCGAGATCGTGCCGCTCGGCGGGCTCAAGCCTGGCCGGGGGCTGGTCGAGGAGCCGATCACCTTCGCCCTGCCGCTGCCGATCTCCGGCCGGGCGTTGGAGGTCGAGGACGCGGCGGTGCACGACCTCGGTCCCCACCCATGGACCGGCGCCTGGGTCGAGATGACGCTTTTCGCCGAGGACGGGGCTGGGCAGCGATCCGTGGCGGGCCCGGTGACGCTGCGTCTGCCCGGACGTTATTTCACGAATGAATTGGCCCGCGCGCTGGTCGAGCAGCGCCGCGAATTGGCGATGGACTTCGAGCAGGGCTCACGCACGCTCGATGTGCTGCAATCGGTGACGCGGCGGCCGGAAGCGGTCTTCGAGGACAAACACGGCGCTTATCTGGGTGTGCGCACGGCTGTTCGCCGGTTGGCGGATGGCGTCGTCGCCGATCAGGTCTCGAAAAAGGCGGCCGAGGTGGCGGAATTTCTGTGGCTCGCCGCGCTTTCGCTGGAGGACGGCGACATGACCGACGCGCTTGAGCGGCTGCGTGCCGCCGAGGAAGCCCTGCGTCGGGCGCTGGAGAGCGGCACCGACGAGGATATCCGCCGCGCGATGGACGAGCTGCGCGCCGCGATGCAGGAATACATCCAGGAAATGATCCGCCAGGCGCTGGAGCAGGGGCTGCAGCAGGGCAACCAGAACAACCAGCAGGATGGCGGTCGGCAGATGAGCCAGCGCGACCTGGAGGAGCTGCTGGACGAATTGCAGCGCCGGGCGGAATCGGGCCTGCGCGACCAGGCGCGCGAGATGCTGTCCGAGCTCAGCCGGATGCTGCAGAACATGCAGCCCGGCATGCAGCAGCATGGCGGCAGCGGCCAGCGCTCGCTGGAGGCGCTGCAGGAGATGATCCAGCAGCAGCGCGACCTGGCCGACCGCACGTTCGACCAGCTTCGTCGGCAACGCCGTGGTGGACAACAGGGCCAGCAGGGCCAACAGGGTCAGCCGCAACCCGGTGAAGGCGAAGGCGGCGAGCAAGGCCGGGGCGAGCGTCTGGCGCGCGGGGAAGATGGACGCCCCGGCAGCCTGGCCGCCGAGCAGGAGGCGCTGCGCCGGGCGCTCGAGGAATTGGCGCGCCAGTTAGAGGGCAATGGCGGTGACGAGATCGACCGAGCGCTGGAAGAGGCCGCCCGCGCCATGGGCGATGCGCGCGACGACCTGCAGGACCGTGCACCTGGTGAGGCGGTCGAAGACCAGATGGAGGCACTCGACCGGCTGAACGACGGCGCCCAGGCCCTGGCGGAAGCCCTGACCAACGGACAAGGTGACACGGCGAACGAAGGGCGCGGCCGGCGCGAGGGCCGTGCGAGCGATTTGGATGCCGACCCGTTCGACCGGCCCGCGGGCGCGTTCGGCGCGGTCGATGGGCGCGATACCGACGTGCCGGATCAATCGGTGCTGGACCGCGCGCGGCGCGTGCTCGAGGAGTTGCGGCGCCGTTCGGCGGAGACGGGCCGGCCGAGGCTGGAACTGGACTACCTCCAACGCCTTTTGGAGCAGTTCTAGTCCCCGATCCGGGGCGATCTTCGGAAACGAAAAACCCCCGCGCAATTGCGCGGGGGTCTTTTCTTATCCCAAAGGCAAACGGGGGGCAGCGTGGCTATTGCTGCTGTTCCGCCCCTTCTTCATCCTTCATCTTGCCGATGCGCTCTTGAAGCCACGCGCGCAGCTCGACGGTCTTGGCGTTGAGGTCGACCCGATAGCGATCGACCGCGACCACATACTCGTCCATTGCCGGGGCCATTCCCGGCGATGCGGCGACGATCTGAGGCTTCATGACATAGAGCCCCATCATTGTCAGCGCGATGACACCGACAAAGGTAAACCCAGTGATGAAGGCGCCGGATTTCTTGCGCCGCTCGCGCGCCTTTTGCATCCGCTTTGCACGCTTTTCGTGTAGCTTGCGCAGTTTCTGGGTGTCGTAGCCGGTCAGCGCCGCCTCGCCCTTCGCGGTCTTTCCGAGCTTGGTCAGATCGTCGATCCGGGATTTCAGCGTATCGCTATCATCCTCGTCCTCGGAGCGCTTGCGCACGACCTGCGGCGTTTCCGGTTCCGGCTTGGGGGCCGATTCGGGCTCGGCCGCGGCGGCCGCGTCGGCGCCCTCCTTCAAGTCCGAAAGCATCTTGCGGATCGCATCCATCTGTTCCTCGCGGCCGCCAGAGGCGGGCGGGGGCGACGGTGCGCTCTCGGGCCCGCCGGCCGCGGCCAGCGCCGCTACGATCGAACGCCGATCTTCCTCGGTCTTCTCGTCTGCGGCCGGTGCCGGGGCGGCTTCCGCCTCGGCAGCGGCCTCGCTGACGGTCTCCTCGACCGCGGCGGCGACGGCGGCAGGCGCCTCGGCCGAAGGCGGCGGAGCAGCGGGTGGCTCGGACGCGGCAGCTTCCTGGGCTGCCGGCGCGGTTTCCGCGGCAACGGCCGCAGCGCCGGCTTCGGCACTGGCCTCGGGCACGGCTTCCTGCATCACCAGCGGTTCTTCGCCGTCGGCAAAGGCGCGCCATTTATGCGCGCAGCTCGAACAGCTTACGTTACGTCCGTTGGGCCCAACGGATCCGTCCGGCAACTGATAACGGGCGTCGCACGACGGACATACAATCTCGATCATCTATTACCTCCAACCCCTTGGAGCCCCATGCTGCAGCCCATTATAATCTGCAAAAGGGTATTCTCCAAGCCGCATCCACCCGTTCCGGTTGTCAAAAGGCCGGAAATGTGCTGGTTCCGTCTTGGAACGCTACGCTCTGGTCCCTGATCGCAACGGACGTCGTCTGATGCCGCGCTTGACCCATCTCCGCGCCGGCCGGTCCGGCATCGCCGATAGAACACTAGCAATTGGGCCCCATCGCGGCAGCGGCCGGGTTTGCGGCTCACTGTGGCTCGATGGCAACAGCAAGCTCGGTGCCCGCGCGGCTCCAGATCCGCAGGCGTAGATCTCAGATGCTGTTTTTGTGCTCGGTCGCCCAGAACCTGGTCACCTATGTCACGATGGCGGTCATGGGGATCGGCGGCGCGCCCTTCGTGTTGTGGCGCCGGGATTGGACGATCTGGTGGATGAAGCGCTACGTGGACGTGGTGCTGGGCTCGGCGCGGCTGCTCTGCGGCTTGCGCAGCGAGGTGCGTGGCCCAGTGCCCAGGGGGTCGGTCGTCGTCGCGGCGAAACACCAATCCCTGATGGATGTGCTGATCCTGTACCGCGCGCTGCCCGAGCCGCACTTTGTCATGAAGCGTGAACTGCTTTGGGCGCCGGTCTTCGGCCTCTATGCCCTGCGCAGCGGCTGCATCTGGGTCACCCGCGAGAAGCGAGGCCAGGGCAAGACGATGATGCGCCGGCTTGCACGCCAATACCGGGGCACGGGCCAGATCGTCATTTACCCACAGGGCACGCGGGTGCCGCCCGGCGAGAAGCGCCCCTACAAGCGGGGCGCCATCATGGCCTATGAGAGCTTCGGCCTGCCGATGGTGCTGGCGGCGACCAATGTGGGCTGGTTCTGGCCCAAGCACAGCATGCTACGTCATCCTGGCACCGCCGTGATCGAGTTCCTGGAGACCCTGCCGCCCGGGATGCCGCGCGACCTGGCGAGCGCGCGGATGGAACAGGTGATCGAGGCGGAATCCGACCGCCTGAGCGCCGAGGCAGCCCGCGCGTTAGGGCGCGAGTCCACCTGACCCCTTGCCATCATGCGCCGGATGGGGCGCAATCGGCTGGCTTGAATCGGGGGGTATTTCATGGAGCGCCGCCTGGCCGCGATCCTGGTCGCCGACATCGCCGGTTACAGCGCCCTGATCGGGCGCGACGAGACCGGCGTGATCGCCGCCTATAAGGGCCGTTTTTCGGCGTTGGAGCAGATGATCGGGCTCCATAGCGGGCGTGTGGTAAAGACGATGGGCGACGGGTTCCTGGCCGAGTTCAGCTCGGTGGTCGACGCGGTATCCTGCGCCGCCACGATGCAGGAGCGCATGGCGGGCCGCAATCAGGACCAGCCCGAGGCAACGCGGCTCGACTTCCGCATGGGTGTCCATGTGGGCGATGTGGTGGTGGATGGCGCGGACATCCTGGGCGACGGGGTCAATATCGCCGCGCGTCTGCAAGAGATCGCCGAGCCAGGTGGCGTGACGGTCTCTGGCTGGGTCCATGACGATGTGATCGACCGTCTGGACCTGACGTTCGCCGATCTGGGCCCGCGCGAGCTGAAGAACATCGCGCGTCCGATCCATGCATTCGCGTTGAGCGCGTCCGTTCCGGCGGCGCGCCCGGTGGCGCTCGAGCGCCCGGACAAGCCCTCGGTCGCGGTGCTGCCATTCGCGAACATGTCGCCAGATGCCGAGCAGGAGTATTTCGCCGACGGCATCACCGAGGATATCATCACCTCGCTCAGCTATGTCCCCTGGCTTTTCGTGATCGCTCGGAACTCGACCTTCACCTATAAGGGATTGGCGGTCGATGTGCGCGAAATCGGGCGGCAGTTGGGTGTGCGATACGTGCTGGAAGGCAGCGTGCGCCGTGCGGGCGATCGGCTGCGCGTCACCGGTCAGTTGATCGACGCCGAGACCGGTGCGCATCTCTGGGCCGGGCGCTATGACGGCGCGGTTGAGGATGTCTTCGACTTGCAGGACCGGATCACCGAGGAGGTCGTGGGGGCGATTGCACCTGAAATCCGCTCGGCTGAGATCGCGCGCACCAACCGCAAACGGCCGGAAAACCTAGATGCCTACGACCATTACTTGCAGGCTTTGGCGGCGATCCACCGGGCGAAGATCGACGATGCGGTGACGCATCTGGACGCGGCGATCGAACGCGCGCCCGCCTATGCCAAGCCCAAGGCGATGAGGGCCTGGTGCGGCACGATCACGCCCTGGATCAGCCGTTCGTTGGACAGAGAGGGCGTCGATGCGGCCGGGCTGCTGGCCGAGGATGTGCTGGAAAACCATGACACCGACGCGGAAGACGAGGCCTATGCGGGCTACACGCTAGCGTTCTCCGACCGCGATCCAGCGCGCGGCATGGGACTGCTCGATCGCACCATCCAGCGGTGCCCCAGCTTTGCCTGGGCTTGGACATCCAGTGCGATGCTGCTGGCGTTCAGGGGCGACAGCGCCGAGGCGGTTTCGCGCGGCCATGCGGCGCTCCGGCTCAGCCCGAACGACCCGATGTCATTCCGGACCAATATTGCGCTTTGCTTTGCACATATCGGCGCCCGGGAGTTCGAGATGGCATTGGAACATGCCCAGCTGGGGCTTGCGGTGAACCCGCGAGCGATCCCCATGCTCAGGCTTCAGATCGTGGCGTTGGCTCATCTGGGGCGTATGGAAGAGGCACGGAACCTGGAACAGCGCCACATGGATGCCTCGCCTGGCTTTCGGGTCGCCGAACACTACCTTGGCGGCGCTCGTCACTTCGGGCTGATGGATGAATGGGTGATCGTCAAGCCGCTAGTCGACGGCCTGCGCCTCGCCGGGATGCCCGAGTGATCAGCCCAGCCCTTGCGCTCCCATCTCGGTGAACTTCTTGCGCCGTTCGGCCCGGATCTGAACCGGCGAGAGGCCCGCGAACGAGGCCAACGCCCCCTTGATCGCCTCGCCGACGCTGGCGATCGTCGCCTGGGGGTCGCGGTGGGCGCCGCCCAGCGGCTCGTCGACGATGGTGTCGATGACGCCGAGCTCCTTGAGGTCCTGCGCGGTCAGGCGCAGGGCGGCGGCGGCTTCCTTCATCTTCTCGGCATTCTTCCACAGGATCGAGGCACAGCCCTCGGGCGAGATCACCGAATAGATCGCGTGTTCCAGCATGATCACCCGGTTGGCGGTCGCGAAGGCCACCGCGCCGCCCGAGCCGCCCTCGCCGATCACCACCGAGATCAGGGGCGCGTTGAGCTTCAGGCAGGTATCGGTCGCCCGCGCGATCGCCTCGGCCTGGCCGCGCTCCTCGGCGCCCTTGCCGGGATAGGCACCTGGCGTGTCGACCAGCGTGATCACCGGCAGGCCGAACCGGTCGCCCAATTCCATCAGCCGCACCGCCTTGCGGTAGCCCTCGGGCCGGGCCATGCCGAAATTGCGTTCCAGCCGCGACTTGGTGTCCGCGCCCTTCTCGTGCCCGATCACCACCACCGGCCGGTCGTCGAGCCGTGCCAGCCCGCCGATCACCGCGTGGTCCTCGGCGAAGTTCCGGTCGCCAGCCAAGGGCGTGTATTCGGTGAAGAGCGCGTCCACATAGTCCTGGGCATGGGGCCGGTTCGGATGCCGCGCCACCTGGCATTTGCGCCACGGCTCGAGGTCCTTGTAGAGGTCCTTGAGCATCGTCTGCGCCTTGCGGTCGAGTTGGTTCGCCTCGGCGCTGGTATTGAGGTTCGGATCTTGGCGCGCCATGGCGCGCAGTTCCTCGGCCTTGCCCTGCAACTCGGCCAGGCCTTTTTCGAAATCCAGGTAGGTCTGCATGCCTGCGGTCTGCCCGATCGTGATTTACGCATTCTTAACGCTGTTTTTTAGTCGCTCACTAAGCCTGACGCCATAGCTTTCGCGCTAGGTCCCAAGCATCCTTACCGCCCGGCGCGTGATATGAAACCCGTCTATTCGAATACTCAGATCGTCACGGCGCTGACAACGGCGGATGGCTCGCAGCCTTCGGTCGCCTGGTCGACCGACATCATCACCTATTCCATCGGCACCGGCGCGGTGGTGCCCGGGCATCAGGAATACACCGCCGAGATGGACGGCTACGTGGCGATGACCGCGGCGATGGAGGCGGCGGCGCGCGAGGCTTTCGAGCTGTGGGACGATCTGATCGCCCCCGATCTGCTGGAAATCGCCGACTGGCCCAACGCCCATATGACTTTCAACTATTCCTCCAACACCTCCGGCACGGCTTACGCGAACTACTGGTACTGGCTGGTCGATAATGCGCCGCGCTCGCAATTCAAGCTGGGCGACGCGGATGTCTGGCTCAATGACAGTGCATCGCCGCATGACGAAGACAGCGACCTGATCCAGGGCGGCGAGGCGATCCTGACCTATCTGCACGAGATCGGCCACGCGCTGGGGATCAGCCATCCTGGCCCCTACAACGTCGCTGGCAACTACCAGGACGACGCGACCCACCAGCAGGACACGCTGCAATACACGGTCATGTCGTATTTCGACGCAGGCGCGGACGGCTCGGGCACCGATCATGTAGGCAGCGCGGGCCAGGTATATGCGGCGACGCCGCTTCTGCACGACATCCTGGCAGTCCAGGCGGTCTACGGCGCCGACATGACCACGCGGACCGGGAACACGGTCTATGGGTTCAACGCCAATGCCGGGCGCGACGCCTTCGATTTCACGATCAACACCGAGCCTGTCGTGGCGATCTGGGACGCGGGCGGCATGGATGTGATCGACGTCTCGGGATTTTCCGCCGACCAGGTGATCGATCTGGGTGAGGGGGCGTTCTCTTCGGTCGGGGACCTCACCAACAATCTGGCGATCGCCTATGGCGCAGTGATCGAGCAAGCGGTGGGCGGGGCCGGTGACGACCAGATCACCGGCAACGATGTCAGCAATGTGCTGACCGGCAATGGCGGCGACGACACGCTGTCGGGCGGCGGCGCCGACGATCTGTTGCGCGGCGGCGCCGGGGCGGACGTGCTGCAGGGCGGCGATGGGCCGGATCTGCTATTCGGCGACGCGGGCGCGGATATGATCGATGGCGGTATGGGCGAGGATTGGGTGCAGTTCATCGGCGCCGCTTCGGGCGTGACCATGAGCCAGCTCAGCGGCGCCGGCACGCTCGGCGAGGCGGCAGGCGACACTTATTCGGGGATCGAGAACATCACCGGCTCCGCCTTCGGCGACGACCTGACCGGCGACAATTTCGACAACAAGATCCTGGGCGAGGCCGGGGATGACCTGATCACCGGAAATTCCGGCCACGACTTTCTGCTGGGCGGGGACGGGGACGACGTGATCGATGGCGGCTTCGGCTTCGACTTGATCCGCGGCGGGCCGGGGGCGGACACGCTGATCGGCGATATCGGCACCGACTGGGCGCAGTACAACACCGCAACCGCGGGGGTCAGCCTGTCGCTCGCGACCGGCGGCACGGGCGGCGAGGCGGCGAGCGACACATTCTCCAGCATCGAGAATGTGCGGGGCTCGGCCTATGCCGACAACCTGACGGGGGATGCGAACCGAAACCTGATCGTGGCGGGGGAGGGCGACGATATCATCACCGGTGGCGGAGGCCCGGACGTGCTGCAGGGCGAGGCCGGCGACGACACGATCACGGGCGGGTCGCAGGGCGACGAGCTTTGGGGTGGCGCGGGGGCCGACCTGCTGGATGGCGCAGGGTCCAACGATTGGGCGCGTTACGACGATTCGGCGGGCGCGGTTTCGGTCAGCTTGATCACCGGTGCGGGGTCAGGCGGCGATGCCGAAGGTGACACGCTCATCAGCATCGAATTCCTCTGGGGCTCGGCCTTCGACGACACACTGATCGGCGACGGCAACGTCAACATCATCCGTGGCGGCGGTGGCGACGACGTCATTCGCCCAGGCGGCGGCCAGGATATCCTGGACGGCTTCGCGGGCGCTGACACGTTCGAATTCTCGGCGGGCGACGGGCTCGACCGGATCTACAATTTCGAACTGGCCTCGGACCTGATCCGGTTCGACGGTGTCCCGGGCATTGACGAATTCAGCGACCTCGGAATTTCGGACTTCCGCGGCGACGCGGCGGTAGCTTTCGGGGCCGGCGATATCGTGCTGCTGGCCGGGCTGGACCATACATTATTGAACGCGGGTCACTTCGACTTCGCCTGAGCTGAACGGGGGGCGCGGGGCCGGGGCCAGTTGCCCGGCCCCGCGCTTATGCCGGTGCGGGGTAGATCGGGCGGCCACGAGGGAAGCCCGGTAGGGCGGACAAATTTGTCCGCCCTACCTAAGAGAGCCCTGAAACCGCTCAGGATCGGCCATGCCGGATTCCCTGCCAGGCTGAGCCTGGCGATGACGCAGGGACGGCAATCCTGCATGAGCGGATAGGCGTTTACGACCCGGCGAACAGCTCCGACTGGCCTACAATCACCTTGGCCTGCCGTATCGAGGCGATGTCGATCAGCTTGCCGTCCAGCGTAACCGCCCCGGCGCCCTCGGCCTGGGCCTTTTCCATGGCATCCAGGATACGCCGGGCCTGGGCGACCATCTCGTCTGACGGCGTGAAGACCTCGTTGGCCAGCGCCACTTGCTTCGGATGGATCGCCCATTTGCCGACCATACCCAGGGTTGCGGCGCGCCGCGCCTGGGCGCGGAAGCCGTCGTCGTCGGAGAAATCACCGAAAGGCCCGTCCACCGGCAACAGCCCGTGGGTCCGGCAAGCGGCGACGATGGCGACCGTGGGCATGTGCCAGGGATCGCTCCAATGGATGGCCCGGTCGGCCCCGTCGTCATTCGAGTCGGGGCGTACATCCTCCAGCATGTAGTAATTTGCCTGGGTGCCGCCGATGCCGGTTGTCGCCATCCCCATCGAGGCGGCGTAATCCGCCGCGCCCAGGCTCATCGCCTGCATTCGAGGGCTCGAGGCCGCGATTTCTTCCACATAGGCCAGACCCGCGGAGGTTTCGATGATCACCTCGAAGCCGATCTTCTTCTGGCGCCCCTTGGCCGCCTCGATGGCGCTGACCACCGCATCGACCGCGTAGATGTCCTTCGCATTGCCGGCCTTGGGGATCATGATCAGGTCGATCCGTTCGCCGCAATTCTCCAGCACCTCGACCACGTCGCGATACCAATATCCGGTGTCGAGCCCGTTGATCCGGACGCTCAGTGTCTTGGCGCCCCAGTCGATGTCGTTGATTGCCTCGACGATGTTCGCTCTCGCTTTCGGTTTGTCCAAGGGCGCCACCGCGTCCTCGAGATCGAGGTTGATCACATCCGCGGCGCTGGCCGCCATCTTCTCGAAGATCGCCGGGCGCGAGCCGGGGCCGAAGAGCTGGCAACGGTTGGGGCGGGCGGGCGGGCTCGGCTGGGCGGTAAAGCTCATGAAGGACTCCCGAAGGCGATGTTGCGGCGCAACGTAGAGATGTGGCCCCAGAGGGTCAACAAGAGGGTCAACAAGAGCGCCAGCAGCGCCCGAATGTCTTGCTTTTCAAGGCTGAAATGCCTAGGTGCAGGCCCATGATCCGGTCGATTCTGATCCATCCCGATCCGCGCCTGAAGAAGGTCTGCGCGCCTGTCGCCAATATCGGCGACGACGTGCGCGCGCTGATGGATGACATGCTGCAGACCATGTATGACGCGCCCGGCATCGGCCTGGCGGCGCCCCAGCTAGGCGTGCTCAGCCGGGTCATCGTGATGGACTGCGCCAAGGGCGAGGATGAGGAACCCGAGCCGATCTGCCTGGCGAACCCGGAGGTCATCCTTGCGTCGGATGAATTGCGGGAGCACGAGGAGGGGTGCCTGTCGATCCCCGAGATCTATGCCATGGTGACCCGGCCGGCATCCGTGCGGGTGCGCTATGTGGACCGGGAGGGGACCGAGCAGGAACGCGACTTCGAGGGTATCCGCTCCACCTGCGTTCAGCACGAGATCGACCATCTGAATGGCAAGCTGTTCATCGATTACCTTGGTTCCATGCGCCGGCAGATGATCACGTCGAAGATGAAGAAGCTGAAACGCGAGCGTTCTCGCATCCGGGCCGAGGCCGGGTAAGGCACGGGGCGCGCGGATGCGGCTGGTCTTCATGGGAACGCCGGACTTCGCCGTTCCGGCGTTGCGCGCGCTGGCGGATGCAGGGCACGAGATCGCCCGGGTCTATGCCCAGCCGCCGCGTCCAGCGGGGCGCGGCAAGGCGCTCCGCCCCTCGCCGGTGCACTTGGCCGCCGAGGCGCTGGGTCTGCCGGTCGAAACCCCTGAAAGCTTCCGCGATCCGGACGTGGTTTCGGCGTTCGCAGCCCTAAACCCCGATGCCGCCATCGTGGTCGCCTACGGTCAGATCCTGCCCCAGGCGGCGCTGGACGCGCCGCGGCTGGGATGCCTCAACCTTCATGCCTCGCTGTTGCCGCGATGGCGCGGTGCGGCGCCGATCCAGCGGGCGATCATGGCCGGTGATGCCGAGACCGGGGTCTGCGTGATGCAGATAGAGGTGGGGCTGGATACAGGGCCGGTGCTGGCATGCGAGACGACGGCGATCGGTGCCGAGGATACCGCCGCGACTCTGCACGACCGGTTGGCGGCGCTAGGGGCGCCGCTGATTGTTCGCACTCTAGAGGTGCTCGCGACAGGCGAGATCACGCCCCGCCCTCAGCCCGAGGACGGCGTCACCTATGCGGCAAAGATCGACAAAGCCGAGGCGCGGGTCGATTGGAGCCGATCCGCGCAGGAACTCGGCGCCCATATCCGCGGCCTCAGTCCCTTTCCGGGCGCCTGGTGCGAGATCGGCGGTGAACGGATCAAGCTGCTGATGGCCCGCCCTGAATCCGGCTCGGGCAAGCCCGGAGCCGTGTTGGACAATCGCCTGTTGATCGCCTGCGGCGCGGGGGCACTTCGTCTCGTCACCCTCCAGCGCGCCGGGAAGGGACCGATGGACGCGGAGACTTTCCTGCGCGGGTTTTCGGTGGCTCGTGGCACTGTCCTCGGCTAGACCAAAACCGTTTCAGACTGAATCAGTCTGATCCGGTTTTGCTCTAAGGCGCGTCAATAGATCTTGTTGGCGTATTGCACCTCGCGGATGAAGGCGATGATGTCGGGAATTTCGGCCTGGGTGATCCCCTCGACCGGCTTCATGTCCCCATAAGGCCAGTGATGCCCCCGCGCGCCGTTGAGCACCGCCGAGGCGATGGCCGCGTCGCCGTGGTGACCGGGATGGTAGAGCTTGTGGATCAGCGGCGGCCCCTTCTCGGTGCCCTGGGCCTTCGTTCCGTGGCAGTCGGCGCAATAGGTGCCGAAGGCGGCCTCGCCCCGCGCCCCGGCGGGCGTCAGGGTAGGCACGGTAACCTCGACGCTGTTCGCCGAGTCCTGGCCGAAAAAGGTATACCCACCAACGATGGCCGCCACCAGGATGACAGCCAGGATCGCGAGCCGGTTTTTCTTCATGGGGGCCTCCTTGAATCTTCGACGTGCCGTGCTTAACCCTTCCATGAGCTGGAAGGTCAACATGCGAATGGGAGCTTGCCATGAACATAGGAACCGCTGCGCGCGAAAGCGGCCTGCCCACCAAGACCGTGCGCTACTATGCCGATGTCGGCCTGGTGGCACCGCATGGCCGGGCCGAGAACGGCTATCGCGCCTATGGCCCCGGCGAGGTCCAGCGCCTGCAGTTCGTGCGCCGGGCTCGGGCGTTCGGGTTCTCGGTCGAGGAATGCCGTGAACTGTTGGGACTTTATGCGGACCGCGACCGGGCGAGCGCGGACGTCAAGCAGCTGACGCTCCAGCGCATCGAACGGCTTGAGGCGCAGATGGCCGAACTTGCGGCCCTGCGCGGCGACCTCATTCGCCTGGCCGACGCCTGCAAGGGCGACGGCAAGCCCGATTGTCCGATCCTGAACGGGTTGGCGGGCGGGTAGGGTGGGGTTTCACCCCGCCATTTGGTCCGAACGGCTCCCGAGTGTTGGTGGGGTGGAACCCCACCCTACCCGCGGCCGGCGAGGCCACGCAGCAATTCAATCGCCTGCTCCGCCCGGTCTTCCGGGACGAACAGGTGGTCGTGGAAGAAGGCAGAAACCGGGTTCACGCTGATCCCGGCCTGGGCAAGCGCGCCGGTAATACGCGCCAGGAACCCGACCGCCTCGAGCGAGGAGTGGATCTTCAGCGTGATCATCCGGCAGGGAAAGCTGCCTGCGATCCGCGCCTCTTCTGCCGCCTCGCGGTCGATGATCAAGGTCACACCCTCGCTCTCGCGAAATAGCATGACAGGTGCCAGGCCGCTGGGCATCGCCACGCCGGGTGCGATCGTTGCGAAGACAAAGACCCCGGGCCGAAGCTCGGGGTCCATGCTGGCGATCAGCCGTTCAAGATCGGTCCCGCCGGACATTCTGCTTCCGAATGTAGGGTGGGCTCGCCAGAGCCCACCGTGCACGGTTGCTTAACTGGTGGGCTCGTTCGAGCCCACCCTACGGGGCTCGTCAAATTCCCATGCAAAGATACTTGATCTCCAGGAAATCCTCGGTGCCGTATTTCGAGCCCTCGCGGCCGAGGCCCGACTGTTTGACCCCGCCGAAGGGTGCCACCTCGGTCGAGATGATCCCGGTGTTGATGCCGACGATGCCGTATTCCAGCGCCTCGGCGACGCGCCAGACCCGGCCGAGGTCGCGGGCGTAGAAATAACCGGCCAGGCCAAACTCGGTGTCGTTGGCCATGGCGATCACCTGGGCCTCGTCCTCGAACTTGAAGAGCGGCGCCACCGGGCCGAAGGTCTCCTCGCGGGCCACGGCCATCTCCTGGGTCACGCCGGTCAGGATAGTCGGCAGGTAGAAGCTGCCGCCCAGCTCATGGCGCTGGCCGCCGGCCGTGATATGGGCACCCTTCGAGACCGCGTCCTCCACATGTTCCTCGACCTTGGCGAGGCCCGCGAGGTCGATCAGCGGGCCGGTTGTCACGCCCTCGGCGAAGCCGTCGCCGACCTTCAGCTTGGCGACGGCGTCCCTCAGCTTCTCGGAGAAAGCGTCATAAACGCCGGCCTGCACGTAGATCCGGTTGGCGCAGACACAGGTCTGGCCCGCATTGCGGAACTTGCACAGCATGGCGCCCTCGACCGCCGCATCCAGATCGGCGTCGTCGAAGACGATGAAAGGCGCATTGCCGCCCAGTTCCAGCCCCAGTTTCTTGATGTCGTCGGCGCATTGGCGCATCAGCACCCGGCCGACCTCGGTCGAGCCGGTAAAGGTCAGCTTGCGGACCTTCGGGTTCGAGCAGATCTCGGTGCCGACCACGCGGCTGTCGTTCGAGGTGATGACGTTGAAGACGCCGGGCGGGATCCCCGCCTGCTCGCCGAGCACCGCCATGGCGGTGGCGCTGAGCGGCGTCTGCTTGGCTGGCTTCAGCACCATGGTGCAGCCGACCGCCAGCGCCGGGCCGGCCTTCCGGGTGATCATCGCGTTCGGGAAGTTCCAGGGGGTGATCGCGCCGACCACGCCGATTGGCTGTTTCAGGACCACGATGCGCTTGTCCGCCTGGTGGCCGGGGATGGTGTCGCCATAGACGCGCTTGGCCTCTTCCGCGAACCACTCGATGAAGCTGGCGCCGTAGACGATCTCGCCCTTGGCCTCGGCCAGCGGCTTGCCCTGCTCGGCGGTCAAAAGCCGGGCCAGATCGTCGGCGTTCTCCATCATCAGCTCGTACCAGCGGCGCAGGATCGCCGCGCGCTCCTTGCCGGTCTTGGCGGCCCAGGGGGCTTGCGCGGCGTAAGCGGCGTCGATCGCCCTGGCCACCTCCGCCTGGCCCAGATCGGCGCAGCGGGCAATTTCCTCGCCGGTCGAGGGATTGGTGACTGCGAAGGTGCCGCTCGAATCGGCGTCTATCCAGGCGCCGTCGATATAGGAACGGCCTTCCAACAGGTTACGGGCATTCAGATCGAACATGAGGGTCTCCCGCGGTTGAGGGGGGTCTGAGGGCTACATGCGCCCGGATCGGCTGGCAGGTCAAGGGCGCCGGGATCGTCCACGCGGCCCAGGTCTGCTGGACGGCCGGGCGCCCACCCGCCATGATCGCCGGAGACGACGCTTAACGGAAGGGCAGACGCCATGCGGGCATTCGACGGTATCCGGGTCCTGGACCTGACCCATGTTCTGGCCGGGCCGTTCTCGACCTATCAGTTGGCGGTGTTGGGCGCGGATGTAATCAAGATCGAGGCGCCGGAACTGACCGACATGAACCGCGAGATCGGCGCGGTCGATGGCCTCAACGAGGCGATGATGGGGTCGCATTTCCTCTCGCAGGCGGCCAACAAGCGGGCGATCACTTTAAATCTGAAGACGTCGGAGGGCCGCGCGGTCTTCATGGCGCTCGCCCGCAGCGCCGATGTCATTGTGGAGAATTACCGCTCGGGTGTGATGGAGCGGCTGGGCCTCGGCTACGAGGATGTGCGGGCCCAGAAGCCGGACATCATCTATTGCTCGGTGACCGGGTTCGGCCAGACCGGGCCGAAGCGCGCCCACGCAGCCTTCGAGAACGTGATCCAGGCATATTCGGGGATGATGTTGGCGACCGGGCACGCGGACGGACCGGCAGTGATGGTGGGACCGCCGGTTCTGGATTACGGGACCGGGGCACAAGCGGCCTTCGCCATCGCGGCGGCACTGCTGCGGCGCGAGCGCACCGGCAAGGGCCAGCATATCGACATCGCCATGCTGGATGCGGCGTTGATGCTGATGGCCTGCAACGCGCTGAACTACAGCGCCACGGGCCACCCGCCCGCGCGCACCGGCAACGGGGGCAACTTGGTCGCCGCCTATGGCTGTTACGATGCGGCCGACCAGCCGCTGATGATCGGCTGCTTCACGCCTGCCCAGAACGCGAAGCTTTGGCGGGCTCTGGGGCGCGAGGACCTGGCCGCCGAGGTGGCCGGTTTGCGGATCCGCGACATGCCCGGGCGGCGCGCGCAGGACGAGGCCGTCCTGCGTGCGATCATCCCTACCCGCCCGGCACAGGAATGGGAGGACATCCTCAACGAGGCCGGCGTGCCCGCCGCCCGGGTCCGCGCCCTCGATGAGACGCTGACCAGTGGCCAGGTGGCGAGCCGGACGGTGTTAGGCGGGTTCGAGGCCGAGGACACGGCCCTCCGCCCCGCCGTCGCCGCCTTCATGTGCTCGGAGGACGGCCCCGAAGTCGCGGCGCCGCCGCCGGCGTTGGGTCAGCACACGGACGATGTGCTGGGTGAGCTCGGCTACGGGGCCGAGGAGATTGCCGGCCTGCGGTCGCGCGGCGTGGTCTAGGCGGGTGCAAGCCCACATGCGAACGCCCCGACAGAGCAAGAGAACCGGAAGCGCCAGATGACTGCCGACGCCATCAAATCTATGAAGCTCTACTCCCAGGTCGACCGGGTGTTCAGGGATCTGCGGGCGGCGGGAATTGCCGATGACGCGCCGCTGAGCGTCGATCAACTCTCGCAATTCGATCAATATCATTACTTCGGGACCGAAGCGGTCGAGGCGGCGATCCGCCATGCGGGGATTAGCCCGGCCAGCCACGTTCTGGAAATCGGCGCGGGCATCGGCGGACCGGCGCGGGTGATCGCGGACCGCTCGGGCTGTTCGGTCACCGCGTTGGAACTGCAGCCGGACCTGAACGAGGTCGCCACCTCGCTGACGGCCCGCTGCGGTCTGAGCGAAAGGGTGGATCATGCCTGTGGCGACGCGCTGACTTACGCCTTGCCGGACGAGACCCATGATGCTTTGGTGAGCTGGCTGGCGCTTTTCCATATCCCCAAGCGGGACCGGCTTTTCGCACGCTGCCACGCCACGTTGAAGCCGGGCGGGGTCTTCTACGCGGAAGACCTCTACAAACTGGGCGATTTCACGCCCGAGCAGCACGAGCAATTGACGCAGATGGTTTTCGGCCAGTCGATGTCGACGGAGGACGAATACGTCGCGGCGCTAAAGGCAGCGGGGTTCGCGGATGTGCGCTTCGATAACCGCACGGCGAGTTGGACGGATTTCTGCGTCACGCGGCTCGCCGCCTACCGGGCGGCCCGCGCAAGGCATCTTTCGATCCACGGCCCGGCCGTCGTCGATGGTCTGACGGAGTTCTACCAGACGATGGTCGATCTGTTCGAAAGCGGGAATCTTGGTGGCACCGTCGTCACGGCGCGTAAGTCGGGTTGAAAGAGCGGCGATCCCGGCTCAGCCTGCGGCCTGAGCCTCCTTCAGCGCCTTGATCTCGGCCCGGGCCAGCTTGTCGGCGCGCTCGTTCTGTTCGTGGCCCGCATGGCCCTTGATCCATTCCCATGTCACGTCGTGGCGCGCCTGGGCAGCATCCAGCCGTTGCCACAGATCGTCGTTCTTCACCGGCTTCTTGGCGGCGGTCTTCCAGCCGTTCTTCTTCCATCCATGGATCCAGCCGGTGATGCCGTCCTTTAGATAGACCGAATCGGTGACCACCGTCAGGATAGAAGCGCGCTCCAGCACCTCAAGCGCCATGATCGCCGCCATCAACTCCATCCTGTTGTTGGTGGTCTCGGCCTCGCCGCCGGAAAGCTCGCGCGATTTGATCAGGGTCTCGCCCTCGCGCGCCTCCAGGACGACGCCCCAGCCACCGGGACCGGGGTTGCCGGAGCAGGCGCCGTCGGTGAAGGCGAAAAGCTCAGGCATCTGCGCTCCGCTGGGCGAGGATGTGCAGCACGATTTCGTCGCTGCCGTCATAGCCCCGCGAGGCCAGGACCGTCGCGTCGATCTGTTCAAATCCCGCCTTTGCCAACAGCGCCTCGATCTCGTCGTGGTCATAGTGGGTGTAGCGCCGCCCCAGCGTGTCGCGCCGCTCGCCCGCGCCTGCCTTCAGGCCCAGATAGAGCCGCCCGCCGGGCTTTAGCGCCGCGTTCAGCCGGGCCAGATGCCGGGGCATCGCGTCGCGGCTGTCATGGAGCAGGCAGAACGACGCCCAGATGCCGTCGTAGCGGTCGCGGTCGGTGAAGTCGTCGAACCGGCAGACCCGAACGTCCAGCCCGTACCGCTCGGCCGCCTCGCCGGCCAGACCCGCCGAGCCGTCCAGCGCATCGACGGCGAACCCCTTGCGCGCAAACCAATCCGCCGCCCAGCCCGAGCCACAGCCGAAGTCGAGCACGCGGGCGCCCTCAGCAAGGCCATCCGCGAACTGCTCGAGCCAGCCGTCGCCGGCGGATTCGGCGGAGTAGCCCGCATAGGCGGGTGCTTCGCGGTCGTAGAAGGCGAGCGTCGCCGGATCGGCTCCCATCGCGGTCAGGCAGGCTCGCGCAGGACGCGCGGCACCTTGAAGGTCACATTCTCTTCGGCGGTGACCACCGGCTCGATGGTGACGTTATGACGGTCCCGGAAGGCATTGACCACGTGCTCGACCAGCACTTCTGGCGCGCTGGCGCCGGCGGTGATGCCGACCGCGCGGGCGCCGTCGAGCGCCCGCCAATCGATGTCATCCGCCGTCTGCACCAGCATCGCGTAGCCACAGCCGGCCGCGCGCCCAACCTCGACCAGGCGCTTGGAATTCGATGAGTTCGGCGCGCCCACAACCAGAAGCGCATCGATTTTCGGCGCCATCGCCTTCACCGCCTCCTGGCGGTTGGTCGTGGCGTAGCAGATGTCTTTCTTGTGCGGGCCGACGATGGTCGGAAACCTCGCCTGCAGCGCGGCGACCATCGCGGCCGTGTCGTCGATCGAAAGCGTCGTCTGGGTGATATAGGCCAGCCGCTCCGGGTCGCGGGGATAGATCCGGCTCACATCGTCTTCCGTCTCGATCAGGATCACCTCGCCGGCAGGCAATTGTCCCATCGTCCCCACGGTCTCCGGATGGCCGGAATGGCCGATCATGACGATCTGCAAGCCGTTCTGATGATGCCGCTCGGCCTCCACATGGACCTTCGAGACCAGGGGGCAGGTCGCATCGACATAGACCATCTGGCGCCGCTCGGCCTCGGCCGGGACCGACTTTGGCACGCCATGAGCCGAGAACACGACGGGCCGGTTATTCGGGCAGTCGTCCAACTCCTCGACGAAGATGGCGCCCTTGGCGCGCAGCTCGTCCACCACATGCTTGTTGTGGACGATCTCGTGGCGCACATAGACCGGCGCGCCCCATTTTTCGAGCGCCATCTCGACGATCTCGATCGCGCGGACCACCCCCGCGCAAAAGCCGCGCGGATTGGCGAGATAGAGGGTCAGATCCGTCTTGGCGCTCACCTGCGCCTCCATTCCTGTGATTTGCGGGAGCAGCACACTGTCCACCACTCTCCCCAAATATAGGATCGCCACGTCGTTGCAATACCCCGGGCGGACCCATTTTGGCCGTTAAGCGGGGCTAGCCGGCGGCGCGCATCCGCTCGAGGTGGTCGATCAGCCGGGCCCGCGCTTCGGGCAGGCCCTTGCGTTCGAAGGACGGGCAGGCCCAGTGCTCGAGGAAGAAGCCGGTCATCCGAAGCGCGTCGCACACGTCATCAGGCTTTGCAGGGCCGCCTTCGATCAGGAACCCGGGAAGCGGCAGCAGCTTCTCGGCCCAAGGCGCGCCCGCGTCGCGCGAGACCGCGCGGCCCGAGCGCGGGGAGACATAGATCAAATCCTCGGTCACGCCACTGGAGGCGCAGGCGGTGAAATCGAGCCCAAAGCCTAATGCCGAAAGAAACACCACCTCCCACCGCGCATAGTCCGCCAGCCAACCGGCCTCGCCGGTGGCCATGGCATCGGCGAGCGTCAGCGTCGTGTCATAGGTCTCCGGGTTTGGTTCGCGTTCCGGCAACAGCGTGATCAGCAGCGCGCCCATGGCATTGAATGCGACCAGGGCGGTTCGATCTTCCATGATCGCGGCGGCGCGCGAGCGGATCAGGTCAACGCGGAACTGCCCAAGATGCTCCGCCAGCCGTGCCCGCCATTCCAGCGACAACTGGGCGCCCGGCTGCAGCGCAGGGGCCAATCTCGAGCTGGCGCCGCCCTGCACCAGGCCCGCATGGCGCCCATGATCGCGGGTCAGGACCTCGATGATAGCGCTTGCCTCGCCGTGAACACGCGCGGTCAGCAGCATTCCCTCGCCGCGCCAGTCCATCGCTCATTCCCCCGGGTCGAGCGCCGGGTCGTCGAGCAGATGCCGGCCCCGGGGGTCCTCGACCTCAACGATCCAGAGATCGGGATCGTAGCCGCGCTGGCGCGCCAGCGCCGCGTCGATCTCGGCCTCGTCCTGGTCCTCGATCTGCACATGCCATCCGGCCCGGCCATCAGCGCCGTAGCTGCGCGAGAGATAGGAGGCGCGTCCATTCATGGTCGCCACCTTGATCGCCACGGCACCCGCGGTCTCGTCGCCCTTGCGCGCCACATGGGCATAGACGCCTTCCAGTGACAGGCGCGTCAGATAGGCCGAGACCCAGATACCTGTGGCGAGCCGCGCCATGCTCAGCCCCCGTCCGAGAAATCGAGCCCCATCTCGCGATAGCGATCGGGTTCTTCGAGCCAGCCGGGGCGCACCTTGACGGTCAGGAAGAGATGCGCCTTGCGGCCCAGCAGCTCACCGATCTCGGCGCGGGCCTCCGAGCCGATCTGACGCACGGTCTCGCCGCCCTTGCCCAGCACGATGCCCTTGTGCCCGTCGCGGGCCACATAGATCACCTGGTCGATCCGGACCGAGCCGTCCTTGCGCTCGTCCCAGTTCTCGGTTTCGACGGTCATCTGGTAGGGCAGTTCCTGGTGCAGGCGCAGGGTCAGCTTCTCGCGGGTGATCTCGGCGGCGATCTGGCGCAGTGGCAGGTCCGCCACCTGGTCCTCAGGGTAGTGCCAGGGACCTTCCGGCAGCGCGTCAGCCAGCCACCGCCGCAGGTCGATGATCCCGTCGCCCTTCTGGGCCGAGATCATGAAGGTTTCCTGGAAGGCGTGCCGCTCGTTCAGCTCGGCCGCCAGGCTCAACAGCCGGTCGCGCCGGACCCGGTCGATCTTGTTGATAGCCAAAACCACCGGTTTGCCTTCGGGCAGATGGTCCGCCAGTCCTTGCAGCATCGCTTCGACGCCCGGGGTCAGACCGCGGTGGGCCTCGACCATGACCAGCACGATATCCGCATCCGCCGCCCCGGCCCAGGCCGCTGCCACCATGGCCCGGTCAAGCCGCCGCCTCGGCTGGAAGAGGCCGGGCGTATCGACGAAGACGATCTGTGCGTCCCCTTCGATCGCAATGCCGCGGATGCGGGTCCGGGTCGTCTGCACCTTGTGGGTAACGATCGAGATCTTGGTGCCGGTCATGGCGTTGACCAGGGTAGACTTGCCCGCATTGGGCTCGCCGATGACGGCGACAAAGCCGCAGCGGGTCGCACTCTCAGTCATCGCTGCTAATACCGAGTTGGGCCAGCAGGGCGCTTGCCGCTTCCTGTTCCGCCAGCTTTTTCGATTTCGCGGTCCCCGCCGCGGTGTCGCCGGATTCGAGGCGGACCTCGACCGTGAAGCGGGGCGCATGGTCCGGGCCTTCGCGGCTGAGGACCCGGTATTCCGGCAGCTCCATGCCGCGGCCCTGGGCCCATTCCTGCAGGCGCGTCTTGGCGTCCATCGGCGCGGTTGCGGGCGCCTCGATCCGGGCCTGCCATCGCGCCAGCACGAAATCACGCGCCGTCGCCATGCCGCCATCCAGGAACAGGGCCGCGATCACCGCTTCCATGGCGTCGGCCAGGATCGCCGTCTTGCGCCGCCCCCCGCCCGTCGCTTCGGACCGGCCGAGCCGCAGATAGGCGCCAAGCCCGATTTCACTGGCGATCTCGGCCAGGGTTTCGCGGCGCACCAATGCGTTGAACCGGGGTGCCAGCGTGCCTTCGGCCTCGTCCGGATAGGCTGCGAGCAGCGCCTCGGCGACGATCAGCCCCAGCACCCGGTCGCCCAGGAATTCCAGGCGCTGGTTATCCGGGCGTGCCGGGCCAGCGGCCGAGGGGTGGGTAATGGCGCTGGTCAGCAGATTCCGGGCCTTGAATTGGTGGTCCAGCACCGACTCTAGCCCGGCGATCGGGTCCGCCATCACTCGACCTCGCGGAAGAACCGGTTCCAGCGCGGGGTAATGAAGCGGGCGGTGCGGTCGAGCGAGGTGTGGATCAGCGAGACCTGATAGCGCAGCCGCGAGATTGGCACCGGGCCATGGCCGGTATTTCGGCTGTCAAGCGCGCTGTCGCGGTTGTCGCCCAGAAGGAAGACCTGACCGTTCGGGATCCGCATGACCGAGGTGTCGTCGCTCACGTTGCGCCCCGGCACCGAATGGCCGATCCGGTTGCGTGTGTTCAGGACACGCACGCTACGGCCCCCGGGCAGGGTTTCGCGCCAGACCTCCTGGATACAGGGGCCGGTCCGGCTCCGCTCGTCGTTGATGCACATTGCGGGGGGCAGGCCGCGTCCCTCACGCCGATTGGGCAGCACCCGGTCCTCCAGCCGCTCCATCAGGGCGCGATAGCCGTTGATATAGACCGCGCCGCCGCGGATCTGGACGGTCTCGCCCGGCAGGCCAACCACCCGGCGGATCTGCTCGGCACCGCGCTGGCCCGGCACCAAATAGGCGACCAGCGCGCCCCGCTCGGGCGTCTCGCCCGGGGTCAGCGCTTCCGCCAAGACCCAGTCGCCAGGCAGCAAGACGGGTGCCATGGCGCTGTCGCGGATGCGGTAGCTGCTGCCGCCATTAAAGGCGGTGAAGGCCAGCGGGCCGACCAGGACCAGCAGCATGGCGGCCACGGCCAGCCCGACGACGCCGCCGAGGAGCAGCCAGAGCCAAGGAATTCTTCCCGCATTCGCCATGGTCAATCGATCGATTTGAAGAGCCGGTCGAAGCGCCAATTCCAAACCTGCCAGAACGGCCCGTGCGAGGAGATCGCGATCACCTCGGCCCGGCCCATCAGGTTCTCGAACGGCACCATACCGACCGCCGCTCGGCTGTCGACCGAATTGTCGCGGTTGTCACCCATGAAAAAAAGGTGGTCCTCGGGCACGGCGAATTCAGGCGTGTTGTCGCTGTCGCGATAGCGCGGCGCGCTGGTATCGCCGATCAAACCGGTCAGGTTCAGCACTGAATGGACCGTTCCATTGGGCAGCGTCTCGCGCCAGTGCTCCTTCAGGCAATCGCCGCCCGGGGAAACGGGATCGTTGGTGCAGCGGGGAAAGCTGGGCGGGCTGCCGCGCTTGACCTTCGGCTCGACGAAATCGCCTGAACGCACGGTCTCCAGCGCCTGCCCGTTGATGTGCAGAATCCCAGCCTTCACCTGGATCCGGTCGCCGGGCAGGCCGACCACCCGCTTCACATAGTCGATGCAGTCATTGGGCGCGGTGGGGCGCGAACTGGTCAGCGAGGCCGCCAGGTTGACCACCAGGTCGATCGGACCTTGCGTGCAGGCGTCCGCGCCCGGGCGCTTGAACACGACAACGTCGCCGCGTTCGGGCAGTTCCGACCAAATCCGGCCATCGAACCAGTCGGGTGCGAAGGGCAGCGAGTAGTGCGAATACCCATAGGCGAACTTGGAGACGAACAGATAATCGCCCACCAGAAGGGACGGCTTCATCGAGCCGGACGGGATCGAAAACGGCTGGTAGAGCGCCGACCGGAACACCATGGCAATCACCAAAGCCCAGAAGACGGTCTTCAGTGTTTCCCAGAAGCCGTCTTTTTGCGTTTTTTGTCGCGCCATTGGGGGATCCAGCCGGGCGGCCCGGGTCGGACCTGAGATCGGGGCTATGTGGCCTCCCGTCCGGGCGAAGTCAAGTTACTCGGTGCGCGGATTTGGCCATGCCCGCGCGTCTGCGGCGCCCCCGCAGCGCCCCTGCCGCAAGGCTTGGCGGCAATTTGACGCCAGCCTCGGCGCTTGCCCAGATCGCCGTTGACGGCGCGGGGGGCTTGGTGTATCTCCGCCGCTCATCTTCGAGACACAAGAGACGGAACGACCCATGGCAAACTCGCCATCCGCGAAGAAGCGCGTCCGCCAGACGGCCCGCCGCACCGAGGTCAACAAGGCCCGGCGCTCGCGCGTGCGCACTTACATCCGCAAGGTCGAGGAGGCGATCGCCGCCGGTGACCAGGCAGCGGCAACGGAAGCCTTGAGGGCCGCCCAGCCCGAGATCATGCGCGGTGCCAACAAGGGCATCCTGCACAAGAACACGGCCAGCCGTAAGGTTTCGCGCCTCCATCATCGCGTCAAAGCGATGAGCGCCTGACCCAGCCGGTCGGGCCGGCTGGTTTTACCTCCGGGACATGACGAATGGATGACCCGCCGCGCAAGCGCGGCGGCGATCTCTTGCAGAAAATTCACGGAACTGAAATGTTCCCGTTTCCTTCACGTGTTCCTGCCCGCCGATTTTCGCTAGCATGGCACCTGCCCAGATTCGCATGACTGGGCAATAGAAAACGATCAAGTATTTCCCCATTGGCGCATCCACTTTTATAGTGGAGGTGGCGTTCTTTATTTACATTTTGTGGAATTTTTCTTCCCCCTTCGGCGCGTCGAAAATAAATTCCAAGTCGGGTCGGAAATCTATTGCCCCCGCGCTGCCTGACCCTTTACCTCTGGTTTTCGTCGAGTCGGAGAATGGAATCAGAATGGGATGAGGTGTAACGCGTGGCAGCCGGTGGACCGATCGTCGACGAAGCCGATCCGGCCGTGGCCTACGCCCTCCTGGAAACCGATCCGAATGCCGCTCTGATCGACGTGCGTACTAGGGCCGAGTGGGCCTTTGTTGGCGTTCCGGATCTGTCAGCCCTCGGCCGGCAGATCTGGCCCATCGAGTGGGTTGGGTTTCCGGATATGGCTCCGAACCGGGCGTTCTTGGACGAGCTCTCGGCGCGGATGGGAGGCAGGAAACCCTCGCGGATGTTTTTCATTTGCCGGTCAGGTAGCCGGTCGATGGCCGCGGCTCAAAGTGTTGCGATGGCGCTGGTGCAGCAGGGCATAGATGCCCATTGCACCAATGTCGCCGAGGGTTTTGAGGGAGACCTCGATCAAGACGGTCATCGGGGCGGCATGAACGGGTGGAAAGCCCGGGGCCTGCCTTGGCGGCAAAATTAGGGAGAACGGGCGTCAGCGCTTTGGAGTTGCGCGCCCAGGAAACGAACAAGAAAGCAGGGAAAGTTATGGAAAACAGGGGGGTTGGCGAGAACTCGGCCAGTTCGGCCGGTCTTGAGCAGCTTTGGGAGAAGACACTTGAGCAAGCTCGCCACGAATTGGGCGAGACATGCGTCGCGCAGTGGATCTATCCGGTCAAACTGACCGAGATCAACGGCGACTCGGCGGTGCTGGCCGCGGCCACCGGATTCCTTGCGGATTGGGTCGAGCGCAACTATGGCCGGCAATTGTTGCGAATCCTTCAGAAACAGCGGCCGAAGATCAAGCGGGTCAGGTTCACGATCGAGCCGGGTCTCGGCGGCAACCCAGATATGGCGGCGCCCAATGGGCGCGACCGGGCCGCCAAGCACGAGGGCAAGAACGGCGGTAATCCCGCCGACGAGGCAATTCTGCAATCTGCCCCGCTGGATCCGCGGTTCACCTTCGACAGCTTTGTCGTCGGCAAGCCGAACGAACTGGCACACGCCGCGGCCCGACGTGTGGCCGAGAGCGCGGATGCCTCGTTCAACCCGGTCTTCCTCTATGGCGGCGTGGGCCTCGGCAAGACCCATCTGATGCATGCGATCGGCTGGCATCTGAAGCAAACGCGGCCCAATTGCCGGGTTCTCTATCTCTCGGCCGAATACTTCATGTATCGCTTCGTCCAGGCGCTGCGCTACCGGGACACGCTGACCTTCAAACAGCAGTTCCGCTCGGTCGATGTGCTGATGGTCGACGACGTGCAGTTCATCGCTGGCAAGGAATCGACCCAGGAAGAGTTCTTCCACACCTTCAATGCGCTGATCGACCAGAAAAAGCAGATCGTGATTTCGGGCGACCGCAGCCCCGAGCGCATCGACGGACTGGAAGAGCGTATCTGCTCGCGCCTGCAATGGGGCCTGGTGGTCGACATTCACCCGACCGACTACGAGCTGCGTCTGGGCATCCTGCAATCCAAGGCCGAGGCGATCGCCGCCGCGAATCCGAATTTCGAGATGGACCCGAAGGTGCTGGAATTCCTGGCGCACCGGATCAGTTCGAATGTGCGTGTTCTGGAAGGCGCGCTGACCCGGCTCTTCGCGTTTGCCTCGCTGATCGGTCGGCGCATCACAATGGACATGACCCAGGAATGCCTGGCTGACCTGTTGCGCACCGCCGACCGCAAGGTCACGATCGAGGAGATCAAGCGCAAGGTCGCGGACCACTACAATCTGCGCATGTCGGACCTGACCTCGGCCAGGCGTGCCCGCGCGGTGGCCCGGCCCCGGCAGGTGGCGATGTTCCTGGCCAAGTCGTTGACCTCGAAATCCCTGCCCGAGATCGGGCGCGGTTTCGGCGGCCGCGACCACACAACGGTGATCCATGCGGTGAACAAGATCAGCCAGTTGCGCGAGACCGACAGCCAATTGGCCGACGATATCGAGATGCTGAGGCGTATGTTGGAGGGGTAACCCCCTCCAACCCCCGCATCTTGTGTGATTCGTGATTGAATCGCCCTTTAGAATTGCTAGTCTGATTCTCCGGTTGGTTCCCGTCCGGGGGCCGCTCGTGTGCGGACGGGCTAGGGGGTAAGGCAGGCGATGAAGGTCACGATCGAGAGGGCTGCGCTGTTGAAGGCCATGAGCCGCGCGCAGGCTGTGCTGGAGCGCAAGAACACCATCCCGATCCTTGCCAATGTGCTGATCGAGGCGGAAGCCGACCGGGTGAGCCTGCGTGCCACCGACCTGGACATCGAGATCATCGAACAGATCCCCGCGAATGCCGAGCGTCCAGGCGCGGTCACGGTCGCGGCGCATCTGCTGCACGAGATCGTGCGCAAACTGCCCGACGGCGCACAATTGGACCTCTCGTCGGACGAGGCGACCGGGCGTCTCGACGTGGTGGCCGGGCGCTCGCGTTTCTCGCTGGCGACCCTGCCGCGCGAGGATTTCCCGGTCATGGCCTCGAGCGAATACACCTGCTCGTATTCGGCGCCCGCGCCGGTGCTGCGGCGCCTCTTCGACAAGTCAAAATTCGCCGTCTCAACCGAGGAGACGCGCTATTATCTGAACGGCGTCTACCTGCATGTGGCCGACGAGGACGGCGCCAAGGTGCTGCGCGCCGTGGCGACCGATGGCCACCGGCTGGCACGGATCGACGCGGACCTGCCCGCGGGCGCCGAGGCCGCGCCCGGCGTGATCGTGCCGCGCAAGACAGTGGGCGAGCTCCGCAAATTGCTCGAGGACGACGAGGCCGAGATCGCCATCTCGGTCAGCGAGACCAAGATCCGGTTCTCGGTCGATGGGCTGGTCCTGACCTCGAAGGTGATCGACGGCGCCTTCCCGGACTACACGCGGGTGATCCCCACGGGCAATACAAGGCGCATGGAGGTGGACGCGGCCGATTTCGCCGCCGCGGTCGACCGCGTGGCCACGGTCAGCCAGGAACGCTCGCGCGCGGTCAAGCTGGCGATGGAACAGGACAAGCTCTCGCTCTCGGTCAACAGCCCCGATGCGGGCAGCGCCACCGAGGAACTGGTGGTCGCCTATCCGGACGAGGCGATGGAGATCGGCTTCAACGCCAAATACTTGCTCGAGATCGCGAGCCAGGTGGATCGCGAGAACGCGGTCTTCCTTTTCAACGATCCGGGCGATCCCACGCTGGTGCGCGAGGGCGACGATGCCACCGCGGTCTATGTGGTGATGCCTATGCGGGTCTGAGCCAATCCGCTCAGACGCTGTGCGCCCCTTGCGCCAAGGATTTCACAAAGCCCAAAACCTCCGTCGGGCTGTCGCCCCGGCCAATGCGGTCGACGATGGCGGAGCCGACCACCACACCGTCGGCGATACCGGCGATCGCCGCCGCGTTCTCTGGCGTCTTGATCCCAAAGCCTACGCAGACGGGTAGATCGGTCGCCGCCTTGATCCGCGCAACGTCCGGGGCCACCGCGTCGGCGTGGGCCGCCGCCGCGCCGGTAATGCCGGTGATTGAGACGTAGTAGACGAAGCCGGATGTGTTCGCGAGGACCGCCGGCAGGCGTTTTTCATCGGTCGTGGGCGTGGCCAGCCGGATGAAGTGCAGCCCGGCGGCGTTGGCCGGGATGCAGAGCTCGTCATCCTCCTCGGGCGGCAGGTCGACGACGATCAAGCCGTCGGCGCCAGCCTCCTTGGTGGCGGCGAGAAATGGGTGGACGCCCATCGAGTAGATCGGGTTGTAATAGCCCATCAGGATGATCGGGGTCTCGTCGTCGCTCTGGCGGAAGGCGCGGACCATGGCCAGCGTCTTCTCCATCGTCTGGCCAGCGGCCAATGCGCGCTGACCCGCCAACTGGATCGACGGGCCGTCCGCCATCGGGTCGGTAAACGGCATGCCGATCTCGATCACGTCGACGCCCGCGCCCGGAAGACCGCGCAGGATTTCCAGCGAGGTATCGTAATCCGGATCGCCGGCCGTGACGAAGGTGACGAAGGCGGCGCGGCCATCGGCCTTCAGGCTGGCGAAACGGGCGTCGATGCGAGACATGATGCCTTCCCTCTTGGTCGGGCCGCAGAAGCGGTCCCGGCTTAGTCGTCGTCCTTGCGGAAATACTTCTTGTCGCGGGGCTTGCCGTCCCAGCCGGTCTTTCGCGGGGGACGGTCGTCATCGCGGTCGCGGCCTTTGTAGCCGCCCCGGTCACCGCCTCGATCGTCCCGGCCGCGGCCCTTGAAGCCGCCGTCGCGGTCGCCGCCACCTCTCGGGCCGCCGCGCCCGGCGCTACGGTCGTCCTCGCGGTGCTCCCACTTGTTCAGAAGCACTGGGGCGAAGTTGTCGCGCCCGATCTGGCCCTCGTTGCACCAAACCGTCGAGATCATGTCCTCGTCCGCAGCCTCGACGCACATACGCATCGAGCCGGACTTCAGGACCACCAGATCCCCGATATTGAACTTTGCCACTTGGCGCTTCCTTTACATTTCGGCGCCCAGCGCCTCGGCCACGGTGAAGATATCCTTGTCGCCCCGACCGCACATGTTCATGACCAGCAGGTGGTCGGCGGGCAGCGTCGGCGCGAGCTTCGCCACATGGGCCAATGCGTGGCACGGTTCAAGGGCCGGGATGATCCCCTCGGTGCGGCATGAGAGCCCAAAGGCCTCGAGCGCCTCCTTATCGGTGACCGAAACGTATTCGACACGTCCCATTTCGTGCAGCCAGGAATGTTCGGGCCCGATGCCCGGATAGTCGAGCCCGGCCGAGATCGAATGGCCTTCCAGGATCTGCCCATCGTCATCCTGCAGAAGATAGGTGCGGTTTCCGTGCAGCACGCCGGGCCTGCCGCCGGTCAGGCTGGCCGCGTGTTCCATGCGCTCGTCGACCCCATGGCCGCCGGCCTCGACCCCGATGATCCGCACCTCGCGGTCGTCGAGGAAGGGATGAAACAGGCCCATCGCGTTGGACCCGCCGCCGATGCAGGCAACCAGGCTGTCGGGCAGGCGCCCCTCGGCTTCCATCATCTGCGCGCGGGTCTCGCGGCCGATGATCGACTGGAAGTCGCGCACCATGGCCGGATAGGGGTGCGGTCCCGCCACTGTGCCGATGCAATAGAACGTATCGCGCACATTGGTCACCCAATCGCGCAAAGCCTCGTTCATCGCGTCCTTGAGTGTCGCCCGACCGGACGTCACCGGCACCACCTGGGCCCCCAGCAGCTTCATCCGGAAGACGTTGGGCTTCTGGCGCTCCACATCCGTCTCGCCCATGAAGACCACGCAATCGAGCCCATAGCGGGCACAGACGGTCGCCGTCGCCACCCCATGCTGGCCGGCGCCGGTCTCGGCGATGATCCGCTTCTTGCCCATGCGGCGCGCCAGCAGGATCTGGCCCAGCACGTTGTTGATCTTGTGCGCGCCCGTGTGGTTCAGCTCGTCGCGCTTGAAATAGATCTTGGCGCCGCCGAGCTCGTCGGTCAGCCGCTCGGCGAAATACAAGGGCGAGGGCCGGCCCACATAGTGTTTCCACATATGCTCCATCTCGGCCCAGAAATCGGTGTCGGTCTTCGCCTTCTCGTATTCGCCCTCGAGCTCCAGGATCAGCGGCATCAGGGTTTCGGAGACGAACCGCCCGCCGAAATCGCCGAACCGCCCGCGCTCGTCCGGGCCGGCGCGGAATGTGTTTAATGTGTCCTCGGGCATCGGCCGCTCCATTGGCGCTCCAACAGTCAGTCGAGGGAGCGTTTATCGCCAACCGGTGGCGGGGTAAAGGCGATCCGGGCCCCCTGCGGCTTAGAGCGCGCGCTTCATGCCCCAGTGCGACGCCTCGAAGCCCAGCCGCTCGTAGAAGCGCAGCGCGTCGTCGCGGCTGCGGTCAGTAGTCAATTGCACCAGGGTGCAACCGGCGTCACGGGCCCGGTCGAAGGCGGCTTCGAACAGCGCCTCGCCGATCCGCTTTCCCCGGTGGTCCGCGTGGACCCTCACGCCCTCGACCTGGGCGCGCGAGGCGCCCTTGCGCGAGAGGCCATGGATCACGGTGAATTGCAGGCAACCGATCACCGCCTCCGCTTCCTCGGCCACCAGGTAGACGTTGCCCGGCTGGGCTGCCATGGCGTCGAAGGCCGCATCATAGGCCGGATCGCCAGGCGTCTCGCGGCCCCGGCCGAGGCCGTCATCGGACAGCAGCGCAACGATTGCGCCGATATCAGCGCGGGTCGCCTCGCGGATGCGCATCAGGCGACAGGCTCTGCTTCCCGAACGGCGCGGATGAACTGGGTGATCAAGCCCAAGTCCTTCACCCCCGGCGCGCTTTCGACGCCCGAGGAGACATCGAACTGGGTGGCGCCTGTCAGGCGCGCCGCCTCGGCGACCGTCTCGGGCCGCAAGCCGCCAGCCAGCATCCAGGGCCGTGCCCATGTGCGCCCGGCGATCAGCCGCCAGTCGAAACTCAGCGCATTGCCGCCCGGCAGGTAACTGGGGTCGTCCGGTGGCTTCGCATCGATCAAAAGCTGATCGGCCACCGCCTCGTAGGCGGCGATCCGGTCTACGTCGCTTGGCTTGGCGACGCCGATCGCCTTCATGACGGGTAGGCCAAAACGATTGCGTATCTCGGCCACCCGTTCGGGGGCCTCGTGGCCATGAAGCTGCAGCATATCGACGGGAACCTCGGCGGTCAGCCTGTCAAGGAACGCGTCGTCGGCGTCCACAATCAATGCCACCTTGATCGGCCCCACGGGCGCGGCTCCCGCCAGCCTCGCGGCTGTCTCCAGCTCTAGGGACCGGGGAGAGCGAGGATAGAAGACAAAGCCCAAGTAGTCCGCGCCTTCGCGCGCCGCATGGGCCACCGCCTCGGCGGTAGTCAGTCCGCAGATCTTGACTTTCATCGACGCCCCAAAAACGCCCCAGCTGCCTCAGACGGCCGGGATGTTCGGCAAGTCGTCCGCGTCAGTGCCCAGCTTCGAGCGCAGGCGCGAGATTTCCTGGCGCAGCGCCACGATCTCGCGACGCTTCTGGTCTGCCGTGCGCCGATGCTTGTATTCGCGCAGCCATTCGATGACCAGGCCGACGACGATTCCAACCAGAACCGCCGCCAGGATCACGACCGCCAGCGGAATGCCTTTGATGCTGTAGACGTCCCCGAACAACGGCACCGGTACCAGGTAGAGATCGACCGACGCCATGTTGGCGACGCCCACCAGGATCAGCGCCGCCGCGATCACGCCCAAAATGGCCATCTTGATGGTTTGCATGCGTTCCCGTTCCTTTGCCGAACGGTCAGCCGCGACCGTTCATGCGCTCACGCAATTCCTTACCGGCCTTGAAGAAGGGCACCGCCTTCTCGGGCACCGGCACCGATTCGCCGGTGCGCGGGTTGCGGCCCATCCGGGCGTCTCGCTGCTTCACCGAAAACGCGCCGAACCCACGCAACTCGACCCGGTCGCCCCGGGCCAGTGCCGCGGTGATCTCTTCGAAGAGCGTCGATACAATACGCTCGACATCCCGCTGATACAAATGGGGGTTGTCTTCAGCAATCTGCTGGATCAGTTCCGACTTTATCATTCCATCCCCCGGTTGATCCTGTTGTTGTGATTCTTGAGAGTCCCTGTTCAAACCATAAAGCTGTCACGCGAGATCGCCCTGCGTCAACGCCGCAGAGGCCTCTTCCCATTGGATAATAACATATAAATGGCCTGCGCGGCAGAGAATCGGCCTCAATCCGCCGCCGCTCGCGCGACTCACAGGACGTTGCCCCGCGACTCACAGGGCACTAAGCGGCTGTTCAGCGAATCGGTCTCTCGTAAAAGCAGAACGGCGCCGCTTCCGGCGCCGTCCAGTATCAGCAACGGTCTCAACCGCGTCGCGAGGCGGTTCAGTCGTCGTTCTGCTGCTTCAGAGCGGCGCCCAAGATGTCGCCCAGCGAAGCGCCCGAGTCGGACGAGCCGAATTGTTCGACCGCCTCCTTTTCGTCGGCAATCTCGCGCGCCTTGATCGAGAACGTCATCTTGCGCGACTGCTTGTCGATATTGGTGATCTTGGCATCGACCCGGTCGCCGACCGAGAACCGCTCTGGCCGTTGTTCGGCCCGGTCGCGGCTGAGGTCGGAGCGCCGGATGAAGCCCTTCATTCCGTCGTACTCGACCTCGATGCCGCCATCCTCGATCGAGGTGATCGCCACGGTCA